>CAZIOS010000064.1:0-2815 GCA_964540905.1 uncultured Conexibacteraceae bacterium | reverse complement strand
CCTTCGGGTTCGCCTCGACGGCGGCGAGGAGCTGCTTGGGCCGCTGGCCGCGCGGGACGCGCTTGGCGCTCGGGCGACGCTTGGCCTGCGCCCTCGCGAGACGAGCAGCGGGCCTCGCGCTCGTCGAGCCGCCGCGGCCGAGCGAGCTCAGCGCCTTCTCCAGCCGCCTCGTCTCGTCCTCGATGTCGGCGATCCGCTTCCTCACCAGTTCGCGAATGTGCTCGTTGCCGTCGGCCACCCTGCTCCCACCTTTCCTCGTTGGCTAGATCGCGGGGGAGTGTAGGAGGGAGGTCGACGGCGCTCACCTGGTCAGCTGGCGGCGAAATGAACCATCCACTCCCAGCAGCTCCGCGCAGAAGTCACCCTCTGCGGAGCCCACGCAGGGCCTCTCTCTTGAGCCGAGCGGCGGGCGCGAAGGCAATCCAGCCCCAGGGGTGTCCCAAAACGGAGACCGCAGCGAACCTAAACGAATAACCGAGGGGCGTTTGAGCGGTCCATCTGACAGTTCGGTTTGTTGGATTCCATACAACCCAGCCAGATCGTCGGAACGCCCACCTCCCTCCGCCAGCGGCACCGGTCGCCGGCCTCGTTGGAGGGAGGGAAGGACGGCGCAGGGGACGCCTTTCTTGAGCCCGATCGGCAAGAGCAAGGAGTGAGTTATGCCTTTTCGATCGAAAAGGCCGGCCCGGCCGGCCCTGATAGCCCTATGCCTTTTCTACGCCTGCGTGGGAGTTGCGGTGGGAGGCGCCGCCACCGCCCACGCCGCCGACTACCGGATGGTGATGTGCGCGGCCGGCACCGGCTCTGACGGCCCAGCCACCGCAACTAACACCACCTCGGCCAAGAACCCCGGCGGCATCTTCACCTTCGAAGACCACTGCCAGGGCGCCTCCTCGGACCCGGCCGGGGAATCGGGCTGGCTGCGGATCAGCGAGCACGAACCCAGTGGCAACGCCGGCGAAGGCGCCTACGGCTCGATGAGCTGGACGGTGCCACCGTGGGTGGAAATCCTCGGTGGCGGTGGCTACACCCGCGAGCCGAACGCATTCAACGAAGGCTGGCGCGGGCGCTTCTGGGCCGAAGGCTGGGACGGCTCGACGAACAACATCCTCATGCAGGGCGCCGGCGTCGCCAACGGCAGCCTCGGCGGGGTGGGCTGGGCGACGACCCCGAGCTTCGGCTCCCACCTGTGGCCCTTCGGCGGCTTCGGCTCCTACCGGCGCTTCGTCTTCGAGATGACCTGCGTCAGGCCAGCCGGCTGCGACAGGTCGAACTACAACGCCGTCGATGCGAACACGATGGTCCTCATTTTGGCCGACCCCTCGCCGGTCGAACTGCACCTGACTAACACCTCGCCGCTGATGGCGGGGCAGTGGGTGAAAGGCAACCAGACCGCCACCTACAGCTGGTCAGACCAGGGCTCGGGCATCCGCATGGAGTGGATCAACATCGACGGCTCCAGGGCCTGGACGATCGACCACTGGAACGAATGCAACACCGGCTCCTCCGGCGCCGACGGCGAATTCGCCAGGGTCTTCCAGCCCTGCGCAGTCGCCAGCAACGTCGGCCGCGCCTACGGCTTCAACACCGCCTCGCTGCCCGACGGCGCCCACACCCTGCAGGCCTGCGCGCAGGACTACGCGCAGTGGCAGGGCCTCTACAACACCGGCGGCGCCAGCTGCGAACAGACCACCATCCACACCGACAACACGGCGCCCGGCGCGCCGGCGGGGCTCGAAGTCACCAGCGCCAACAGCGCCCGCTACCTGCCTGAATTCGGCGTCCACTGGCAGCTGCCGCCGAACTCCGGCTCGCCGATCGGGGCGATCCACTACGACATCATCAACGCGACGGGCGAAGTGGTCGTGCCCGAACGCACCGTCTCGGGCACCAACCTCTCGGCGCTCGCCAAGGTCGAAGGCCCGGCCAAGGCGGGGGACTACCGCATCAAGCTGTGGCTGGAAGACGGGGTGGGCTTCACCGGCCCGGCCACGACGGCGCCGATCCCCCACGACACGACCCCGCCCGCGGCGCCGCAGGACATCTCGGTGACGCCGCCGACCACCAGCAGGGCCGCCGAGGGCTTCGACCTGCGCTGGCGCGACATCACCGACAACGGCTCGCCGATCGACGCCGCCCACTACCAGCTGCTCGACGGCTCGGGCAAGGTGGTGGTGCCGACGCAGACGATCAGCGGCGAAGGGGTGCAGGCGATCCAGAGCCTGGAAACCCCGCAGGCCGGCGGCGACTACACGGTGAAGCTCTGGCTCGAAGACGCGGAGGGCAACGTCGGAGCGGCGGCCACCGCGCCCTTGACCTACGAATGCCTGCGCTCCGACGCCACCAGCGGGACCGCTCTGACGGCGGGCCTCGGCTCCGGCGCCAGCGCCGAAGAAGTGGTGCCCCAAGGCCAGGGATCGACCCTGCGCGGCCGGCTCACCGACGCCGCCGGCGCCGGGGTCAGCGCGGCGCCGATCTGCGTGTTCTCGCGCGTGGTCACCGACAAGCAGCGCGAATTCCTCGGCCTCGCGGTGAGCGCCCCGGACGGCACCTACCAGTTCGCGATTCCCGCCGGGGCCTCGCGCCAGATCAGCTCCCGCTACCGGGCCGGGTCACGGGAACTGAGCGCCGACGCGACGATCCAGGCGGTCGTGAAGCCGACCTTCAAGGCGGCCGATCGGCTCGTCCACGACAAGCACTACGCCCGCTTCTCGGGCGAAATCCCCGGCCCCGACAACAACCGGGTCGTGGTCGTGCTGCAGGTCAGAAGCGGCAAGGGCTGGCGAGCGTTTCGCCGCTACTACACCCGCGAAGG
>CAZIOS010000063.1:0-2820 GCA_964540905.1 uncultured Conexibacteraceae bacterium | reverse complement strand
CCGTATTTTCGTGCCCCAGTTCGACGTAAGGGGCATATTCAACGTTAGTCCCAACATCGCAATACAGACCCAGCCCGTCTTCTCCGAGCCCGTGCGTGATCGACGCGCGCAACCGGCCGGTCTGGACGTGCGGGCCGCCACCGTTCCCGGACGCGAAGATCTTCGCCGCCGACTCGACCGCGACGCCACGGCGGAGGAGATCCTTGGCGACGAATCCGTTCGGGCTGTTCAGTACGGCGAAGAGCGCAGCCTGATCCCAGACGATCTCGCTCACGGCGCAAGGCTTTCGGGCCATGTTCGACCTGCGACCACATCCTTAAGAGTGCCGAGGCTGATCCCATACCATTCGGCAATCTCGGCTCGACGGAAGAGTCGGGATACATATCCCGCATGACTGCGTGGATGCTCCGGCCGGCGGATGAGCACATAGCCGTGATGGTTGATCGACCGTCCGCCCTTCCACGCTGGATTGTCTCGACCGCGGTGGATCGTGTGCGCTCTAGCCACTACGCCAGCGGGTCATATCCTTGCAACTCTACTCTGAGAGTGAAGAGCCAGCCGCCAAGTCCCGCCTCGGGCGTGAACGGAATGCCACCGTCGAAGTGCACGACCGAACACGGGCCTCCGAACAACGTGCCGCGGTCGATCGCGCGAGTGACGTAGTTCCAGATCGCCCAGCCGTCCTCGTAGCCGATCTTCGCGACCTCCTTCAACTCAGCGAACGACGGGAGTTCGACGACCTGGCCGTTGCCGCGGGTGATCGCCGAGCAGCGGAGCGCGTAGGCGGTGAACGTGACGAGGTTCAGCCGTCCGCGCGAGTGGCGCATCCCGGTCGCCTCCGGCGGTGTCGTCGGCGACGTAGCGCCCTCGCCCAATCCGACAACCTGGACGATCGCCTGGTCGCAGTCGGACGCGAGCGCCGGCTGGCCGAGCGTCACATACGACGAGAGGCCGACGATGCCCTCCTCGGTGGTCGCCATCGCAGCCACGACCGCGTCGAGGAAGTCGACGGCCAGGTCGAACATCGATGAGACGGTGGAAGGTGTGACGGTCAAGCGTTCCCGACACGCACCGGCAGCGGCACGTCCGGGCTGAACACCGCAGGACGGCGACGCAGCCCGTAGGGGTTGTACGCGGCGATGAATGAGTCGACGGCGAACAGGCCGGTCTTGCCGGCGCGGAGCATGTCGGCGAGGGGTGTGATCAGATCGATCGTCGCGCCCTGCCGCACCAGCCGCGACACCTTCGCGGGCAGCGCGCAGTTCTGGCCGGACTCGGCGAGCATCAGCTGGCATGCGATCTGCTTCGCCGCGCTGATCCCGAGCGGCGGCGGCGCGACCCCGTAACGGTAGGAGACGCTCCAGGTGCCCGGCTGGTCGTCCTGCAGGTCGAGACGCTGGCAGCCCGGCCAGTGAAGCGGCATGTTCGCGTTGTCGGGGTCGCTCATCCGGGTCAGGTAGCGATCCTGGTCGAGCCGGTACTGCGGGGCGCCCCCCGTGAATGTCGGCGGCAGCACCTGCCCGTCGATCTTGACCTCGGTGATCTCCGTCACCGGGTAGCCGGCGAGCTCGACCGTTGAGTCATAGCCGCACGAGCAGAGCCGTCCGCCCTCCTGGTTGCCCCAGAACCAGTCGTAGCCCCAGTCGCCAGACCAGTAGCCCCACGTCCAGATCCAGGATCCCCAGCCTGCACGGCCTGCGCAGGCGCTCCGGCACGGCCTCACGGTGACGGGTCCGCAGATGCCGTAGAACTGGCGTGCGGAGAGCTCGAACATCAACATCGACGCGGACACGGCAAGTTCGTCGCGCTGCTGCTTGTCGAACGCGTCGATGCCGGAGCACTGCAGGTCGTCGCCGCTGATCCAGGCTTGGCAGGGCGGCAGCTGCGGGCCGGGTGGCCCGTCGGGCGGCACGACACTGGACGGGATGACGTAGAAGTCGAACGGGAGCGTCCAGCCGACCGTCGAGCCGACGGTGCCGACGAAGTCGCCGTGGTACTCGTAGGCGAGTGGGGGCACGCCGTAGGCGAACTGGTAGACGCCGGCCGAGAGCCTCGTCACCTGCACATCGACGCCGTAGACGAACGTTTCGAGCGTGTCGTCGGGAAGGCGCAGCCGCACCGTGACGGTGTCTGGATCCTCTGGTGTCGATCCGTCGTCGCCGAAGAACGTCTCGACGATCGTGACGGGGTTGCCCTGCTGGTATTCGGTTCCGGGAGGAGCCATCTAAGCGTTCAATCCCAGATGGACGAGTAGATCATCTGCACGGAATACGTGCCACCGGCCGCAGATACGACATTCGATCCATCCCAAGAAAGATCATCTCCGATGATCGTTGGCGATAGATCGGAGCTATTGATTGTCGCCGTGTCAAGCTCTACCCCGTTGCCGGCCGTTGCCGTTCCGTTCAGCACTGCATGTTCCGACTGATCGGCATTCGTAACGATCATTTGCGCTTCGATGATGTATGAGTCGTGGCGTGTGTCTACCCGCTCGACTGTGAACCGCGAAAACGTCGCAACGTTGTCAGAAGCAGCATAAAGTGCCGGGGACGAAGTGAACGGCATCTTGATTTCGCCGTATGCCTGAGAAACCGGGTCGTTCGGAATGGTCAGAAGCAGATCCAGGGTGTCGTAAATGCTTTGCGCTTGGGCGACGAACTGCACTATCGATGGAGCACTGGCTCCGGGCGACAGTTGTGTCTCCGACCCGTCAGGCGCGACCAGCCAAACGGTGCCGTCCAGGTGCATGACGAGACCGGGCTCCCCGGTAGGCGCACCGCGGAACCCGGTCTGGAAACGAATCTCGTCGGTCATACGACC
>CAZIOS010000062.1:0-3143 GCA_964540905.1 uncultured Conexibacteraceae bacterium | reverse complement strand
CACCACCCCCCGGCGAGCCCAGGATGCCCGTAGCCATCGTCCAGAGCGCAACCGCGAGCAGAGCAAGGTAGGCGAGCAGGCCGATCAGGCCCTGCTCGGCGGCGACGGTGACCGGCTCGGTGTGGGAGATGGTGACGGGGACGTTCTCGTCGGTGCGGTGGTCGCGGTAGGCGGTTTGGAAGGAGCCGGATCCGTAGCCCCAGACCGGGCGTTCGCCGAAGAGGTCGATGCCGCCGGAGACGAGGTTGGCGCGACCGGAGGTGTCGATGTTGACGCGGGAGAAGTTGATCTTGCCGGAGCCGCCGACCAGGGTGACGACGAGGACCGCGCCGACGACGCCGACCGCGACCGCGACCAGGGTCCACTTCAGGCTCCAGCGCAGCGCCGCGAGCACGGCGAGCCCGGCCAGGAGGGCGATGAAGCTCGACTGCGAGAAGGTCGGCACCAGCCCGATCCACAGCACCGCGACCAGCCCGGTCAGCAACCAGAAGCTCGAGCGCTCCCTGGCCCACAGCAGCGCCGCGGTCACCACCACGATCACCAGCGCCAGGTAGCGACCGTAGATGTTGGGGTCCCAGAAGACCGAGTTGACCCGGAAGTAGGTGTGGAATTCGTTCGACCTGATCACCTGGCTGTTCCAGAACAGGTTCCGGCTCACGTACTCGACGGAACCGATCAGCACGAACGCCACCGCCTCGACCGCGACCACGCACAGCACCAGCTTCAGCAGCCTGCGGTCCCACTCAATTCTCTGCAGCAGCCCGTACGCCACCGTGAACGGGACCAGAAAGAAGCAGACGTTCTGCAGCCCTTTCGAGAAGTCCTCGGAATAGAGCGTTTGCACCGCGTACAGGACGACCACCGCGGCCAGAACTCGCGGCAACCAGGCTGCCGCTCCTCTGGCGGGTGGCGTGGTGGCGGGGGTCCCCCGCGGCGCGGAGGATGCGGAGCATCCGAGCACCGTGGGGGATGCCGCCGCGACAGGACCCGCCAGCCGTTGCGTCCAGTCCCTGATTGCCGTCGCCACCACGCCCCCAGCGATCACCAAGTAGAGAGGCACCAGGAGATTGGCCGTGTCGCCGCCGGCGTGGAGGGGCACTCGGAAGGGGAGCGCGGCGACGATGGCCAGGGGGAGCAGCGTCGGCCAGCGGCGGAAGAGGTAGGCGAGGGCGGCGGTGACGGCGGCCCCGGCCAGGAGCAGCGCGGCGATGCGGCCGTCGTCGTGGCGCAGGTCGACGATCTGGTGGGTGTGCCACTGGTCGCCGAGGATCAGGATCGGGAAGAGGCCGATCGCGGCCAGCATCGCCAGCGAGCGCAGCCGGCCCGGCGGCAGCAGGATCGCGGCGGCGCTGGCGCCGGCGGCGGCGAGGACGCCGGCGGCCGCCAGCAGGTGGCTCAACTCTGGCCCTTCTTCCCCTGGCCCGCCGGGCGGGCGACCGTGCATTTGACGCCGCCGCGACGCCGCGGCGGCGAGCGGTGCAGCTTGATCGCCCCGGGGGTGACCAGCGTCCGTTCCTGGCTCGCCAGCTTCACCCGCAGCTTGTAGCGACCGGGCGCGGCGGTACCGCCGAGGCGGTCGTGGCCGTCCCAGTAGAAGGTGAAGAAGTGGTAGCGCTTGAGGAAGCGGTCGCGGGTGAGGGTGGCGACGACGCGGCCGCCCGGCTCGACGACCTGGACGGTGGCGTGGTCGGACCGGGTCACTCGGAAGCGGATCCGCTCGCGGTCGTAGCGGCAGTCGCCGTTGGGGGTGAAGCCGTGGACCGGCGGGGCATGTGGGTGCAGCCTCGGGACCGCGACGAAGGTGACGCGGTCGAGGACCAGTGGGTCGCGCTTGAGGCGCTGGGCCCAGGCGAAGGCGGCGACGGTGGCGACGACCAGCAGGGCGAAGACGACAGCCGCCGCGTTAACCCGCCGCCGTGGCATTGTCCTCGCCGACCACGACCGCGACGCTCGCCCCCGACGAGGCGGATTCGACTTCGCCGCTCATCGGCTGCACCTTCGAGATCTGCAGCAGCTTGGCGACCTTGTGGGCTTCCGGCGCGTGTCCGGTTTCGAACATGACGACGCTGTCGGCGAAGCTCTGGTTGGTGTTGGAGATGGCGCCGAGCTTGAACCCCTTGCGTTCGACTTTGTCGCCGTAGGTGGCGGCGAGTTCGGGCACCGCGGTGCCGTTGAGGACGGTGACCTCGATTTCGCTCGGCGCCAGCTTGGCGGCCGCGCCCTTGCCGTGCTTGCCGCCGGATTCGCCGCCGCCGCTGAGGACCGCGTAGGCGACGCCGGCGGCGATCACCACGGCGACGACGACGATCGCGACCAGGACGAGCGGCTGCGAGAGCCGGCCGCCGAGGTCGGCGCTCCACTCGCGCAGGCGCTCGCGGCGGGTCAGTTCCGGCAGGCCGGCGTCGCGCCGGCGGCGGCGCTCCTCGCGGCGGCTGAGCGCCTCGTGCTCGGCGGTGCGGCTCTGCTCCAGCGCCCGCAGCTCCTCGGCCCGCTGGGCGGCGATCGCCGAGGTCGACTCCTTGCGCTCGGCGTCGCGCTCGGGCGCCGAGCCGGCCCACTCGCGCAGGCGGCGGATGTCGCGCCCGTGGGCGAACGAGAGCAGGGCGAAGACGGCGAGGCCGAAGAAGGAGGCCAGGCCGGCGAAGGCGCCGATTTTTTCGATCGCATGGACCAAAGGGGCTGCGAGAGGCTACTCGTCGTAGACGACTGTCGCCGCGTCGCCGCCGGGAGAGGAGATCATCGCCACCACTCGCTCGGCCAGATTGACCTCGTCGCCGGCCAGCACCAGGTGTTCGAGCGCGTTCAGCGTCGACTCGACCCACTCGCCGTCGAGCGGCGTCTGCCGCACCGCCCGGTTGATCCGCCGCGCCGCCGTCGGCTGCGGCGTCTCCGTCGCCTCGAACAGCTCCTCGTGCAGCTTCTCCCCCGCCCGCGGCTGCGTGAACTCGATCGCGATGTCCTTCTCGGGCTCGTAGCCGGCGAGGCGGATCATGTTGTGGGCGAGGTCGACGATCTTCACCGGCTCGCCCATGTCGAGGACGAAGACCTCGCCCCTGCCGGCACCGATGTCGCCGGTGCGGATCACCAGCTGCACCGCCTCCGGGATCGTCATGAAGTAGCGGGTCATCTCCGGGTGGGTGACG
>CAZIOS010000061.1:0-3183 GCA_964540905.1 uncultured Conexibacteraceae bacterium | reverse complement strand
ACCCCGCCCTTCCACCCGGGCCTGATCGCCGGCTCGATCAACAACGCCGCCGGCGCCTATAGCCCCTTCAACCTCCGCCTCTCGAGGACCGACTCAGAACAGGAGATCACCCACTTCTCGATCAAGCTGCCCCCCGGCATCACCGGCAAGCTGGCCGGCATCCCCTTCTGCTCCGACGCCTCGATCGCCGCCGCCAAGGCCAGGGAACGCACCCCCCACGGCGGCCAAGAAGAGCTCGAACGCCCCTCCTGCCCCGCCGCCTCGGAAGTCGGCCACACCCTCGTAGGAGCGGGAGTAGGCAACTCCCTCACCTACGTCCCCGGCAAGCTCTACCTCGCCGGCCCCTACCACGGCGACTCCCTGAGCGTCGTCGCGATCACCGCCGCGGTGGCCGGCCCCTTCGACCTCGGAACGGTCGTGATCAGAGAGGGCCTGGAAATCAACCCCGAAACCGCCGAAGTCTTCGTCGACGCCACCGGCTCGGACCCGATCCCCCACATCGTCGACGGCATCCCCGTCCACCTCCGCGACATCCGCGCCTACGTCGACAAGCCGAACTTCGTCCTCAACCCGACCAGCTGCGAACCGACCAGCACCGCAAGCACGGTGCTCGGAAGCGGAACGAACTTCGCCTCCGAATCAGACGACCGCCCAGTAACGGTCACCACCCGCTACCAGGCCGCCGACTGCGCCAACCTCGGCTATAAGCCCAGCCTCCAGCTGAAGCTCAAGGGATCGACCAAGCGAGGCGGCACCCCGGCCCTGACCGCGACCCTGCTCCCGCGCCCCGGCGACGCCAACTCCAAGAAAGTCTCAGTGGCCCTGCCTCACTCCGAGTTCCTCGACCAGGCCCACATCCGCACGATCTGCACCAGGGTGCAGTTCAAGGAAGGGAACGGCAACGGCGAACGCTGCCCCGCCGGCTCCGTCTACGGCCACGCCAAAGCCTGGACCCCGCTGCTCTCCGAACCGCTGGAAGGCCCGGTCTTCCTGCGCTCATCAGAAAACCCCCTCCCCGACCTCGTCCTCGCCCTGCACGGGTTGATCAACTTCGACGCCGTCGGCCGCATCGACTCCGTCAACGGAGGAATACGCAACACCTTCGAAGCCGTCCCCGACGCCCCGGTCACCAAAGTCGTGCTGGAAATGCAGGGCGGCCAGAAGGGCCTGCTCGAAAACAGCACGAACCTCTGCGTCGGTTCCCATAAGGCCACCACCGAATTCGCCGGCCAAAACGGCAAGGCCTACGCGGCAAAGGTGGGGCTTCAGGCTCAGTGCGGGAAGGCCCGCAAGAAGCACAAGAAGGCCAAGCACCGCAAGCGCCACCAGTTGGCGGCGCTTGCGGCCGCCTGGTAGGCGGCCGGGTGAGAAGGCGGGCGGGCACCCTGGCCTTGGCGGTGCTCTGCCTCTCCGGCGCCACCCTCGCCCAGGCCACCACGATCCAAAGCGGCGACCTGCGGGTCTCGGTCCTCGCCCAGATCGCTCCCTTCAAGCTGCCAAGGACGGGAACGGCCCCGATCTCGGTCTTCGTCTCCGGCCACGTCTCCGAACCGAAGGGCGGCATCCCGCCCCAGCTGCAGCGGATGACGATCGACGTCAACCGCCACGGCCTGCTGCAAAGCAAGGGCCTGCCGGTCTGCCCGACCAAGGCGATCCAGCCCGCCTCGACCCGAAGAGCGCTGGCGGTCTGCGGCAACGCCCTGATCGGCGCCGGCCAGTTCTGGGCCCAGATCGTCTTGCCCGAACAGGGCTCCTACCCGACCCACGGGCGCCTTTTGATCTTCAACGGCCGCCTCCACGGGCACCCCGCGATCCTCACCCACATCTACACCCAAAACCCCTTCGACTCCTCCTTCGTGATCGCCTTCTCCATCAAGAAGGTCGCCAAGGGCCCCTACGGCACCGAGCTGCGGGCCTCGCTCCCAGAAGCGCTCGGCGAATGGGGCTACGTCAACCGCATCAAGCTCACCCTGAGGCGCAAATACACCTATAAGGGCAGGGAACTGAGCTACTTCAACGCCGGCTGCCCGGCCTTGCCCGGAACCCGCCGGGCCGTCTTCCCGATCGCCCTGGCCAAGCTCGACTTCGCCGGCGGGGAGAGCCTTGAGGCGCAGGTGCAGAAGACCTGCGGGGTGAGCGGGGAATGAGGGCGCTGCGCCCCCTCGTCGTCTTTGGGCTGGCGAGCCTTCTCTTTGCCACCTCGGCCCAAGCCGCCTATGACCCGCTCGCCTCCGGCCAGGCCAAGCTCACCCTCGACCCCTCCCTGCGCTCCCTGCTGAAGCAGAGCCAGATCAAGCTCAGCGGACGCAAGGGAGCCAGGGTGGCGGGCCAGAGGACCGCCACCCTCCCTGTCTCCGGCGGCGAAGCCGACCCGACGATCGAAAAGGGCAGCTGGGAACTGGGCGGAGAACTCGTCCTCCAGGCCAAGCGCAAAGCCGTCCCCCTCACCTTCCTCACGATCAACGCCAAACCCACCCCCCTCTACGCCAAGGTCGGAGGCGGCCAGCAGAAGGTCGCCAAGGCAAAGACTCGGAGCTTCATCCGCGAAGGCTTCGGCTACGGCTACGAAGCGAAAGGCTTAAAGCTCTCCCAGAAGACCGCCACCCGCCTTGACAAACGCCTCGACACCGAGGCCTTCCAGGCCAACCAGCCCCTGGGGTCGATCAGGGTCGCCTCCCAGCCCCAGACGGTGACGGTGCTGGCCCAGAACAGGGCGACCCTCGCCTTCGCCCCGGCCTTCGTCTCGAAGCTCTCCTCCCTCTTCGTCTCCCTGAACCCGGTCTTCCCGGCCGAACACCAGGGCCCGACCTTCACCTTCCCGATCATCGCCGCCAGCGCGATCGCCCCCGATGCCTCCCAGGGGACGATCAGGACCGGGGGGGAAGTCGAACTGCTGCAGCTCGGCGCCGGGCAGGTCTTCTGGCGCGAACAGTGGCTCTCCCCGGGGGAAGGGGTCGACCTGGCCGAAGCCAACCTTCAGCCCTCGCCTCCCTTCGCCGGCAAGCTGGCCCAGGCGCCGCTGTTCTCGCTCTCGCTGGCGGGGGCGCAGGTGGTCTCCGATCCCACTGCCCGCACGGTTGGCATCTCGAACGCCTCGCTGGCGCTGCAGGCCGCCACCGCGGCGCAGCTGAACCAGCTCTT
Organism: uncultured Conexibacteraceae bacterium; assembly: GCA_964540905.1. Lineage (GTDB taxonomy): Bacteria > Actinomycetota > Thermoleophilia > Solirubrobacterales > 70-9 > VAYN01. Next base: position 42 of record CAZIOS010000061.1, on the reverse strand, counting down.
CGCTCAGGGCAAAGCGGTGTTCGCGGCGGGGGAAGCGGTCGG
>CAZIOS010000060.1:0-3440 GCA_964540905.1 uncultured Conexibacteraceae bacterium | reverse complement strand
CCCAGGGCCCCGCCGGCCTCACCGGCTTCACCGAAACCCTGCCGCCGGGGAAGTCGGAGTACGGCAACTTTGTCGCCGAAGGGGTGAGCAGTCGGATAAAAGCGGCAGTCTCTTTCAGCATCCCCCTCGCGATCCAGCTTCACGGGACCGAAGAATGGATCGAACTCGGACCACCGGAATTCGAAGAAGAATTGATCAAGAAGCCTAGGACCTTCTACGTTAAGTACGGGGAAACGGGTCCAGAACAGTGCGAAGAAGGAACCCTACGTCACCCGCGCGCCGCGCCGGGCTACCTCTGCGTCTACGGGCACCAGGAAGAACACATCGCGGGCCTAGTTTTCCAGGAGACCGAAAATAATTACGAAATAAATAGCGCAGGTAAGACCGGCACCATGCTCAACTTCGGAAATGAAGGCGGAGGTGGCGAAGTGCAAGGGGTATGGGTCGTCACCGCTCCTACCAGCGCCGAAGCAGCGCCAGTCGAATGCCTGGAAGCCGAAGAAGCGTTCGGCGAAGGTGAAATCACCGAAGAAGAAATGGAAGCCGCCTGCGAAGGCGTCTAGGCGAATCGCGAGAGAGGCCCGGGGCCAACGCCCCGGGCCTCTCTCGCCGCCCGGACTGAAGCGTCATGCCCTCTCTCCGAAAGACAGATCAGGTGACCTCGTTGCGACCCCTCCGGACCATCGCGCTCCCCGTCCTCTGCGCCGGCATCGCCGTCCTCTGCTTCGGCGCCGGTGCGGCCGCCGCCGAAGCCTGTCCCAACCAGTCCATTCGCGAAGAACAGGGCGCCACCGCCCTGCCCGACTGCCGCGCCTACGAGCTGGTCTCCCCTCTCGAAAAGGGCGGCTCCGGCGTTGTCCGCGGCGAGGCCCGTGCCTCCCTCTCCGGCGAAGCGGTCACCTATGAAGGCTGGGCTTCCTTCGCCGCGCCGCTGGGCGCCGAAGGCGCGAGTCGCTACTTCTCCAGCCGCGGCTCCACCGGCTGGGCGACGCAGAACATCACCCCTCCCTTCAAGGCGGATCTGGTCAACCTCAGTGCGCCCCTCGAATCGCTGCTCTTCACCCCCGAACTCTCGCGCGCGGTCGTCTCCGATGAAGACACTGCGCTGACCCCCGACGTTCCCGTCGGCTACCCCGGCCTCTACGTCGCCGACTTCGCCGCGGGCTCTTACCGCAACGCCACCCCGATCATCCCCGCCAGCGAGGAAGCGTTCGAACCCCGTCCGGAACAACTACCGCACGAAGCCGGAGCCTCCACCGATCTCAGCCGCGTCGTCTTCGCGCAGCATCTGAGCGGATCCGGCCCCGCACCGCTGCTCCAGGGCTCCCACATCTACGAGAGCGAAGGCGAACTCGTCCGCGAGGTTGACGTCACCCCCGCCGGCTCCCCCCTCGCCGCGGGCGCCAACGTCGGCACCGTCGACTTCGTTGGAGCCGGCGGCGAGGACCATACTTTCGAAACCGACGTCTGGCACGCCGTCTCCGTTGACGGCTCCCGCGTCTTCTTCACCGAACTGGGCGAAGAACAGCTCTACGCCCGCCTCAACTCGATGCAGCCCCAGAGCCCCGTCTCCGGCGGCCACTGCACCGTACCGGCCGACGCCTGCACCGTCGAGGTCTCCGCCTCCCAGCGCAGCCCCGAAGACCCGAACGGCCCCCAGCGAGCCCGTTACTGGGGCGCCAGCGCCGACGGCTCGGAGGTCTACTTCACCAGCACCGCCGAGCTGACCCAAAACGCCAACACCGGCGCCGACGACAACGCCGCCAACCTCTACAGCTACGACCTCGAAGACGGCACCCTCACCGACCTCACTGTCAACGCCGAAGCCGAAGGCGCCCGCGTCCTCGGCGTCGTCACCGCCTCCGAAGACGCCTCCTACATCTACTTCGTCGCCGAAGGCAAGCTCGCCTCCAACCAGGTCGAAAACGGCGCCGGCCCCGAAGAAGCCCAGGCCGGGGAGCCCAACCTCTACCTGCGCCACGGCGGCACCACCACCTTCGTCGCGACGCTGGCCGATGCCGACGAAGAAGACTGGGTGGAAGTGGTCGAAGGCTTCTACCTCGGACAGGGCACGCCGGTGCACCACACTGCCCGCGTCACCCCCGACGGCACCCGCCTCGCCTTCCAGTCGCTCCGCAGCCTGACCGGCTATGACAACGACAACGCCACCGCCTGCGGCGGCGCCTGCGCCGAGGTCTACCTCTACGACGCCGCCAGCGGCCACACCGTCTGCGCCTCCTGCGATCCGGCCGCCACCCAGGCCGAAGGACCAGCCCAATTCGGTGGCTTCGCGCCCGGCAACGCGGCACATTCGCCCTCCCAATTCTACGTTCCCCGCAACCTCTCCGAAGACGGCTCCCGCCTCTTCTTCGAAGGGCCCCAGGGCACCGAGGAGTACGCGGGCGGACACCTCTACCCGATCGGCGGCCATTTCATGGACGCCAGCGCCGATGGCGACGACGTCTTCATCGGCACCACCGAGCGCCTCCTCGCCGCCGACACCGACTCCCTTCGCGACGTCTACGACGTCCGGGTCGACGGCGGCTTCCCCGAACCCGAAACGGCGATCCCCTGCGAAAGCGCCGAAGCCTGCCACGGCGCCGGCAGCCAGCCATCGCAGTCCCCCTCCCCGACCACCTCCCACTTTCAAGGCCCCGAAAACCCGCCTCCCACCGTCTGCAAGAAGGGCTTCGCCCTCAAGAACGGCCACTGCGCCAAGGTGCGCAAGCGTCATCGCAAGCGCTCTCACCGGCGAGACGCCAGGACCGACCGGAGGGCCGCCCGTTGAGTGCCCGCGCCCTCAGGTGGCCGCCCCGCCGCCGCCCCGCCGGCGCCCTGGCGGGCCTGACCGCCCTGGTCCTGTTCGCGCTTCTGCTGCCCGCCGGCGCCATCGCTTCCCTGCGCCTCGAAAAGAACAGCGTCGAAGTCTCGGCCACCGAAAGCGGCGGCTCACCCGACGCCCAGGCCGGCTCGCCTCCCTACCAGCTGGCGACCAAGTTCGCCATCAAAATCGAACATCGCGGTACCTATACCCTCACCAGCGGCGACCCCAAGGACGTCCGGGTCGAACTGCCGCCGGGCCTGGTCGGCAACCCCGAGGCGCTGCCCAGGTGCACTGTCGATATCGAACGGGCAACGCATGGCTGCCCCGGCGACACCGTGGTCGGCTACGCGGTGTCCGCCGTGACCGCCAACAAGCAAGAAACGGGCTATGGGGTCAGCCCCGTCTACAACCTCCAGCCCCCACCCGGCCTGCCGGCCGAGTTCGGCTTCGTCGCCCACGAAGCCGCCGCGGTCTTCCTGCGCCCGACCCTGCGGGCAGGCGGCGACTACGGGATCACCGTCACCACCCCCGACCTCCCCCAGGTGGCGGAAGTGTCCTACGCGAAGGTGGTGATCTGGGGGGTGCCCGCCGACCCCAGCCACGACACGCTGCGCGG
>CAZIOS010000059.1:0-3503 GCA_964540905.1 uncultured Conexibacteraceae bacterium | reverse complement strand
CCCAGGGCCCCGCCGGCCTCACCGGCTTCACCGAAACCCTGCCGCCGGGGAAGTCCGAGCGGGGCTACTTCATCACGACTCCAGAGCCGGCAAACGCATTCACCAGGGGGATGATCTCCTTCCCCATTCCCCTCGCGATCCCGCTCGCCGAAGAACGAGTCCACCTTGTCAAGCCGGGAGAAACCGGTCCCGGAGCACCCGGAGAAGAATGCGAAGAAGGAACCGTGGAAGACCCGCGTGCTGCACCGGGCAACCTCTGCGTCTACGCATTCTCGGCTGAAGAAGTGTTCCTACCCAGCTGGCACATTGTCCACTTCGAGGGCGGTTTCCAAGCTGGCGCAGGGCCAGGCGGCGCTGAGACGTTCGCGGAGGTCAATCACTCTGAGTCAGGGACGACGGAAATCTACGGCGACTGGGTGGTTACGGCGCCCACCCAGGCTGAAGCCGAACAGATCCTCTGCCAGAGCGCGGAAACGAAATTCTTCGAAGCCGAAGAAAGCCTCGAAATCGCCGAAGAAGAATTCAGCGAAGGCGAAATCACCCAGGCGGAACTGGAAGCCGTCGAAGCGAGACTCGAAGCCGCTGAAGCCGAAAAGGAAGCGGCCTGCGAATAGGCCCAGGCCAAAGCCAGAGAAGACTCCGGGGGGTTGCCCCGGAGTCTTCTCTCTCAACACACACTCACCACCATCTATCGGGAAGAAAGACCACAGTGAGCTTGACAAGTCACCTTCGAGCACTCGCCCTCCTCGCCACCTGCGGTGGCGTCGCTCTCCTCTCGGGCGCCACCACGGCCTCTGCCGCGCCCTGCTCCAACGAAGCCATTCGCGAAGAACAGGGCACCACCGCCCTCCCCGACTGCCGCGCCTACGAGATGGTCTCCCCGCTCGAAAAGGGCGGCGGGGGAGTTTCCTATGAATTTCCTGGTGGGTCCCGCGCCTCCCTCTCCGGCGAAGCGGTCTCCTACGAGGCCTGGGGTTCCTTCGCCTCCCCGCTGGGGGCTGGGGACGGAAGCCGCTATCTGTCCCGTCGCGGTCCAGCCGGCTGGTCTACCCAGAACATCATCCCTCCCTTCAAGATGGCAACCCTAAAACTCTCCGTGCCACTCGAAACGCTGCTCTTCACGCCGGAACTGTCCGCCGCGGTCGTCTTCGACGAAGACACTGCGCTGGCGCCCAACACCCCCGAAGGCTACGAAAAGCTCTACGTCGCCGACTTCGCCGCGGGCTCCTACCGCGATGCCACTCCGCTTGTTCCCTCGAGCGAGTCGCCGTTCGAAGCAGAAGGACCCCAGAGGCCGTACGAAGTTGGCGCCTCCACCGATCTCAATCGTGTCGTCTTCTCCCAGCCCCTGCACGGCTCCGGCCCCGCCCCCCTGCTTAAAGGCGCGCATCTATACGAGAGCGAAGGCGAACTGGTCAGAGAGGTCGACATCACCCCCGGCGGTTCTCCTTTCCCCGGCGGTGCGTTCGCTGGCTCTGGCCTCTTCACCGTCAACGTCATAGAACGAGAGGGAGATGATGCCTCCCAATCGGACGTATGGCACGCCGTCTCCGCCGACGGCTCCCGCGTCTTCTTCACCCAACGCTCCGAAGAAATACTCCACGGAAAAGACGTGCAGCTCTACGCCCGCCTCAACTCGATGCAGCCCCAGAGCCCCGTCTCCGGCGGCCACTGCACCGTACCGGCCGACGCCTGCACCGTCGAGGTCTCCGCCTCCCAGCGCAGCCCCGAAGACCCGAACGGCCCCCAGCGAGCCCGTTACTGGGGCGCCAGCGCCGACGGCTCGGAGGTCTACTTCACCAGCACCGCCGAGCTGACCCAAAACGCCAACACCGGCCCCGACGACAACGCCTCCAATCTCTACGAGTACGACCTCGAAGACGGCACCCTCACCGACCTCACCGTCAACGCCGAAAGCGAAGGAGCCCGCGTCCTCGGCGTCGTCACCGCCTCCGAAGACGCCTCCCACATCTACTTCGTCGCCGCCGGCAAGCTCGCCTCCAACCAGGTCGAAAACGGCGCCGGCCCCGAAGAAGCGCAGGCCGGGCAGCCCAACCTCTACCTGCGCCACGGCGGCGCTACCACCTTCGTCGCGACGCTGGCCGATGCCGACGAAAAGGACTGGGAAGAAGCCCCCGACTCCAATAAAATTTACGTTTCCATGGGCACGCCGGTCGCCCATACCGTCCGCGTCACCCCCGACGGCGCCCACCTCGCCTTCCAGTCAACCCGCAGCCTGACCGGCTATGACAACGTCAACGCCGGTGCCTGCGGCGGCGCCTGCAACGAGGTCTACCTCTACGACGCCGCCTCCGGCCACACTGTGTGCGCCTCATGTAACCCGGCCGTCCCAACGGCCGAAGGCCCTTCGGCCCTCGGCGGCTATGGCCGTGGGATATCGCAATATCCCTCCCCGTTCTACACCCCCCGTAACCTCTCCGAAGATGGCTCCCGCCTCTTCCTCGAAGGCCCCGAGGGAACCGAGGAGTACGAGGGCGGCCAGATGCACCCGATCGGCGGCCGCTTCATGGACGCCAGCGCCGACGGCGACGACGTCTTCATCGCCACCCCCGAACGCCTCACTCCCGCTTTTGACACCGACTCCCTCGTCGACCTCTACGACGTCCGGGTCGACGGCGGCTTCCCCGAACCCGAAACGACGCTCCCCTGCGAAAGCGCCGAAGCCTGCCACGCGGGAGGCAGCCACGAATCGCCTGTCCCCTCTCCCGGCACCTCCCATTTCCAGGGCCCCGAAAATCCGCCGCCCCTCGACTGCAAGAAGGGCTTCGCCCTCAAGAACGGCCACTGCGTCAAGGTGCGCAAGCACCGCAAGAAGGCCAAACGCCACGCTCGCCGCCGAGCCGATCACAATCGCGGAGGTGACAAGTGAGCGCCCGTGTAGCGGCAAGCGCCCTTGCCTGTGTGCTTGCCTTGCTCCTCCTTCCCACTCTCGCCTCCGCCGCGTTCAAGCTACAGGGGCCAGTCGAAGTGTCGGCAACCGAAAGCGGCGGCTCACCCGACGCCCAGGCCGGCTCGCCTCCCTACCAGCTAGCGACCAAGTTCGCCATCAAAATCGAACATCGCAAAACGTATACCCTCACCAGCGGCGACCCCAAGGACGTTCGCCTCGAACTGCCCCCGGGCCTGGTCGGCAACCCCGAGGCGCTGCCTCGGTGCGACGTGGAACTCACTTTCCACACTGACGCGTGTCCCAATGACACCGTGGTCGGCTACGCCGTTGCCGCTGTGACCGTCAATGGCGGAGGAGTTGGATATGCGCCCGCCCCCGTCTACAACCTCCAGCCCCCACCCGGCCTCCCGGCCGAGTTCGGCTTCGTCGTCCACGAAGCCGCCGCGGTCTTCCTGCGCCCGACCCTGCGGGCCGGTGGGGACTACGGGATCACGGTCACCGCCACCAACATCACCCAGGCGGCCGAGGTGGCTTCCTCGAAGGTGGTGATCTGGGGGGTGCCCGCCGACCCCAGCCACGACACGCTGCGCGG
>CAZIOS010000058.1:0-3641 GCA_964540905.1 uncultured Conexibacteraceae bacterium | reverse complement strand
CCTCCGGCGTCTCGATCGGGCACATCCGGCCGTAGTGGGTCGGGTGCACGTCGCGGACCTCGATCGGGGCCCGCTCGCGGGTCAGCCCGCCGGCGCCGAGCGCCGAGAGCCGCCGCCGGTGGGTGAGCCCGGCGAGGCTGTTGGTCTGGTCCATGAACTGCGAGAGCTGCGAGGAGCCGAAGAACTCCTTCATCGCCGCCACCACCGGGCGGATGTTGATGATCGTCTGCGGCGTGATCGCGTCCGAGTCCTCGGTGGTGAGGCGCTCGCGGACGACGCGCTCCATCCGGTAGAGGCCGATCCGGAAGGCCTCCTGGATCAGCTCGCCGACCGTGCGCAGACGGCGGTTGCCGAAGTGCTCGTACTCGTCGAGGTGCTCGTAGACCGGCTCGCGCGGGTAGGTGATCGCCTCCGCGGCATAGTCTTTGATCGGGTTCTCCTCGTCGATCTCCTCGGGGATCCCGAGCAGCTTCGGCAGCGAGACCAGCTCCTTGACCAGGGCGATGATGTCGTCGTGGGTCAGGACCCGCGTCTCGAGGTCGATGTCGAGATCGAGACGGGCGTTGAGCTTGTAGCGGCCGACCCGGGTCAGGTCGTAGCGCTTGGGGTCGAAGAAGAGCTGCTCGAGCAGGCCGCGGGCGGCGTCGACCGACGGCGGCTCGCCCGGGCGCTGCTTTTTGAACAGCTCGATCAGGGCGCCCTCTTCGGTCCGGGTCGCCTCGGTGTCGGCCTCGATCGTGTGACGCATGTAGATCGAGTTGTCGAACATGTCCAGCAGCTGCTGGTCCTCGACGTAGCCCATCGCCCGCAGCAGCACCGTGACCGGAAGTTTGCGCTTGCGGTCGATGCGGACGAAGACTTTGCCTTTTTTGTCGACTTCGAGCTCCAGCCAGGAGCCGCGGGCCGGCATCAGGTTGGCGATGAAGACCTGCTTTTCGGGGTCCTTCGGCGCCATCACGTAGGCGCCGGGCGAACGCACGAGCTGGGTGACGACGACGCGCTCGGTGCCGTTGATGATGAAGGTCCCGCGCTCGGTCATCCACGGGAAGTCGCCCATGAAGACGGCCTGCTCGCGGATCTCTCCCGTCTCTTTGTTCTGGAAGGCGACGGTCGCGGTCAGCGGCCGCGAGTAGGTCATGTCCTTCTCGCGGCACTCGTCGATCGTGTGCGGCGGCTCCTCGAATTTGAACTCGCCGAAGACGATGGCGAGGTTCCCCGTGTAGTCCTCGATCGGGGAGATGTCGTTGATCGTCTCTCGCAGCCCGCCACTCTTCGGATCCGTCAGTTCCGCGAAGGAACGAGTCTGGATATCGATTAGATGGGGGACTTCGAGGGGGTTCTCTAGGCGGGAAAAGCTCCTACGGGTTACGGGGGCAGCGTTCGAACGTGCCAAAGTTGGCGACTCCTCGGGCGGTCAGAGGGACGTAGATAAAGCGCAAATATGGGCAGGGACACTCAAAAGGCGCGCGACCGCAAAAAATAACACACAGGCGACTGCGGCCGCGTCTTTGGCTCCCTGCCTGGGAATCCGCGCTGGCGGAGCGACGGCTCTATTTGAGCTCGACCGTCGCGCCCGCCTCCTCGAGGTCGGCTTTGAGTTTCTCCGCCTCCTCGCGCTCGATGCCCTCTTTGATCGCGCCGGGGGCTTCGTCGACGATCGCCTTGGCCTCTTTGAGGCCGAGTCCAGTGGCGGCGCGCACGACCTTGATCACCGGCACTTTCTGGCCACCGACCTCGGCCAGGTGCACGTCGACCGTGCTCGACTCTTCCTCGCCGCCACCGTCGCCCGCGGGCGCTCCGGCGGCAGCCGGCGCGGCGGCGGCCACGGCGGTTGCGGAAACGCCGAACTCCTCCTCGAGCGCTTTGATCCGCTCGGAAAGTTCAAGCACCGAGATGCCTTTCAGCTCCTCGATCCAGTCCTCGGTTGAGGTTTTAGTTGCCACCTTGCTCCTCCTTTTGAGTCTGAAGCTGTTGAAGTTGAGATGCGAGTCCGGAAATCATCGAGCCGAGACCGCGGACCAGGCCGGTCAGGGGGCTGGCGACGACGCCAGCGAACTGGCCGTTGAGGACGTCGCGCGAGGGCAGGCGGGCGATTGACTTGAAGCCCGCCTCGTCGAGCGAGGTCGCGTCCATGAAGCCGCCCTTGTAGGTGAGGACCTCGTGCTCTTTGTTGAAGGTCGAGATCGCTTTCGCCGCCTGCGCGGTGTCGCCGCGGACGAAGGTCAGCGCGGTCGGCCCCTGCAGCAGCTCGGCCAGCCGCTGCTCGCCGGCCTGCTCGGCGGCGAGTTTGGTCAGCCGGTTCTTGACGATGCGGAAGCTGGCGTCGGCCTCGCGCAGTTTCGAGCGCAGCTCGGCCGCCTGGGGAACGCTGATACCGCGGTAGTCGACGGCGAAGATCGCCTCAGACGCCTCGATCTGGGCGGCGATCTCTTGGATGGTTGCGGACTTTTCTTCGCGGTTCATCGTCTTACCTGCACCGGGCTTGCGGGCCAACGCCCCGCCGGTGGTCTCGGGTTAGCGGCGACGCAGTCTAGGCGTTCGCCGGTTCCTCTGCGGCCTCGCCGGCGACGGCGCTGACCAGATCGCGCTCGCTGGTCTTGGTCGAGTCGACCCGGATGCCCGGGCCCATCGTCGTCGTCAGCGTGGCGGAGACGATGTAGCGGCCCTTGGCCGCGGCGGGCTTGACGCGGACGATCTCTTCGATCACCGCCATGTAGTTGTCGAGCAGTTTGGCCTCGTCGAAGCTGGCCTTGCCGATCGCCATGTGGACGATCGCCTGGCGGTCGGTGCGGTATTCGACTTTGCCGGCCTTGGCCTCGGTGACGGCTTTTTCGACGTCCTCGGTGACGGTGCCGACTTTCGGGTTGGGCATCTTGCCCTGCGGCCCGAGCACGCGGCCGAGGCGGCCGACCGTCGGCATCATGTCCGGGGTCGCGATCGCGACGTCGAAGTCGGTCCAGCCCTCCTCGACTTTCTTCGCCAGGTCGTCGCTGCCGACGAAGTCGGCGCCGGCGGCCTCGGCGTCGCGGGCCTGCTGACCCTGGGCGAAGACGGCGATCGAGACGTCCTTGCCGAGCCCGTGCGGCAGCGCCAGGGTGCCGCGCAACTGCTCGTCGGCGTGGCGGACGTTGACGCCGAGCAGGATGTGAACCTCGACGGTCTCGTCGAACTTGGTGCTGGCGGTCTCTTTCAGCAGCGCCACCGCTTCGGTGGGCGCGTAGGCGCGGTCGCGCTCGACCTTCTCGTACTGCTGGCGGTATCGCTTGCCGTGGGCCACGGAATCTCCTATTTGACGTCGACGCCCATCGAGCGGGCGGTGCCGGCGATGATCTTCGAGGCGGCGTCGATGTCGTTGGCGTTGAGGTCGGGCATCTTGCGTTCGGCGATCTCGCGGATCTGGTCCGGGGAGATCGTCCCGACTTTGTTGACGTGGGGCTCGCCGGAGCCCTTGGGGATGCGGATCGCCTCCTTGATCAGGACCGCGGCCGGCGGCGTCTTGGTGATGAAGGTGAAGGAGCGGTCCTCGTAGACCGTGATCTCGACCGGGATGATCGTCCCGCCTTCGGACTGGGTCTGCGCGTTGAACGCTTTGCAGAAGTCCATGATGTTGACGCCGTGCTGGCCCAGCGCCGGGCCGACCG
>CAZIOS010000057.1:0-3923 GCA_964540905.1 uncultured Conexibacteraceae bacterium | reverse complement strand
CCGACGATGTGATCGCGGATCTGCAGGTCTTCCTGGAGCACGTCGGCGAAGTTCTTCTCCTCGAACCAGGTCGACTTCCAGTCGTGGATGTAGCCGACGCGGAATCCCTCGGGGTGGATCTTCTGTCCCATGCCTAGTCCTCCACCGGGGTCAGAGCCACGGCGATGTGGCTGGTTCGCTTGTTGATCGGGGTCGCCCGGCCCATCGCCCGCGGCCGGAAGCGGCGCAGCGTCGGGCCCTCGTCGACGGTGATCGTCGCGACGCGCATCTCGTCGGCGATCAGGTCGTGGTTGTTCTCCGCGTTGGCGGCGGCCGAGTCGATCAGCTTCTGGATGTCGCTGGCGGCGCCGCGGGGCGAGAACTGCAGCAGCGCCCGCGCCTTTTCGATGTGCAGGCCGCGAACCTGGTCGGCGATCAGCCGCGCCTTGCGCGGGGCGACGCGCACGTAGCGGGCACTGGCACGGACGACAGGCGGAGCCGCCGGCCCGGCTTTTTTCGCCGGCGCTTTTTTGCTGGCGGCTTTCGGAGCGGCGGATTTTTTCGCGCTCTCTTTCGCAGTCGGCTCTTTTTTGGCGGCGGTTTTGGCGCTGGCTTTCGCAGCCGTTTTTTTGGTCGCTTTTTTCGCCGCCGCTTTGGCGGCTTTTTTGACCGAGCGTTTCGGCTCTTTTTTGGCCACTTTTTTGCTGCTTTTCTTATCCGGGGTCTCGTCGGCCATCGCTAATCGCCCTTGCCGGTGCCGGAGTGGGAGCGGAAGGTGCGGGTCGGCGCGAACTCGCCGAGCTTGTGGCCGACCATCGACTCCGAGATGAAGACGGGAACGTGTTTCTTGCCGTCGTGGACGGCGATCGTGTGGCCGACCATCTCCGGGAAGATCGTCGAGGTTCGCGACCAGGTTTTGACCATCTGTTTTTTACCGGCCTCGTTCATCGTCGCGATCCGCCCCATCAGGCGCTCCTCGGCCCACGGGCCCTTTTTCGTCGAGCGCCCCATCAGCGACCACCCTTCTTCTTGCCGCGACGGCGACCGCGGACGATGTAACGATCGGACTGCTTGCCCTTCTTGCGGGTGCGGTAGCCGAGCGTCGGCTTGCCCCAGGGAGTGACCGGGTGGCCGCCGGGGGTGTGGTGGGCCTCGCCGCCGCCGTGCGGGTGGTCGACGGGGTTCATCGCGACGCCGCGGCTCTGCGGGCGCTTGCCCTTGTGGCGACTGCGGCCGGCCTTGCCGATCTTCATGTTCTGGTGCTCGGCGTTGGAGAGGACGCCGATCGAGGCCCGGCACTCGGCGCGGACCATCCGCATCTCCGAAGAGGGCAGGCGCAGGGTGACCATCTCGCCCTCCTTCGCGACCAGCTGGATCGCGGTGCCGGCGGCGCGGCCGAGCTTGCCGCCCTGGCCGGCGACCAGCTCGACGTTGTGGACGATGGTGCCGGTCGGCATCTCGCCCAGCGCCAGCGAGTGGCCCGGTTTGATGTCGGCGCCGGCGCCGGACTTGACCTCGTCGCCAACCGCGAGCTGGGCCGGGGCGAGGATGTAGTCCTTGTGCCCGTCGGCGTAGTGCAGAAGGGCGATGTAGCAGCTGCGGTTGGGGTCGTACTCGATCGTCGCGACCTTCGCCGGCACGCCGTCCTTGAGCCGCTTGAAGTCGACCTTGCGGTAGCGCCGCTTGGCGCCGCCGCCGCGGTGGCGGGCGGTGACGCGGCCGTTGACGTTGCGACCGCCGGACTTGCGCAGGCCCTCGGTCAGCTTGCGCTCCGGCTCGCTCGCGGTCAGCTGCTCGCGCAGCGGGTAGGTCGCGAAGCGGCGGCCCGGGCTGGTCGGTTTGGTTTTGCGGTTCGGCATCGCTCAGGCTCCCTAGGCGGTCTCCGCGCCCTCGAACAGCTCGATCCGTTCGCCCGGGGCGAGCTGGACGATCGCCTTCTTCCAGGCACGGGTGCGGCCTTTGCTCAGCCCACGTCGCTTCGGCTTCGAGCGCACCTTGGAGGTACGCACCTGCGCCACCTCGACCCCGAAGACCTCGTGGACCGCCTGCGCGATCTGGGTCTTGTGGGCGCGGTCGTCGACGCGGAAGGTGTACTTGCCCTCGGCGATCAGGGCGTAGCTCTTCTCCGAGATCACCGGGCGGATCAGGATCGTGCGCGCGTCCATCAGCCCAGCCTCTTCTGCAGGGTCCCCAGGGCGCTCTCGGAAAGGACGATCGCGGCGGCGCCGATCACGTCGGCGACGCCGGTGGCGCCGACCTCGAGCACATGGGTGCGGGGGATGTTGCGGAAGCTCTTCATCGCCCCGGTCTCCTCGGCGCTGAGGACGACCAGGGTCGGGCTCTTGGCGCCCCATTTGGCCAGGGCGGCGGCGGCCTGTTTGGTCGAGGGAGTCTCGAAGGCGGCGGCGTCGAGGACGGCGACGCTGCCGCGCTCGGCGTGGACCGAGAGGGCGGAGCGCATCGCCCGGCGGCGCGCTTTGCGGTTGACCTTGACCGTGTACTTGCGCGGCTTCGGGCCAAAGGCGACGCCGCCGCCGAAGCGGTTGGGGACGCCGAGCGAGCCGGCACGGGCGCGGCCGGTCCCCTTCTGGCGCCAGGCCTTGGCGGTGGTGAAGGAGACCTCGCCGCGGGTCAGGGTCGAGGCGGTACCGCGGCGGCGCGAGGCGAGGTCGGCGCGGGCGGCCTCGTGAACCAGCGACTGGTGGAAGGGCTCGGCGAAGAGCTCTTTCGGCAGGTCCGCTTTGGTCGTCTTGCCGAGCACGGCGGCTTTAGACATCGGTCCTCACCTCGACGATGGCGTTGCGCGAGCCGGGCACCGAGCCCTTGATCAGCAGCAGGTTGCGGTCGGCGTCGACGTCGGCGATCTCCAGGCCCTTCTGGGTGATCCGCTTGTTGCCCATCTGTCCCGGCATCCGCATCCCTTTGAAGACGCGGGCGGGGAAGGCGCTGGCGCCGATCGAGCCCGGCGCGCGGACGTTGTGGGAGCCGTGGCTGACCGGTCCGCGGCTGAAGTTGTGGCGCTTGATCCCGCCCTGGAAGCCCTTGCCGATCGAGATCCCGGAGACCTTCACCTTCTGGCCGGCCTCGAAGCCGGCGACGGTGACGTCGTCGCCGATCTTCGGCCCGTCCTCACCGTCGAGATCCTCGTCGCGAAACTCGACCAGATGCCGCATCGGCGGCGCCCCGGCCTTCTTCAGGTGGCCTTCCTCGGCCTTGCTGAGCTTGCCCTGCTTGACCTCGCCGAAGGCGAGCTGGACGGCGGCGTAGCCGTCGCGCTCGGAGTCGCGGACCGCGGTCACCTTGCAGGGGCCGGCCTCGATCACGGTCACCGGCACCACCGTGCCGTCCTCGCGGAAGACCTGCGTCATGCCCAGCTTCTTGCCGAGGATCGCGGCCATCGCCTTACAGACGGATCTCGATGTCGACGCCGGCCGGCAGCGAGTCCAGGCGCTGCAGCGAGTCGACGGTTTTCGGGGAGGGCTGGAGGATGTCGATCAGGCGCTTGTGGGTGCGGATCTCGAAATGCTCGCGCGAGTCCTTGTCCTTGAACGGCGAGCGGATCACGCAGTAGACGTTTTTCTCGGTCGGCAGTGGCACCGGGCCGGAGACGCTGGCGCCGGTGCGCTCGGCGGTCTCGACGATCTCGCGGGCAGCGCGATCGATGGCGTCGTGGTCGTACGCCTTGAGCCTGATTCGGATTTTCTGTGCCGCTATCGCTGCCACTTGAAGTCTTCTCTCGTGTCTTTCTAGTCCGGCTTACCGCGCATAAAGGGCGGGGCCCCTTTTGGTGGGGCGCCGCCCCGGTCGTATGTCCTTGCAGTTGTCTCGCCGCCCGGCCGGCGGCGAAGGGGACGGGCAGGCGCCCGCCCCCGCTGGGTCGCTACTCGACGATCTCGGCGACGACCCCCGAGCCGACGGTGCGGCCACCCTCGCGGATGGCGAAC
>CAZIOS010000056.1:0-4109 GCA_964540905.1 uncultured Conexibacteraceae bacterium | reverse complement strand
GCCCGAATTCGATCACGGTGACGGGCGCCGACGTGACCGTTCTCTACAACAACGCGTGGCTGTAAAAGGAGGAGCGCGTGGCTCCTGCTTGCCTAGTCGACTTGGCCTTCGTCGGCGGGAGCGACCCGCGAACATCGGGGAGCCCAGAGCCACGCGCGAGATGAGTCTATATGCCTAGATGGTTCAGCGGATACCAGTCGCGCTTCCTCGTCACCGACCTGTTCGGCGTCACGACGACCTGGCTCGACCGGCTCACCCTCGGCGCGTCGCTGGCGTTCAACCTCGACCAGCCGATGACCGGCACCATCTCGATGCACTCGAACGACCCGCGCGTCAACCGGATCTTCGCACCCGACGGAGATCCGCTCGTCGCCCAGTCGAACCGGCTGATCTACACGTTCCTCCGGCAGGGTGCGGCGGGCGGATCGACGGCACCGTGGCAGTGCGTCGCCGCGGGAATGATCATGTCGCCCGAGGATCAGGCCGACCAGGACGTGCCGACGACACATCTGACGTTCTACGACGCATGGCAGTTCCTCTTCGGCACACCCTGCTTCGCGGATGGGTCGGGAACTCCAAGCGGGGACATCGGGCCGAACGGTCTGCAGTTCTTCTCTGGCACCTGGCCCCAGGGCTGGCCGCACGGCAGCATGATCGTCTGCCAACTGCTCGCCAACGCCATCTTCGGCTCCGAGCCCAGCGTGCCCGGCACGGGCGGGAACGGCTACATGATCGACGCGGGAGACGGATCCCGGATCGGCGAGGGCGTCCAGTACCAGGACTACGGCGGGACGATCCACTACGCCGGAACCATCGACCCGACGCCCGCGATCGACTTCAACGTTCAACAGGGAACGACGATCGGAGACGCCTGGAACCAGCTGATCGCCGGAGGAAACGAAACCGGAAGCAGCACAACCGATGCGGGCATCGACATCGTTCTGACACCGATCTATGACCCTGTGAATCGCCCTGGCTACACGCATGAACTCAACGTCTACAACCTGGCCGGCTCCGACCAGTACGGCGCACCGATGGCGTGGGGGATGTTCAACCGGAGCGCCGAAACAGCAGACCGGCAGCACGACGGCACACCAGGCAACTTCATCGATGTCGCCGACTACTACGCCGGCCAAGGCGGGCCCGGCGTCGGCCAGGTCAGGAACAACGCCGTCGTCTCGAAGTATCTCGCCTACTGGTCGCAGAAATGGTTTCCGCAGCAGCCCGACGCCGAAGCGGTGCTCGCGATGGCGCAGCAGGTCGTCCAGTTGCAGGCGCAAGGCAAGCGGACGTTCACCGTCAACCCGGATCCGCTGCGGGCGATCGGGCCGTTCGTCGGCTACAACCTCGGCGACCGTGTTCCGGTTTACGCGCCGAACAAGCTACGTGTTGCCGCCGCAGGCCTGCAGCGCATCCAGGGGATCCCGTTGGAGATCAACCCGGACGGTGTCGCGCGCGTGAACACGCTGCTCACGTCGCCGGACTGGCGCGGACGGATCTGAGATGACCGCCGGCAGGGTCGACCAGGCGACAGCGACCGGGGCGCTTCGTAGCGACAACGAGCGGCTGAAGCGGCTTGAGAACGGCGACGGATCGTTCCCCTGGATCTACGTCGGCACGTTCCCCGGCGACCCGTTGACGACGCCGCCGTCGCCGCCATTCGAGAACGGATGGACGGCCGTCAACCTAGCGAGCCCGCCGCGCTTCAAGCGTGTCCTCAACTGGCTCTTCATCGAGGGTGGCAGCGGAATCACCGGCGGCGCGGACAATACGACCATCTTCACATTGCCCGTCCGCTACCGGCCAGCTATTCAGATGCCCGGCCAGATTGCGGGGCTCTCTGGTGGCGGCTCTTTCACTTACACGGTCAACACCGACGGAACGGTCGTTTACGAGACGGCGTGCGTATGCGGAAGCGGTGCCACCGGCGCGACAGGCGCCACCGGGCCGACCGGTGACACTGGCCCCGCTGGGCCGACGGGCGATACGGGGCCGACAGGGCCGACGGGAGACACCGGGCCGACGGGGCCGATGGGGCCACCCGGTTTCGATGGTGCTACGGGAGCGACTGGCCCTGCTGGGGCAACGGGCCCAACGGGAGCGACAGGCGCTGCGGGGGCAACGGGCGCCACCGGGGCGACCGGCTCAACAGGAGCGACAGGTGCTGCAGGAGCCACTGGGGCGACCGGCGCTACGGGCGCAACCGGCCCGACGGGATCGACGGGAGCCACAGGGGCGGCCGGTGCAACGGGAGATACAGGGCCGACCGGAAGCACGGGCCCTACCGGTGCGACGGGGGCGACGGGGGCCACTGGCGCCACTGGCGCTACCGGCCCTACGGGTGCAACTGGAGCTACAGGGGCCACAGGAGCAACGGGCGCATCGGGAACAGATGGCGCGACAGGCGCGACAGGAGCAACGGGTGCCGCCGGAGCAACCGGAGCAACCGGAGCAACCGGGCCGACGGGTGCAACGGGCGCTACCGGTGCTACCGGAGCCACAGGCGCTACCGGAGCCACAGGCGCTACCGGAGCCACAGGCGCTACCGGGGCTACCGGCGCGTCTGGCACATCGGTCTCGGACGCGCTGAACCTCTTCGCGCCCGCCACGCCGGTGCTGGCGCAGAACAACTTCCGGATCGCCGCCACCGTCAACACGAACGTTCTCTCGACCGGACGCGCCCAATCGTTCGCGATCCCGGTGCCGGCGTCGACTCCCTGCACGAACATGACCTTTCAATCCGCCACGACGGCGGCAGTCACACCGACGCACTGGTGGTTCGCGCTCTACGACGTGAACGGTGTACTCATCCGGCAGAGCACCGACCAGCTGACCACCGCATGGGCGGCGACCACACCGAAGACTCTCGCGCTCGACTCGATCCCGATCACAGCAGGGTCACGATCTGGCACAACGACGGTGACGCTGACGATTCCGACGCTGCATGAATCGCTTACCTCGCTGGTGGCGGTCGGTGATTCGATCACCGTCTCGAACTGCAACATCGCCGCCTACAACGGCACCTTCACCGTCGCGTCTGTCAGCGCGACCCAGATCACCTACGTCAGCGGCGGTTCCGCGACCGACTCGCTCTCGGCACCGTTCGGCACCGTGCGTCTCGCAGCCGGAAAGAGAGTCTTCACGTCCGCGGGAACGCTCGGGTTTTTGTTCGGAGCGCTGATGATGGCCGCAGGGACGGTGATCACACTCGCAACGTTCCCGATTGCTCTCGGCGCGACCGTCGCGATCGGGACAGCATCGCTTCACCAGAGCGACTCCGGTGCGTCTTCGCTGACAGGAACAGCCCCAGCGACATTCTCGAGCTCGGGCGGCGCCTCCCAAATCGGCTACGTCGAAATCACCTGATGCCTCCAAAGACGAGAGCGCAGACGATCGGGCTCGTGATGATCGTCAAGAACGAAGCCGCCATGCTCCCACGCATGGTCGGATCGCTCAAACCGGCGATCTCGCACTGGACGATCTGCGACACTGGCTCGACCGACGAGACCGTCGAGATGATCCATGAACTGCTCGGCGACATCCCCGGCGAGCTCCATCATTCACCCTGGGTCAACTTCGGCCACAACCGCACCGAGGCGTTCGCGCTCGCGCGCGGCACCGCCGACTACCTGCTCGTCTTCGACCCCGACATGCAACTCGAGATGCTCGAGCCGCTCCCGCACCTGAGCGCCGATGTCTACAACTTGGCGATCAAAGGCTACGGCTTCGACCTGAGGCTGCCGCTCCTCACCCGCGGCAACCTTGAATGGCGCTACGAGGGCGTCGTTCACGAGCATCTCGCCGGCAACAACTACCCGGAAACCCCGGCCGTGCCGCTCGACTGCTGGCACGTTCATCAAGATCACCCTGCCGAACGGCAGAACGTAAAGGCTCAGGTTTACCTTGAGATCTTGACAGCCGAGTTCGGCCGCGACCCGACGAACCCGCGCACCGTCTTCTACCTCGCGCGCACGCATGCCCAGCTGGGGAATGTGAAGGAGGCGATCACCTTCTTCCGGCTCCGCTGCGAGATGGGCGGCTGGGATCAGGAGCGCTACTACGCCCGCTACCAACTCGGCTGTCTGCTCACCGAGCACGTCTCTATTTTC
>CAZIOS010000055.1:0-4601 GCA_964540905.1 uncultured Conexibacteraceae bacterium | reverse complement strand
TGAACCAGCTCTTCGCTCAGGGCAAAGCGGTGTTCGCGGCGGGGGAAGCGGTCGGCAGTCTCTCGCTCACCGCGCAGGGGCAGTAGGGGAGGAGAGGAGCACCTCTGCCCGCCTCGCCCGGCCGCGAGCCTGTAGCCCGGTCACGCTCCCAGCAGCCGCTCCTCGAACGCATCGGCCGCCGCCGCGGCACCGCCCGTCGCCGCGAAGCCAGCGGCCACTCGTTCGGCGCCCGCTCGGCGGGAGATCGCCTCGCCCACCTTGGCCCGCAGCCGTGCCGGGCTCAGCCGCCGCGCCGGCAGGCGGGTCCCGGCACTCGCCACCTCGACCCGGCGCGCCACCTCGAGCTGGTCGCGGCCGAAGGGGACGGCGCAGACCGGGACTCCACGCGCCAGCGCCTTCTGGGTCGCCCCCATGCCGCCGTGGGTGATCGCGCAGACCGAGCCGGCGAGGATCGGCTCGTGCGGCGCGAAGCCGAGGACCGTGGCGTTTGGCGGTGGCCTGAGGCCGTCGGCGCTCGCGGCGGGCAGGGTCGCGACGACGTGGAACGGCTCGGCGGCCAGCGCCTCCAGCGCACACGCCACCAGCCGCCCGTCGTCCTGGAACTCCGAGGAGGTCGTCACCAGCACCAGCGGCGCCTCGACCCCGGCTAGCTCGGCCGGCAGCTCGCCGGGCGGCTCCCAGGCGCAGGGGCCGACCATGACGACGCTCTCGGGCCAGTCGGGGCGCGGGTACTCGAATGGCTCGGCGGTCATGTAGAGGAGGAGAGGAGGGGAGGCGAGCATCTCGTGGGCGTGCCCGAGAGGCGCCAGGCCGAGGCCCGCTCGCACCTCGTTCAGCCTGGCGCGGGCGAGGCGGTCGGAGCCGGCGCCGAGCAGCGGCCCGGCGAGGCGGTCGCGCAGGCGCCCGGGCGCGCCGCGCGCCGGCGCCAACCCCGGCCCGAACGGCGGGCCCTGGCGCGAGGGCAGCGCCAGGGGGAAGGGACAGAAGCAGGCCCACGGCCCGCCCCAGGCCTCGGCGGCGGCGAGCGCCCCCCAGCTGCCGACGTCGACCAGCAGCGCCTCGGGCCGCTCCTGGGCGATCGCCCGCCGCAGGTCCGCCGCGTCGTGCTCGGCCCTTGCGCCGATCGTCCCCACCGAGCGCTTGATCGCGCCGAGCGGGGTCCGCGCCCGCCAGTCGTCGAAGGCGATCGCCTCGATCCCCGCCGCGATCGGGGCGGCCTCGAACCCCCGCAGGCGCATCGCCTCGACCTCGTCGGCGAGCGTCCGCAGCGCCACCTGGTGGCCGCGGCGGCGCAGCTCGTCGAGGATCGGGGTGAGCGGGAAGAGGTGCCCGCGGGCGGGCGAGGTATAGGCGAGGACCCGGCTCAGGGCGCGCTCGCGGTCAGCGCCTCGAGCAGCTCCCGCAGCGCCAGCTCGGTCTGGCGGGCGCTGAGGCCGGACTGGCGGCGCAGCAGCTTCCAGGTGTAGACGTCGGTGACGGCGACCAGCTGGGCGAGCCGGCGCTCCCGGGCGACGCCCCGCAGGCCCCGCAGGGCCGGCGCGAAGACCCGCTGGCACCAGTCGCGATGGTAGGCGCGGCCCATCTCCGCGAGCTGGCGCAGCGCCGGGTTGCGCCCCTCCTCGCCGAGCAGCCGCAGAACCCCGTCGCCCACCTCCTCGTAGTGCTCGGCCATCACCCGGGCCGCCCCCTCGACGTCGCCGGGGCGGGCCTCGCCACGCTGCTGGCTCACCTGGATCGCGGTCCGCGCGATCACCGCGCCGAACAGGGCCTCGCGGTCGCCGAAGCGGCGGATCACCGTCTGCACGCTGACCCCGGCCTGCTCGGCGATCGCCACCAGCGTCACCTGCTCCAGCGGGCGCTCGAAGAAGACCGTTTCGGCGGCGTCGAGGATCCGCTCCCCGGTCGCCTCCGCGGCCTCCGCCCGGGCTCGCATGCGGTAGGGACGCTTCCCGGCCTTCTCCCCGTCGCTCATGCGGGTAAGTAAATGCGAAACCGCGCGCGGGGGCAAAGCCCGGGCCGTCCCTCTATCTCCACAGCGCGGCGATCGCCAGCTTCCAATCGCCGCCGGCCCGACGCAGGGCGAGGGTGGGGGCGAGCCTCTGCTCGAATCGCGCTCCGCCGACGCCGGCGGAGCTGACCCGCCAGCGCTCGTGGACGAGGGCGACGTCGCCGGCGCCGAGCGTGCTGCTCAGCTCCACCTCGATCTCGGTGCGGCGGGCGATCAGCTGCGCGATCACCGGGCGGATCCGCTCGCGGCCGTGGATGGCGGTGGCGTCGGGCGTCACCAGGCAGCCGTCGGCGGTGAAACAGGCCACCGCCGCCCCGGCATCGCCGCGGTTGAGCGCCCGCACGAAGGAGCGGCACGCCTGTTGTCTTGGCGGCGCCGCCGAGGGGGTCGCGTCATGTAATTTCATGTTGATAAGATTATCGCGAAATATCCGAGCAGGACCGGCACTGGCTCGCCGATCGCGATCAAGAGGAGAGTGTGAGATGAGGGGACGTCTGGTTTGGATGCTTGCCCTGGCGGCGCTGGCGGCGGCCGGATTCGCCGCCGTGGCCGTCGCCGGCGTGGCGCCGACCGTGGTGCGGGCGGGGAACCTGGTGATGAAGATCGAGGGCGGCCTGACGCCGACGGCGCTGCCGAAACGGGAACTGGCCCCGGTGACCCTGCACGTCAACGGCGAGCTCGGCACCGCCGACGGCTCCCAGCCTCCGGCCCTGAAGGAAATCGTGCTCGACTCCGACAAGAACGCGATCATCGACGCCAGGGGCCTGCCGACCTGCCGACTGAGTCAGCTGCAGGCCACCGACACCGCCCACGCGGAAAAGGCGTGCGGGAACGCGATCGTCGGCAAGGGCAAGGCCACGGTCAGGGTCGCCTTTCCCGAACAGGCGCCGTTTGACGCCGTCGGGCCGCTGACCATCTTCAACGGTGGGGTCAGGGGCGGGGTGACGACGATGTACTTCCACATCTACGTCGACGTGCCGACGCCGACCGCGGTCGTCACCACCCTCAGGGCCACCCCGGAGCACAAGGGCCGCTACGGGCTGCACTCGATCGCCAAGATTCCGGTGATCGCCGGCGGCGCCGGCTCGGTGACCAACTTCGAGCTCACCATCCACCGCCTCTTCGCCTACCGGGGCCAGAGGCAGAGCTTCCTCGAGGCGCGCTGCTCGGACGAGCATTTCGCCGCCATCGCGACGTTCAAATTCCGCGACGGCACCGACCTGACCGGCGCCTTCACCCGTCCCTGCCAGGCGAAGGGCTGAGTCGCGTGAAGGGCGCCGGATGCAGTCTCCGCATCGCTGTCGTGATCCTCACCCTGACCCTGCTCGGCGCCTCCCTCGCCACCGCCGCTGAAACCACGGAGGCCGAATACGTCGGTCGGGTAGAACCGATCTGCGAGCTCAACGCAAAGGCCAACGAACGGATCCTCAGCGCTGTCAGGGGCGAGGTCAAGCGGGGCGAGCTGAAGTCCGCCGCGGCCCACTTCACCAAGGCCGCGGCCGCCCTGCGGAAGGCTCTCGCCGAACTGAGGGCGGTGCCCCAGCCCACGGCCGACCAGGCCCGCCTCACCAAGTGGCTGGGCTACGTCGATACCGAGGCCGAGCTCTTCGCCGAGGTCGCCAAGGAGCTGCGCGCCGGCAACAAGAGCGCCGCCCAGTCGTTGGCGGTCCGGCTCAACAACAACGCCACGCTGGCCAACAACACGGTCCTCGACTTCGACTTCCGCTACTGCCGCTTCGAACCTTCGCGGTTCCTCTAGGTCCAGATCGCGGCGGTCGCTGGGCAAGGCCGGTGTCTTTGACGCGGTAGATACTCATGTTTATCATTCCGGGATCGGCACTCGGGGATCCAGTCACATCCAGGCCCTTTGACTGGCGCCGGGCGGTCAGCTGAGGACTTCGCCGGCGCCTTCGAGGCGGCTTTCGCCCGTCTGCAGGTGACAATCCTGGAGGCGTGCGGGCGGGCGCGGGACTGGCCGGCGCAGGTTGCGGCGGGGGTCCGGGCCGGGCTCGAGTTCGCCGCCGCGGACCCGGCCGCCGCCGCCGTGCTCACTACCGGCGCGCTGGCGCGCGGGGCCGACGGGATCGCCCGGCACGAACGGCTGGTGGTCTACCTGGGTGAGCGCCTGCGCGAGGGCCGCGAGCTGAGCGCGGACGGCGACCGGCTCCCCGCGGTGCTCGAGCGGGCGCTGGCGGGCGGGGTGGTGACACTGGTCTCGCAGCGCCTCGACCGCGGCGGGGCGGCGGACCTGCTCGCGCTGACGCCGGAGGTGGTTCAGTTCCTCCTCACCCCATATCTAGGGGCGGAGCGCGCGCGCCGGATCGCCCAGGAGGCGGAGCGGCTCTAAGTCGGACGACCGAGGCCGGCCGGCAAGCGCGCCGCCCTGGCCGAGGCTTCCCTTGCCCTGGGGACCTCGAGCTCCTCAGCGCGGTTCGTGACCGATGTCCCTCTCCTGCTTCCAAAAACATCTCCTTGACGTTATAAAAGAAGATGTGTATGATCTGCAATGCGTCGTTTCTTAAACCGCGCGTAAGCACAGCCCCGGATGGGACCGGGCACAGGGAAAAGCCAGGGAGAGGAATGCACCGCATGG
>CAZIOS010000054.1:0-5773 GCA_964540905.1 uncultured Conexibacteraceae bacterium | reverse complement strand
ACTTCATCTTCCGCACCCGCGAGTTCGAGCAGATGGAGATGGAGTTCTTCGTGCCGCCGGCCGAGGCCGAGCGCTGGTACCGCGAATGGATCGAGATCCGCGAGCGCTGGTACACCGAGCTCGGCATCCGCCCCGCATACCTGCGCGTGCGCCCCCACGACGCCGACGAGCTCTCGCACTACTCCTCCGGCACCAGCGACGTCGAGTACCTCTTCCCGATCGGCTGGTCGGAGCTGGAGGGGATCGCCAACCGCGGCGACTTCGACCTCACCCAGCACGCCAAGTTCAGCGGCGAGAAGCTCGAGTACTTCGACCAGCAGACCAAAGAGCGCTACGTCCCCCACGTGATCGAGCCGGCCGCCGGCGCCGACCGCGCCACCCTCGCCTTCCTCGTCGACTCCTACGAGGTCGAGGAGGTCGAGGGCCGCCAGCGCACCGTCCTGCATCTGCACCCGCGTCTGGCCCCGGTCAAGGTCGCCGTCCTCCCGCTCGTCTCCAAGGAGGGGATGCCGGAGAAGGCGCGGGCGATCTTCCAGGAGCTGCGCCGCAAGCTCCCGGCCGAGTTCGACGAGGGCGGCTCGATCGGCAAGCGCTACCGCCGCCAGGACGAGATCGGCACCCCCTGGGGCGTCACCGTCGACCACCAGACGATGGACGACGACACCGTCACCCTGCGCGACCGCGACTCCCTGGAGCAGGTCCGGGTCCCGATCGCGGGCCTCGGCGAGGAGCTCGCCGGGCGCCTTGAAAGGCCCTGGCGCAGCCCGAAGCTGGCATAGTCCCGCGCCCCATTCCACCCTCGTCCCGAACGGAGCCCCCCCGATGGCCGAAGAGAAGAAGATCAGCGGTACCGACTACGAGGTGAAGGTACGCAGCCTCTGGGCGGTCGCCCTGCTGCCGTTCATCACGCTCGGCATCTACAACCTGGTCTGGTGGTACAAGATCAACCGCGAGCTGCGCGACTACGGGCAGGCCAAGGGCCACGACCTCGGCCAGAACCCGACCAACTCGCTGCTCGCCTTCTTCCCCGGCAGCCTGATCATCGTCCCCGCCCTGGTCAGCCTCTGGCGCGGCTTCAAGCGAGTGCAGAGCGCCGCCGAGGTCGCCGGCAAGGAGCCGCTCAACGGCTGGATCGCGCTGATCCTCTACCTCCTCCTGGCCCCCGCCCTCTGGGCCTACATCCAGTCCTCACTGAACACCATCTGGGAGTCCGAGCCGCCTGATCGCCACCAGGCTGGCGCCGAGCCCGGCCAGCGCGATCAGGATGACCATCGCCTCGTTGATCGCTTCGATCCGCGAGACGGCGGCGTCGAAGGCATCCGCCTGACGATCGCGCGCCTCGTGCTGGGCGTTCAGCTCGGCCTGGATCCGGATCAGCCGCAGGTCGGTCGCGGTTATCGGGATACTCCCGCCGGGTGCTCCCCGCGCCGACGCCGGGCCGAGGATCGAGATCGCGCAGACCACCAGCGCGACGCCCTGACGTTTTCCCAGCGGCGGCTGTGCGACGGGTTTCAGTCCTCTCCAAACAGGGCGAGGTGAATTCCCCGGACCAGCTCGCGCGCCAGCTGCCGCTTGGGGCCGCTGATGCTGCGGAGACTTCCCGGGTCGCCGTCGATGACCGCGTCCAGCCAGTTCTCGGCGCTGCCGAGCGCCCAGGTCGAGGGGTCGCCCTCGATCCTGGCCTCGCAGGAAACAGCGCGGCCCCCGCGCACCTCGACGGTGACTCCCGAGAGGCCCTTGCGGCGGTTGGGATCGTCGACCGCTGTCAGCACTCCCAGCGCGCATTCGCCGTCCACCCTCGTCGCCAGCCGGACCAGGGGAACGGCGAGCGTGAAGGCCGCCTCGACCTCGACCTTGGTGATCGGAGCGGTGGTGGTGGTCAGGTGGCGGCGCTCGTAGCGCCCGGCGACGCAGAGCGGGGCGATCGAGCGTCGCAGCCAGTTGGTCACCACATAGGGTGTGCTTCTGCCGCGTTTTTCCAGCGCTTCGATCTGCCCGCTGCGCCGCATCTTCGCCAGCCGCCGCGCCAGAGCGGCGCCGCTGACGTCGGGAATCAGCCTGTCGAGCTCGGTCAGGGTGAAGGGCCGGCTCGCCAGCCTCAGCATCAGGGTCGAGCTCCAGCCTCCGGTCAGGGCCAGGATCGCCGCCTGGGCCGCCTCGCTGCCCGGCATGATCGCCCCGTTCGGGGAGTCGCCCAGCCATTCCTCGAGTGCGGTCGCGGCAAAGCGCATCTCCTCGCCGGCGGGCGTCAGGGCGGAGACGGCCGCGTGGGGGGCGATGCTGACGTCCTGCCTGCGCAGGGCGCCGGCGCTTTCCAGCTTGGCGACCGCGGTTCGCAAGGTGGACCGCGGGAACCAGCCGAACATCTTCTGCAGCTCGGCGAGACGGCGCGGGCTCTCGGCATGAGCCTCGAGGATTCCCAGGATCAAGGGGTTGGCGAGCAGTTCCAGGACACTGCTGCCAGCCCGAATGCCGCCGTCCTCGGGTCCAGTGATGGTTCCCTCCAAGCTGTTTTTTGGCCTTCCCGTCAGCCGCGCGGGTATCTATATCCGCGATATCCCCAATCGTCAAAAACGCACTAGTACTTGGGCGATAGCCACTCGGTTACTTTTTAAGCGGAGCGGCGGCAGCTCATCGCGGCGCCACGAACTCCTCGACCGCGCGGGCGTCCAGATCCAGCGCCTTCGCCGCCTTCTTCGTCACCTTGCCGAGGTGCTCGATCGTCACCTTGCCGGCCGCCAGCCCCCAGGTCGCGACGGCGCGGCCATCGACCAGGGCGAAGGGGCGGAAGATGCCGTTCCTCGTCACCAGCATCCGGTGCGGGCCGACGACTTCCTCGCGCGAGGCCCAGCCCAGCAGCAGCGGGTCGAAGGCACCGAGCAGGCGCGGGGGCGGCAGCGCGGCGACCGGCGGGCGCTGCGCGAGGTCGAGCAGGCCGTCCTCGCGCTCGACCAGCTCGGCGGCGATCGCCGCCAGGCCGGCCCGGGCGTCGCGCAGCGGCAGGCCGGCCCAGCGGGCCAGGTCGCGGTCGTCGGCCGGCCCGTGGCCGACCAGGTAGCGGCGGGCGAGCTCGGCCAGGGCGGCGTCGCGATCGACCGGCCGCTGCGGCCCGAGCCAGTCACGGGTGAGGACGTAGGCGTGCTCCCTGCCCACCATCGGGCCGCGGATCGCGACACCGCGCAGGGTGGCGAGGAAGAGCAGATGGACCAGCGCCTGACCCTCGGTCCGCACCCCGGCCGAGTCGAGCCGCTGCCGCAGCTGCCCCCGAGTCAGCGGCCCCTCCGCGGCGAGCGAGTGCTCGATCGTCTCCATCCCGCGCTCAGCCGCCGCCTCGCCGACGCTCTCCTGCCGCAGCCGCCGGGCGCTGGAAGTGAGCAGCGGTGGCGTGGTCAGCGCGTGCAGCCACGGGTAGTCCTCGCTGCGGACGAGGTGCAGGGTGCCGCGGTTGAGCCAGGTGATCAGCAGCGAGCGCTCCTGACTCAGTTCTCGATCGACGTCGGCCGCGCGCAGGCCCTCGGTGCGGGCGCGAACCGCGAGCCGGGCGCCGCGGGGGTCCTGCCCCTGGACCGCCAGCAGCCGCTCGGCGACGTCGACCGGCCGCGCCAGCCGCGGCCCGGAGAGTGCCTGGGCCGTCAGTCGTTCGGCGATCGGCGCGCGCTTCACCCGGCGATCATGACGGTCGCCGGAAGTGCTGATCAGATGCCGTGCAGGAAGGTCGTCGCGAGGACCGTGACGATCAGGCCGGACCCCATGCGGAAGACCAGCGACCTCAGCCCGTCGATCTCACCCCGCACCTCGGCGAAGCCGGTGTGCATCTCGGAGCGCAGGTCGCGGATGTCGCGGTCGACCCGTTCGAAGCCGACGTCCACGCGACGCGACAGATCGTCAAGCCGCTCGTCGGTCCAGGCAACCCTCTGCATGTGGCGAGGATAGCCGCTCGACAATCACCGAATAGGGCGCCTTTGTAGAAACTTGTTGTCTTCTTAGCGCCGTTACTTGACGGCGAGCAGGTCGATGACGAAGATCAGCGTTTCGTTCGGCCCGATCGCCGGCGGGGCGCCGGCGGCGCCGTCGATCGCAATCAGCCCCCTGCTCACGGCGCGCATCCTACCCACCGACGCGAAGCCGCGCCTGTGGTTCAGCCCTTGCCGGAGATCAGGTCCCAGGCGCGGCGGAGCCGTTCGTGCTTGCCGTCCGGAACCATGTCGTCGGGCCCGACGTCTATCTCACCCGGGTTGGGGCTGGGCTCGGCCAGCTTCTCGGCCTCGGCGGCGTCGAGCTTGAGCACGACGCCGAGCTCGAAGATCTCGTCGACCTCCGGGGCGTCGACGAAGCGGTGCCCCCCGGGAAGGACGCTGGTGTCGATCACGAAGCCGTCGAAGATGTCGAGATCGGGGCGGGCGAGGACATGCGCGACCTTGCCCAGCTCCTTGCCATCGCTCGAATACACGGCGACGCCCTTGTCGAGGACGAGATAGGAGCTGGGCTCGCCGAGGTTCTCCATCGGCCGAGCCTAGCGGACAAACGAGGCGCGTAAACTGCGGCGCGGGAGAGATGGGACTGAACCTGGCATCGATCGTCAGCGGCAGCGCCGAGCGCATGCCCGACAGCCCGGCCGTGCGCCTGGGCGAGGTCGAGCTGACCTACGCCGAGCTCGACCGCAGCAGCGCCCGCCTGGCGACGCTGCTGCGGGAGCGGGGGCTGCAGCGCGGCGACCGGGTCGGGGTGATGCTGCCCAACGTGCCCGAGTTCCCGGTCGCCTACTACGGCGTGCTGCGCGCCGGCGGCGTCGTCGTGCCGATGAACGTGCTGCTGAAACGGCGTGAGATCGCCTTCTACCTCGAGGACTCCGGGGCGAAGCTGCTGCTCGCCTGGCACGGCTTCGCCGACGAAGCCCGCGACGGCGCCGCCGACGCCGGCGCCGAGCCGATCGAGGTCGAGCCGGCGGCCTTCGCCGAGCTGCTCGCCGGCTTCGAGCCGACCCCCGGCCTGGCCGACACCGACGAGGGGGAGACGGCGGTGATCCTCTACACCTCGGGCACCACCGGCAAACCGAAGGGAGCCGAGCTGACCCACCTCAACCTCGCCCGCAACGCCGACATCTCCGCCCGCACCACCTGCGAGATCGAGCCGGGCGACGTCGTCCTCGGCGCCCTCCCCCTCTTCCACTCCTTCGGCCAGACGGTCAGCATGAACGCCTCGCTGCAGGTCGGCGCCTGCCTGACGCTGCTGCCCCGCTTCGACCCCGGCGAGGCGCTGGCGACGATGCAGCGCGACCGCGTCACCCACTTCTACGGCGTGCCGACCATGTACGGGGCGCTGCTGCACCACCCCGAGCGCGAGCGCTTCGACACCTCGGCCCTGCGCAGCTGCATCACCGGCGGCGCCTCGATGCCGGTCGAGGTCCTGCGCGGCTTCGAGCAGGCCTTCGGGGCGATCGTGCTCGAGGGCTACGGGCTCTCGGAGACCTCGCCGGTCGCCTGCTCGAACCACCCCGGCCGCGAGCGCAAGCCGGGCTCGATCGGTACCCCGATCGAAGGGGTCGAGATGAGGGTCGTCGACGAGGACGACGACGAGGTGCCCCAGGGCGAGGTCGGCGAGATCGTGATCCGCGGCCACAACATCATGAAGGGCTACTGGCGGCGCCCGGAGGCGACCGCGGAGGCGATGCGCGGAGGCTGGTTCCACTCCGGCGACATGGCCCGCTGCGACGAGGAGGGCTACTTCTTCATCGTCGACCGCAAGAAGGACCTGATCATCCGCGGCGGCTACA
>CAZIOS010000053.1:0-5887 GCA_964540905.1 uncultured Conexibacteraceae bacterium | reverse complement strand
TGACGCCGGCGCCGCAGCAGTTGGCGCGGTCGAGGGTGACCAGCTCGATCCCGAGCTTCTCGGCGACCAGCGCCATCGAGCCGTGCAGCTCGGGGGTGAAGCCGCGGGAGACGCAGCCGGGCCAGTAGGCGACCTTGATGTTCTCAGCCATTTGCAGCCTCCTCGGCCTCGATCTCGGCGAGCTCGCCCTCGTCGCCCTTGATGTACAGGTTGAATTCCTCGTTGTGCTCCTCGGCGTGCCTGTAGATCGCCTTGACCTCGTCCTGGGCACCGTCGGGGAGCTTGTGGTGGATGCCCGGGATCAGCTTCGAGAGCGAGCGCATCTTGCCCGTTCTGATGCCACGGATCGCGGTCGGAATCGAGCCGAGCATTTCCTTGATCGCCCGTTTGCTCGGTTTCAGCTTGCCTTTGAGGCCCGGCGCGAACGACTCCTGCAGCAGCAGCGACTCGTCCAGGGTCCCCTTCTTCTCGATGATCTTGACGAAGGCGATCTCATGGTCGTGGCCGCTGTTGGGGTCCTCGATCCCCTCTTCGCCGGCCCTGCGGCGCAGGCGCATGATCTGGTCCATCGGCGCCACGTCCTTGGGGCAGGCGTCGACGCAGCTGAAGCAGTGGGTGCAGTCGTAGATCCCGTGCGGGTCCTCGGCGAGGTCGTGGAGGCGCTCGACGGTCTCGGCGTCGCGCGGGTCGCCGACGAAGCGGTAGGCCTTGGCCAGCGCCGCCGGGCCGATGAAGTCGGGGTCGGCTTCCATCGAGAGACAGGAGGAGACGCAGGCGCCGCACTGGATGCAGGCCATCGACTGGGTGATGTCGATCATCGATTCCGGCTCGACGATGTACTCGCGCTCGGGCGGCTCGCCGTGGGGGAGGAGCCAGGGGGTGACGCGGCGGATCTTGGTCCAGTGGGTCGACTCCATGTCGGTGACCAGGTCCTTGACCACCGGCATGTTGCCCATCGGCTCGATCACGATGGGCGTGGCCGCGACCGGCTCGCCGGCGGCGCTCGCCACCTTGTCGGCTCTTTCTTGTGCCTCGCCGATCTGGGTCTTGCAGCCGAGCCCGGACTGGCCGTTGATCTTCATCCCGCAGGAGCCGCAGATCGCGGCCCGGCAGGAGCAGCGGACGGCGAGCGAGCCGTCCTCGCGGTCCTTCGTCTGCAGCAGCGCGTCGAGCACCGACAGCGACGGCTCCAGCTCGACGCCGAACTCCTCCCAGTAGGGCCCCTCGCCGCTCTCGGGTTGAAATCTGCGGACTTTGATCGTGTACTCGGCCATCAGTAAGTCCTCGCTTCCGGTTCCCACTGGGTGATGGTCACCTCGGAGTAAGAGATCTCGGGCCCGTCGTCGGTCTGCTCGAGGTCGATGTGTTTGAGCCACTCGTCGTCGTTGCGCTCGGGGAAGTCGGTCCGGTACTGGGCGCCGCGGCTCTCCCTGCGCTCGAGCGCGGCGACGCAGGTGCACTCGGCGTTGTCGAGCATGTAGCCGAGCTCGATCGCGCCCAGCAGGTCCTGGTTGAAGACGCTGCCGTGGTCGTCGATGTAGGCCGACTTCGCCTCCTCCTTGAGCCGGCGCACGGTCTCCAGCGCTTCGGCGATCCCGGCCTCGTCGCGGAAGACGGCGACCTTGGCGTCCATCGTCTGGCCCAGCTCGAGCTTGATCTCGGAGACGCGGCGGCCGGAGCCCTTCTCACGCGAGTTGATCTCGGCGATCATCGCGTCCTCCTGCTCCAGCACCTGGCGCGACGGGCGCGAGCCCTCGATCCGCTTGGCGCGGGCGGCGGCGTCGGCGCCGGAGCGGCGGCCGAAGATCAGCGTGTCGAGCAGCGAGTTGGCGCCGAGCCGGTTGCCGCCGTGGACGGAGACGCAGGCGGTCTCGCCGGCCGAGTAGAGGCCCGGGATGTCGGTGCGGCCGTCGACGTCGGTCTTGACGCCGCCCATCGTGTAGTGGTTGCCGGGCTTGATGTGGATCGGTTCGCGGGTGATGTCGACGCCGGCGAAGTCACGGCCGACGAGGACGATCTCGCGCAGCGCCTCGTGCACGCGCTTTTTCGGCACCACGGTGATGTCGAGGGCGACGGTGCCGTCGGGGAAGCCGCGCCCCTCGTCGATCTCGGTCTGCTCGGCGCGGGAGACGACGTCGCGCGAGGCCAGCTCCATCTTGTTCGGCGCGTAGCGCTCCATGAACCTTTCGCCCTTGGCATTGAGCAGGTGCGCGCCCTCGCCGCGGGCGCCCTCGGTGATCAGGAAGCCCTTGCCCGCCAGCGTCGTCGGGTGGTACTGGATCATCTCCATGTCCATCAGCTTCGCCCCGACCCGGTAGGCCATCGCGATCCCGTCGCCGGTGCAGATCAAGGCGTTGGTGGTCGGCTTCCAGACCTGGCCGTTGCCGCCGCAGGCGAGGATCACCGACTTCGCCTGGAACAGCTCCATCGAGCCGTCGGCGACGTTGCGGGTGACGACGCCGCAGCACTCGCCGTCCTCGTCGATCGCCAGCGCCGTCGAGAACCACTCCTCGTAGCGGGCGACCTGCTCGGAATATTTCATCAGCTGCTCGTAGAGCACGTGCATGATCGCCTGGCCGGTGATGTCGGCGACGTAGTAGGTGCGGGCGGCGGAGGCGCCGCCGAAGGCGCGGGTGCCGAGCTTGCCCTCCTCGTTGCGGTGGAAGGTGACGCCGAGGTGCTCGAGGTGAAGGATCTCCTCCGGCGCCTCGCGGGTCATGATTTCGATCGCGTCCTGGTCGCCGAGGTAGTCGGAGCCCTTGATCGTGTCGAAGGCGTGCGACTCCCAGGAGTCGCCGGGGTTGAGCGCCGCGTTGATCCCGCCCTGGGCGGCGTTGGAGTGCGAGCGCACCGGGTGGACCTTGCTGACGATCCCGACCGATACGCCTTCCTCGGCGGCGGCGAGGGCGGCGCGCTGACCGGCGAGGCCGGCGCCGATTACGAGAACGTCATGGGATGGCACGAGCGCAAACCCTATAGAGCCGAAATCCGAGTTCGCAGTCGGGATTGATTGCGCTCAGAGCCACCGCTCGCCGAGGCGACGGATGGTGGCCTCGGCCAGGCGGACGCCGTCGGCGACCGTGCCGAAGTCGACGTTTGCGGCGAGGTCGTTGGGCCAGTGGTAGTTGGCCGGCTGCTTGAGATCGGTGCAGCCGGCGAGGACCGCGGTCTCGTAACCGGCGGCCAGCGGCTCGAGCCCGTCGGTGCCGTTGTGCAGGCGCAGGTTGGGGTAGAGCCAGATGTCGAGCTCTGCGGCGAGCCCGTCGATGAGGGCCAGCGCCCGCGGCGGGTACTCGTGCATCTTCAGGAAGCCCTCGCCGCGCAGCACCAGCAGGTGGGGCGAGCCGATCGACTCGAGACAGAGGAAGAAGGTGCTTTCGCGCGGCAGCGCCGGGAAGTGGCGCTCGCCGAAGGCCTTCATGCCCTCGCTGAAGGACTCCTCGGAGCCGGTCGAGAGCAGGATCACCCGGATCCCCACGGGCGGCTCCTCGCGTAGCCGCCGCGCCAGTGCCAGCAGCGCCACCACCGAGGTGCCGTTGTCGTTGGCGCCTGGCACCGCCTTGCGCAGGCCGATGTCGACCATCGCCGCGGCCGAGCCGGCGCTGAGCAGGAGGCCGAGCTTGGCGAGCGGTCGCCGCCCGCTGAGCGCTCCCAGCGCCGCCAGCAGCGGCCCGCCCACCACCGGCGCCATCAGCGGCGGCGAGGTGTCGGCGCGCTCGATCAGCCCGAGGCGGTCGGCGAGCGGCGGGATCCCGGGGTGGAAGACGAGGCCGGAGTGGGCGGCGTCGTGGTGGGCGATGAGGACGACGGTGCGCTCGGCCGCCGGGTCGCCGAGCTCGCAGACGACGTTGTAGGTGGTCCGCTGCGGCAGCGGCCGCCGCAGGCGCCGCCGGGCGGGCGGGAAGTCGTCGGCGATGCCGGCGGCACCGAGCGCGCCGAGGACGGCTCCGAGCCGGCGGCGACCCCGCAGCGCCGCGACCGCACCGAGCGCGCCGAGGCCGGCGCCGATCCCCAGCGGCCACCAGTAGGTGCCGTGCGCCGGCTCGGCCTCGATTCGCGCCTCGGCGCCGAGCTCGGCGAAGCGGTCGACGAGCCACTCGGCGGCCTCGCGCTCGCCCTCTGAGGCCGAGGGGCGGTCGATCCGCTCCAGTTCCTCGAGCCTGGCCCGCAGCCAGTCCTGTTCGCTCGCCATCGAGCCGGAGAAGCTACCCACTTACCATTGGCAGATGCTCGGCGGCGGCTCGATAACGCTTTTCCACGTTCGCGGGATCAGAATCTCGGTCGATTGGTCCTGGTTCATCGTCCTCTTCCTGGTCATCATCTACATGGCCCAGTTCTACGGCCGGTTGCTGGGGGAATCGAGTTCGGCCACGACTCCCTTCGCCCTGGCCGTGCTCAGCGCGATCGGCTTCTTCGGCTCGATCCTGCTGCACGAGCTCGGCCACGCGGCGGTGGCGAGGCGCAACGGGATCGGCATCTCCGGCATCCAGCTCTGGATTTTCGGCGGCATGGCGCGGATGGACCGCGAAGCCGACAGCCCCAGCACCGAAGCGAAGGTGGCGCTGGCGGGGCCGGCGGTGACGCTGGCGATCGTAGTCCTCCTCAGCCTCG
Organism: uncultured Conexibacteraceae bacterium; assembly: GCA_964540905.1. GTDB lineage: Bacteria > Actinomycetota > Thermoleophilia > Solirubrobacterales > 70-9 > VAYN01. The sequence continues at coordinate 1,276 of CAZIOS010000053.1, read as the reverse complement.
CCGGCATCGCCACGGTCGGCGCGACCGATTTCAAGGACGCCGCGATCGAATCGAGCTCGGGCGTCTCCGGCGTGATGGCGATGCTCGCCTGGCTGGCCTTCATCAACCTGCTGGTGCTGATCTTCAACCTGCTGCCCGCCTTCCCGATGGACGGCGGCCGCGTCGCCCGGGCGATCGCCTGGCGCAAGACCGGCGACCGCAACGCGGCGACCCGCTTCGCCGCCAACCTCGGCCGCGTCTTCGGCTACCTCTTCGTCGCCGCCGGCCTGGCGCTGATCTTCACCGGCGACATCTTCGGCGGCGTCTGGCTGGCGCTGATCGGGATGGTGATCAACGGCTCCGCCCGCGGCGCCGCGATGCAGACCGCGCTCAGCAGCCGCATCGGCAGCGTCCGCGTCGCCGACGTGATGGACCGCGAACCGGTTGCGATCCCCGGCGACATCAGCATCGAGAAGGCGCTCGACGAGTACTTCCTGCGCTACCGCTGGCCCTGGTTCCCGGTGGTTGACGCGGCCCACCGCTTCCTCGGCCTGCTCGATCGCGACAGGGCCGACGAGGTCCCCGAGATCTCCCGCGCCAGCTCGCACGTCTCCGATCTGATCGATCCCGACCAGGGGCTCTTCATCCGCGACGACACGCCGTTGGATGCGTTGCTCAGTAACCAGAACCTGCGGAAACTCGGGGCGCTGATGGCTGTGGACTCCGAAGGACGGCTATCCGGGGTGATCACTGTGGAGCAAGTGGGGCGTGCTCTCAGGGACGCTACTTCCAGGGCGGGGTAGAGGGTCCGGGTAGGGGTTCCGCTTAACTTTTTTGACATCGGACGCGGTGGTCCCAGATCGCGTGCCGCCAAAAAAGTACAAGACGCTCCACCCCTACCCGGACCCTCTACTCGGCTTCGGAGGGTGCTCTGAGTGACTGGTCCAACCGCTGCGGGATCGGCCTGGGAGTGAACTGCCAAGAGTCAGGAACTATGCGGCTCCCCGAACTGCCCGTACTTGCTGAGTAGCCGTGGGATGCGACCGTCTCCACCGATTTAGTGAGAGTGGATGCTGCCCGAAGCGCCGGGGCGGGCTGGGTGGGGGTGAAGCGTCTTGTACTTTTTTGGCACTCCCCACCTCGGACGGCCAGCCACGATCCACAAAAAAGTTAAGCGGAACCCCCCCCCCCCCCCCCCCCCCCCCCAGGGGGGGGGGGGGGGGGCGAGCCCGGGGGGGGGGGGGGGTGTGTAAGGGGGGGAGTGAATTAGACGGGGGGGGGGGGGCGGAACATGGCC
>CAZIOS010000052.1:0-6851 GCA_964540905.1 uncultured Conexibacteraceae bacterium | reverse complement strand
GCGCCAGCTGTGCCGCCCCGGCGGGCTTCCCGGGTGCCGTGTTCCCCTTCGCCCGAACCTCGATGAGCTTCGAAGGCGGCCGCACCATCTCCGCGGTCCTGGTGCGCAGCTGTCGGGTGCGTGGGAAGTAGCGAGACGGCGCCGGCCAGAGCGACAGAGCAGATCAAGGGCCGCGTCGAGCTGGTCGAGCGGCTGGCCCGGCGCGCCCCGGAGATCGAGGAGGCGGTGATGACCCGTATGCGCTCGCTGGCCGAGATGCCCGCCCGCGGCGGTCCCGAGTACTTGCAGGGCCTGCGTGCCGCGGTCGGCGCGGGGATCGGCTACGGGATCGAGGGGATCTGCACCGAGCCGCCGGCGGTCCCCGAGGAGCTGCTCTCCCAGGCCCGCCGCGCCGCTCGCGTCGGTGTCGGCCTGGACACAGTGCTGCGCCGCTACGTGGCCGGTCACTCGCTGCTTGGCGACTTCCTGGTCCAGGAGGCGGGGGGCAAGGTCCCTCCCGCGGAGTTGAAGCGGCTGCTGCGCCGCCTCGCAGCCCCCCTGGATCGCCTTCTGGCAGCCGTCACCGACGCCTACCGGGAGGAGGAGCACCAACGCCAGCATTCGGCCGAGCGGCGCCGCTCGGAGCTGGCCGAGAGACTCCTGGCCGGCGAGCCGCTGGATGTCAGCGAGCTGGACTATGAGCTGGAGGGCTGGCACCTGGCGCTGGTCGCCCGGGGGTCGGGGGAGGCGCTCGGGATCCTGGCCCGCGTCCTCGACGCACGCCTGCTCGCCGTGGAGCGAAGAGAGGAAGGCCTGACCTGGGGCTGGCTGGGGCGCCGCACGCCGCTGGACGCCGGCGAGGCGCTCGGCCTGGCTCGAGGCGCCCAGGGACCCGAGTTGGCTCTCGCGATCGGGGAGCCGGGGGAGGGAATTTCGGGATGGCGGCTCAGCCACCGCCAGGCGATGGCGGCTCTGCCCGTCGCCCTACGACGCGACGAGGTGGCCGTTCGCTATGCCGAGGTGGCCCTGCCGGCGACCGTACTGATGGAGGATCTTCTCGCCACCTCCCTGCGCAAGCTCTACCTCGAGCCGCTGGCGGCCGAGCGCGACGGCGGCGCCACCCTGCGCGAGACCCTGCGCGCCTACTTCGCCGCCGGCCAGAACGTCAGCTCCGCCGCTGCGGCGCTGCGAGTCAATCGCGCCACCGTCGCCAAGCGCCTGCAGCTGACCGAGGACCTGATCGAACGCCCGATATCCGCCTGCGGCGCCGAGCTGTCGCTCGCTCTGTGGCTGGTCGCCATGGACGAGCGCCGCGGGTAGCAGCCTGACGAAATACCTCTGCGTTCCTCAGCACATTGGTCGTGCGAGCACCTCGTCGCATCGAAAGACTGCACCCAACTTGTCCAAGGGGGCCGCGGGGTCGTGCCAGTGGCACGCGGCGGCAGGAAGGAGACATGTGATGTCGCAGTCAGCTTCGGAGCGGGTTGCCTGGAGCGATTCCAGCTCGGGCTCGAGGTCGGCAAGGAGCAGGTGCCTGCTGGCAGTCGCCTGCGTCGGAGCAATCCTCATCGGGCTGACTGCCTCGGCGCCGAAGTCCCAAGCGGCAGCGGTCGAGGGCGGCATACATTCTTCTGACTACTTCCACAAGGGCCTTGGCCATGACGTGCCGCTGCCGAGCTGGGCGAAGAAAAGGGCGATTCACTTCCTCCCCATGGCGTCCGAGAGTGAGCGCCAGTCCCTCGGGCAGTCTGCCCTCCAACCGCAGGAGGAGCCGATCGAAGAAGGGGAAGAAGAGGAAGGGGAAGAAGGAGAGGAAGGACTCGGCATCCGTTGCAACCGCTTCGGATTCTGCGAGGAACCACCGCTTCTCTACAACCCTGCCGGCGCGGGCGTCCAGCACTCCCCTCACCTGTACGCGATCTTCTGGGGCTCGAATTGGTCCAAAGAACCCGGCCTGGCCGTGCGCCAACAGCTCCTTGAAATGTACGAAGGCCTGTCGGGGACCGAATTTCAGTCGATCATGTCGCAGTACTTCGACCATACCGGTCGTGTTGGCTCGAGCATCACGCTCACCACGTATGAAGACAACAGCGTCACCGCTCCCTCCGAAGTCGTCAACCAAGAATCGATCAGAACCGAGGCTGACGCCGCCATAAAAGTCTTTGAAGAAAAAGAAAAAGGCTGGGCTCCGACGCTCAACGATCAGTTCATCATCCTGCCCGCCCCTGGCAGCACGTATGGCTTTCGTGGATTCTGTGCCTATCACGAATACAGCCCCACTCATGGCACGTCGATCTCGTTCGTGCCCTACGCCGGCGATAAACCCTTCTCCAAACTCACCGGCTGCCTGAGCTTCGACCCCGAACACGACATCGGAAACATCACGTCGATGCTCGCCTCGCACGAGTACGCGGAGAGTGCCACGGACCCAGATCCCGGCGACGTTCACGGTGCTTGGCGAACTGCCGAAGAGCAGGAGATCGCCGACATCTGCGCTTCGGGCGACGACGAACTGCCGAACGGGACCTGGGTTCAGGGCCTGTGGGACAACTATCAATACAACTGCTCGCTGGCGGATGCCAGCCCGGCCTGGGTGTATGCGCAGGCCCAGGAAGTCACGGGACTCAAAGGACACAGCGCAACGCTGCACGCGCTGATATATCCGGAGCAGAAACCAACCGAATTCCACTTCGAATATGGCAAAGAAGCGGAAGTGTACGAAGCCAGCACGCCCCTGCCGTCCGGGTCGGTTGGTGCCGGCAGCTCGGTCGACAGCTCAGAAGCGGTCGAAGAGAAAATCACAGGCCTGGCGCTCTCCACGCCTTATCACTATCGGATAGTCGCCAGTAACTCGACCGGAACCTTTCACGGCGCCGACAGGGTCTTCACGAGCCCTGGCCCGCTCGCCACCACGAACAGTGCCGATGCGATCTCGGGCTATGGCGCGACGCTCCATGGCACGGTCAATCCGAGGGGCGAAGAAACCTCCTACTACTTCGAATACGACACGACCGAATACGCTGCCGGTGAAGGTTCGCACGGGAAAGTAGCCCCAGCAAGCCCCAAAGCGCTCGGCTCCGAAAGCAAAGAAATTGCGATCAGCGAACCGATCAAAGGACTGAAGCCGGTCACCACCTATCACTTCCGCGTCGTGGCTCGAAACGCCGCGGGAGAAAAGGTTTACGGCAAAGACCAGTCCTTCACGACCCCCGGGGAATGGGCCCTGGCCTCCACCGAATTGCCCGCCGGGACCCAGACGAGCCTGCTCCCCGGCTCCTTCTGCGCTTCCACCACGGTCTGCACCGCGGTCGGCAGCTATCGGAATGCCGCCGGCACCCGGCTCACCCTGGCCGAGGCCCGCAGTGGCAGCAACTGGCAGGTCCAGACGACTCCCAACCCGTCAGGCACCACCGAAGCGCGCCTGGAATCCGTCTCCTGCCCGAGCACCACGTCCTGCATCGCCGTCGGCTACGCCGCCGTCTCCTCGAGCCCAGCGCTCACCCTGGCCGAGCGCTGGAACGGCACCACCTGGTCGGTGCTCACCACCCCCAACCCGTCAGGGTCCACCGAAGCGCACCTGGAATCCGTCTCCTGCACGAGCTCGGAAGCCTGCACCGCGGTGGGCAACTCCTGGAACGGCACCGAAAACAAGCCTTTGGCCGAGCGCTGGAACGGTTCCTCGTGGACGGTCCAGTCCACCCCTCAGGGCCCCCACCTGAAGAGCTACCTCCACGGCGTCTCCTGCACGGGCGCCGAAGGGTGCTGGGCGGTCGGTCAGTCGACCGTCAAAAAAGGCGAAAGCGGATCCCCCACGGCGATCGCCCTTCACTACAACGGCAAAGAATGGTCGCTGGCCTCCATCTCCTCCGCGCCCGCGAACCTCCTCGGCGTCTCCTGCACCTCGGCTTCGTTCTGCCTGGCGGTCACCGGCCAGGGGCTGGGGCTCTTGAGCTACAACGGCAGCTCCTGGTCGGCCACCCAAGCAACCCAGCCCCCGGGGACCACCGGCGGCGCCCTGGCCGCGGTCGCTTGCACCTCGGCGACCGCCTGCGCCACCGTCGGCAGCTACCCAGAAGGCGAAGGGACCGCGCCGCTGGCCGAGCACTTCAACGGCTCCGAATGGACCGTGCAGGAAACCACCGATCCGCTGCGCGTGATCGAAGGGGCTGAAACGCAAGGCTCCTTCCAGAGCGTCTCCTGCGCCACCGCCTCCGCCTGCGTCGCCACCGGCTACTACAACAGCGCCAAAACCGGCAGTCCGTTCGTGGAGTTCCACGCGCCCGGCACGGCGCCCACCGCCACTACCCAGGCGGCGACCAATACCGAAGCGCCGAAGGTCACCCTCAACGGCACCGTCAATCCCGGCGGGGAGGACACCACCTTCCACTTCGAATACACCACCCAGGCCGCCTTCGAAGCGCACGGCTACCAAGGCGCGACTTCGCTGTCGCCGAAAGCCCTCGGCTCGTCCACCGCGGCGCTCAAAGTGACCCAGCAGGCCGAAAACCTCGAAGCCGGCACCAAATACCACTTCCGCGTCGTGGCCGGTAACGGCCAGGGCGAAGCCGTCGGCGGGGATCAGACGTTCTCGACGCGGGAATGGGCCCTGGCCTCCACCGAATTGCCCGCCGGGACCCAGACGAGCCTGCTCCCCGGCTCCTTCTGCGCTTCCACCACGGTCTGCACCGCGGTCGGCAGCTATCGGAATGCCGCCGGCACCCGGCTCACCCTGGCCGAGGCCCGCAGTGGCAGCAACTGGCAGGTCCAGACGACTCCCAACCCGTCAGGCACCACCGAAGCGCGCCTGGAATCCGTCTCCTGCCCGAGCACCACGTCCTGCATCGCCGTCGGCTACGCCGCCGTCTCCTCGAGCCCAGCGCTCACCCTGGCCGAGCGCTGGAACGGCACCACCTGGTCGGTGCTCACCACCCCCAACCCGTCAGGGTCCACCGAAGCGCACCTGGAATCCGTCTCCTGCACGAGCTCGGAAGCCTGCACCGCGGTGGGCAACTCCTGGAACGGCACCGAAAACAAGCCTTTGGCCGAGCGCTGGAACGGTTCCTCGTGGACGGTCCAGTCCACCCCTCAGGGCCCCCACCTGAAGAGCTACCTCCACGGCGTCTCCTGCACGGGCGCCGAAGGGTGCTGGGCGGTCGGTCAGTCGACCGTCAAAAAAGGCGAAAGCGGATCCCCCACGGCGATCGCCCTTCACTACAACGGCAAAGAATGGTCGCTGGCCTCCATCTCCTCCGCGCCCGCGAACCTCCTCGGCGTCTCCTGCACCTCGGCTTCGTTCTGCCTGGCGGTCACCGGCCAGGGGCTGGGGCTCTTGAGCTACAACGGCAGCTCCTGGTCGGCCACCCAAGCAACCCAGCCCCCGGGGACCACCGGCGGCGCCCTGGCCGCGGTCGCTTGCACCTCGGCGACCGCCTGCGCCACCGTCGGCAGCTACCCAGAAGGCGAAGGGACCGCGCCGCTGGCCGAGCACTTCAACGGCTCCGAATGGACCGTGCAGGAAACCACCGATCCGCTGCGCGTGATCGAAGGGGCTGAAACGCAAGGCTCCTTCCAGAGCGTCTCCTGCGCCACCGCCTCCGCCTGCGTCGCCACCGGCTACTACAACAGCGCCAAAACCGGCAGTCCGTTCGTGGAGTTCCACGCGCCCTAGCTGTAGTTCCTAACCACGTTGTTCACCCGGCCCTCCCTGGAGGCTGGCGGTGTCGAAGCCCCAGATCCAAGGAGGAACCGGATGAAGCTCCACGCTAACTCGCCCCTCGGCCCGAAGGGCAGGGCGACCATGGTCAGACGAGTGCTCGAGGAGGGGATCGCGCTCACGGAGGCGGCCGAGGCCGCCGGAGTGAGCGCGAGAACCGCCGGCAAGTGGGTGCGGCGCTACCGCGCCGAAGGCGAGGCGGGTCTGTTCGACCGCAGCTCGGCCCCTCGCCACGTCCATAACGCCACCCCCACCGATCGAGTGGATGCAATCGCCGCCCTGCGGCGATTGCGATTGACCGGGCCCGAGATCGCCGAGACGCTGGAGATGGCGATCTCGACGGTCTCCGCCGTCCTCAAGCGGATCGGCCTGGGCAAGCTCTCCCGCCTGGGGCCCGAGGAGCCGATCCGCCGCTATGAGAAGAGTCGCCCCGGGGAGCTGATCCACATCGACGTCAAGAAGCTGGGCCGGATCGGGCCCCACGGCGCCGGACATCGCATGCTCGGGCGCAGCTGGGCCAAGGAAGGGCGCACCCGCACCGACGCCGAGGGGGTGCGGCGACTACAGACCGGCTGGGAGCGGGTTCACGTCTGCGTCGACGACGCCACCCGCCTGGCCTACGTCGAGGTCTTGCCCGACGAGAAGGCGATCACCGCGATCGCCTTCTTGCGGCGGGCGGTTGCCTTCTACCGCTCCCACGGCATCGTCGTCGAGCGGCTGATGACCGACAACGGCTCCGCCTACGTCTCGGTCGCCCACGCCCTTGCCTGCCGGGCTCTGGGGATCAAGCACCTGCGCACCCGCCCCTACCGGCCCCAGACCAACGGCAAGGCAGAGCGCTTCATCCGCACGATGTCGCGGGAGTGGGCCTACGCCGCCATCTACAGCAGCTCTCCCGAGAGGACCGCGGCCCTCTCGGGATGGGTCGAGCGCTACAACTTCAGACGACGACACGGCGCCCTCGGTCACCGACCGCCTATGGAGCGGTTACGGGAGCTGACCGGGAACAACGTGGCTGGCATCTACACCTAGCCGCGACCGAGGCCATGTTCGCCCACAGAGGCCTCTCCGTTCGGCGATTCACGGCAAGCCGATCCTGCTCAGCTTCGTCCGCTTCGGCGGGGCGATCTCCCCCCGCGCCCTGCCGCGGGAGGCGCTG
>CAZIOS010000051.1:0-7945 GCA_964540905.1 uncultured Conexibacteraceae bacterium | reverse complement strand
CCTCGAAGAAGAGGCCCGGCGCCCAGTAGGCCTTGATCGCCGACTTGATCTCCGGCCCCAGCCGCTCGATCCGCCGGCCGAGACCGAGCGGCAGCCTGGTCAGCCGGTCCTCGACCCCCTCGCGGGCGTGGTAGAGGCGGCGGTTGAGGCGGATCCGGTTGAAGTAGCGCGAGAGGGCGCCGACGTTGGGCGAGATCGACATCCCGTTGTCGTTGAGGACGATCACCAGCGGCGTCTGCAGGCCGCCGGCGGCGAGCATCGCCTCGTAAGCGACGCCGCCGGTGAGGGCGCCGTCGCCGATCACCGCCGCGACCCGGCCGTCCTCGCCGATCCCCTTGCGCATCGCCTCCTTCAGCCCGACCGCGTAGCCGATCGAGGTCGAGGCGTGGCCGGCGCCCATGATGTCGTGCTCGGACTCGGCGATCGAGCAGAACGGGGCCAGGCCCTCGTACTGGCGGATCGTCGGCAGCTGCTCGCGGCGGCCGGTGAGGATCTTGTGCGGGTAGGACTGGTGGCCGACGTCCCAGAGCACCTTGTCGCGGGGCGAGTCGAGCAGGCTGTGGAGGGCGACGGCGAGCTCGCAGGTGCCGAGGTTGGCGCCGAAGTGGCCGCCGATCTCGCCGATCGTGTCGATGATGTAGGTGCGCATCTCCTGCGCCACCTGCTGCAGCTGCTCGTCGTCGAGCTCGTGTAGGTCGGCGGGGCCGTCGATCGCGGCCAGCAACGGCTCGGCGGTGTCGTCTTCGTGGCCCTGGGTTGGGGGCGTTTCGCTCATTCGTTCCTCGTGAAGATGTAGTCGGCCACGCGCCTCAGGTCGTCCGTCTCGCCGCTGACCCCGGCCAGCGCTGCGCTCGCCTTGGCGTGGGACTCGGCGGCCAGCTCGCGCGCCCGCTCGAGGCCGAAAAGGCTGACGTAGGTGAGTTTGCCATGTCTCTCGTCGCTTCCATGGGGCTTGCCGAGCCGCTCGTCGCTCTCGGTCACGTCGAGGATGTCGTCGACGATCTGGAAGAGAACGCCCAGCTCGTCGGCGAAACGGCGGTAGGGAATTGTCTCAGGTTCGCCGAGGCCGGTGAGGGTGAGGACGACGCCGACGCTGGCGGCGATCAGGCGGCCGGTCTTCAGCGCGTGCAGGGCGCGCAGGCCGGCGGCGTCGTCCTCGGCGCCGATCACGTCGACGTACTGGCCGCCGACCATGCCGTCGACCCCAATCGCCGCCGCCAGCTCTCCGAGGCCCGCCAGCACCAAGCCCGGCTCGCCGGCCTGCTCGCAGAAAACCCGAACCGCCTCGGCGGAGAGACCGTCGCCGGCGAGGATCGCGACGTCCTCGCCGAACCTGACATGGGAGGTGGGCTTGCCGCGGCGCAGCTCGTCATCGTCCATCGCCGGCAGGTCGTCGTGGATCAACGAGTAGGTGTGAATCAGCTCGAATGCGCAGGCGGCCGGCAGGAAATGCCTCGGCTCGGCGCCGAGGGCTCGTGCCGTGGCGAGGGCCAGCACCGGCCGGACTCGCTTGCCGCCGGCCAGCAGCGAGTACCGCATCGCCTCCCCCAGCCCCGCGGTCGCGGGGGTGGTCGAGAAGCGGAGGCGCTCGAGGGCGGCGTCGACCAGGGAGCGCAGGTCCTCGGGATACGTCGACGCCGGGGCGGCGCTCACTCGGCGCTCGCTGCTTCGCGGGCCTGGCGGTTCGCCTCCTCGACCGCCTCGGCGGAGAGCTCGGCGGCCTCGGCCGCCAGCGCGGCGGCGCGCTCGTCGCTCGCCCCCTCCCCCTCGAGCTCGGCGGCGATCGCGCGCAGGCGCTCGGCGATCTGGCGCAGGCGGCTGCCGCCGTCGGCGGCGCTCACGGCGCCGGCTCCCGCTCGCGGGCGATCGCGCCGAGCACGCCGTTGATGAAGCCGGGAGCGTCGGCGCCGCAGTACTCCTTGGCCAGCTCGACCGCCTCGTCGATCGCGACCTCGACCGGGACCTCGGTGTGCTCGATCTCGTACAGCGCCACCCGCATCACGTTCAGATCCAGGGGCGCGATCCGGTCCACCGTCCAGCCCTTGGCGTGGGCGGCGATCTCGTCGTCGAGCTCTTCGCGGTGGGCGTCGACGCCGGCGGCGAGCTCACGCGTGAGCGGCCGCGAGCCGGCGATCAGCTCCTCCAGCGGGCGCCCGGTGACGTCGCGCTGGTAGCTGGCGAAGACGGCGTCGCGGCGTTGGTCGGACCTGCGCATCGGCCTATTCTCGCGTTTTCGGCGGCCGGCGACTCAGCGCACGATCTCGACCAGCAGCACCCAGGCGTTGGCGACGGCGCCGGTGACGGCGAGGACCATCCCCGCGACGATCCAGTAGAGGCCGCCACCGCTCTCGGCGAGGATGCTGGCGCCGCCGACGATCAGCGGCGCCGTCCCCCCGAGCCGTATCCCCCAGCGGGTCACGAGCCCGTAGCGGGGTTCCCCGTCGATCGATTTGTGGCTGTAGGGAAGGGCGACGATCGTGGCGAGGAGGAAGAGGCCGAGGCCCAGCATCTCGGCGCCGAGCGCCGAGTGGCCCTGCCCGGGGATCAGGCCGACCACCGAGAAGACCAGCACGCCGAGCAGCAGCAGCAGCGTCTCCAGCGCCCGCTCCGGCAGGCCGTCGTATTTGAGGATCCGCTCGAGGTTGATCGAGACGGCGACGAAGACCAGGCCGGCGAGAGCGGCCGAGGCGCCGGCGGCGGCGACGAAGAGCTCGCTCCACTCGGAGGGGTCGTAGGCGACCACGCTAGGCGCGCGAGACGTACTCGCCCTTGCGGGTGTCGACGCGGATCGTCTCCCCCTCCTCGATGAACAGCGGCACCTGGACGACGACGCCGGACTCCAGCGTCGCCGGCTTGCTGCCGCCGCCGGAGGCGGTGTCGCCCTTGAGGCCGGGGTCGGTCTGGGTGACTTTCATATCGATCGCGCTGGGGACCTGGACGTCGCTCGGCTTCTCGTCGACGAAGAGGACCTCGACGTCGGCGTTGGGCAGCACCCACCGCATCGCCTCGCCGAGCGCCTCGAGCGGGATCTCGATCTGCTCGTAGTCGCGGCTGTCCATGAAGACGGCGGCGTCGCCGGAGTCGTAGAGGAACTGCATCTTGCGCGACTCGGTCCGCACCGGCCGGAACTTCTCGCCGGCGCGGAAGGTTTTGTCGAGCACCGAGCCGTCCTCGATCTTGCGCAGCTTGGTCCGCACGAACGCCCCGCCCTTGCCCGGCTTGACGTGCTGGAACTCGATGATCTTGTAGATCTTGCCGTCGATTTCGACGTGCGATCCGTTTTTGAATTGATTCGTGGAGATAGTCATCTGAGATTTGGGCCCTCGGCTGGAGTTGGCTGGCGGCGAATCCTAAAGCGCCGCTTCGGCACGGCGGATCTCACGTTCCGCCGGACCCCGTCGTTGAACAGGGGATGAACCGCGAGGACACCGAGTTCAGCGTCGGCGGCGACCGCTGCGCCGCCTGGCTCTACCGGGCGGCGGGCGGCGGCGCGGCGCCGATCGTGGTGATGGCGCACGGGCTCTCGGGAACGCGGCGCGACGGGCTGGGGCCGTTCGCGGCGCGCTTCGCGGCGGCGGGGATCGCGGCGCTCGTCTTCGACCACCGCGGCTTCGGCGACAGCGGCGGCGAGCCGGACCGCTTCGAGCCCGGCCGCCAGCTCGGGGACTGGCGGGCGGCAATCGCCCACGCCCGCTCGCTGCCGGGGGTCGACCCGGGGCGGGTGGCGACCTTCGGCTCCTCGATGGGGGGCGGCAACGCTCTCGCGGCGGCCGCGGCCGACCCCGGGATCGCGGCCGCGGTCAGCCAGGTCCCCTTCCTCGACCTCGTCCGCCAGGCGCACCGCTCCTCGCCGACGGTCTCCGCCCGGGTGCTGGCGGCGGCGCTGCGCGGCCACCACCTGCCCGCGGTCGGCCAGCCGCACGAGGCGGCCCTGATCAACGCGCCCGGTGGCGAGGAGGGGTGGCGGCGGGTGGTCGCCGGCGGCGAGGACTCGCGCTGGCGCAACCGCGTCTCCTCGCGCTGGCTGCTCGGCCGCCCCTTCAACCCAGGCCGCCACGCCGCCCGCCTGCACTGCCCCTGGCTGGTCTGCGTCGGCGAGGCCGACCGGGTGGCGCGGCCGGGGCCGGCGATCGCGGCGGCGCGGCGGGCGCCGCTGGGCGAGCTGCGCACCTATCCCGGCGTCGACCACTTCGACGTCTACGCCGGCCCGGCGCACGAGGCGCTGGTCGCCGACCAGCTCGCCTTCCTGCGCCGGCAGCTACTGGCTGGCTGAGCCGGCGTCCGCCTGTTCGGCGCCGGTGCTGGTGGTCAGGTCCCTGGCGGCGCCGCCGGTCAGCACGCGGCGGACCAGGCGCGGGGCGACGATGCGCAGGACCGCGGCGGCGGCGTAGGGGCGCGGCACGTAGCGCTCCGGCTTGCCGCCGGGGCCGGCCTCGTAGATCGCCTCGGCGACCTTCTCCGGCTTGGAGACGATCCAGCGGGTCAGCGCTTTCTGGCGCAGCTCGGTCGCCGGGAAGCCCTCGGTGGCGACGAAGCCGGGCAGGACCACGCCGACGTGAACACCGTGGGGCAGCTCCTCGGCATAGAGGGCGTCGGTCCAGCCGATCAGGGCGAACTTGGAGGCCGAGTAGGCGCCGGTGCGGGCGCGGGCGACGCGGCCGGCGGTGCTGGCGACGTTGACGATCGCGCTCGGAGCGGAGGCCCGCAGCAGCGGCAGCAGCGCCTCGGTGAGGCGGACGACGGCGTCGAAGTTGAGCTCCATGTGACGCTTGACGTTGGCGTAGCCGCTCTCGCCGAACTCGCCGCGCCAGGAGGCGCCGGCGTTGTTGACGAGGAGGTCGAGGCGGCCGCCGTGCTCGGCCTCGACGTGGGCGCGGACGCGCTCGGGCGCATCGGCGGCGGTGAGGTCGACGGCGACGTAGGTCGCCCTGCAGGGCAGCGACTCGGCCAGCTCCTGGAGCAGCTGCTCGCGGCGGGCGACCAGGACCAGCTCGGCGCCGGGCTCGCGGGCGAGCCGGCGCGCGGTCGCCGCGCCGATCCCCGTCGATGCCCCGGTCACCACCGCCACGCTCATCGCCCAACCGTATTGCAAGGATTGAGCGCGATGCCGGAACCCTCGCAATCGCGCTCCTCGCGACTGAGCACGGCCCGCCGCGAGGACGAGCGGGTGACGCCGCTGGAGCTCTTCTTCGACCTCGTCTTCGTGCTCGCGATCACCCAGTGCACGGCGCTGATGTCCCACCACCCGACCTGGGCGGGGCTGGCGCAGGGGCTGCTGGTGCTGGGGGTGCTCTGGTGGGGCTGGGTCGGCTATTCCTGGCTGACCAGCGTGATCGACCCCGAGGAGGGCCTGGTGCGGCTGGCGATGTTCGCGGCGATGGCGGCGCTGCTGATCGTCTCGCTCTGCGTCCCCGAGGCCTTCGGCCGGCTCGCCCTCACCTTCGCGCTCGCCTACGGCGTCTTCCGCCTCGCCCACATCGCCCTCTTCATGCTCGCCAGCCGCGACGACGCGGCGCTGCGGCGCTCGATCGTCGGCTTCACCGTCAGCGCCACGCTCGGCATCTCCTTGCTGGTCGTCGCCTCGCTCTTCGACGGCCTCGCCCAGGCCGCGCTCTGGGCGCTCGCCCTCTTCCTCGACATGGCCGGTCCCTATTTCGCCGGCTCGGACGGCTGGAAGCTGGAGCCCGGTCACTTCGCCGAGCGCCACGGGCTGATCGTGATCATCGCCCTCGGCGAGTCGATCGTCGCGATCGGCGCCGCCGCCGCCGGCTCTCTCAGCCTCGGCATCGGCACCGCCGCCGTGCTCGGCGTCGTCCTCGCGGCGGCGCTGTGGTGGGCCTACTTCGACGTCGTCGCCCTGGTCTCGGCCCGGCGCCTGGCGCTGACCGAGCCGGGTCGGACGCGCAACGAGATGGCCCGCGACTCCTACTCCTACATCCACCTGGCGATCGTCGCCGGGATCGTCCTCGCTGCGCTGGGGCTGAAGACGACGATCGGCCACTTCGACGCCCACCTGCACACCGTCGCCGCCTTCGCCCTGCTGGGCGGCGTCGCCGTCTACCTGCTGGGCCTGGTCGGCTTCCGCTACCGCCACGTCCACACGATCCAGCGCCAGCGACTGGGGCTGGCGATCGCGCTGCTGATCCTGGTGCCGGTGGCGACCGAGCTGCCGGCGCTGGCCAGCCTGGCGGTCGTCGACGCCCTGATCTGGGCGCTGATCGCCTACGACACCCGCAGCTACGGCGAGGGGCGGGACCGGGTGCGCCACCACGACGCGATCCGACATACTCCGACCTCTTGAGCTCGACCCCGACCCTCCTCGACCAGCTCCTGCGCGCCGGCGCCCCCTCCGGCTACGAGGGCCCGGCCGCCGCCGTCTGGCGGGATGCCGCCTCCTTCGCCGAGCTCTCGGTCGACGGGCTCGGCTCCTCGATCGCCCGCGTCGGCGAGGCGAAGCCGCTGCTGGCGGTGGTCGGTCACATCGACGAGATCGGGCTGATCGTCACCCACGTCGACGAGAAGGGCTTCCTCTGGTTCGCCCCGGTCGGCGGCTGGGACCCGCAGATCCTGGTCGGCCAGCGGGTCGAGGTCCGCGGCAAGGACGGGCCGGTGCCCGGCGTCGTCGGCCGCAAGCCGATCCACCTGCTCGACCCCGACCAGCGCAAGAAGGTCGTCGAGCTGAAATCGCTGCACATCGACGTCGGCGCCGGGGACCGCGAGCAGGCCGAGGCGCTGGTCCGGGTCGGCGACCCGGTCGTGATCGCCGCCGAGCCGATGGCGGTCGCCGGGGAGCGGCTGGTCTCGCGGGCGATGGACAACCGCCTCGGCGCTTACGTGGCGCTGGAGAGCCTGCGCCGCTGCCACGAGGGCAAGGGCCCCGGCGGCTCCTTCGCCGCGGTCGCCGCGGTGCAGGAGGAGATCGGCCTGTTCGGCGCCCGCACCGCCGCCTTCGAGGTCCGGCCCGACATCGCCGTCGCCGTCGACGTCACCCACGCCACCGACGCTCCCGGGGTCGACGAGAAGGAGATCGGCAGCCACCCGCTCGGCTCCGGCCCGGCGATCGGCCGCGGCTCCACCCTCTCCCCCAAGGTCTTCGAGCTGCTGGTCGAGACCGCCGAGGCGGAGGGCATCGAGCACTCGATCAGCGCCAGCGGCCGCGGCACCAGCACCGACGCCGACGTGCTGCAGATCTCCCGCTCGGGCATCCCCACCGGCCTCGTCTCGATCCCCCTCCGCTACATGCACTCGCCGGTCGAGATGGTCGACCTGCGCGACGTCGAGGCGACGGTCGAACTGCTCTCGGCTTTTGCCTCCCGGCTCAGCGCCGACGTCGACCTCAGCCGCTAGGGCTCAGTTGTCGCAATAGACGGTGTCGCGGCCGCCGGCCTTGGCGGCGTAGAGCGCGGCGTCGGCGCGGGCGATCAGGTCGTCGGTGTCGACCCGGTCGGCTTCGGCGATGGCGACGCCGATGCTGATCGTCACCGGCACCCCGACCGGGCGGCAGTCGCGGACGGCCTGGCGCAGGCGCTCGGAGATCCCGATCGCGTCCTCGCGGGTGGCGCCGGGGAGGACGACGAGGATCTCCTCGCCGCCGATCCGGTAGATCGAGTCGCCGGCCCGCAGCACCGCCCGCATCGTGTAGGCGACCTCCTGCAGGACGGTGTCGCCGGCGGCGTGGCCGAGCTGGTCGTTGACGCGCTTGAAGTGGTCGAGGTCGCAGAGCAGCAGCGCGTGCGAGAGGCCCTCGTCGAGGTTGCAGGGCTGGCCGTCGATCTCACTCAGCCGCTGCTCGAGCGCGTTGCGGTTGAAGAGGCCGGTGAGCGGGTCGAGGGTCGAGCGGCGGCGGTGGGCGCGGTCGGACTCGACCAGGGCGCCGGAGAGGATCACGGTGCTGAGGATCAGCGCCACATCGGCGATCAGCGCCTGGCTGTGGGCCTGCGCCGCG
>CAZIOS010000050.1:0-8003 GCA_964540905.1 uncultured Conexibacteraceae bacterium | reverse complement strand
GCGCCGAGGTAGGGATGGCGATCGAGCACCGCCTCGACCGTCGCCGGCGGGACGACCGAGGCCGCGGCCTCGGTGCCGCCCAAGGCCCCCTCGATGAGGCGCCGCTCGGCCGCGGCGATGCGCGGGGTGGTGTAGTGGGGCTGGTCGATCAGGTCGCGGGGCTGGTGCAGGCAGATCACCCGCTCGCTGGCGAGCAGCTGGTCGACCGCGGCGCTGAGCGTGGCGAGGTCGGCGCCCTCGGGCAGCTGGTCGGCGATCGCCCAGAGCACCGCGCGGCGGTCGAAGTGCGAGCTTCTCGCCTCCAGGCTGCCAAGCGCCTTGTCGAGGTCCTCGGCGCCCAGCGCCCGCGGCTCGCGCGGGCGCGAGGAGCGGACCATCTCGGAGACCTTCGCCGGAGTCAGCCCGAACGGCTCGAGCTGGGCGACCCACTCCTGGCGGCGGCGGTCGACGTCGACTCCGTAGTCCTTCTTGGCGCGGGTGCGGTAGGCGGCGGTCTGGGCGGCGGCGATGCTGCTCACCCCGTGGTGCTCCATCCAGGTGGCGATCTCCCTGGAGCGGGTCGAGAGGGCGTCGATCGCCTCGCGCGGAAAGCCCCGCAGGTCGGCGTAGCCGTTGGTGACCTCTCCGAACTCCAGGCCGAACTCGCGCAGGAAGCCGGCCCGCAAGTGGGCCTGGAAGACGACCCCGGCCGACTTGCCGTGCGGCCACAAGGGCGAGCGCCCCCGCGGGCTGGCGAGGGTCAGCCACTCGCCATCACTGGCTGCGCGGGTCAGGTTGCTGATCACCACGTGGACGTGCAGCGCCGGGTCGCCGGCCCGGCTCATCCGGTGGCGGAAGGCCATCCCGACGAAGCCCTCGCCGCGCTCGATCTTCTTGCCGTTCCTGCCCCGCTGCACCATGCAGGCTTCGGCCTCCAGGTGCTCGACGCCGGCGCGGACGGCCTCGTCGAGGATCGCGACGACCCGCCCTCGGGTCGCCTCGTCCCCCAGCGCGTAGATCAGCGAGACCGACTTCGGGGCGCTGAAGCGCACGTCGTAGCCGAGCACCGGCTCGACCCGGCGCTGGCTGCCGTCCGGGCGGATGTGGACACGGGGCTCGCGGCGGCGGAGAAGCACCGAGCCGTCATGCGGATTGCGACCCTCGAGGATCGCTCCGTAGCCGGCGGCGTCGACCTGGCCGAACAGCTCCATCTCCGCCGCGAGGGCGCCGACCCACTCGCCGGGGGCCTCGCCGGGGGAGTCGTAGTAGTCATCGCCGCCCTGGGCGACGGCCGCCAGCCAGTAGCCGGCGTTGGCCCGCTGGATCTTGGTCACCCCGACCATCGCGGGTGTTGTGTCCGCGCCGGACCTGCGGTGCCCCGGCAATTTCATCGAACATCTGTTCGATGCATAATGTGTCGGCTGTCGGGGTTGGTCTCTAGGGGGAGGTCACACGGGCGACAGGAGCGGTCCGAATCGGGGACCGGGGGCTGCCTCAGAAGGTGCCGATGCTGGCGATGAGGTCGGGGAGCTGAGTGCTGCGATCGGTGTGGAGAGAGCTGCGGGGGTGGCGTCAAGTGCGGTGGGTGCTGCGCTCGGCAGCAGCTGCGAAGGGCAGCGGTTAGCCCGCCGCGCCGCAGGCGCGGCGCGGCTCGAAGGGGGCGGGCGAGGTCAGCCCGCGAGGAGTTGCACCGCCGGGGGGCAAAAAAGGGGGCGCCTGACGGCACCCCTCGCAATGCGATCTGGCGCTGAGGTCGAGCCGGGCTTCGACCTCAGGCGACGACGGGGCGGGCGCTCATCGCGCACCCGCCGATCCGCCCGGCCGCGCTCGCAGCTTCACCCGGTCCTCAACCAGCACCTCCTGATGGCGGGCCTTGGGCCGCTCGGGACCGATGTTCCCGACCGCCTCGATCAGGTCGCCGGGGCGAAGCCCGAAGGCGCAGCGCTGCGCCTCGGCACCCTTGAGATAGAGGGCGACCTTCGGCGGCCTCGAGGCCGGACCCGCCGCCCGGCCGAGGACCAGCAGACGGCAGATCACCGTCGCCCCCTCGCCGTAGGTGCGGGCGAACTCGGGTGCCTTGCCCAGCCTGCCACGGACGAAGGTCCGCATCACCTCCGGGCTGCGCTCGCCCGTCGCCTGTGCCTGCTGCTCGTTGCCTTGCATCGGAACCGCTCCTTTCGCTCGCCCCGCAGGGCCTCGTGCTGACTTGCCAGCCGAAACAGCCCGGGACATCCGGCCCGCGCACCGAGCGCAGCGAGGGGAAGGGAGCGAAGCGACCTTGCGCGGGACGGTGCCCGGGCTAGGCTGAAAGCAAGTCAGCACGAGACTTCGCGGCCGCCGAGGCCAGGGCGATGCGACCGGGGCCCGCGCGGGACGCCGTTGGCAAGGGCACGAAAAGGCCCGGTGCTCTCGCACCGGGCCTTGTGGGTGGCGGCGGCTCAGAACGGGATGTCGTCCTGCTCGCCGCCGGCCCCGACCCCGACCGGCTCCTCCTCGGAGGGGAAGCGATCCGCGGTGGCCTCCTCGGAGGTCTCCTGCCCGCTCTCGCCCTGCTTGCCTTTGCCGAGGAACTGGACGGCGTTGGCGACGATCTCGACCGACTGGCGCTTGTCGCCGTCTTTGTTGACCCACTCGCGCCACTCCAGCCGGCCCTCGATCGCGACCGGCCGGCCCTTCGCCAGGTGCTCCTTGCAGCTCTCGCCGCGGGCGCCCCAGACGGTGACGTCGAAGTAGTTGGCCTTGTCGACCCACTCACCCTGATCGTTCTTGCGGCGGGTGTTGGACGCGATCCGCAGGTTGGCGACCGCGGTGCCGCCACCGGTGTGGTTGAGCACCGGGTCCCGGGTGAGGTTGCCGGTGATGACCACGGTGTTGATGTTCTGACTCATTTCGGGCCTCCTTGAGAGGTGGTTCGATTACGCCGCCCTGGCGGGCGCGCGGCCGAACCCGTGTCACCGAGCCGCAGGCGAGGGCAACCCCCTTGCGGGGTTGACGCGGGGGCGGTGCGTGCCAAGCTGGGCGGAGGAATCGGGCCGCCTCGGTGGAGGCTCGAAGAGCATCGACGCCTTGGTCCTCGCCGCTCTCGCCCTGGCCTGCGCTCCCCTCCCCGACGCTGATGGCGCCGAGCGCGGATCGCGTCCGACGCCCGCCGCTCAGACGGCGCTCGGGGTCATCGCCGACTCTGCCTCACCGTCTGGGGCGCCCGCGGCGAGAGCTGCGTCCTCCAGGCGCCGGGCCAGCCGGTCGATCAGCGCCGCGTAGCGCTCGATCTCCCCGCCCTGGCTCCAGCCGGTCACGTAGGGGACCGAGGAGCCGGCGGTGTCAAGACCGACGCTCGAGCAGACGGTGTAGGAGACGCACTCGACCACCACCTCCTCCTCGGCGTAGGTCAGCTTCGGGTCGTCTTCTTGACGGTCGCAGCGCACCAGCGCGTGGGCGAGCTCGTGGATCGCGGTGGCGATCTGGGCGTTGGCCGAGAAGCCCTCCGAGATCGCATCGACGACGATGCGCTTGGTCACCGGCACGTAGTAGCCCCGGGCCGACCCGGCGATCTCCTCGACCCCGATCGGCGAGCCGATCGAGGCGCCGAACGCACACAGCGGCGCGAAGAGATCGGCGAGGCCGTCGCCGCCGATCGGCTGACCGGGAGGGTCGAGGTCGGCGGGGCCACCCGGGAACTCGGGCAGCGGTGCGACCTGGGAGCGGTCGAAGACCGCGACGAGGCGAAAGAGGGTGCGCGGGCGCTGCTCGGAATCGGCGCCGGCCGCCCGCCACTCGCGCAGCTTCTTGGCCGAGGGCGGGCATGGCGCCCAGATCGAGATGCCGTGCTCGCCTTTGCGCACGGCGTAGCCCAGCTTCAGCCAATTGTGGAAGCCGGCGACCCGGGTGGCGCCGGGACGCTGGAAGGCGATCAGGAGCTGGTTGTGGAGGGAGTAGCGGTGGAAGTGGCGGCGGACGCGCAACCAGCGCTGCCAGCCCTCGCTGGAGCGCAGCTGCTCGATCGCGGCGGCCATCAACTCGCGCTCGGCGGCTCGCTTCTGCGCCCTCTCTGCCTCGCTCAGCGCTCGGCGCCGGGAACTCCTCTTCTTCGCCATGACGGACTCCTTGCAGTCTGGCCCGGCCCCCGCTGGGCGGGCGATCGCCGACCGCCCGCACGGCGAAGCCGTGCCAGGATCGGGAGGCATCGCCCGCCCAGCGGGCGGCCCTGCCTGGAGCACTCGCGGCCCTGCTCTCAGGGGTCGGCTTCGGTGCCTCGCCAGGGCGGATGGGGAGGTCGACGATGAAGACGCTGTGGTGTGAGCCTCCTCGGAAGTGCCCGCCCATCGGGAACGTCTCGCCTCAGTCGAGATCGGCGAGGGTCAGCGCGATCCAGGGCAGCTCGTCGTTGACCATCGGCACCTCGTCGGGGTAGAGGGCCGCCCAGACGGTCAGCTCGGCGAGGTTCAGCTCACCCCGCTCATAGGCGCCGTGGCGCTCCTCGACGCTCATCGCGGCGAGCCGCGCGGTGGGGCTGGGTCGGGTCTTCTGCAACGTGGCGTTTGCCATCTCGGGCCTCCTTCGGTGGTGGTCCCGCCGGGTGCGGGCCGGTGCCGCCAGGACGCACGCGCAGCGTGCGAGGATTGGGGGCACCGGCCCCCGCGCGGGTCGCTCAGCGCCGCCCTCTCTTCGCGAAGTCGCGCATCCGCTCGAAGCTCTCGTGCAGCCCGCGGGGGCCGCCGGGCACCACGCCGAGATCACGCAGCGCCGCCGCGGCCTTCTCGCGGGCCTCCTCGCGCCCGGCGGCGACGACGAAGACCCTGGAGGCGCCGTCGTCGTACTCCCACCAGCCTTCGGCGGCCGCGCCGAGGAGATCGAGCCGACCGGGTGCCTCGCCGCGTGGGTCGTGCCTACCCATCGTCGAGGTCCGATCGCCAGTGGGCGGTCGATCCCCAGCCGCCGAGCTCGTGCTCGCGCGGTGCGGTGCCATAGCCGCGCTCCAGGGCGGCGCGGATCTCCTCGCGCTCGCGCCGCGCGTCCCCGCGATGGCTGCGGGGGATGGCGCGGAGCCGGCGGAACTCGGCCCTTCCCCGGGCGGCGGTCGTGGGGACCTCGTAGGTCACCCCTCGCTCTGCCGCCATCTCGGCGAGGACCTCGAGCAGGCGGGCGCTGGGCTTGTCTGGGTTCGGGTGCTGGCGTGGAGTGGTCATGGCCCGGCCCCAGCAGGCCGGGGGAGGCGCGGGCGGAGCCCGGGCCGGGGGAGGTCTGCTAGACCGGCGGGCCTGACCGCTCCACGGCGGCACGAGACGGGAGAAGACGGAAGGGCCGCCGCGGAGACGGCCCTCCCGCCGTTCGCTCAGTACGGCTTGCGCACCCGGCGCGGCCGTACCTCCTTGATCTCCGTCGCCATCAGTTTCTCGACCTCCTTGGCGACCGGCGTCGACCAGCCGATGTGGTCCTTGCCCGGGACCTCCTCCCCGTCGGCGAGGATCCCGGCGAGCAGCGCCTCGGAGAGGACCTCGATCACCTCCAGCGGGTCCTTCGTCCCAAGCGCCCGCCGCAGCAGCTCGGCGTTGCTCTGCGCCTTGTCGGCGTAGAGGACCTTCTCGCGCGACTTGCCGTTCTTCAGCGACTTGACCTCGAGGTCCTGCAGCTGGTCGGAGACGAGCCGCAGGCCCCTCCCCGCCAGCTCGGGGTTGTCGGAGACGAGCTGGACGGCGACCGCCTGGGCGCGGGAGAGCGCGTACTTCTTGCGGCGCGCCGCCGTGCGCTTCTTCAGCAGCGCCAGTTTGAGCGATTCGTTGAAGCGCCGGGCGATCCCTTTGCGCTCCTTCGCCTTGGCCTGCGGCGTTTTCTCGCCCGAGCGCTTCCGCTCCTCGCGGAGCTTCTGCTGCTCGTCCTTCCTCTCGGACTTCGCCTCGGCCTCGGCGACCGCGGCGGCCTCGGTCTCCTTCTCGCGGCGCTCGACGAGGCGCTCGATCAGGTCGGTCGCGAACTCCGCGTCGGTGATGTAGGCGTAGGTGGTCGCGTAGTGGCGCCGTTCGGAGTGGTACTCGACCAGGCAGCCGGCGGCCCGCGCCGCGTCGACCTCCTCGTCCCCGAGCTGGACCGTCGGGTCGTCGTCCTGTCGCCAGTCGGGCAGGGTGGCGTTGATCCGCTCGACGAGCTCGCGCCGGCGGGCCTTGTCGCGAACCGTCTCGCTCAACCGGAAGCCGCGCACCCGGATCATCGTCGGCGCGCCCTTCGCCTCCGAGGCGCCCGCGGTCTCGACCAGTTCGCCGAAGCGCTCGAGGAAGGCGGCGCCGGAGATGCCGTTCTTTCTCGCCACCTCGCAGATGAAGGCGGCGACCTCGGGCGAGACCGCGGCGATCTTGCGCAGCTTCGGCTCGCCGGCGACCGGCACGTCTCCCGCGGCGATGTATCCCTGGACCTCCTCGGGGAGGCTCAGGAGGCGCAGGTGCTCGCCCACCCACTTCTTTTTTTCGTCCGGCTTGGCCGGATTGAGCTGCGCGGCGATCTTGGCGTTGGAGGTGAGGTTGTGCTCCTCGGCGAACGCCTTGATGTCGAGCGCGGTCTCGATCGGGTTGAGGTCGACGCGACTGTGGTTCTCGAAGAACGCCCGGTCGCGCGGGTTGCCCGTGCCGGAGGTGACCGGCACCTTCTTCAGGCCGGCGAGCTTGGCGGCCCGATAGCGTCGCTCCCCGGCGATGAGGAGGAATCGGCCGTCCGCCGCCGGGCGGACGTCGAGGGGCTGGACGAGGCCGGCCAGCTTGATCGTCTCGGCCATCGCCGCGAGCTGGGTCTGGTCGAAGTGCTCGCGGGAGTTGAACTCCGCGTCGATATCGATCTTGTCGATCTCGACTTCTGGGGTCGTCAACTGGGTCGTGCTCATGACAGGACTCCTTTTTTGAACAGGGGCCTCCCGCCCGATGCGGGAGCCGGTGCCCCGGGCCCGCGCGCGAAGCGCGCGATCATCCGGGGTGCCGGCTCCCGCGAGGCGCGGGATCACTCATGCGCATCGAGCAGCCGCCGCCCGCTCGCCTGAAGCTCGGTGGCGAGGACTTCGCAGACGTCGCCGCCGCTCCAGGGGCGGTGCTCGTTGAGGTAGGCGGCGATGCGATCGAGCCGCTGAGAGTCCGCAGGCCGCTCGGCGGCGAGGCCGTTGGCCTCCTCCACAATCCCAGCGAGGAGGCGGACGGTGAAGGCAATCGGGTCCTCCTCATCGCCCTGCCGCAGGTCCACGGAGCCGCCGAGCAGAGTCGGGCCGGCGTCGGTGCTCAGAGCGAGAAGCGGCTCGGGTTCGCTAAGCGACAGCGGATAGACGAACAGCCGGGCGAACTCGTGCGCGGCGACGATGACCTTGGCCCCCTGGGCGTCTTCGACGAGGAGGTTCAGCTCGTCGGCGTCGCTGTAGGGGCTGGCGGCGGCGATGGCGCCGTCGGGATCGCGCAGCTGGGCTGCGGCCAGCTCGGGGTCGAAGGCGAACAGGTCGACCTGCGCCGTCTCGCTGGAACAGGACTCCGCGTCGCGGATGGTGATCAGCGCGCGGTCGCGCTGAAATCCGGCACCGCAGTTCGCGCAGCGCAGCCCTGTGGGCGGGCTCTGCGAGTCCTTCTCCACCTCAGGGCTGCAGCAATCAGGGCATCGAAGCTCCATCGTTGACCTCCTCCTTGAGGCCCCGCCCATCGCGGGGCCGATCCCCGCCCGTGGGCACGCCCGCAGGGCGTGCGACCCTCGGCAGGGTCGGCTCCGCGATGAGGCCGCGCGACCGAGGCGTGGCCGTGCCCCGGCGGAGGAGGGGCGGGTCCGACTCCGCTGGGGCCGGACCCGCCACCACCCACCGGCTCTCCTCTACGGGACCACGTGCAGCAGCAGCGAGTTCGAGTTGCCCTGCAGGTAGGGATAGCCCACCTGCGAGCGGACCTGTGCCCGCATCACATAGGGGGTGCGGGTGAAGGTCCTGGTGAAGCGGTACTTCATGTTGTAATGGCCGCCTTCGCGGGTGTAGTAGCGGCGAAACGCTCGCCAGCCCTTGCCGCTTCTGACCT
>CAZIOS010000049.1:0-9288 GCA_964540905.1 uncultured Conexibacteraceae bacterium | reverse complement strand
CAGCCCAAGAGGCTGAGCCCGGCCGAGGAGGAGCCGATCCTGCGGGCGAGGCGGGCACGGTGGCGAAGATAGAGGGATGGATGTGAACTTCAGACTCCTTGGGCCGGACGAGGGTGGTAGACGAAAAGGGCTGGCAGGAAACCGCCGAGCTACTGGAGGCCACGCTAGAGGGGATATTTTCCATTCAGGCTAAGAGCGCCGGGAGACGTGTCGAGCAAGGTGGTCCAGACGACAGCGTGCTGGCCACGATCTCGCTGCTTAGTTTTGAGTCGCCGGGGCCAGACGGGTCTCAATGACTCTTGTGAACGCTCTTGAGACGACCGCGCGGTCCGACTATCGCCAGGCCAACCTCAGTCCAGGTCCACCAGCGTCAGCGCGATCCACTCGATCTCGCCGTTGACGCGCGGTATCTCCTCCGGGTAGCGGCCCGCCCAGATGAAGCGCTCCTGGCGGGTCAGCTCGCCGCGCCGGTAGAGCGCGAGCCGGCGCTGCGGTCCCAGCGCGTCGATCTGCTGAGGAGTCCTCGGCGCCCGCTTACGAGGCGCTCGGGTCGGCTGGCGGCGCCGGCGGCGCTGGGGCCGATGGCGAGGAGGCTTATGGGCCGGGCGGACCAGCGCCGAAAGGGGTTCGGCGGGCGACACCACCGGCTTGGGCGGCGAGGCGATCGTTGACGTGGGCATGACTACCTCCTTGTCGCGGCGCCCGCCCGATGCGGGAGCCGATGGCCCGCCGCCGCACGCCAAAGGCGTGCGAAAATGGCGGCGGCCTCGGCTCCCGCTCGGCGGGCGAGGGGACGTGGCCGGCTAGGGCCGGCCACGCGGCGCCGCGGCGCGGACCCGAGGGGAGGACTCGGGGCGCATGTGGCCGTGGCGCTCATCGGGGCCTATGTCCGCGAAGGCGGCGCGGCGCCCCGGCCAATCGCGGCCGTCGGCCCTACCTCGCGGCGCCGGAGAGCAGGATCACCTCGATCGTCACCGTCGGCGTCCGGGCGCCAGCCCAGAACTCCAGCCAGCGCAGCTGGCCGGGGCGGCCGAAGCCGAGGAAGGTCCGCAGGTCGGCCTCCAGGTCCAGGGCGGCGCCGGTCGCGAAGTGCAGCATCACCGGGGCGCCGGGGATCGGCAGCGTCTCGACCCGCTCCAGGCGCGAGACGAAGGAGGCGCCGAAGCGCTCGTGGGCGGTACGGTGACCATCACCCGCTGATCCAGAAAGCCCTGAAGCTCCGCGAGGGCGGCGGTGAACTCGATTTCGCGCAGGCAGGTCTCCACCTGCCCCTAACGATCTGGCTGGCCATTCTCGCCCCCCTCCATCGTCCGCAGGGCGGCGCGGCCCTCGGTGAGGCAGCGGTTGAGCTTGGTCTATCGGCAATTGTTTGGGCCGATCCGAGTAGCGGCCTGACGTAGGCTGCGGCGCTGCCTTACAACCCACCCGATGGGGCGTCCCTCGACCTCGCTGCGCCAGAGCTGGCAAGAGATGAGCCAAACGCATAGCGTTCCCTTGACCAGAGGAGGGAGTTAAGCCATGAGCAAGTACGGCGAGCAGTTCCAGGTCCTCCTGCCGCTTCGAGAGGCCGAATTTGCGGTGAAGGAGGCAGTAGCCAACTGCGGATGGGGCGTAAAGGAGCAGGTGCCGGGTTGGATCGTGCCCCGAATAGGCGTTGGGTTGACGCGCAACCCGTCGAAGATCGAGGTCGGGATGTCCGAGTACAGCGACGCAGAGACGACGATAACCCTTCACGGGAAAATCACCGGGATGGGGCCACTCCAGAAACGGCATATCACCGCCGAAGTCGGGAAGCTGCGGAACGCGATTGACGTGGCGGTCCACCGCGCGGAGAGTGCGCGATAGACCGCCCAGCAAAACTCGCCGCAGGAAGGGGTCGTGATGGATGAGCAGCAATACAAAGTCGTACGCCAACTTGACGAGGTAATGCCACGAGCGCTCAGGTCTCAGAAGGCTGGCGTGAGCTTCGACGTCCGGGTCTACTTCCGCGAGAACGACGATGGGTACAGATGGGCGGAGGTCGCGTTCCTGGACCGCGACGCCGACCACGCGATCATCGACCACATGCCGCTTGTCGGTGACGGCGTTGTGTCGTGGTTCTTCGGTCAGATCGAGCAGCGTGGATTCCGTCTGGCTGCACAGCGGGAGCGACCAGACTGACGGCACTGCCTGCCTTGATCCCCTATTCGTGGGACCCCTACAAGATTCGCATCAGCCGCTGGCTTTCGAGTCGTAGATAGGCTCTCGCCAATGGAGGCGTTCGAGTCATTTGTAGCCCTCGCGCTCGAAGCAGAAGACTTCGTTGTCTCGCCAGGGGTGAAGTTCCGGGTCAAACGGCAGACCCGCAAAGCGGCCTATGCCGAGATGCAGACTCACGGCTATGAGGTCGATCTTGTCGCTGCGCGAGGAGAACGACTGGTGTTGGCGACCGTAAAGTCGTTTTTCGGCTCGGGCGGCGTACGGGCCGATCATGTGACCGGGGAGACGACTGTCGATCGCTTCCGTAGGCGCTATGTCCTACTCAACGATCCGGCCCTGCGTCGGGAGGTCGTGCGACTGGCCGCTCGCCGCTATGGATACCGCGTTGCTGAAGTTCAACTGCGCCTCTACGTCGGGCGATTCGCCGCACCGCAGAAGGGGCATCATGAGAATCAGATTCGAGCGTGGGCGAAGGCGCAGAAAGTGGGAAGAGGATCAATCGAAGTGATGGACGCGGCTGAAGTCGTCGAGAAAGTCCGGGTTGAGGCCGGTGAAAAGCAATACCGCGACAACCCCGTCTTGATCACCATGAAGGTTCTCGATGCCGCCGGCCAGCTCGTCGGTGCCGGGCATTTGACCCAGGGACGGGTGTCGGCACCGTAGCATCGTTCGGGAGCCTCAGCCGGCGACAAGACAACTCCACCACCGCAGTACTTCCGGCGGGACCGCGAGCGCGGAATCGTTCCGATCTTCGAGTCCGCGGAATCGGTGGCCGCGCGAGGAGCGAGGCCGCAGCGCAAGGACGGCCGCTCCGACCTCTAGCCTCACCGGCGCATGGGGATGAATGAGTGGGCCTTTGCGGCCGAAATCAAGTCCTGGTGGGACTCCGCCTTCACCGCCACTCCGTCCTGGGAGCTCGATCGCTGTCAAGTTGAGGAGAGCGTCGACACCGGAGCCGGCGCTGCCAAGCGCTCGGACCTGACCGTGCGGATGAAAGACGGTGAGATCGCGCTGGCGGGTGAGCTCCGGCTCCCAGATCACCTGCAGGCCGATCCCTGGGATCCCGACAACATCGCCGGGGCCACCGCCAAGGCGCGGAGCCTCGGGGCCAGGTGGGCATTTACCTCCGACGCCAATCGCCTGCTGCTGATCGATACCGACATCAAAGGGCCCCTTCAGGACACGGTCGTCCTGCCGCTCGAGGTGGCGCGGATCCACGATCGCAATGATCTCGACCACCCTCCGACCCTCGCGGCACTCCAGAAGAGCTGGGTCGGTGTGCTCGACACCGTGGTACCGCTGTTGAGAGGAGATTCGGTCCCGGTCGAAATCCCGCCCGATGAGCGCTTCATCCAGTCCCTGCGGGGACTGCTGCGGCGCCCGGTGGTGGCGATCGCCGCAGCGCTTGAGAAGGCTCGAAGTGCGGACCCCAAATTCGAAGCCGACCTGGTGCGGTGGATGGTCGACGAGCAGGGCTGGGCGCACGTTGCCAAGGAATGGGGCACGGAGATCCGCCGCACCGCGGCACTGACCGCCTACGTCTTCACCACCCGCCTCATGTTCTATGAGGCGCTTCGAAGGGCGGAGCCGAAACTTCGTCCCCTGCACCTACAGGAGGACCAGCCTGCCGAGGTCGCGGCAGGGAGCTTGCAGGGTTACTTCAAAGATGCGCGGCTCAAATCAAAGGACTACGAGACCCTCTTCAACTGGGACCGGGCGAGTGACTACGCGCTGATGGCCGATGAGGTCGTCCCCGGCTGGGCGCGGGTGATCGAGCGGCTCGGCAACTTCGATCTCGCCCACATCGACTACGACGTCATGGGTCGGATGTTCGAGCGGTTGATCGAGCCGCACGAACGCTACCGCTTCGGTCAGCACTACACGGTGCCGGCGGTGGTCGATCTGATGCTCTCCTTCGGCGCCGCGGAGGGCAGTGGGCCGATCGCCGATTTTGCCTGTGGCGGCGGCACCTTCCTGGTCAGGGCGTACGCGCGCTTCAAGGCATATTTCCCGCAGCTCAAACATCAAGAGCTGCTCGAGCGCCTTTACGGGTGTGACATCAGCGCGTTCGCGGCGAGCCTTGCGACCGTCAACCTCGCCGTTCGCGACCTCGTCTTCCAAGCGAACTATCCACGGGTGACGACCAAGAGCTTTTTCCGACTCGAGCCCGGCACGCCTTATATGCGTATCCCGGGTGTCGACGGCGGCGATATCGACGTAGAGGTGCCAGCGCTTCAGGCCGTCACCTGTAACCCACCCTATGTGCGAGTTCAGAAGCTCTCGAAGCCGCAGCGGACCGAGGCGGAGGCGATCCTCGGCCGCTCGAGCCCCACTCCGCCGGTTCCGGCCAAAGTCTCTGGGCTCGCCAACTATCACGTCTTCTTCTGGCTGCAAGCGGCGCGATTCCTCGCGCCGGACGGGCGGCTCGTCTTCATCACCTCCGGCGAGTGGATGGACAGTGACTATGGAGGCGTCCTGCAGGAGTGGCTGTTGGGGAACTTCCGCCTCCTTGCCTTCATCGAGTCGATGGCGGAGCCCTGGTTCAGCGAGGCGCGGGTGGGCACCGTCGTTACGGTGGCCGAGCGCTGTGATCAAGCCGCCGAGCGTGATGCCAACCTCGTTCGGTTCGTGACCCTGCGGCGCCCGCTGGCGAGCTTCTACGGAAGCGCCGACACGCCCCTCGCCCATTTCGACCGTGTCGACGCCCTACGCGATCGGATCCTCGATCTCACCGGGGAGGCGGGGGAGAGTGAGGAGCTCGACTGGCGGACGATCAACCAGAAAGACCTCTACGTGTTGGGAATGCAGACGCCCGACGGTTCCGACGACGAGGCCACGGCCGCGGGCGAGGGAGCCGAGACCGCCGCGATCGGGTCCCAGGACACGATGGTATGAGCTCCGCGCGCTACCGTCCGCGCCCCTGGCGATCTCGGTTCCTCCGGGCGCCGGCGCTTGCACTGCAACTGGCCAAGCGCGAGGACTTCGTGGCGCTGGGATCGGTGGCCGAGGTGAGCCTCGGCCTGAAGACCGGTGCCGACGGATTCTTTTTCCTCAAGGCCGGCTCGCCCCAGAAAGTCGGCGAACTCGGTCGGCCGCGCTCGCGCAGCTCAATCCAGGTCAAAGGCGCCTCATGGGAGGGCCAGCTCTCGAAGGGCGACCTCCGCGGCGCGCTGCTCAATCCGCACCGCCTGCAGGGGAAGCGCGGCCGCGCTTTTGTCGTCCCGAGCCGAACCGAGGACCTCTACCTCTCCCCCCAGGATCGGCCGCCCCGTGTCGGTCTCGCCGACTACATCGCGGTCGGCACCCGGAAAGGCCTGCCCTCACAGCCGCTTGTCAAAGCCAACGGCCGAAAAAATCGCTGGGACCGCCAGGCCCGCGCGCCGATCGACTGGCGCTGGGTGCTCCCCTACAACAGCGCCTATGACTACGGCGCCCAGGACAACGCGGCCGGACTCGTCCTGAACGGCCGCTTCGTCGGCTGCCGCGCCCGTGAGGAGATCGACGAGGAGCTGTTGGGGGCCGCTCTGAATTCCACTTTCGTCACCGTCACCAGGCTGTTGGAGGGAACCTCGACGGGCTCGGAGGGTGCCTATGATGTCGGCCCCCCGGCGGCCCGTCTAACCCAGATTCCCGACCCCCGCCGTCTCGAGCCACGTCGCGAGGAGATCCTCGCCGTGATGGATGAATGGCGCGAGGAAGACCTGATCCCGGCGGCTCCTGACCGCAGCGGCGAGGTCCCCGAGCTTCGTCGTCGCCTCGACACGTTGATCTTGATCGCCGCGGGCGAATCGAAAGGCGAGGCTGCCTATCAGCTCGACCAGTGTTACTCCTCCTATGCACGCTGGCGCTCGGCAGTCGAGGACGTCGAGGCGCGGGTTCGCGTGAACCGCCGGGCGCTGTCGGGGTCGGGCCGCCAGCGCTCCGACGATCCGATCGATCGCGTCGCGAGCCAGATCTGGGATGAACTCTCGCTCGAGCTTCCACTTCTTCCCTCGGCCCGGCTGGCCGGCGACGCCGAGACCGACGCAGTCTCCGTCGCGGGCACCTACAGAGCGCCCGAACATGAGCCGATGTTCGAAGCCGGAGTACTGCAGTCACCAAACGGTGAATCCGTCGACCTCGGTAGCTTCGCGCGGGTTCGTCTAGCCGACCGTTTGCTCCGGATCGGTTTTCGCGCGCCGCTCCTGATACCCAAGGACGCGGAACTGGCCGGCGAGATCGCCGATCTCTACGACGAGACCCTGAAGGGGCTGGAGCAGCGGGCGAGGGCGCTGGCCACGGCTCAGATTGGAAGCGAGCAGGCAGCGGAGGTGACCGAGGCCGTGGTCCGGCTGTGGCGACATGCATCACACGCCGCGGGCGGGGGCGACCAACACCCCGAGTGACCCGGCGCCGGTCTCCGGCCCCCATCATCAGATCGCCGTGGATGACACGAAGTGGCGGTATGGTCGGTAGATGCTCGAGTCGGGGAGCCGAGGGTGGGCCGAGCTGGCGGTCGAGGCCGCCTGCGCGAGTGCCCAACATCGGTACCTACGGCTTGCTGCGTTTCCGCGGCGGGTGAATCTCGGCAGCGTCGTCGGCTTTCGCCATCCTGCGATCGTCTCCGAGCAGGACTGCGTCATGCAGTTCGCTCGCTTCCTGAACGAGTCGGGAGCGCCCTGGGAGTCGATCCACCACGAGCTGTCGGTCTCCCGCTGGCTCTTCGAGGCACCTCATCCGGCGGCGACGGCGGGCGCCAAACGCTGGCGGGTGGATCTTGCGCTCCTAGGCTGCGAGGATTTCATTTCTGCCGATCTTCCGGCGCGCGAACCGGGATTCGCGTTCGACGTCTTTCTCGAGTTCGCCTACCTCGGTGACTCCTGGACCCAAGAAGGTTCGACGCCTTGGGGGTGAGCCGGCGAAGGGAGTCGAGAAGGTCAAGGCCGATGTCGAGAAGATCGGCCGCTACCTCGAGCACGAGGCGTGCCGCAGCGGCTACGTGATCGCCTTCGAGGAGTGTGACTACGGGTTCGGGCGGGACTTCGCGGCGAAGGCCGAGGCTGAGAGCGGTTGCCAGGTTCGATTCGTGCGGGTTATGAACGGTGAACGGGCGAGCCCGAGCTGATCCGGGAAGGGATCGAGACGAAAACAGCTTCGACAGACCTTGGTGCGGGTCCAGCCGCAGCGGTCCTGGATCTCGACGTAGGTGTAGCCGAAGGCGAAGAGGGTCAGGGCGATCCGCTCGTCGCGCTTTAGCTTCGAGAAAAGCGCGACCTTGCGGCCCAGCTCGGCCCGCAGCGCCAGCCGCTGCGCCGGGCCTTGCCCGGCCTCGGCGGGGAGGCTCTGCACGGGGTCTTCGCCCCAGCCCTCGCGGGGTGGGCGGATGCGCCGCCGCGCCTCCTCGCGGGCGCCGTTGCCGAGCGCCCAGGCGCGGTGCTTGACGACCACCAGCGTCCACTTCAAGGCGTCCTCGAGGTCCTCGCCGGGGGCGTCGAACTTGCACAGGAACTGGACGGCGGCGTCCTGCAGCGCGTCCTCGGCGTCATCCTCGCCGCGGGAGTGGCGACGGGCCTGGGCGCGCAGCAAAGCGCCGTGTCGGGCGAGCAGGCACTCCAGCAGCGCGCCTTGCTCAGCGGGAGTGCGGGGACGTGGGGAGGCGGTCTGGGTGTCCATGCGACCGACCCGCGCGGCGCGCAGCGACGCGCCAAAATCGGTCGCTGGGCACCCAGGCCGCACCCGCTCGACCCCATGCACGTCACCTTCACCCCGCCGTTCCGGGGGCCGGGCGGGCGAGCCGCCAGGCTCGGCTAGCGCCCCAGCGCGATGCCCTTCGCGGCGCCGCGCGCGGCGCCGCGGGCCTGGCCTCGCCCAAGCGCCTTGCGCACGGCTTCGACCGTGCGCCGCGCCCGCTCGCGCTCGGCCCGCGCCGCGGCGCCGCGCGGCTGGGCGCCGAGGGCCCGGTCGGGATCGCGAACCCCGTGCCGCACCCGATACAGCGCGATCGCGTTGGCCCCCCGCCCCCAGGCCAGCGCCTTGGCCGGCTCGCCGGCGGGGAAGGGGCCGAGGGTCCGGTAGATGACGTCGCTGGAGTCAAGGCGGGCGTTGGTGACCTCGCGGCGGGCGAGGACGGCGATCCGCTCCTCGATCAAGACCGCCTCCAGGCGCCGCTGCGGCTCGGCCGGCTTGGCGTCCTCGCTGCGCCGCGGCGCCGGCCCCAGCGCCTCATGCTCGGCCCGCCGGGCCGCCAGCGACTCCCGCGCGCTGGCCTCGGCCCCTCGCGCCCAGGCCAGCTCGCCCGGCGGCGGGCGCCGCATCGCCTCGATCGCCTCGCGCTCGCCGGCCAGGCGCTCGACGCTGCGCTCGGCCGTGGCGACGGCGCGCTCGGCGCGGTCGCGGCGGGCCAGCTCGGGGTCGGCGGCGCGGCCCTCGCCGGCCAGCACGGCGCGGCGCTCGGCCAGCTCCGTCCCCGGCGTGGACTCGATCCGGTGGCGCAGCGAGACCTCGGCGGCGGCGTAGTCGGCGCCCTGGTGCTCGATCGCCTCGCGGATGTCGTGCAGCTCGTCGGAGACCTCGCGGCGGGCCGGGCCAAGGTCGGGGTCGACGAGCTCCGAGGAGGCGACGGCGTAGACGCTTGCCACCTCGCGGCCGCGGCTCAGCGCCACCAGCTCCTCCTCCAGCCCCGAGGCCGCGTCGAGCAGCGGGTAGGCGCGCTCGTAGGTCTGGGCCTGGGCGCCGAACTTGGTGATCGCGTAGGCGTGCTGGAGGGCGGGGGCCATGTCGGGGGTGGTGCGCTTCAGGTACTCGGCGCCCAGCGTCAGCTCGCGGCGATCGCCGCCGAGCCGGCGCAGTCGCACCTTGCGAGCCAGGCGCCCGACCCCGATCACCTCCCAGCGCTCGCGATTGCAGACGCCGGCCATGTTGATCCGCGTCTGCACCCGGTCGCCGGCGGCGACCGGCGTGGTCCCGACCATGACCTCGCGGCGGCCGAGCTTGCCTTCGGCGGCGCGCAGGGACCGGGCCCCTTCGTTCAGGAACTGCACGTCGCGGTTGCGGCGGGCGATCATCACCACGTCGTTGCCGGCGGCGAAGTCGCGGTGCCAGTCGGCGAGC
>CAZIOS010000048.1:0-9372 GCA_964540905.1 uncultured Conexibacteraceae bacterium | reverse complement strand
ATCTCGTCGGTCAGCTTCTCGACGAACCAGGAGCCGCCGAGCGGGTCGGCGGTGTTGGTGACGCCGGTCTCGGTGGCGATGATCTGCTGCGTGCGCAGGGCGACCCGCACCGCTTCCTCGGTCGGCAGCGCCAGCGCCTCGTCGTAGGAGTTGGTGTGCAGCGACTGGGTGCCGCCGAGCACCGCCGCCAGCGCCTCCAGCGAGGTGCGGACGATGTTGTTGAGCGGCTGCTGAGCGGTCAGCGAGACGCCGGCGGTCTGGGCGTGGAAGCGCAGCCGCATCGACTCCTCGCGCTTGGCCCCGTAGGTGTCGCGCATCTCCCGCGCCCAGATCCGCCGCGCCGCCCGGTACTTGGCGATCTCCTCGAAGAAGTCGACGTGGGCGTTGAAGAAGAAGGAGAGCCGCGGGGCGAAGTCGTCGACATCGAGGCCGCGCTCGAGCGCCCGCTCGACGTAGGTGAAGCCGTCCTTGAGCGTGAAGGCGAGCTCCTGCTGGGCGGTCGAGCCGGCCTCGCGGATGTGGTAGCCGGAGATCGAGACCGGGTGCCAGCGCGGCATCTTCCGCGAGCACCACTCGATCATGTCGGTGACCAGGCGCAGCGCCGGCTCGATCGGGAAGCACCACTCTTTCTGGGCGATGTACTCCTTGAGGATGTCGGTCTGGATCGTCCCCCCGAGCTGCTCCGGCGCCACCCCCTGACTCTCGCCGACCAGCACGTAGTAGGCGAGCAGGATCGCCGCCGGCGCGTTGATCGTCATCGAGGTGGTAACGCCGCCGAGCGGGATCCCGGCGAAGAGCTGTTCCATGTCGTCGAGGCTGTCGACGGCGACGCCCTCGCGGCCGACCTCGCCGAGGCTGCGGGCGTGGTCGGAGTCGTAGCCCATCAGGGTCGGCATGTCGAAGGCGGTCGAGAGCCCGGTCTGGCCGTGGTCGAGCAGGTAATGGAAGCGCTCGTTGGTCTCCTCGACGGTGCCGAAGCCGGCGAACTGGCGCATCGTCCAGAGCCGCCCCCGGTACATCGAGGGGTAGGGCCCGCGCGTGAACGGGTACTCGCCGGGCTCGCCGACCCGCTGCTCGAGCTCAGGCGCGAGGTCGGCCTCGGTGTAGAGCGGCTCGATCTCCCGCCCGGAGATGGTCGTGAACTCGCCCTCGCGCTGCTTGAACTCGGGTTTCGAGCCCGGCTCGGCCGCCATGCGCGCAGTCTAGATGCGCCGAGCGGCAGCGACGACGCTAGGAGCGGATACGCAACCGCGACGGCGCCGGCTTGCGGTGGGCGGCGACGCGGGAGGCGCCGATCCCGGCCAGGGTCGCCAGCAGCGTGAAGGCAACGGCGGCGAGGCGGCGGCCGAGGCGCTCGAAGCGCATCGTCTGCCAGCCCTCCTCCCGCGCGATCGCGGCCAGCGGCGGGTCCGGGTTGACCGCGACCGGGTGGCCGACCGCGCGCAGCATCGGCAGGTCGGAGAGCGAGTCGGAGTAGGCATATGAATCGGCGAGGTCGATCTGGTGGCGCCCGGCGCAGGCCGCCATCGCCTCGACCTTGCCGGGGCCGTAGACGAAGGGGCCGTCGAGGCGGCCGCTGAAGTTGCCCTCGCTGTCGACCTCGTAGCGGGTGCCGATCCCGCCCTCCATCCCCAGCACCGCCGCCAGCGACTCGACCACGTCGTTGCCGGCGGCGCTGACGATGAAGGTCGGGCGGCCGGCGTCCTGGTGGGCATGGACCTCCGCCAGCATCTGCGGGTAAACGCGCGGCAGGATCGCCGCCATCACCTCCGGCCCCATCCGCTCGATCGTCTTTGCCGGAACCCCGGAGATCAGGTCGCGGGCGACGCGCAGGACCTCGGCGGTGCGCTCGTCGGTGGTGCCGCGCAACCGGTAGCGCAGGTGCTCGAAGCCCCAGCTGGCGAGCTGGCGGCGGCTGACGATCCCCTGCCGGGTCGCGACGCGGGCGAACTGCATCCCCGAAGACCCCGCGATCAGGGTCTTGTCGAGGTCGAAGAACGCCGCGCCGCGGCTCAAGTCAGCTCCCGGTGACCTCGACCACGATCGCGTCGCCCTGGCCGCCGCCGGAGCAGATCGCGGCGACGCCGAGGCCGCCGCCGCGACGGCCGAGCTCGTGCACGAGGGCGCCGACGATGCGGGCGCCGGAGGCGCCGATCGGGTGGCCGAGGGCGATCGCGCCGCCGTTGACGTTGACCCGGTCTTTCTCGACGCCGAGCATCCGCACCGAGTTGATGGCGACCGAGGCGAAGGCCTCGTTGATCTCCCAGAGGTCGACGTCCTCGGGGCTCTTGCCGATCTTCTCCAGCGCCTGCTTGGCGGCGTTGGCGGGGGTCCGAGCCAGGTAGGGGAAGTCGTCGGCGACGGTGCCGTAGGAGAGCACCGTGGCCAGCGGCGTGCGGCCCTCGCGCTCCGCCCACTCCGAGGAGGCGACGACGATCGCGCCGGCGCCGTCGTTGACGCCGGGGGCGTTGCCGGCGGTGTGAGTGGCTTCGTCGCCGCCGACCGCCCTCAGCTTCGCCAGCGTCTCCAGGGTGGTATCGGGGCGGATCGCCTCGTCGGCCGCGACCGTGCTCTCGCCCTTGCGCGACTTGACGGTGACGGCGACGATCTCCTCGGCGAGGCGGCCGGCGTCGGTCGCCTCGGCGGCGAGGCGGTGCGAGCGCTCGGCGAAGCGGTCCATGTCGACCCGGGTGATCTCGAGCTCGTTGGAGACCTCGCTCGCCTCGTTGATCATCTGCTTCCCGGTGAACGGATTGGTGAGCCCGTCGTGGGTCATCGCGTCGACCGCGGTGACGTCGCCCATGCGGAAGCCGAAGCGGGCGCCGGGCAGCAGGTAGGGAGCGTTGCTCATCGACTCCATGCCGCCGGTGACCGCGACCTCGGTGTCGCCGGCGCGGATCGCCATGTCGGCGATCCCGAGCGAGCGCATGCCCGACGCGCAGACCTTGTTGATCGTCTCCGAGGGTACCTCCTTCGGGATGCCGCCCTTGATCTGGGCCTGGCGCGAGGGGATCTGGCCTTGGCCGGCCTGCAGGACCTGGCCGAAGACGACCTGCTGGACCTGCTCGGGGTCGACGCCGGAGCGCTCCAGCGCCGCCTCGATCGCCTGCCCGCCGAGCTCGGTGGCGCCGAGGGAGGAGAGGGCGCCGCCCATCTTGCCGAAGGGGGTTCGCGCGGTTCCAAGGATCACTGAGCTGGGCATCTACTGCCTTTCTTTCTCCGGTTTCGTGGGTCCGATCCAGCGGGCGCCAGGCCCGGCCGGGACGATAGCGAGAGCGCGTCCGTAGACTCGCGCCCGATGAAGGTTGAGGTGCGCCAGAGCGAGATCGCCGCGGTCGAGGACGAGCTCGCGGTCGTCGGGCTCTACGAGGGCGGCTCGCTGGCGGCGGACCTCGCCGCCGCGCCCGGCGCCGGCGACGCCGGCGGCGCCTATAAGAAGCTCTCGCTGCTCTACCCGGGCAGCCCCGCCCGCCTGCTGGTCGTCGGCCTCGGCAGGCGCGAGGAGGCCGAGCCGGAGCGGCTGCGGGTGGCGGCGGCGCTGGTGGCCAAGCGGGCCGCCCAGCTCGAGGTCACGAGCCTGGCCTGGGCGCTGCCGGAGTCCGACGACGACGAGGCGGCGGCCGCGGCGCTGGTCACCGGCACGATCCTCGGCTCCTACCGCTTCGACCGCTTCCGCAGCGCCGACGAGGACGAGCCGGCGCCCGCCACGATCGAGTCGCTGACCCTGCTGGCGCCCACCGCCGTGGCCGCCGCGGCGAAGGCGGCGCGGATCGGCGCCGAGGCCCAGAACCGCGCCCGCGACCTGCAGAGCACCCCCGCCAACGTCGCCACCCCGAGCTACCTGGCGGCGCGGGCGGAGGAGATCGCCGCCGCCAGCGAGGCGGTTGCGGTCGATGTCCTCGGGCCCGAGGACATCGCCGCCAAGGCGATGGGCGGCCTGGTCGCGGTCAGCCAGGGCAGCGTCGAGGAGCCGCGGCTGATCGTCCTGCGCTACCGCGGCGGCGACAGCGGCCCCACCCTCGGCCTGGTCGGCAAGGGGGTCACCTTCGACACCGGCGGCATCTCGCTCAAGCCCGGCGCTGGCATGCAGGAGATGAAGTACGACATGTCGGGCGCCGCGGCGGTGCTGGAGGCGGTGGCGGCGATCGCCGAGCTCGGCCTGGCGCTGAACCTGGTCGCGGTGGTTCCGGCGACCGAGAACATGCCCTCCGGGTCGGCGATCAAGCCCGGCGACGTCATCACCCAGTACAGCGGCAAGACGGTGGAGGTCAACAACACCGACGCCGAGGGACGGCTGATCCTCGCCGACGCGCTCGCCTACGCGGTCGAGCTCGGGGCCGAGCGGCTGGTCGACCTGGCGACCCTGACCGGCGCCGTCCTGATCGCCCTCGGCTCCACCTACGCGGCGGTGATCGCCAACGACGACGAGCTGGCCGCCGCCGTCACCGCGGCCGGCGAGGAGACCGGCGAGCTGGCCTGGCGGCTGCCGCTGCACCCGGAGTTCAAGGCGATGATGAAGGGCACCGTCGCCGACCTCTCCAACCTCGCCTCCAAGCGCGAGGCGGGGACGATCACCGCCGCCTCCTTCCTCGAGGAGTTCGTCGGCGAGACCCCCTGGGCCCACATCGACATCGCCGGCACCGCCTGGGACGTCGGCCGCGAGTACACCGGCAAGGACGCCAGCGGCTACGGCGTCCGCCTCCTGGTCGAGCTGGCGCGCCGGCAGAGCGCCGCTTGACGGGTTCGACACACGGGGGTGTGTCCAAGGCATCGAGCGCTCCCGGCTCAGGCTTCGCCGAGGATCATGCAGGTGGCGCTGCCGTGGGCGAGCAGCTTGCCGCTCTCGGCCGCGGTCAGCCGCGCCTCCGCGGTCGCCTGCTTGCGGCCCCGGTAGAGGACGTCGGCCTCGCAGAGGACGCGGCCGCTGTCGCGGGTGATCGGCCGCACGTACTTGACCTCGAGCCCGAGCGAGGTGTAGGCGACGCCCGCCGGCAGCGTCGTGTGGACGGCGCAGCCGAGGGCCGAGTCGAGCAGGGTCGCGGCGTAGCCGCCGTGGACGACGCCGATCGGGTTGTAGTGCTCCTCCCCCGGCTCGCCCTCGAAGACGACCCGCCCCTGCTCCAGCTCGATCGGGCGCAGCCGCATCGTCACCGCGATCGGCGGCGGCGGCACCTTGCCGATGACGACCGCGGTCATGTACTCGAGCCCGCTCATCGTCGCCCCGGCGGCCGCGGTCGCCACCGGGTCCTGCCAGACCAGGGTGCGGCGGCGCGAGCTCTCGGGATTGGCGGCGGCGAACTCCTCGGCGACGTCGGCGGCGCTGCGCTCGTCGGCGCTGACCGTCGCTCCGCCGCCGCTCACCGGCCGCCCCCGCGCCGGCCGGCGGCGACCCGCTGCGGCCGCACCCGCGCCGGGTAGTGCAGGTCGGCGGCGATCTCCGCCTGGCTTATCGAGATCCGCGGCGCCTTGCCGCGGCCATGGTGCCTATGTCTTGGGATCAGCCTCATCGCGTTGCCTCCGATCGCTGGGGTGGCCGGGTTGGTTTCTTCAAGCAACTCAGTGCTGTGCCACCCTATCTCAGTCGGTTGCTTGATGCAACCAAGTGTGCGAAGATCACACCGTGCTCCGCCACGACTATCCGGGCCAGGCCTGCTCGATCGCCAAGTCGCTCGAGGTGATCGGCGAGCGCTGGTCGCTGCTGATCGTGCGCGACGTGATGAATGGCAACCGCCGCTTCGGCGAGATCCAGCGCTCGCTCGGCATTGCCCGCAACGTGCTCGCGACGCGGCTGCAGCGGTTGGTCGACGAGGACATCCTCGAGCGCCGGGCCTACCAGGAATCGCCGCCCCGCCACGAATACTTCCTGACCGAGAAGGGCCTCGACCTCTGGCCCTCCCTGATCGCCCTGCTCGGCTGGGGCGACCGCCACTCGGCCGGCCCCGAGGGCCCGCCGAAACTGATCGTCCACAAGGTCTGCGGCGGCGCCGTCAGCGACCGCGGCATCTGCGAAGAGTGCGGCCAGGTCCTCCACGCCCGCGACGCGATCCAGGTCCCCGGCCCCGGCCGGTTGGCGGCGTTGGCAGTGGCCGCGGAATCCGCTTAGCCGCCGCTCCCAGCGTCCCCGTCGCCCGCTTCTTCTTGCGCGAGCCGCTGCTGCTCGTCGGCGATCACGATGTACTCCTCGACCGCAAGCCGATCTTTCGGCCTATTCGCGGTTCGCTTCATCGCGATCAAGTGATCGATCGACGCAACCCGAACCGCCACGCCGTCGATCTTCTCAACACACGCACGGCTCCTCAACGATTCGTAGTCGCGCATGCCATCGATGTCCCCAAGGATGTCGAAGCGTCCGAAGGCGCTGTCGAACGTGAAGTTGGCGCCGTTCGCGAGAGTTCGGGCATCGAGCTGAAACGAGAGCTCGGGAGGAGCGCCTCGGAGGGTGACGTCCATCTCCTCTAAGGCCTTCACCATGCAGTGGAGGTTGGCCTCGCTGCGGGCATAGGCCACGTCGAGATCGAAGGTCGGATACGAGGAACCATGCGCCAGGCCGGCAAGTCCGCCGACGACGACAAAGTCGACGCCGTGGCGGTTGAGGATCTCCAGCAGGCGCGCTGGTTGCAGTGGTGGACCGAGAGAGCCGTCCTTGAGCGTCATGCCATCGCTAAGGCCCACCGCGAGCGGCCACTCCCCGATTGCGCCGAACGAAATCAGCAAATTCCAGACCTCTTCTCACCCGTTGTTCCGGCGTGAACCGCAAGCTCGATTCGTTGAGCGTCTTGTCGAAGCCGAAGTCCCGAACCGCAGAGTCGAGAATCAAGTCCTCGCCGAGGACATGGAGAAGGCTCCGCAGGGTGGCGACCGAGGGCGAGACCCGGTCGGACTCGATCCGCGAGATCGCCGACTGGGTGGTGCCGGCGCGAATCGCCAGTCGCGCCTGGCTGACGCTGTGCCGGCGCCGGGCCTCGCGCAGCAGCTGGCCGGGCGAGCGGTCTTCGACTCGGGCAGCTTCTTTCATCAACTGAATATAGCTGATAAGCCATCATCGCAAATCCGCTATTGCATGGTGGGCGAGGGCTTTTACCAGCTGCCGTCCCGCAGGCGCTAGCGTTGGCTGCACGGCCAATCGGGCAAGAGAGCTAGGAGGAGTGGGAATGGCGACTGCGGCGGAGCTTCAGGTGCGGGACAGGGTCTTCATCGGCGGCGAGTGGGTCGAGCCGCGGGGCGCCGAGCCGATCGAGGTGATCAACTCGACCACCGAGGAGGTGATGGGCACGGTCCCGGCCGGCTCGGCCGCGGACGCCGACGCGGCCGTCAAGGCCGCCCGCGCCGCCTTCGACTCCTGGTCGCGGACGCCGCGAGAGGAGCGCGCCGGCTACCTCAGCGCGATCGCCGCCGGGCTCGGCGAGCGCAGCGAGGAGATCGCGGCGACGATCTCCCAGGAGCTGGGGATGCCGCTGACGCTGAGCAGGATGATCCAGGTCGGGCTGCCGACCTCGCAGTTCGCGGCGACGCCGGGGCTGATGGAGGAAATCGCCTGGGAGGAGGAGATCGGCAACTCTCGCGTCCTGCGCGAGGCGGTCGGCGTGCTCGGCGCGATCACCCCCTGGAACTACCCGCTGAACCAGATCGCCGCCAAGGTCGCCCCCGCCCTCGCCGCTGGCTGCACGGTGGTGCTGAAGCCGAGCGAGGTGACGCCGCTGAACGCCTTCCTGCTGGCCGAGGTGATCGAGGCGGCCGGCCTCCCGGCCGGGGTCTTCAATCTGGTCACCGGCTTCGGGCCGGTGGTCGGCGAGGCGATCGCCGCCCATCCCGGCGTCGACATGGTCTCCTTCACCGGCTCGACCCGGGCCGGCAAGCGGGTCAGCGAGCTCGCCGCGGCGACGGTGAAGCCGGTGGCGATGGAGCTCGGCGGCAAGTCGGCGAACCTGATCCTCGACGACGCCGACCTCGAGCGGGCGGTGCCCGACGGGGTCGCCAAGTGCTTCCTCAACTCGGGCCAGACCTGCAGCGCCCTGACCCGGATGCTGGTGCCGCGCGAGCGGCTGGCCGAGGCCGAGCGAATCGCCGCGGCGACGGCGGCGACCTTCACCCCCGGCGACCCCTTCGCCGAGGAGACCCGGCTCGGCCCGCTCGTCTCCGCGGTCCAGCGTGAGCGCGTCCGCGGCTACATCGAGAAGGGCGAGGCCGAGGGCGCCAAGCTCGTCACCGGCGGCGCCGAGGCGCCCGAGGGCCTCGACCGCGGCTACTTCGTCCGCCCCACCGTCTTCTCCGCGGTGACCCCGGAGATGACGATCGCCCAGGAGGAGATCTTCGGCCCGGTGCTGGCGATCCAGCCCTACGACGGCGAGGAGGAGGGCCTGGGGATCGCCAACGACAGCGCCTACGGGCTCGCCGGCGGCGTCTGGTCCGGAGACCAGGAGCGGGCGATCGCCGTCGCCAGGCGGATCCGCAGCGGCCAGATCGAGATCAACGGCGGCGCCTTCAACCCGCTCGCCCCGTTCGGCGGCTACGGCCAGTCCGGCCACGGCCGTGAGAACGGTCGATATGGGATCGAGGAGTTGCTGCAGGTCAAGTCGCTGCAGCTCTAGCGAGCGCAATAGGCTGCCGCGCGTGAACTTCGAGCTGAGCGACGAGCAGAGGCTGCTGCGCGACACCGTCCGCGACTTCGCCCGGCAGGAGGTGGCGCCGGTGGCCGAGGAGCTGGACCGGACCAAGTCCTTCCCCTACGAGATCGTCGCCAAGCTCGGCGGCCTCGGCCTGATGGGGATCCCGTTCCCGCAGGAGTACGGCGGCGGCGGTGCCGACACGCTCTCCTACGTGCTGGCGGTCGAAGAGCTGGCCCGGATCGACTCCTCGGTCTGCATCACGATGGCCGCTCACACCTCGCTGGGGACGATGCCGATCCACCTCTGGGGCAGCGCCGAGCAGAAGGAAGAGTGGCTGCCGCGGCTCTGCAGCGGCGAGCGTCTCGCCTCCTTCGGCCTGACCGAGCCGGAGGCGGGCTCCGACGCCGGCAACGTCCGCACCAGCGCCCGGCTCGAGGACGGCGAGTGGGTCGTCAACGGCGCCAAGCAGTTCATCACCAACTCCGGCACCGAGATCTCCGGCTGCGTCTCGATCACCGCCGTTACCGGCGAGATCGGCGGCCACAAGGAGATCTCCAACCTGATCGTCCCCAACGGCACCCCCGGCTACGAGGTCGGCGAGTCCTACCGCAAGATGGGCTGGAACGCCTCCGACACGCGACCGCTCAGCTTCGAGGACTGCCGGCTGCCGGAGTCGAGCCTGCTCGGCCGCCGCGGCGACGGCTTCAAGAACTTCCTCCACATCCTCGACGGCGGCCGGATCGGCGTCGCCGCGATGGGCGTCGGC
>CAZIOS010000047.1:0-9689 GCA_964540905.1 uncultured Conexibacteraceae bacterium | reverse complement strand
CGGTGAGGATCGCGATGTCCTCGAGCATCCGCTTGCGGCGGTCGCCGAAGCCGGGGGCTTTGACGGCGACGCCGGTGAAGGTGCCGCGGAGCTTGTTGACGACCAGGGTCGCCAGGCACTCGCCCTCGACGTCCTCGGCCACGATCAGCAGCGGCTTGCCGCCCTGCATCACCTGCTCGAGCACCGGCAGGATGTCCCGCACGGAGCCGATTTTCTGGTTGGCGATGAGGATGTAGGGGTCCTCCAGCACCGCCTCCATGCGGTCCTGGTCGGTGACCATGTAGGGCGAGATGTAGCCCTTGTCGAACTGCATGCCCTCGGTGAACTCCAGCTCCATGCCGAAGGTCTGGCCCTCCTCGACGTTGACGACGCCGTCTTTGCCGACTTTCTCGATCGCGTCGGCGATCACGTTGCCGATCTCGTCGTCGGCGGCGGAGATGGCGGCGACGCGAGCGATCTGCTCCTTGCCGGCGACCTCTTTCGACTGCTTCTCGCGCAGGTTCTCGACGACCTCGTCGACGGCCTTCTCGATCCCGCGGCGCAGGGCCAGCGGGTTGGCGCCGGCGGCGACGTTCTTGAGCCCCTGGCGGACGATGATCTGGGCCAGCAGGGTGGCGGTGGTGGTGCCGTCGCCGGCGACGTCGTTGGTCGCCGTGGCGACCTCGCGGACGAGCTGGGCGCCCTGGTTCTCGAAGACGTCCTCGACCTCGACCTCGCGGGCGATGGTGACTCCGTCGTTGGTGATCGTCGGCGCCCCGAACTTTTTGTCGAGCACGACGTAACGGCCTTTGGGGCCGAGGGTGACCTTGACGGCGTTGGCGACGGCGTCGACGCCGGCCTGCAGTGCCCCCCTGGCCTCCTCTGCGTACTTCAGCTCCTTGTGAGCCATGTTTTTTCAGTCCTCCTTGGTTCTAAATCCTGTTGGGAAGGTCTAGCCGAGCTTGGCGAGGACGTCCGACT
The DNA here is from genome assembly GCA_964540905.1 of uncultured Conexibacteraceae bacterium. Classification (GTDB taxonomy): domain Bacteria; phylum Actinomycetota; class Thermoleophilia; order Solirubrobacterales; family 70-9; genus VAYN01. The sequence continues at coordinate 8,729 of CAZIOS010000047.1, read as the reverse complement.
CGCGCAGCACGAGCAGATCGTCGCCCTCGACGGTCACCTCGGTGCCTCCGTATTTGGAGTAGAGGACCTCGTCCCCCTCCGCGACGTCGAGTGGGCGGCGGCTGCCGTCCTCGTTGATGGCGCCGTCGCCGACGGCGACGACCTTGCCCTTCTGCGGCTTCTCTTTGGCCGTGTCGGGAAGGACGATGCCGCTGGCGGTCGTCGCCTCCTCCTCGATCGCCTTGACGATCAGCCGGTCCCCGAGGGGCTTCAGCTTCATCCGTGAACCTCCGTTATCGGTGCGTGATTTGCTGACAAAGTCAGGAATTGCCGCTCTGGAGCCGTTTCTGGCGCCTCGCGGTCTTGGCACTCTGGTGGTGCGAGTGCCAACAGAGAGAAAGATAGCGAGGTCGGGGCCTCGACGGGCCCGCTAGTCCTGCGCCAGCAGGCGGCAGCCCAGGAGCCGGGCGATTCCCTCGCCCCCGCGCGCCATCACCCAGTCGTGGTTCCACTCGAAGGCCGGCCGCAGCAGCGGCGCCAGCCGGTTCATCCAGGGCTTGGTGGTGGCGACGTTCCACTCGTAGAGCACGGCGGTGACGCCGTCCTGCTCGTAGAAGCGCCAGCGGCCGGTGCCTTCGAGCTCGCCGACGGCGCGGCCCTCGAGCAGGTGCGGGCGCTCGACCCGGGTCGTCGTCACCTCGAACTCGACCCGGTAGGGCAGCAGGCTCTTCCAGACCATCCGCGCCACCGTGCCGACGCCGTCCTCGCCAGGGCTCGGGCTCAGCTCCCGCGCCTCCTCCACTCCGCGCCACCAGCTCGGCCAGCTCTCCTGGTCGTAGATCGCCTCCCAGACCGGCTCGCGCGGGGACTCGAGCAGCCAGGTGGTGAGGAACGAGTAGCCGGCCACGCGCTTATCTACGGTGCCAGGGTGGGCCCGGTTCAGTTGTGATGAGGGGTCTCCCCGTTGCCGAGGTGCGGCCGCGGCGGCTCGACGATCTGCGAGAAGCGGATCACCGTCACCGCGTCGTCGTCGGAGATCGTGCGGCTGTAGATCTGCTCGAGGAACTTGGTGGTCTCCTCGAGCCGGCGGAACTCGGGGTTGTCGTGCTCGATGTCGCGCCGCGAGAGGTCGCCGAGGCGCTTCACCTCGACGTCGTCGATGACCGCGGTGAAGATCTTCTCGCGCGGGCTGTGGCGAAAGCCGACCGTGACCCAGACGACCTGGCCGCGCTCGTACTTGCCGCTCTTGTCGCCGAGGCGGATCGTCGCCGTCTTGCGGCCCCGCTTCAGCTGGTCGACGAAGACCGCGGAGTAGAAGTTGAGAACGTAGGTCCCGCCGCGCATTGCGGCAGCGAGAGTATCCGACCGCGAGCCGCACCGGCGCGGGGACGAAGCCGCTCAGCGCCAAGCTTGCGCCGGGCGGCGGAACTTGGCAATCTGACGGGATGCCACCGCGTCCTCTCGGGGGGAGGGGCAAGCTGCTGTTGCTTGCCTCCCTGGTCCTCGCCGCCCTGACCAGCGGCCTGCTGGCCAGCGCCAGCGCTCCCGCCGCTCCCAGCTGCCTCGGCCGCAGGGCGACGATCGTCTCCGGGGCGGCGAAGATCGTCGGCGGCAAGGCGCCGGACACGATCGTCGTCCAGGGCGCCGGCAAGCACACCGTGCTCGGCATGGGCGGCAACGACCGCATCTGCGGTGGCGAAGGCGAAGACATGATCGAAGGCGGCAAGGGAGTCGATCACATCGAAGGGGGCGGCGGCAACGACACGATCCTCGGCGGCAAGGGCCCCGACAAGCTCTCCGGCGGGGCCGGCGACGACTACGTCAACGGGCAGCAGGGCAGCGACACGATCGAAGGTGGGCCCGGCGACGACACCCTGCTCGGCGACAAGGGCAACGACAGGGTCAGCGGCGGCGAAGGGAACGACAAGATCGAAGGTGGGCCCGGCGACGATCCCGAACTCGAAGGCGGGCCCGGCACCGACGTCGTCTTCGGCGGCGCCGGCACCGACAACGCCAACGGCGGCGAAGGCGACGGCGACATCGTCAGCGGCGACGCCGGCACCGACACCCTCAGCGGTGGCGGCGGCATCCAGGACATCGTCTCCTACGCCAGCGCCACCCGCGGCGGCATCCAGGTCAACCTCGCCGCCGGCACCGCCAAAGGCGACGGCCACGACACGCTCAGCGACTTCGAGGACGTGGTGGGCTCGCCCCAGGGCGACACGATCGTCGGCGACGGCGAAGACAACCGCCTCGACGGCGGCGTCGGCGACGACACCCTGACCGGCGGTGGCGGCCGCGATGAAGCCTTCGGCGGTCCCGGCACCGACAGCTGCAACGGCTTCGCGGTCGAAGATTCCTGCGGCCCGGAAGTCAACCCGCCCGCCAACTCCGCCTTCGTCGCCCTCAACCGCGGCCTCGCCGGCGACAGCCTCGTCGTCCAGGGCAGCCAGGGGGCCGACGACCTCCACATCGGTCGCAGTGGCGAAAGCTGGACCGTCACGGACAACGGCCCGATCTTCGCCGCCGAAGGCTGCGTCAACGGCGGCAACTCGAACGCTGCCAGCTGCGCCGATGCCACCACGGGGGCGCTGATCGTCGTCACCGGCCAGGACGGCAACGACCAGATCACGATCGAACCGAACGTGCCGCCCAGCGCCAAAGTGCGGATCAACGGCGGCGGCGGCAGCGACACGATCGTCGGCGGGCCCGGCGACGACGTGCTGGAAGCGGGCGAGAACTACAACGACCCCGACGACGGCAACGACACCCTGATCGGCAACGGCGGCAGCGACGTGCTCTACGCCGATCCCGGCGCCGACGACCTCCAGGGCGGCCCCGGCGACGATCTGCTCGTCTCCTCGGTCGCCGTCTGCCAGGGCCACATCTTCGACGGCGGCCCCGGCAACGACACGGTCTCCTACGCCCGCTCCAACGCGGCGCTGCACGTCGAACTGGGCGGCACCGGCGGCCCGGCCGGCTGCGCCACCCCGGACAAAGTCCTCAGCGACAACGAGAGCCTCGAGGGCTCCGAAGGCCCCGACACGCTGATCGGCGACAACGGACCCAACAGCATCCTCGGCCACAACGGCGCCGACGTGATGATCGGCAAAGGCGGCAACGACTTCATCGACGCGATCGACGGCCATCGCGACAAGAAGATCGACTGCGGCGGCGGCAACGACGAAGCGGTCGTGGACCCGTCCGACCCGGCGCCGATCAGCTGCTGAGCAGCGACTGCTCGCTCGCGACTAGAACCCCTCCTCCCCGACCAGCGGCACGAAGCGGGCGGGACTGATCGTCTCGCGCTCGACCCGCTCGCCGCGGCGGCGCAGCAGGGTCAGCAGGTCGGCCTCCCCGGCGGCGATCGGGACGACCATGCGGCCGCCCTCGGCGAGCTGGGCGACCAGCGCCGGCGGTGGCGCCGGGGCGGTGGCGTGGACGGCGATCGCCGCGAACGGAGCCCGCTCGGGGAGGCCGCGGCTGCCGTCGCCGACGACGATCTCGACCCTGTCGACGGCGAGCGCGGCGAGCGTCCCCCGCGCCGCCAGGGCCAGCTCCTCGTGCCGCTCGACGCTCAGCACCTCGGCGCCCAGCCGCGCCAGGACGGCGGCCGAGTAGCCGGAGCCGGTCCCCACCTCCAGCACCCGCTCCTCCCCGGTCAGCGCCAGCGCCTGGCAGATCGCGGCGACGATCCAGGGCTGGGAGATCGTCTGCCCGCGCGCGATCGGCAGCGCCGAGTCGGCGTAGGCGCGGTGGCGCAGCCGCGGTGGCACGAAGGCCTCGCGCGGCACCGCGCCCATCGCCGCCAGCACCCGCTCGTCGACGATCCCGCGCCGGCGCAGCTGCTTCGCCACCATCGCCGCACGCAGGGCGGCGAAGTCGGCCATGGCTAGAAGATGTAGTTGTGGAGCTTGGCCGGGTCGAGCACGGTGACCCGGCCGCGGCCGGAGCGGACGACGCCGGAGCGCTCGAGGTCGGCGAGGAAGCGGCTGACGCTCTCGCGCGAGGTGCCGGCGAGCTGGGCCAGGTCGGCCTGGTTCATCCGGATCGTCACCTCGCCCTCGCCGCCGTGGGAGATTTCGGCGGCGAGCTGGGAGAGGACGCCGGCGACCCGGCTCGGCACCGTCTGGAACGACTGCCGCGAGATCCGCTCGTTGGCGGCGCGCAGGCGCCGCACCAGCGCCGTCACCAGCTTCACCGAGATCTCCGGGTGGCGGGCCAGCAGCGCCTTCACGTCTGTCGCCGGCAGCGCCAGCAGCTCGCCGTCGCTGAGCGCCTCGGCGCTGGCCGAGCGGGTGCTGCCGTCGAGCATCGCCAGCTCGCCGAAGACCTCGCCGGGGCCGAGCGTGGCGAGCGTGATCGCGCGCCCGTCGGAGTGCTCGCGAGTGACCCGGAAGCTGCCCTCGCGGACGATGTAGCAGGCGTCGGAGCGATCGCCCTCGTGGAAGACGCGGGTGCCGGCGGGAAAGGCCCGCGGCACGGCGACGCGCGAGAAGCGCTCCAGCTCGTCGGCTTCGAGGCCGGCGAAGAGCGGCACGCTGCGCAGCAGCTCGACGGCGCTTCCGTTCTCCTCCACGGCAGCCATGGGTTGATTATGAGACCTGGGGGAGAGCGCCGGCTCCTCGACGCGATGGACGGGTCCTACGCTCAGCCGGCGGCGAAGGCCGGCGCCAGGCGCTCGATCTCGTCTCGCGGCAGGCCCAGCGCGCTCGCCTCGGCGCGCCAGCCGGCGACTGCTTCGCGCACCTCGGCCACGATCGCGTCCGCCTGCTCGGCGGAGAGGCGATAGAGCGGCGCGGTCTCACGGACCAGGTCGAGGTCTGGCGAGCGAATCGAGGCGTCGAGGGCGAGGCTGTGCTCTCCCATGCTGGGGGAGGGATTGACGTCGAAAGCCGGCGCCAGCCGCCAGCCGCCGGGTCCACGCAGAAAGCCGTGATTGCGGAGATGGTCGTCGCGGTCGCCGACCAGGACGTTGAAGACGAGGCGGCGGAAGAGCTGCCGCAGGTCGTCGTCGATCGCGTCGGGATCCGCGAGCCTGACGATCGCCTCGGCGATGTCGAGGTAGCTCGCTTCCGCGTGGTCACGCCCGCCGACCTGGGTCATCGCCGAGGCGTAGAGGCGTCGGCGCCCGCGGTCGCGATCGAAGCGCCGCGCGCAGAAGGTGCTGTAGGCCGAGCCGAGCCGCAGCAGTTTCGCCTCCGGCACGACGATCCCGGCGGCGCCCGCCAGACGCCAGACCACGTACTCCCAGGCACCGACGTCGAACCGGTCTTCCCGCGAGGGGAACTTCGCGATCCAGAGCTCATCGCTCCGATCGCGAAAGTTCGCCTTCGGCCGCGCCCCGCCGAGCGAGCTGCCGGGAGCGAGCAGCATCGCGATCCAGCGCTCCTCCTCCCCGCCCGGCGCCGGCGCCCCGTCCTCCACCTCGCGCGCCAGCTCTTCGAGCTCTCGCAACCGCGCCAGCGGCGGCACCGCCAGCGGCGCGTCGTCGACGAAGACGCCGTCATCCGGGCGGGAGAAGCGCAACGCCCCCGTCCGCACCAGGTCGTTGACGCCGACGAGGAAGTCCCAATCGTCGAGCTGGTGCTGGCTTCTCCGCTCCCGTCTCGCCAGCTGCGCCTCGCGCCGCTCCAGCAGGGTGCGGCCCCAGCGGTCGGGGGCGGCGTCGGCAAAGGCGCCCGGCAACGTGGACGGGTACTGGTCTCCTTCGTAGAGCGGCAGCGAGGGGTCGACCGGGAAGGCGTCTGCGGCGGCCACCCAGCCGGGCTCGTAGGCAAACGAGATCACGCTCTTGGAGCCGGCCCGCTCCCGACTCAGCCTTCCCACCACTCGAGGGGAACCGAGCTCGGCGGCGTCGAGGTGAACCAGGACCCGTGCACGCTCGGCGCTCATCCGCCCTGCCGGCCTTTGGTCGAGCGGCGGGGGCGAGGCTGGCGCACGTCCTGCAGACGTCTGCCCAGCTCGTCGTCGTCGGCGATCAGATCGAGGTCTTCCTCCAGGCCGAGCACGCTCAGCACCCGCGCCAGCACCCCGAGGCTGGTGGCGAGGTCGCCGTGCTCGAGCCGCGAAAGGGTGTCGCGGGCGACGCCGACTCGCTTGGCCAGATCGGCGAGCGACATCCGGCGCCGCCGGCGAGCCAAGCGCAGGCGCTCGCCGAGCGCCTCGGCATGCCGCTGAGTCTGAGGAAAAAGGGGTCTGGCAGGTCTTGGCATGCCTAATAGAATAGGCGGTAAAGGCTTAATGACCTTATTTATCCCTCAAATGCAGGATCAGCGTCAGCGGGCGGAGGCGGTCAGTTTGCGCGGGCCGCGGCTGAAGCCGGCGCCGATCAGCGCCTCCTCGTGGCCGGAGCCGATCACCGCCTCGCCGTCGAGCTTCTCGATCGCCAGCTTCGGCAGCTTGCCGGCGGCGACCGCCTCGGCGAGGGCGCGCATCGCCACCTCCAGCTCCGGCCCCTCCAGCGGCGCCAGGCGGAGCAGGCCGCGGCCGCCGCGCTCGAGGAAGACCAGCGGCTCGCCGTCGCGCAGCAGCAGGTGGGCGCCGGGGGTGCGGCCGGGGCGGCGGCCGCTCTCCAGCTTCGGCCAGGGCAGCGAGGCGCCGTAGGGGTTGGCCGGGTCGGTGGCGGCGAGGACCAGGTGCTCGCCGCCGGCCTCCGGCAGCGAGCGCAGCCGCTCGACCGCGCCGGGGAGGGCGAACTGGGCGCCGCCGAGGCCCTCGACGAAGTAGCCGCGGCGGGCGGTGCCGAGCAGCTCGAGGTTGCCGAGCTCCGAGTAGAGGGTCGCGAAGCCGCCGGGGACGCCCTCGGCGAGCACGGTCTCGCGGGTGACGATGCCGTAGCGCTCCAGCATCAGCTCGGCCTGGGCGCGGAGGCGGGCGCCGGGACCGGGGGCGTCGGCGAACAGCGGCGCGGTCAGCGACCAGCGACCCTGGACGGCGGCGCCGGCGGTCGAGCGGCGGCGGGCGAAGCGGCGGCCCTGGCGCTCGCTCGGCGGCAGCGCCCGCAACCGCGGCGCCCGCAGCGGCGCGAAGGCGTCGTTGGTGACGGCGCCGCCCCAGACCAGGTCCCAGAGCGCGTCGTGCAGCTCCTCGGCCGGGTGGTCGAGGTCGGCGAGCAGGTCGAGCCAGAACGAGGGCCCGGCGGCGAGCCGCTCGCGGATCGCCTCGTGAACCTCGCCCGTCACCGGGTCGAGCCTGGCGTTGGCCGGCGGCGGCCCGGCGAGGCGGACGTCCTCGCGGAAGTAGAGGGCGACGCGGCCGTCGCTGCGGCCCAGCGCGCCGGCGCCGACCCAGACCAGCTCGCCGCTGGTGCAGAGCTCGTCGAGCCAGGCGGTCGAGTAGGCGCCGAGCCGGCGCGGCAGCACGTCGCGCTCCCAGACCTTCGGCGTCAGCGCCACCCCCTGCAGCGGCACCAGGGCCTCGCGCAGGCGGTCGATGCCGGCCCCGGCCGGGCGGAAGGCGTCGACGTTCTGCCAGCTCGGCAGGAAGCGGGCGAGCTGGGTGCGGTCGGCGGCCTCGACCTCGCGCCGCAGCCGCGCGAGGCTGGCCCGCCGCACCCGCCGCAGGACTTCGGAGTCGCACCACTCGCGCTCGCTCCCGCCCGGCGCCAGCTCGCCGCGGACCAGCGCCCCTTCGCGCTCGAGCTCGCGCAGCGCCGGCAGCGGGTCGACGCCGTAGCGGGCCGCCGGACGGGCGGTCGTGAAGGGACCGTGGGTGCGGGCGAAGCGGCGGACCAGGGCGCGCATCGCGTCCGGGTGGTCCTCGAGGAAGGTCTCGGGCAGGCCGGGCGGCGGCGGCACCCCGAGCGCGTCGCGGTAGAGGCCGGCGTCCTCGGCGGCGATGAAGCGCTCCTCGCCGGCGACCCGGACCCGGGCGACGCGGCGCTCGGCGACCAGTTTCTCCAGCATCGAGGCGGCCGAGTAGCCGGCGGCGACGCGGTCGGAGCACTCGCGCTCGCTGAGGTCGCCGAGGTTGCGCAGCAGCTGCTGCAGGGCGTCGCGATCGCCGGCGCGGCCGGCCTCGGTGCGGTGCTGCAGCTGCGCCTCGACCTCCTCCAGCGCCGCCGGGTCGATCAGCTCGCGCAGCTCCTCCTGGCCCAGCAGCTCGCGCAGCAGGTCGCGGTCGAGCGCCAGCGCCGCCGCCCGCCGCTCGGCGTTCGGCGTGTCCCCCTCGTACATGTAGGTGGCGACGTAGTCGAACAGCAGCGAGGAGGCGAAGGGCGAGGCGGTCGGGGTCTCGACCTCGACCAGGCTGAGCCGGCGCGAGTGCAGGTCCCGCAGCAGCTCGGTCAGCGCCGGCAGGTCGAAGACGTCCTTGAGGCACTCGCGGTAGGTCTCGAGGATGACCGGGAAGCGGGGGAAGTCGCGCGCCACCTCGAGCAGGCTCTGCGCCTTCAGCCGCTGCTGCCAGAGCGGCGTGCGCTTGCCGGGGTAGGCGCGGGGGATCAGCAGCGAGCGGGCGGCGTTCTCGCGGAAGCGGGCGCCGAACAGGGCCGAGCCGGAGAGCTCGCGCACGACCAGGTCCTCGAGCTCGTCGGGGTCGATCAGGACGAGGTCGGCGGGCGGCGCCTCGTCGGCGTCGGGGAGGTGGATGACGATGCCGTCGTCGGACCAGATCGCGTCCGCCTCGAGGTCGCGCTCGGCGCGGATCTTCGCCGCCAGCGCCAGCCCCCAGGCGGCGTGGACGCGGCCGCCGAAGGGCGAGAGCACGCAGAGGCGCCAGTCGCCGATCTCGTCGCGGAAGCGCTCGAC
>CAZIOS010000046.1:0-10875 GCA_964540905.1 uncultured Conexibacteraceae bacterium | reverse complement strand
CGATCTCCTCGCGCTTGGTGCCGCGCAGGAGGGCGCCGATGTTGTCGCCGGCCTGACCCTGGTCGAGGATCTTGCGGAACATCTCGACCCCGGTGACGACGGTTTTGGTGGTGTCGTGGATACCGACGATCTCGACCTCGTCGCCGGTGTTGACGATCCCCTGCTCGACGCGGCCGGTGGCGACGGTGCCGCGGCCGGTGATCGAGAAGATGTCCTCGACCGGCATCAGGAAGGGCTTGTCCAGCTCGCGCACCGGCTCCGGGATGTAGGAGTCGAGGGCGGCGGCCAGCTCGAAGACGGCTTTCTGGGCCTCCTCGTCGCCTTCCAGCGCCTTCAGCGCCGAGCCTTTGACGATCGGGGTCTCGTCGCCCGGGAAGTCGTACTCGTTGAGCAGGTCCTTGACCTCCTCCTCGACCAGCTCGATCAGCTCCTCGTCGTCGACCTGGTCGATCTTGTTGAGGAAGACGACGACGTGCGGGACGTTGACCTGGCGGGCGAGCAGGATGTGCTCGCGGGTCTGCGGCATGACGCCGTCGGCGGCGGAGACGACCAGGATCGCGCCGTCCATCTGCGCCGCGCCGGTGATCATGTTCTTGACGTAGTCGGCGTGGCCGGGACAGTCGACGTGGGCGTAGTGCCGGTTGTCGGTCTCGTACTCGACGTGCGAGGTCGCGATCGTGATCCCGCGCTCTTTCTCCTCGGGAGCGTTGTCGATCTCCTCGAAGCTCTGTGCTTCGGCGCCGCCCACGGTGGAGAGGGTTTTGGTGATCGCGGCCGTCAGGGTCGTCTTCCCGTGGTCGATATGACCGATCGTTCCGACGTTCACATGCGGCTTATCGCGCTCGAATTTCTCCTTGGACATCTCTCTCCGTTTCGCCTTTCGAAAGTTGTGTTCTGTCTGGTTTGTCTGCTTGAGTTTCTGAAGTCTTGCCTGGCAGGAACTTTTTCCCTGCCTGCGGGCGAACCTGGGAAATATAGCCAGATGCAGCCCGCGACGCGCTTGGGTCTAAGAACTGGCTCCCACTGGCTCTCCAGAGCGGTGCTCGACGATTTCCTCGGCGATGTTCCCGGGGACCTCCTCGTAGCGCTCGAACTGCATCGTGTAGTTGGCGCGCCCCTGGGTCGAGGAGCGCAGGTCGGTTGCGTAGCCGAACATTTCGCCGAGCGGGACGAAGGCCTGGACGGCGAGCGCGTTGCCGCGCTGCTCCTGTCCCTGGACCTTGCCGCGGCGGCGGGAGAGGTCGCCGATGACGTCGCCGAGGAAGTCCTCGGGGGTGACGACCTCGACCGACATCACCGGCTCCAACAGGACCGGGTTGGCCTTGCGCGCGCCCTCCTGGATCGCCATCGAGCCGGCGATCTTGAAGGCCATCTCCGAGGAGTCGACGTCGTGGAAGGAGCCGTCGACGAGTTCGACTTTGACGTCGACCATCGGGTAACCGGCCTTGACGCCGTTTTCCAGCGCCTCCTCCATCCCCTGCTCGGCCGGGCCGATGTATTCGCCGGGGATGACGCCGCCCTTGATTTTGTTGACGAACTCGAAGCCCTCGCCGGGCGCCGGCTCGAGATTGATGACGACGTGGCCGAACTGGCCGCGGCCGCCGGTCTGGCGGACGAAGCGCGCCTCGACCTTCTCGACCCGCTTGCGGATCGTCTCGCGGTAGGCGACCTGCGGCTTGCCGACGTTGGCGTCGACTTTGAACTCGCGCAGCATGCGGTCGACGATCACCTCGAGGTGGAGCTCGCCCATGCCGTGGATCAGCGTCTGGCCGGTTTCCTCGTCGGATTCGATCCGGAAGGTCGGGTCCTCCTCGCCCAGCCGCTGTAGGGCGTTGCCCATCTTCTCCTGGTCGGCTTTGGTCTTCGGCTCGATCGCGACGGCGATCACCGTCTCCGGGAATTCGATGCTCTCCAGGGCGATCGGGGCATCGGGAGCGGCGAGCGTGTCGCCAGTCCCGGTTTCCTTGAGGCCGACGCCGGCGCAGATGTCGCCGGAGTAGCACTCGTCGATCTCCTCGCGGCTGTTGGCGTGCATCATCAGCAGCCGGCCGATGCGCTCGGTGCGACCGGTTTTGACGTTGAGGACGCGGCCGCCTTTCTCCAGCTTGCCGGAGTAGACGCGGAAATAGGTGAGCTTGCCGACGTAGGGGTCGGTCATGACCTTGAAGGCGAGGGCGGCGAACGGGGCGTCGTCGGCGGCGGGGCGCTCGGCCTCGACGTCCTCGGGCTGTCCCTTGCCGGCCGGGACGACGCCGGTCACGGGCGGCACCTCCAGCGGCGAGGGCAGCAGGGCGACGATCGCGTCGAGCAGCGGCTGCACGCCCTTGTTCTTGAACGAGGTGCCACAGAGAACCGGGGTGACCTTGGTGTCGAGGCAGGCCCGGTGCAGGGAGCTGAGCAGCCGCCCGGCCGGGATCTCCTCTTCGCCCAGGTAGGCCTCCATCAGCTCGTCGTCGTAGTCGGCGCAGGCCTCGATCAGCTGGGTGCGGTATTCCTCGGCCTGAGCTTTGAGGTCGGCGGGGATCTCGACCGTGTCGTAAGCGGCACCGAGCTCGTCGGTCCATATAAGGCCCACCATCTCGATCAGGTCCACAACGCCCTGGAAGTTTTCCTCGCTGCCGATCGGCAGCTGGATCGGCAACGGGTTGGCGCCGAGCCGGTCCTTCATCGTCTGCACCGAGTTGAAGAAGTCGGCGCCGGTGCGGTCCATCTTGTTGATGTAGGCGAAGCGCGGCACCCCGTACTTGTCGGCCTGGCGCCAGACCGTCTCCGACTGCGGCTCGACCCCGGCGACGGCGTCGAAGACGGCGATCGCGCCGTCGAGCACGCGCAGCGAGCGCTCGACCTCGACCGTGAAGTCGACGTGGCCGGGCGTGTCGATGATGTTGATCCGGTGGTCCTTCCACTCGCAGGCGGTGGCGGCGGAGGTGATCGTGATCCCGCGCTCCTGCTCCTGCTCCATCCAGTCCATCACCGCGGCGCCCTCGTGGACCTCGCCCATTTTGTGGGTGCGGCCGGTGTAGTAGAGGATGCGCTCGGTCGTCGTCGTCTTACCGGCGTCGATGTGCGCCATGATCCCGATGTTGCGGGTCTTCTCTAGGGGGAAGCTGCGTGGCATGGTCCGTGTGAGTTTGAGTGGTTTTGGAAAGGGTTATGGGTGAATTCGAAGCGCCCCGACAGCAAGCAGGGTCAGCGCCAACATCAGCGCAACCAGCCTCAGCGCAAAAAAAAGGCCCCAGCGGGCCCGGCGAAGCGTCCTGCGAAAAAACAGCCTGAGCGACGGGCGATGATAGCAGCGACGCGGCGTCGCATCGGGGCGACGCTGAAGGCTGTCCCGACGCGCCTGGCCAGGCTGACCAGACGCGCCGACCGCCTCGCCAATCGCGGCCTCGAGCAGGCCGAGCCGGCGCTGCTGCGCGGGCGGCACCGGCTGGCCTCTGGGGCCAAGCGCGCCTGGGCCTGGACCTGGCCGCGGCTGCGTCCCTGGGTGGCCCGCTTCTTCGCGGCGATCGCGGTCGGGGAGCGCTGGCTGCGTCGCGCCGGCGCCGCGGCGGTGCGGGGGGCGACCGCGCTGAGCGCGGTGGTGACGCCGCGGCGGGCGATCGCCGCGGTGGCGGTGGCCGCCGGCATCTGCCTGATCGTCTCCCAGTTCAACGACTACCGCGGGGTCGAGGTCGGCCAGGCCGCCTATGCCGGGCTGCCCGGGGTGGCGAAGCCGCCGACCGTCGCCGTCCGCACCGCCGGCCAGGCCCACGCCTACCTGCTGGTCCCGCTCGGCCTGCTCGCCGCCGCGATCGGGGCCCTGGCGATCGCCCGCGAGCGGCGCCGGCTCGGCCTCGCCCTCGCCGCCCTGGGGCTGGTCGCGGTCGCCGTGATCCTCCTCGTCGACCTCCCCGCCGGGCTCGACGTCGGGCGCCAGAACTCCCGTTTCGCCGGCGCCTCGGCGGTGCTCCAGAGTGGCTTCTACGCCGAGCTCGCGGCGGCGGCGGGGCTGGTTCTCGCCGGACTGCTCTACTATGCGCGGCCGTGCCGAATACGAATCAACTCGTCAGGAAGGGCCGCAAGCGCCCGAAGAAGAAGACCACGACGCCGGGCCTCAAGTCGGGCCAGGGTCGCAAGAAGCGCGTAGCCGCCCCGCAGCGGCGCGGCGTCTGCACCCGTGTCGCCACGGTGACGCCGAAGAAGCCGAACTCGGCCCTGCGCAAGATCGCCCGTGTGCGGCTGACCAACGGCATGGAGGTCACCACCTACATTCCCGGTGAGGGACACAACCTTCAGGAGCACTCGGTCGTGCTGATCCGCGGCGGTCGCGTCAAGGACCTGCCGGGCGTCCGCTACAAGGTCGTCCGCGGCACCCTCGACGCCGCCGGCGTCTCCGACCGCAAGCAGGCCCGCTCTCGCTACGGCGTCAAGGCCTCGTAATGCCGCGCCGCTCCGCAGCCCAGATCCGTCCGGTCGAACCCGACGCCCGCTACCGCAACCGGCTCGTCCAGCAGCTCGTCAACAAGGTGATGAGCGACGGCAAGAAGTCGCTGGCCGAGCGGCTCGTCTACGACAGCCTGGCGATCGTCGGGGAGCGCAGCGGCGAGGATCCGGTGGAGACGCTGGAGGCGGCGATCAAGCAGCTGACGCCGGTGCTCGAGGTCCGTTCCCGCCGCGTCGGCGGCGCCACCTACCAGGTCCCGGTCGAGGTTCCCGCCCGCCGCGCCCGCACCCTCGCGATCCGCTGGCTGGTCCAGTTCGCCCGCGCCCGGCGCGAGTACTCGATGGCCGAGCGGCTCGCCAGCGAGATCCTCGACGCCAACCAGCAGCAGGGCAGCGCCTGGAAGCGCAAGGACGACATCTACCGCATGGCCCAGGCCAACAAAGCCTTCGCGCACTACCGCTGGTAGCCCGGCGCTTCCGATGAACCGGCCGATCCTCGCGGTTGACGTCGACGGGGTGATCAGCCTCTTCGGCTACGACGAACCGCCGCCCGCCGAGGTCGCCCAGTTCGAGCTGATCGACGGCATGGTCCACTGCGTCTCGCTCGCCGCCGGCGAGCGCCTGCAGCGCCTCTCCGAGTACTACGAGCTGGCCTGGGCCACCGGTTGGGAGGCCCGCGCCAACGACTACCTGCCGTACATGCTGGGCCTGCCTCCGCTCCCTTACCTCTCCTTCGAGGGGGCAGCGCGGTTTGGCTCCGCTCACTGGAAGCTGGCGCCGCTGACCGAGTACGGACGCGGCCGCGCCGTCGCCTGGATCGACGACAGCCTCGATGAGAGCTGTTACGAGTGGGCGCGCAATCGGCCCGAGCCGACCCTGCTGGTCCCCACCCAGTCTGCCTTCGGGCTCGAGGAGTCCCAGACCGAGGCGCTGCTCGCCTGGGCTCGCGGGCTCCAGCGCGAGTCGCCCGCGCAGGCCTGAAGCCCGCGGGGCGAGTCTTTAGACTGACCCGATGGTGGGGTTCTGGCCGATCTTCTTCTTGCTGGTGGTCCTGAAGATCCCGGTTCTGGGGTCGATCTGGCTCGTCTGGTGGGCGAGCAAGCAGGCGCCCGAGCCCGAGGGCGCGGAGGATTCCGACGGTGGCCTCAAGCGCCGGCCGCGGCCGCCGAAGCTGCCACGCGGTCCGCGCCGCGGCCCCCACGGTGGCGGCGCCGCGATGCCGCTGCCGGCCTGCCCGCCGGGCGGTCGCACCCGGGTCGTCAAGCCCTCTGCGCAGCCTGCTTTCGCTCGCGCCGGATCTCGCGCAGATAGGGATAGAAGTCGACCTCGACCGTATGACGCTTAGAGGCAACGAAGCGCTTCCGCATCCGCGCTTCCTCCCTCGCGATCTCGGTCCGCATCCGCGCCGGCGACGGTAGCGCCGCGCGAGCGCTGAGCAGGTCGGCGATCCACTCGGCCTGCGCCTCGGCCAGTGGCATGATCGGCCCCAGCGGCTGGATGAAGCCGATGAAGAAGAGGCCCGGGCGCTCGGCCGAGGCGACCCGGCGGTAGAGCGGCAGGCGGTTGTCCGGCGCCGAGACGACCTCGGGGGCGAAGAAGGGAAAGGTCATCTTGTAGCCGGTGCAGTAGACGACGAGATCGATCTCCTCAGTGCTGCCGTCGACGAAGCGGACCGCGTTGCCGCCGGCGAAGCGCTCGATGTTGGGCTTGACCGCGATGTCGCCGTGGCCGAGCCGCGGCAGCAGCTCCGAGGAGACGGTCGGATGCGCCTCGAACAGCTTGTGATCGGGCTTGGGCAGGCCGTAGTCGGTCATCTCGCCGGCGGCGACGCCGAGCATCCGCATGCTGCCGAAGCGCTGCACCGAGAGCGGCAGCATCGAGGTCAGCTGCGTGGCGATCTCGTCGATCGGCTTGCCGTTCAGGTACTTGGGCAGGATGTAGGCGCCGCGGCGAGTCGCGAGGAAGGTCTTGGCCCCGATCCGCGAGGACTCGACGGCGATGTCGACGGCGGAATTGCCGATCCCGAGCACGAGCACGCGCTTGTCGCGCAGGATCTCCGGCTCGCGGTAGTGGTGGGCGTGGATCTGCTCGCCGTCGAACTCCTCGGCGCCGGCGAAGGCCGGTTCCGGCCAGCGCGGGTCCCAGTGGTGGCCGTTGGCGACGAGCAGGGCGCGGTAGCGATTCGTCTCGCGCCCCTCTGGGCCCTCGACCGTCACCTCCCACTCGCCCTCGACCGGTGCCGCGCTCAGGACCTCGGTGCGAAAGCGGATCTTCTCGCGCAGGCGGAAGTGGTCGACGTATTCGTCGAAGTAGGCCGCCATCTGGAAGTGATCCGGGTAGTCGGGGTAATGGTCCGGCATCGGCAAGGTCTTGAAGGCCATCACCCGGCGCGAGGTGTTGATGTGCAGCGAGCGGTAGGCGGACGACATCCCGTTGTCGTTTTCGTAGCGCCAGTTGCCGCCGACGAAGGAGCCCTTCTCGAAGCAGTCGAAGGGGATGCCGCGGGCGTCGAGGACCTGGACGGCGGTGATGCCGGAGGAGCCGGCGCCGATGATGCAGACCTTGTCCGAGGGGGGCATGCGGAGGGGGAATCTATCGGACTGGCTATGCGGCCAGTTTGGCTGGAGACGGTTGGCGAGCTGGCGGTTGGGCGCCCCCTCCGCACCGCCCGTCCTTACGACTCGTCGCTGGTGCTCTCGATCTCCTGCGCCAGCTCCTCGAGCTCCTCCGCAAACGAGGGCCCGAAGCCCTCGACCGGGGCCTCGACCCCGTCGACGCCCAGCTCGGCGGCCAGCTCGTCTTCGTCGAGCAGGTCCTCGTCGCTCGGCGGCACCATCGCCACCGCCGGCTCGACCGTCAGCGTCCGGTAGTGCTTGAGGCCGGTCGCGGCCGGGATCAGCTTGCCGATGATCACGTTCTCCTTCAGGCCCACAAGCCGGTCCCGTTTGCCCTCGAGGGCGGCGTCGGTGAGCACCTTGGTCGTCTCCTGGAAGGAGGCCGCGGAGAGGAAGGACTCGGTCGCCAGCGAGGCCTTGGTGATCCCGAGGATGACCTCCTCGCCTTTGGCCGGGGTGCCGCCGTCTTCCTTCGTCTTCTTGTTGAGCCGTTTGAGGTTGCCGCGATCCTCGAGCTGGCCGGGCAGCAGGCTGGTCGAGCCCTTGGATTCGATCCGCACCTTCTTCAACATCTGGCGGGCGATGATCTCGATGTGCTTGTCGTTGATGTCGACGCCCTGGGCCCGGTAGACCTTCTGCACCTCTTGGACCAGGTAGACCTCGACGTCGGTACGCCCGCGGATCGCCAGTAGATCGGCTGGGTAGAGCGAGCCGTCGTTGAGCTGCTGGCCGAGCTCGACCTTGTCGCCGTCGGCGACGTGCAGCCGGGTCCGGGGCGGGAAGCTGTAGGAGTGCTCCTCGCCGCTGGACTCGGTGACGATCACTTTCAACGCTTTGTCGGACTCCTCGATCGAGACCTTGCCCGCGGCCTCGGCCATCTGCGCCAGGCCCTTCGGTTTGCGCGCCTCGAAGAGCTCGACGATGCGCGGCAGGCCCTGGGTGATGTCCTGGCCCGCGACACCGCCGGTGTGGAAGGTGCGCATGGTCAGCTGAGTGCCGGGCTCGCCGATCGACTGGGCGGCGATGATCCCCACCGCGTCGCCGATCACGACTATCGAGCCGGTCGCCGGCGCGACCCCGTAGCAGGAGCGGCAAACGCCGGACTCGGCCTCGCACTTCAGGGCCGAGCGAACCGGGACCTTGACCTCCTCGTCGGCGAACGCCTCGGCGATCGCCTCGACGTCGGCCAGGGTGATCTCCTGGTTGCGCTTGAGCAGCTCGCGACCGCGCTTGGTCTCGAACTTCTTCGCCGCCAGGCGCCCGAACAGATTGTCGTTGAGCGAGCCGTCGTCCTTGCGCAGAACCATCTCAATGTGGTCTTTGGTCTTGCAGTCCTCCTGGCGCACGATCACGTCCTGGGCGACGTCGACCAGGCGTCGGGTCAGGTAACCCGAGTCGGCCGTCCGCAGCGCCGTGTCGGCGAGTCCCTTGCGGGCGCCGTGGGTGGAGATGAAGTACTCCAGGACCGAGAGGCCCTCCATGAAGTTGGCCTTGATCGGCCGCTCGATGATCTCCCCTTTCGGGTTGGCCATCAGGCCGCGCATCCCCGCCAGCTGGCGGATCTGTTTGAACGAGCCGCGGGCGCCCGAGTTGGCCATCATGAAGATCGGGTTCAACTCGTCGAGGTTGTCCTCCATCGCCTGGGCCACCTCGTCGGTCGCCCGGTTCCAGTGGGCGGTGACCGCCTCGTGGCGCTCCTCGGCGGTGATGTAGCCGTCGTCGTACTGGCCCTGGATCGCTTCGGTCTCCTTCTCGTAGCGCTCGAGGATCTCCGCCTTCTCCGGCGGCGACACCACGTTGTTCTTGGAGACGGTGATGCCGGCCTGGCTCGCGTACTGGAAGCCGAGGTCCTTGAAGGCGTCGAGCACCTGCGAGACCGCCGGCGCACCGTAGGCCTCGACCAGGTTGGAGACCATCTCGTTGACGTCGCGCTTCTTCAGCGAGAAGTTGACGAACTCGAACTGCTCCGGATCGAAATCGTCCTCGAGGGCTTCGGCGAGGGCGCGCTCGATCTTCTCGTTGAAGATGATGCGCCCGACCGTGGTCAGGAAGTGCCCGCGCCCGGCCCGCCGGTACTCGGCCTGGTCGTGCAGCCCGCAGCCGCCGTTCTCGTAGACGAGCTCGGCCTCCTGCGAGGAGCGGAACACCTTCACGCTCGGCCCACCGCCGTTGCCGCCGGCCTTGCCGGCCTTCAGGCCCGCGTCGACCTTTACCAGTTCGTCGGCGTCCGGCCCGTAGGTCAGGTAGTAGATGCCGAGCACCATGTCCTGGGTCGGAGTCGCCAGCGGCGCCCCGTGGGCGGGAGAGAGGATGTTGTTGGCGGAGAGCATCAGGATCCGCGCCTCGGCCTGGGCCTCGGCGGAGAGCGGCACGTGGACCGCCATCTGATCGCCGTCGAAGTCGGCGTTGAAGGCGTGGCAGACCAGCGGATGGACCTGGATCGCCTTGCCCTCGACCAGGATCGGTTCGAAGGCCTGGATTCCGAGGCGGTGCAGGGTCGGCGCCCGGTTGAGCAGGACCGGGTGCTCGTGGATGACTTCCTCGAGCACGTCCCAGACCTCCGGGATCATCGACTCGACCATCTTCTTCGCCGCCTTGATGTTCTGCACGGCTTTGCGCTCGACGAGCTGGGCCATGATGAACGGCTTGAACAGCTCCAGCGCCATCAGCTTCGGCAGGCCGCACTGCTGCAGCCGCAGGCTCGGCCCGGAGACGATCACCGAGCGGCCGGAGTAGTCGACGCGCTTGCCGAGCAGGTTCTGGCGGAAGCGCCCCTGCTTGCCCTTGAGCATGTCCGAGAGCGACTTCAGGGGACGGTTGCCGGGGCCCGTGACCGGGCGGCCGCGACGGCCGTTGTCGAACAGCGCGTCGACCGCCTCCTGCAGCATCCGCTTCTCGTTGTTGACGATGATCTCGGGAGCGCCGAGGTCGAGCAGCCTTTTCAGCCGGTTGTTGCGGTTGATCACGCGGCGGTAGAGGTCGTTGAGGTCCGAGGTGGCGAAGCGGCCGCCGTCGAGCTGGACCATCGGCCGCAGCTCCGGCGGGATCACCGGCACCGCGTCGAGGACCATCCAGGCGGGCTGGTTGTCGGAGTTGAGGAAGGCGGAGGCGACTTTGAGCCGCTTCACCGCGCGCGCCTGTTTCTGGCCTTTGGAGCTGTTGATGATCTGCTCCAGTTCCTCGCAGTCGGCGGCCAGGTCGACCTGTTCGAGCAGATCGCGGACGGCTTCCGCGCCCATGCCGCCGCGGAAGTACTCGCCCCAGCCGAAGGGGGAGCCGAAGCGGTCTTTGAGCTCGCGGAAGACGGTCTCGTCGTTGACGACGTCCTTCGGCTTCATCTCGCTGAAGATCTTCCAGACTTCGCCCATCCGCTCGATCGCCTCTTCGATGTAGGCCTCGGTGTCGGAGATCTCGGCGTCGAACTGTTTGCGCAGTTCTTTGATCATTTTGGCCCGTTCGTCGTCCTTCAGCTTGCGCAGCTGCGCCGCGGTCAGCTTCAGCGAGTCGGCCCAGATGTGATCCTCGTCGTCGAACTTTTCCTGCGAGCCCTGTTCCAGGTACTTGACCCGTCGCTCCAGCGACTCGGCCAGCTCCTGGGTGCGCTTCTGCCGTTCCGACTCGTAGGAGTCGGTGACTTTTTTGACCTCTTTCTCGAGTTTCCCGATGTCCTTGTCGCGGGCCTCCTCGTCGACCCAGGTGATCATCGAGGCGGCGAAGTAGAGAACCTTCTCCAGCTCTTTCGGCGCCATGTCGATCAGGTAGCCGATCCGGCTCGGGACGCCCTTGAAGAACCAGATGTGGGAGACCGGCGAGGCGAGGTCGACGTGACCCATGC
>CAZIOS010000045.1:0-11572 GCA_964540905.1 uncultured Conexibacteraceae bacterium | reverse complement strand
AGGTCAGAAGCGGCAAGGGCTGGCGAGCGTTTCGCCGCTACTACACCCGCGAAGGTGGGCAGTTCGCGATGAAGTACCGCTTCACCCGCACGCTCAGCGACACCCCGTATGTGATGCGGGCGCAGGTCCGCTCGCAGGTGGGCTATCCCTACCTGCAGGGCAACTCGGACTCGCTGCTGCTGCATGTAGTCCCGTAGCGCGAGGGGGTGGTGGTGGCCCGGCCCCGGTAGCGGTCGGGCCGCCACCTCACCGCGCTCGGCGTGACATCGACCCGCTTGCTGAGGTCGCTTGAGCCTGGCAGCGGACGGCGCCGCTACAAGCCCCCGCTGCGCGGGGCCTCGCTGACGCGCCCTGCGCTTCGCTTGGGTTTCGCGGCGCCTTGGCCGCCGCCAGCGGCTCGTCGACCTCAGCAAGCTAGTCAAGGAGGAACGATGAGCGATTCACACAGCACGCCCGCCGCCACGCGGCCGACCTGCCCCGGCCGCTTCACCAAGGTCACCGTCCACAGCCCTGCCGGCGAGCTCGAAGCGCGGCTCAGCGATGCCGGCGCTTGGGAGCTGCGGATCAGGGCCGCCGAGGAGGAGACCTGGCGCTTCGTCTGCGACGGTGACATGCGCAGCGGCGCCTCGATGGCGCCCCTGGTCGCCGCGGCCGAGGAGCCGGTCCGCCTCGGGGCGCTGGTCGTCGACCGCGCCGCCCGCACCGCGTTCGTCAATGAGGACGAACTGCGCTTGGCGCGCAAGGAGTTCGCGCTGCTGGCGGTCTTGGCCGCGCAGCCCAACCGGGTCTTCACCAAGGCCGAGTTGATGCGGGCGGTCTGGGGCTACCCGGAAGCGAGCGTCACCCGCACCCTCGACAGCCACGTGAGCCGGCTGAGGCGCAAGCTCCACGCGGCCGACCTCGCCGGGGTGATCGTCAACAAGTACGGCGTCGGCTACCGCTTCTGGGACTCACCCGACCTCTATCCGGTGCCGGCCCAGCTCGGCGCCGCCTAGCCCCGCAGCGCCCCGGCCGCTTTCGCCCGAGCGGCCGGGGCGCGGTCGCGCCCGCCCGTCGCGGAGCCGACCCCGCCGAGGGTCGCACGCCCTGCGGGCGTGCCCACGGGCGGGGATCGGCCCCGCGACGGGCGGGGCCCGAGAAGGAGGTCAACGATGGAGCTTCGATGCCCTGACTGCTGCAGCCCCGAGGTCGAGGGGGACTCGCAGAGCCCGCCCGAAGGACTGCGCTGCGGGAATTGCGGAGCCGGGTTTCAGCGCGACTGCGCGCTGGTAACCGTCCATGACGCGGAGTCCTGTCCCAGCGCGACGGCGCAGGTCGACCTGTTCGCCTTCGACCCCGAGCTGGCCGTGGCCCAGCTGCGCGATCCCGACGGCGCCATCGCCCTCGCCAGCACATACAGCGACGCCGACGAGCTGAACGTCCTCGTCGAGTGCGCCCAGGAGGCCAAGGTCATCGCCACCGATCGCGAGCGCGCACGGCTGTTCGTCTACCCGCTGTCTGTGGGCGAACCCGAGCCGCTGCTCGCTCTGGACCCCGGCGCCGGCCCCACCCTGCTCGGCGGCTCGGTGGACCTGAGCCAGGGCGAAGAGGAGGACCCGATCGCCTTCACCGTCCGCCTCCTCGCTGGGATTGTGGAGGAGGCCAACGGCCTCGCCGCCGAGCGGCCTGCGGACTCTCAGCGGCTCGATCGCATCGCCGCCTACCTCAACGAGCACCGCCCCTGGAGCGGCGGCGACGTCTGCGAAGTCCTCGCCACCGAGCTTCAGGCGAGCGGGCGGCGGCTGCTCGATGCGCATGAGTGATCCCGCGCCTCGCGGGAGCCGGCACCCCGGATGATCGCGCGCTTCGCGCGCGGGCCCGGGGCACCGGCTCCCGCATCGGGCGGGAGCGAGGAACAAAGGAGCATCAGATGAGTGCGAACGCAACGGCTCTGCTCGAGATCGACAAGATCGACGTCGAGGAGGGCTTCAACGCCCGCTCCCACATGGACGAGGAAGGTCTCGACCAGCTCGCCGGCAGCGTCGGCTCGGCCGGGATCGTGCAGCCGATCCTGGTCCGCCCGACCAAGGACGGCCGCTATTCGGTCGTCGCCGGGCACCGCCGCCTGCAGGCGGCCAAGCGCGCCGGCGTCACCAAGGTCCCCTACGCGATCAGCCAGGGCAACGCCCACCTCAACTCGCTGATCGAGAACATCCACCGCGAAGGGCTCGACCCGATCGACACCGCCAAGGGTCTGAAGGCGGTCAAGGGCGAGCTCAACCTGACCACCAACAAGCAGCTCGCCGAGAGGATCGGCAAGAAAGTGGCCTGGGTGGGCGCGCTGCTGCGCCTGCTCGACCTCCCCGAGCCCCTCCACCCCTACATCGCCGCCGGCCAGGTCCCGGTCGAGGGCGAGCGGGCGCTGCGGCCGATCGCCGCGGTCTCCCCGCGGGTGGCGGAGTGCGCCTGCGAGGTCGCCAAGCGCAACCAGATCAAGGGACGCGCCTTCGTCGAGCGCTTCGACGAGCTGCTCCGGGCCGCCGCCGAGCTGCAGGTCAAGGACCGCCCGACGATGATCGCGGTCCGCGGCTTCCGCCTCAGCGACACGGTCGCCGACAAGAAGAAGCACAAGGAGCTGGCCGAGCGCATCAACGCCGTCGACCCCCACCTGCGCATGGCGGACCCGACGGTCCACTTCAAGGAGGCCGAAGTCGACGCCGCCCGCGCGGCCGGCTGCCTGGTCGAGCACAGCGTCCAGCGGGGCAGCTTCGTGACGAGGACCGCGTTCGTCACCGACCGCGTCTTCGCGGCCGACCTGACCGAGCGCGCGGTCGAGCGAATCGAGAAGGAGGCGAAGAAGCGGGCCGAGGAGGACGCGGCCTGGAGAAAGCGCCAGGCCGAAGCCCGCGGCAATGGCCAGGCGCCGGGCCAGGACCCCAAAGCCAGGCGGGCCGAGGCCAAGAAGAAGGCCGCCAAGGCACGGGGCTTCAACGAAGTGCTCGGCGGCAACCTGCTCAAGGGCCGCACCGCCGCGCGGCGCAAGCAGCTCGGCCTCGCCCGGGCCAAGGCGATCGCGGCGGTGCTGATCGCCGACAACGGCGAGCTGGCCGCCCGCGGCCTGCGGCTCACCCTGCCGGCGCTGCAGGACCTCGAGGTCAAGGTGCTGAAATCGGGCACCAAGCGCCAGAAGGTCAGCTACGCCGAGCGCGAGCACTGCACCGCGGAGCTGGCGCGGCGGGTCGACGCCGCCCGCTCGGAGGGCGAGGTGCTGGAGGTCCTGGCCGAGGCTCTGATCGCCGCCATCCTCGCCGACGAGCGCGAGCTGCCCCAGAGCAAGCGGATCCACTGGTCGACGCCGGCCGCGACGGAGGTCAAGAAGCTCCTGGCCTCCGACATCAAGGCCGCCCGGCCGCGCCGCGCGAGCAGGAAGGAGGGCAACTAGGACCGACACCGGAGGGCGGCCTGCCAATCGCGGGCTGCCCTCCGGGCCGCATCGAATCGCGGCGGCCGACGGTGGTGAATCCGGGGCGGCGGTGGGGCGTTGAGCTGGTCATGGCTGCACGCCTAGCAGACCTCCTCCGTCCGGCTTCGCCGTCCTCCCCCGGCCCGCCGTGGCTGGGCCATGACCAACTCAACGCCCCACCCTAAGAAGCCGAGTCCAAAGCAGATGGATCTTCTGCGCAGGCTCTCGCAGGAGCGAGGTGAGTCCTTCGCCTACCCCGCGACCTCCGCCGAGGCCAGCGAGGAGATCAAGCGCCTGCTCGCCCGCAAGCGCACCGCTCCCGATGACCGGCGCCGCGAGACCCGCGAGGTTCGCGAGGCGATGGCGAGCGCGGCTGTGCAGCTGTGGTGAGCTCGCATGAACTGCGCGCGGGGCATCTCTTAGCTCGTTGTGGGGGCGGCCCTCCTCGGGGCTGGCCGCGGCTCTTTACGAATTTCGCCGACCGACCCCTTTTCCCGCTTGGCGCTGGGGGAGAGGGGGCGTAGCATCGGGGCGGTGAGGGGCTCAACCCACATCCCCTTCGACCGCGCTCCCAAGGTGGGGGGGAGGGTCGGCAACCTCAAAGAGCAGAACTGCCGTCGCGTCCTCGCCGTCCTCCTCGGCTCACCCTCCGGTCTCAGTCAGGCTCGCGTCGCCGAGCTGACCAATCTCTCGCGTTCGAGCGTCTCCAGTCTGCTCGAAGAGCTGCGCTCGGTGTTGCTGCACACAGAGAAGGCCAACCCGGCCGGTAACGGCCGCCCGATCGGCTTGTGGCGCCTCGACCGCAGCCGCTGCCTCTCGGTCGGAATCGACATTGGGCGCACCCACGTTGCCGCCCTCGTCACCGATGTCTTCGGCGCCCAGATTGCAGGCCCCCTCCGCGAATCGACTCTCGGGGTCCTCGCCGATCCCGACGGCACCCTCGACTTGGCCACCGGGCTGGTCAAGCGGCTCTTCGCCTCCCAGATCGATTTCGACTGCGCCGATGTCGCCGTTGTCACTGTCGGTCTCCCCGGCCCGGTCGACCGCGAGAACGGCCGCATGACCGACGACGCCGCTCCCCGGTGGGCTGAAGTCGATGTGCGCCGGGAAGTCAAGAAGCGCTGGCCCGAGCCGGGCTCGCCGATGCAGCTCGCCGAGAACAAGGCCAACCTAGGTGCCCTCGCCGAGCATCGCTATGGTGCCGGCCGGCGCGCCTCCAGCCTCCTCTTTATCGACTGGTCCTCCGGGATCGGCGGCGGCCTCGTCCTCGGCGGCCGCGTATGGCGCGGCCACTCGGGCTTCGCCGGCGAGATCGGTCATCTCGCGATCCGGCCCTCGAAGAAGCAGCTGGGCACGCTCGACCTGCCCCTCGACGCCGCTGCCTGGCCGAGGTGCCCCCACTGCCGTCAGCGCGACTGCCTCGACGGGCTCGTCGGCGGCCTCACGATCGCCGACGCAGTCGACCTACCCAACCTCGACGCCGTCGCCGAGGCCGCGCTCGACTCCGAGCGGCCGCAGTACGACCGTGCCCGCGAGGTTCTCGCTGTCGCCGCCGAGTTGATCGGCCATGCGATCGGTCCCGCGCTCACCCTCATCAACCCCGAGCGCATCGTCATCGGGGGCGCCGTCGGTCGTCCCGGCCTTGCCTCGCTGCTCCTCGGCAACCTGCGGTGCGGCATCGAGCAGACCTCCTTCGCCCGCGCCGCCGCCGATGTCGTCCTCGAGGTCGGCGCGCTGGATCGCCGCGCCCCGGTCTGCGGGGCCGCCCGGCTCGGCCTTGACGTCTGCGCAGTCGATCGCCTCATCCGACTTGCCACCCCGGCCCTCGTGGACTCGCCGGCCACCGTCGAGGGTTGAACGCCGCGATTGTTCCTAAAGCACACCGGAGACCTCGGGATTCGCCAGGGCCTGGAATAACCCTTGCGCTCGCGCTACATTTGAGGTAAGGGCAAAACGGCGTCACGGCAGCGGGGCGGGTCCACCCCTTGGTCCGTGCCTTGGTGGCGACCCGCACCGTCGCCGTCCGCCCGAGCGAGGAGCGATGTGTCCCCATCCGCTGGCGATAGCGGTAACCCGGGCCCCAGTCCAATCCCGACTGGCCCCAGCGCTCTGGGGTGGGCGCTCTTGACCGCCTTCGTCGGTGTGGTCGGCACCAACCTTGCCGCCGGCGTCAACGCCGATCGGCTCGAACGCCTCTCCGCCCTCGCCGCGGCCGCCGTCGGCGCCGTCCTGGTCTGTCGCTTCGCCCTGCGCCTCATCGCCGGCTACGCCAACTGGTTCGGCCACCGCCGCCAAGGTTGGGGTCTCCCCGAGCGTCGACGCCTGCGCTGCTACACCTTCGCCGACGCGGCCCTCGCGGTGGCCCTGCTTAGGCTCGGCCTGCTCTTCCTCGGCGACCACGGCGGCGTGCCGCAACTGCTCATCCTCGCCCTGGTGGCACTCGCGACCCTCATCCTCTCCGGCCGCACCCGCCGCCTCGTCAAGCGCGGTGGCCCGCCGCCGCTCGCCACGGTGGTCGAAAAATGGATCTGGTTCGGCGACCTTACCGCCGGCTCCTTCTCGCGTCGCCACGCGCGCCGGGTCGCCCTGGTGATGGTCGGGGCTCTCTGGTTCTCGTTCCTGGTCCAGGGCACTGCCCTGGGCCTGCGCCTCATTGCCGGCCCCAGCGCGCCTCCGCTGCTCGCGCCACGGACTCCCAAACCCGACCCCAACCAAGGGACCGGTCCGAAGCCCCCGGTATCCGGCCCCGAAGGGGAAGAACCCTCCAGCTCCTCGCTGACCCACCTCTGTGGCGTCCAGGTCCACGCCGGCGACGGCCTGCCTGTCGACCTACGCGGCCAGTTCCGCACCGCCTGGAAGGAAGTGAGCCCGGCTGACGGCTGTCCCGGCATCGCTCATCTGGTTGGCAAACGAACATACGCGGCCAATGGGCGTTGCGGCGATGAACTCCGTGCGCTCGGCGTCGTCAGCCCCTATCACCCCGCAGCCGTCCTCCTCGAAGGAGCCGCCGCCGTGGCTCGGCGGCTCCTGTATCGCCGCCCCCTGCTCGGTGCCTCGCCGCGCGAAAACGTGGGCGGCGGCGACTTCCATTTCCTCTACACCAAGGTCGGCCCGTTCCTCGCCATCCGGGAGGAAAAGACCGACGGCAACGGCGGGACCGACGGCGCGCCCCAGGACTGCAGCGAAATCGAACCCGGCGGGGCACCCTACGAACTGCTGCCTCCTGGCATGGCGGAACTTCTCGTCCGCTTCGACGAAGAAGTCGTGCCCAGTTGGCCCCGCCACGAGCCCGCACGCGACCGCCACGGTCATGAGGCCTTCAGCCTCTATACGCCCGATCACGTCGAAGTCGCCCGCGCTTGGTGCTCAAGCGCCGTCGACTGCGAACTGCGCTCCGGCGCCTATCGCATCCACAGCACACCGTTCGGTGCCCGCACCGTGACTGTCGCCCGTCTGCGCCGCTCCAGCCCTCGGACCTAGGAGAGGTCGGGTCGAGTGCGTCTCCTACACCGTCTGCTCGAGCGTCGGTTCGACACCGCCGGCTCCTCGGTCCCCTACCTGACCGGCTGGAGCCAGGGCGGGGAGATCGAGCGCTACGCGGCGCTGATCGACCGTCTGGCCCGGCGCCTGGAGGACGCCGCCCTCGCCGCGAGCGCCCCAGACGGTGAGGCCGAGTCGGCCATGACCCTGACGACCGTCTGAGGGCGAGCGCTGGACACGATCTGCAATCAGGGCCCCAACACCAGGGATGAGGGCGGAGCAGAAATGAGAACGACGAGGGCCGAGCGTCGGCGCCCACTCTCAGCAGAGCTTCACCGCAGGGGAGATGCCGAAGGGCAGTCGCGGCTTCGGAGTGGCCGGCGCCTCGCCCCGCAGGCAGAGCGGGCGCAGCCGCGGCGGTTCGAGACTGGCGTCGTAGAGCCTCGACTCGAAGACTGGGTGGGCGAGGCGCACCCGGTCGAACATCGTTACCCCCACTCCAGCGCAGGCGTTAGATCACCCCGGGGGGCGGATTCAGATGCAGGGTGATGACGTAGCGCTCATAGACCGTGATCGCGGCGCGGAACTTGCCTTCGGCCCGCGGCTTCCAGCGAACCTCGATGTGGTCGATCGCGGGAGGGTTGCAGGTTCCGCCTTCGACGCCGAGCAGGACCGAGTTGGGCCCCGGCACCGAGGCGACGAAGAAGGGCACCGGCTGGATGACGGTCCTGGTCACGACTTCTTCGGCGTGGGCAACCGGAGCCCAGGGCGCACATGCGAAGAGGAGGGCCAGCGCCGCCAGCGCGACGCCGGTTGGGCCGGTGATCCCTGCTTTGCTCCTCGCCTCCAAAGTCGCCGGCAACGATAGCCGCGCAGAGAGGTCCCACTTCACCAGGGTTCACGTCTGCGCTGAGGGCCCCTGGCCGCTGAGAGAAGGCAGCTCAGAGTTTTCGGGCACCTCGGGAGAGGCGGGTCTATTTCCTCCCACCAGGGTGGCACGCGCCGAGCGCGCTTCAACCCCCGCAAGGGGGGTTCCCCTCGCCTTCGACATCCGTCTGCGGCTCGGTTCCGCGCGCTCGCTCACGCGCCCTGCCTGGGGTCGTCAAACGACCACCTCTTAAAGGAGGCCCGAAATGCAGAACATCAACGCAGTCATCATCACCGGCAACCTGACCCGCGACCCCGAGCTGCGCCACCTCGGCAGCGGGACCGCGGTCTGCGGGCTGCGCGTCGCCGTCAACGAGCGGCGCAAGGACCAAAGCGGGGAGTACTACGACCGGCCCAACTACCTCGACGTCACCGTCTGGGGCGCCCGGGGCGAGGCCTGCGCCGAGCACCTGGCCAAAGGCCGCGGGGTGGCGGTCGACGGGCGGCTGGAATGGCGCGAGTGGGAGACCAAGGACGGCGGCAAGCGCCAGGCGGTGCAGATCGTCGCCGATTCGGTCCAGTTCCTCCCCTCGGCCAAGCGCTCCGAGCAGGACGAGGCGGAGGCCGAGCAGCCGGTCGAGGATCGCTTCGACCCCGAGACCCCGGAGGCGGGCGGCGAGCCGGCCCTCGCGGGGGTCGGGGGCGGCGAAGAGGAGATTCCGTTCTGATCCACTGAAGCCCACCCAGAGGCCCGGTGCGAGAGCGCCGGGCCTTTTTTCGTGCTTCTGTGTCACGGCGTCCCGCGCGGACCTCGATCGCATCTCCGTGAGCTCGGCGCTCGCGAGCCTCGTGCTGACTTGCTTTCAGCCTAGCCCGGGCACCGTCCCGCGCAAGGTCGCTTCGCTCCCTTCCCCTCGCTGCGCTCGGTGCGCGGGCCGGAGTCCCGGGCTGTTTCGGCTGGCAAGTCAGCACGAGGCCCCGCGGGGCGAGACGAAAGGAGCGGTTCCGATGGCAGGCAACGGCAAGCAGGCACAGGCGGCGGGCGAGGGCAGGGACGCGGTGATGCGGACCTTCGTCAGGGGACGACTGGGACGGGCGCCGGAGTTCGCGCGCACGGTCGGCGAGGAGCAGACGGCGATCTGCCGCATGTTGGTGCTCGGCCGGGCGGCGGGTCCGGCCTCAAGCCCGCCGAAGGTCTCCCTCTACCTGAAGGGAGCGGAGGCCAAGCGCTGCGCGCTCGGGCTTCGCGCCGGCGACCTGATAGAGGCGGTAGGGAACATCGGTCCCGAGCGAGCGCAGGCCCACCATCAGGAGGTGCTGGTGGACAAGCAGGTGAAGCTGCTGGCGCGGGCGGGCGGATCGGCGGGCGCGCGATGAGCGCCCGCCCCGTCGTCGCGCTGTTCTGCGGCTCCCGCGACTGGTCAGACCGTGCGCGCATCCGAGCGGACCTCGAAGCGCTGCCGGACGGCTCGGTGGTGATCGAGGGCGGCGCTCGCGGCGCCGACCGGATCGCCCGCGAGGAGGCCGAAGCGCTCGGCATCCACGTCGCCACGGTGCGGGCGCTGTGGGACTTCCACGGTCGCGGCGCGGGCTGCCGACGCAACGAGGCGATGGCCCGCCTGCAGCCGGATTACGTCTACGCCTATCCGCTCGGCGGACCCGGCACCGCCCACATGATCCGCACCGCCGAAGCCGAGTGCATCCAGGTCAGGGAACCGTGAGCGGCGGCGTGGTCCATTGCATGGAGTCGCCCTATGACCGCTACATCGGTCGCGGCCACGATCCGCATACCGGCGAGCCGGGCGAGTGGGGCAACCCCTACTCGCACCGGCCCAGCCGGGTTCCCGGCGTGATCGTCGTCTCCACCGTCGCGAACGCGATTCGCTGTCACGAACGCTGGCTCGCCGATCAGCTTCGCCGTGGCCTGATCCCGTTGGAGAGGATGGCCGAGCTTGACGGCCAGACGCTCGGCTGCTGGTGCCACCAGCCGGGCCCCTGCCACGGGCACACGCTGGCCAGGGCGGCGGCGTGGGCAGCCGTGCAATTGCGCTGACGCCGGTTTCCGCGCCTGCGCGGCGGCCTGGCGCGCCGCCAGCTTGCGAGGACGGCATGAGTCCCGGCCGACTGACCTCGCCCGCCCGCTTCGAGCGCCACCGCCGCGCCTGCGGCGCGGCGGGCTGACCCCTGCCCCTCCGCCGCTGCTGCCGAGCGCAGCACCCCCACCGCCCTTGACGCCATTCCCGCAGCCTCTTCCAGCACCCGATTCCCAGCAGCTCATCCCGAACCCACCGCAGCATCGGCACCTTCTGAGGCCGCCACAGCACCCCGACTCAGGCCGCTCCTGTCGTCCGCCTGACCTCCCCCTAGAGACCAGCCCCGACCGCCGACACATTATGCATCGAACAGATGTTCGATGAAATTGCCGGGGCGCCGCAGGCCCGGGGCGGACACACCACCTGCGATGGTCGGGGTGACCAAGATCCAGCGGGCCAACGCCGGCTACTGGCTGGCGGCCGTCGCCCAGGGCGGCGACGACTACTACGAGGCGCCCGGCGAGGCCCCCGGCGAGTGGGTCGGCTCTCTCGCGGCGGAGATGGAGCTCTTCGGCCAGGTCGACGCCGCCGGCTACGGAGCGATCCTCGAGGGCCGCGACCCGCACGACGGCTCGGTGCTCCTCCACCGTCCCAAGCCCTGTGTCCACATCCGCCCCGACGGCAGCCAGCGCCGGGTCGAGCCCGTGCTCGGCTACGACGTGCGGTTCAGCGCCCCGAAGTCGGTGTCGCTGATGTATGCGCTGGGGGACGAGGCGATGCGCGAGCGGGTCGTCGCGATCCTCGGCGAGGCCGTCCGCGCCGGCGTCGAGCACCTGGAGGCCGAGGCGTGCATGGTGCAGCGCGGCAGGAACGGCAAGAAGATCGAGCGCGGCGAGGGCTTCGTCGGGATGGCCTTCCGCCACCGGATGTCGAGGGCCGGCGACCCGGCGCTGCACGTCCACGTCGTGATCAGCAACCTGACCCGCGCCCGCAGCGACGGCGAGTGGCTGACCCTCGCCAGCCCGCGGGGGCGATCGCCGCTGTGGCCGCACGGCAAGTCGGCCGGGGTCGTCTTCCAGGCCGCGCTTCGGGCCGGCTTTTTGCGCGAGTTCGGCCTGGAGTTCGGCGAGGTCCTCAACGGCTACGCCGACCTGCGCGGCTTCCCGCGCGAGGCGATCGACGCCCTCTCCACCCGCTCCAAGGAGATCGCGACCTGGATGGAGCGCCACGGCGCCACCAGCATCGCGGCCGCCCAGACCGCCGCCTACCGGACCCGCGCCAAGAAGGACTACGGGGTCGACGTCGACCGCCGCCGCGAGGAGTGGGTCGCCCAGCTTGAGCCGTTCGGCCTCACCCCGGTGAGCGTCGTGAAGATGGTCCGCTCGGCCAGCCCGCGCGAGCCGCGGGCGCTGGGCGCCGAGGACGTCGACAGGGCGCTTTGCGCCCTGGAGGCGAGAAGCTCGCACTTCGACCGCCGCGCGGTGCTGTGGGCGATCGCCGACCAGCTGCCCGAGGGCGCCGATCTCACCACGCTCACCGCCGCGCTCGACCGGCTGCTGGGGAGCGAGCGGGTGATCTGCCTGCACCAGCCCCGCGACCTGCTCGACCAGCCCCACTACACCACCCCGCGCATCGCCGCGGCCGAGCGGCGCTTCATCGAGGGGGCCCTGGGCGGCGCCGAGGCCGCCGCGACGATCGTCCCGCCGGCGACGGTCGAGGCGGTGCTCGATCGCCATCCCTACCTCGGCGC
>CAZIOS010000044.1:0-13606 GCA_964540905.1 uncultured Conexibacteraceae bacterium | reverse complement strand
AAGCGGTAGAGGGTGTTGTTGATGCTCACAGGAGCGGCCCGTACCGCTCCGCGATATCGGCGGCGACGTTCAGGACGGCGATGCAGCCCTCGAGCGTGTCTGGCGTTCTGCCGTTTTCGGCGGCCTGTTCGATACGGAGCCGCCTGTCCAGGTTGACGAGCGCGTGTACGGCCTGTCGTGCGCCCTCGTCGGCCGAATGCGGGGTTTGGCCCCAGTGTGCGTCGATGGTGTCGAGGATGGCGAGGTCGCGGAGCGCGGTTCGGCCAGGGGAGAGAGCCAAGTGCCTGCCTTTCGCTGGGATGGGGGAAGAGCACCCTACGCCTCACCCGAGGCAAGTGGCAACTCTCAGCCGACGCTAGAGAGTTACGAGCTCGTGCGTCTCAAACAGCATCGTCCTCGCCGGCGCTGTTCCGCGTGCTCGGAGCACCGTAGCGAGATCGTCGAGGTGCCGTGGCCGTGCAACGTAGACCTCTACTTGAGCGTTGATCAGCGCCCGGATCCATTCCTTCTGCGCGTCGGACAGCTTGCCTTTCTCGGTTTTCCACTCGATCAGGAGCAGCCGGTCGCGGACGAGGGCGTCGTCGGGCCAGCCTGGTTCGGAGCGGTCGGAGCGGAACGTGTGGTAGCGCTTCCAACCCATCTGTCGGGCCAGTTGGACACCCTGCGCCACCCATTCCTTCTCGGTCAGATCCTCGAGCGGCAGGGCTGGGCCGAACCGGCGCGGCATCAGAACACCGGTCGGGCCGTCACCGCGCGCTCTGCCTTGCAGCGGGTCTCGACGCCTGAGTGGACGGCCTCCGTCGTCACGGTCGCTCCGAGCCCGTCGGCGAGCCACTGCGTCAGGCTCTCCTGGTACACGGGCTCCTTCGTCGCCTGCTCGACGGCTGCCAGGATGCGCTCGACTTCGATCGTTTCGCTCGTCTCGACGGTCATCTGGTAGACATCGCGGCTGCCGTTGACGGGGCAGATAGCGGTGAACGTAAGGCGGTGCTGGGTGACGATCACGCTGTTGCCACTTCGACGGGGAAGAACCAGCGGCGCCCGGCGGTGAGGACGACTCCGATGGCGATCATCTCCAACTTGCCGATGAAGTTGCCCCAGAAGAACGCCTGCGAGCCGAACGCGATGGCGAGGAAAATGTACGAGTCGAGCGCGTTGCCGACGGTTGCGCTCAGACCGACGCCGGCGGTCAGGTGCTTCTTGCGCAGCGGGGTGAAGATCAGCGCTTCGACGGTTTCGCTGACGGAGAACGCGATCACTGAGGCGATGGCGATCTTTTCGAGTCCTGTCCAGCCGGCAAGGTCTCCGACAAGCCAGGATGTGAGGCCGGCGAGGTAGACGATCGGCATCGTCCAGAGCAGCCCCTTCAACTGCTGCATCCAATCGCGTAGCACGAGCACGCCGCCAATGCAGAGCGTGCCGGCCGGGGCGAGGTAGTTGGTGAACGGGACGGTGATCGTGTACTTGGAGGCGAGCCAGTTCGCGAGGATCACGAGCCCGAAGAAGATGATGGCGAGCGGCGCGAAGATCGCGATGGATGGGGTTCTGGGCTTCATGCTTCCAGCCTTTCTTGTAGATGGTCGGTGTGCCACTCTAGAACTTCCGGGAGCCAGGTGTTGCGCCAGCGGGAGAACTTGCTGCCGTCAATGGAGTCGCAGCCTGTGGCGCGCGCGTAGTCGAAGCGTTTGCGGCTGTTGACGCGTCCCATGTGCAGCCACAGGCCGCGTCGTTTCGCTTCCCGGCCGAGCCGTTCGGCTTCGGGTGAGAGTTTGAAGGCGGTGGTTCCGCCGATGAAGAGCGCCCCGATCTCGTCCCACGGGACGCTGTCGCACGGCTGGCCGTCCTGGGCGACGTAGGCGGGCGGCTGGCCGATGATGCGCAACCAGACGACCCACTCATCCCAGCGCGAACGGGTCGTCTGCCAGTCGCCTACGACATCGGGGGCGACCACGAACAGGCAGTTCGGCACGTCACGGACAGCCTCGAGCATCTTCCGGTAGGCGACGACGTCGAGGCGTTGGAAGCAGTCGTTGTCGGCTGCCCAGGAGATGCCGGCGGCTGCGGTGTCGGCGACCCGTGAGAACTGGCGGGGCGAGAGCAGCCGGCCGAACCCTGGCCCGGCGTGCTGGACGGCTTGCGGGTGAGCTGTGTGGACGAGGATCAACAACGGCTAGTACGGGATGACGCCGTAGGGCACCGGCTCACCGATCTTCCAGCCGCGCTCCGCCTCGAGCAGGTCGGTCGCCGCGATCAGGCAGTCGCCGCAGACATAGTGGTCGGGGTTGAGGTATTCGACGGGGAGCTCGTGCACTTCGACTTTCTCGTCGCAGCGGGTGCAGTCGAGGAGTCTCACGCCGTCGCCTCGCGCTGCTTGCGCCGGTAGTAGGCGTACTGGCGGTGCGTCGGCTTGCAGTAGATCGCCCGGAACTTCCCCCGGCCGACGCGTTCCGGCGGGATCGGAGCGCCGCAGTGGGCGCAGGTGCGTTCTTCTGCTTCGACGCGTTCTTCGCGGGCGACTCGTTCGAGCCGTGCTTGTTGGATCAGCGCCCGGATGTGGGCGCGCTCGTCAGCGGTCATCTAGCGGAGTCCGCAGGCGCGCGCAGTTCCCCACTCGCGAAACGACCGATGATCGCGAAGCCATACCAGCCATACGCGATACAGCTGCTCGCGCGGCGGCGCCTCTGATGCCCAGTGCCCGTCCGGGTAGACACGACCGCCGACGCTGACCCAGGTGCTCTTGAGGAATTGCCAGCCGCCCTCGTAGCCGTTGCCAGTGGCCGCATTTAGAGCGCCCTCGTGGCGGTGGATGCACATGGCGTCGGCGTACCACCAGTGCGGCCAGGGTGGCGGCTTCGGGTGGTGGTGTAGAGCAAGGATCGCGAAGATGAGTGCTGCACTTTTCAGGTCACCGTTCCTTCCGTTGCTGGCGCGTCCTCGCGAGTTGGTTTCTCGCGGCTTGCGTGTTGTCGGCGTGCTGTCGTCCTTCCGCGTGCGAGCTCGCGGGCCCGCCTGCGGCCTCGCGTGCTTTCGGGTAGGAGCCGTAGATCCGCATCGCCGCGGTGATTGTCGACGGTAGACCGGCGGCTTTCAACTGGTCGCAACAGGACACGTACTCATCCCAGGAAGGCCAGTGTCCGACGATCTCGCGTGCGAGGCGTATGCCGGCGAGGACATCCTCTGCGCTGGTTCGGCGAAACACGTTGCGGATCGGCGCGAGGCCTGCTGCGCGTGTGGCGTTCTCCCAGGTTCCCCACCGGTGCTGGAATGTCGAGTAGCTGGGTTGCCGTCCGGTGCGTTCCCAGTCTTTCGTTGACGGGGTGTAGCCGAGCCGTTGCGCGAGGACTTGCAGGGCGCCGAGTAGCGATTCGTCGCTGAATCGGCGTGCGACGCCGCGGATGCGTTCCTTGGTGGCGTGCTCCGGGTTGATGCAGTTCCGCTCGCCGCATTTCACAACCAAATCATCGGAGTTGTCGAGATTCGCGTATTTGTGCTGCCACCACCAGCGGAGCGGTGTGCGTGTCATGCCGTCGTTGCGGCGGAAGGACTTCGGGCCGTCCCAGTAGATGTGGCCGTCGACGCCGGCGATCGTCCAGGAGAAGAACCGTTCTGCCTCGTTGGCGGTGTGGTGGCGCAACCCGTCGAGCGGTGTTCCGTTCGCTGCCGCGCAGCGGACGAGTTCGCTGAATGCTTGTTCGGCTTGGCTCGAGCGGCGGCCGTAGGTCTCGCGGGTGGTGGCGAGGTTGGCGCGGAGGTCGTGCAGGGTCGCGCTCATGGTTGTTCTCCGGCAGGAGGGCGAGCGACGGGCCATTCTCCGTGCCCGTCGTAGTCGTGGTTCCACTCCCAAGCGCCATCACGGACACGCATCGAGGACGAGCAGTAGTTGCACGGGATGACGGTTCCTTCGGCCTCGGAGAGTGCTTCTCCGGCGTGTTCGGCCAATGTGGCGATGCAGCAGCGCATCAGTCCGCCCGAGCGAATCGGCTTGAGTTCCACGCTCACTGGTTCGTCTCCTGTGGGTTATGGAGGGCAGCAGCGGTGCGCTCAATTCTCAGCGCGGCGGCGCGGAGGCTGCTACAGAACCCTTCGCCTAGAACGCGGCGTCCATCGGTGACGTGCCAGCGGCCTGTTGCGGGATTCTTCGCAGCACGCAACCCGGAGGGATGCTCCCAGACCTGCCGCCAGCCACCTTCGCGCTCCGGGGCAGTCGGAGACACGCGCGTTAGGCCGTAGCGATGTGCGACGAGGTAGCTCACTTCTCCTCCTGTCGTTCAGGAAGGGCAGCAGCGAGACCACGACGAGCGACCGTCTGGACGTACCCGGCGAAGGCTCGACACGCGCCCTTGTTGGCGAACGGGCCAGCGTCCGGGACGGCTTCCAACTCGCGCAGGGCTTCGCTCATCACGTCGAGGCGGTCGAACAGGGCAACGCTGACCGCGAGGTGCGCGTCACAGACTGCGGCGAAGTCCTTCTCCGAGACGTGCGGGTTTTCGGCCAGCGCTTCCATCGCGACTCGCAACTGCGCTACTTCGCGCGACTCTGGAGCGCTCCTATCTGTCACTGGTTCGTCTCCTGCGGGTTATGGAGGGCAGCAGGAGGCTCGACGGCCCAGCACGCTTCGCAGAGGTTGTGCGGGTCGCCACGGTGACGTTCGCAGCCAGGGCCAGCCGTCTGTCGTTCAGGAAGGGCAGCAGCGAGAGCAGCACGGGTGTGTAAGCGGACGACTTCTGCTTCGTGAATCCATACGTTGACCGCGCCAGAGTCGGGCCAGTCAGGCGTGATGGACTCGAACTTGTGCTTGGCCGTCCGCACGAACTCGTCGGCTTCTCGCAGTCCAGCCTCCAGGGCTTCCACACGCGCCTCAGCAGCGGTGTTGGCGTCAATGGCTTCGAGGTGGTCGGCCCGCGCCTGAACGTACCGTGCATCGGCCCGGTCGCGTTGGTTTCTCAGTGAGGCGACCACAGCCCGCAAATCGTCCAGTTCACTCATGTCCTTCTCCAAGTGCGTAGCTGGCCACTTTCCCTCTGATAATCGCCCTGGCGTATTCAACGTCGAGGCCGTGTTTGGCCGCGAGCGCGGCTAGGGCGCCACGCGACACGCGCGTTCCACGGCCGGGACGAGGCAGCGATGCGTGTTCGGAGCGGAGCGTTTCTACGAACTCGCGGTCAGGAACGGCACGGCCGAGGTGCAGGTTCTTGTGGCACGGCGAACACATTTCGAGAAAGTCGTCGAGGTCGCGCCGGTATTCGCCGCTCAGGTTCGCGTTCTCGGTTCTGCATCCCGTCCGGCCGCACTTCTGACAGGTTCCGGTCAGCGGGCGCTTCCTCTCGACCCAGTTGTGGAGCGCGCGGTATCCAACACTGTCTCCGCGCCAGTTGTGGTGCTCCGATCCGCTCATGCCGCCATCATCCCGTCGTCGTCGGACAGCACCCGAGAAACCCCGTTG
This sequence comes from uncultured Conexibacteraceae bacterium, assembly GCA_964540905.1. GTDB lineage: Bacteria > Actinomycetota > Thermoleophilia > Solirubrobacterales > 70-9 > VAYN01. The sequence continues at coordinate 8,163 of CAZIOS010000044.1, read as the reverse complement.
TCCTTCACGATCCGCAGCGTGTTGTCGAACGCATCCCGGATCCCCGGATGGTGAGAAACCACGATCGTCCGGTCAAAGCGGCCGCTGACGGACTGGATCACGTCGATCAGTTGCTCCTGCCCCAACTGGTCGAGGTACTCGAGCTCGTCGCAAACTAGGAGCCGGCTTTCGGCTCCGCGCCGGTCGGCGAGCAGCAGCGCGAGCGCGATCCGCAGGCAGATGTTCAGCCTGGCCTGCTCGCCGCCGGAGTAGGTCTCGTAGGGTCGCTCGCCATCGGCGTCATACACGATCACATCGAGCGTCTCCTTCAGATGCTCGGCGGTCTTGAGCGCCCGCTGTGTGCGGAGTTCTACACGGAACGTTTCGCCGTCCGAGGTCGGCATGGCTTCGAGCAGCCTGTTCGTTTCGGATTCGATGACGCCGATGACGGATTCGACGATGAGGGCTGGGATGCCGTCCCGTCCGAAGGCGCGCTCGGCCAGTTTGAGCAGGTCGATCTCGCGCTGCTTGCCGGCCACTTCAGTTCGTGAAGTTGCTACGGCGGTTTCGAGTTCGGTGAGCGTTTCGATCTGCTGTTCGAGCCGGGCTTGCCGCTGCTGGATCTCGGCGAGCGCGGTGCGCGCCATGCGTGTGCGTTGCGCGGCTGCTTCGAGTTGCTCGGCCAACTGCCTCACGTCCGGCGGCGGCGAGAACTGGATCATCCGCGTCTCGCACTCCGACAATCGGATCACCGCAACCTCGTGCGCCTCGCGCAACTCGTCAAGCCGTGCCGCCTTCTCCTCGTAGCCCTGGATAAGCACGCCGAGCTCGATCCGCCGCGCCTCCATCTTCCGTGCCTGCGAAAGAAGACCGGCGAAGTTCTCATCGCCCGGATCCGGAATGACGATGATCGTGTCGATCACCGCAAGCAGGTCGGCGGCGCGCTGCTCGAGCGTCTCGACGTTCGCGAGCGCACCCTGCGCCTTCAACTGGTGCGCGAGCGCTTCGTCGCGTAGCCCGTCGATCACCTTCTGGCGTGCGTCAGGTTCATCGAGGGACTGACCGCAGGTCTGGCAATGCTGGGCCTCGCCGGTGTGCGCCTCCAGTTCGTCGGCGCGCGCGTAGAGCTCGCCGCTCTTCGTCTTGTCGGCGACGCCCTGTTGCGCGACCCGTTCGATCTCGGCGAGGACACCGGTGCGCGTGATGACTTCTGCGTTCCGCCGCCGGATCGCCTCGGCGCGCGCTTCGGTGAGCGTGCGCTGCTCTTCGACCTTCGCTTCAAGATGCTCAACGGTGACGTGGGAATCCAACCGGTCTCGATCCTCGCGTGTTGAGACGGCAAGAGCAGCGGCGACCTCGGCGTTCCTAGCGTCTTCGCCAGCACGCTTTTCGGCATGAGCGGCCGCGTCCCGTTCGGCTGTCAGGGTGCGCACGCGCTCCGCCGCAGCCTGAGCCTCAGAAAGCGACGCCTGGGCGGTAGCCACATCGGCTTCATAGGAAGCGACCAGCGCCCTGGAGTTCTCAACCAGCCCAGTCGTGGTCGCGTGCTCGGACGCCAACCCGGCAAGCGCCGAGGTCTTCTCTTCGCCATCAGCGATCCGCGACTGCGCGACCAGGATCGACTGCTCCGCACTCCGCCGCTCCGCACCAGCACACGCGGCGACGTGCGGCCAGAAGCCGTGCGGGTCGAGGATCTCGCCGAGCATCCCTTTCCGGTCGGCCGCTGTCGCTTCCGGGAAGGCGCCGGCGTTGCCCTGACCGAGGAACGCGGACGCGCCGAACGTGCGACGTGACAGGCCGATCGTGCGGTTGATCAGCAGTTGGGTCTCGGATGCCTTCTCGCGAGTGAGCGGCTGCCACGTATCCCACGGCTCGTCGCCGTCCTCGCCAAGAATCTCGCTGGCCCCGATATCGAAGTCGAGCGTTGCCTTCCCGCGCGCACCGCCGACGTAGCCGCGGCGCACCCGGTACGTCTCGCCACCATGCTCGAAGGTCAGTTCGATCTCGAGCCGGTCGGCCCACGGCGAAAGACAGCCGGCCAGGTCGCGTGAACCATCGGCGAATAGCGCGAGTTCGATCGCCCCGACGAGCGTAGATTTCCCTGATCCGTTCGAACCTACGACCGCGAGCAGTCCTTCGGGCAGGTCAATCTCCAGGTCAGCGAAGCGACCGACGTTCTTGAGACGAAGGGTCAGCGGGTTCATCGGCGTCCGAACAGGAAGACCTTGATATGCCAGGCCCAGTGTTTGAGCGTGCTCATGGCGCTGTCACCGAGTAACGGGCCAGCAGATCGGCCAGCCCTTCGCCGTCGACCTCGTTCGCTTCGCACCAGAGCGCCAACGCGGCTGCCGGATCAAGGTTCTCGTCGACGCCCTGCACGCGCGCACGATCCGCCTTGACGATCTCCGCGCTGATCTGGAAAACCTTGTGAGCTCCGGCGTCGAGAATCGCCTTCTTGAGCGCGGCGGTGTCGACGCGGCGGTGCTGCTCCTCGGTCGCGCGGTAGCGAACCCGGACAACCGCGTCGGCAAGATCCTCGTCGCTGTCGAGCGACCAGCCGTGCGTGTCGTCGATCGAGACGCCGACCGTCACGAAAGCCCGATCCTTGAGCACGCGAAACTCGTGCGTCCCGGTGTCCGTGTCGAGGATGACGCAGCCGTGATCGTGGCCGGCCTCTCCGAAGTCAACGGTCATCGGCGAGCCGCAGTAGAAGACCGAGGCGTCGGAACCGAGGCGCTGGTAGAGATGGAGGTGGCCCATGACTATCGCGTCATAGTTCAGCCGCTCAAGAGAAGCAATATCCAGGATCGGCTCGTTCAGACTGTCGACCGGCAGCCCGTTCGGGAGCGACGCGCCACTGACCGACCAGTGTCCGACCAGCACGCAGGGCTTGTCGGCGCCGGCGTCGCGCCGTAGCTCGCCTGCGATGGCGAGCAGCGCCTCCGCCGCCTGGTCGAACACCGGGCCGCGCTCCGCAGACTCCGACTGAGCGACCAACCTCGAAACCGGCACCGACGGCAAGGTGGCGACCGACACGCCGGGGAAGGCCGTGATGAGCTCGGGCCGTCGGGAGACGCGGAACAGCGGCGACTCGAACAGGTCGAGCGCGCACGGACGGTCGATGCCCTCCTGATCGTGCCCACTATTCCCGAGGCAGGCGATCGTCGGCACCTGCATCGTCGCGAGCACATCCGTGAAACGGCGGAAGGCGAGCAGCGTTGCCGGTGTCGGCCGTGGCCGGTGGAACACGTCGCCGGCGATCAGAACGAGTTCGATGTCCTGGTCGAAACAGATCTGGGCGACCTGTTCGAGCACCTTCATCTGGTCGTGTAGCCGGTCGTCGGCGTAGGCCGCACCGGCTCCCATGTGCAGGTCTGCGAGCGCGAGGATCTTCATGCGAGGTGATCCGTTCTCGATGCCAGCGTGCGTGTCAAACCGGCGATCTCAGCCTGCAATCCTGCGATCTCGGCGTGCGCTTCAGCCAGACCTTGCCGGAGATCCGCGAACGATTCATGCGTGTCTGCACGCAACTGTCGACACGCCTCTCGCACAGCATTGTCCGTGTGTCCACGCAGTTCGCTGGCTGATTCACGGATCATTGCCTGCACGTCGTAGTAGTCGACATCGCTCACGACTTCGCCGCCTCAGCCTTGGCAGCCTCTTCCGGCATGTAGGCCCGGCAGAACGCCCACACCGCATCCACGTACTCCTGCGGCTCCGACAGCCGCTTCAACAGCATCACGAGATACCGTCTGCCTTCGTCGTGCTGGTACAGCTGAGCGAGCGTCTGCGGCCCTTTCGGCCCCGACTGTGCGTAGGTTCCGTTCGTCGGCACGAACTCGCCGGCCTCGTCGGCCAGCATCTTCGTTTCGGCGTCGATAGACGGCAGGGCGTCGGCGGTCGATCCCCCAGGATCACCGAGACCGCCCTCTCCCATTGAGAGCGGCTGTTCTCCGCCTTCGCCCTGCCCTCCGCCGTCAGCCTCCGTTGCTTCGGGGGCCGACTCGGTTGCGTCGCTCTGTTCGATGACGCGCATCTCTTCGCCCGACGGGCCATACAGCAACGCGACAGCCTCGTTCGGCTTGAACTCTTCGGCGTTGATCAGCCGCTCGCGCCGCTCCTTATCGGCCGGATCCAGCGGAAGCTCGAGGAACAGGTCGCGCACCGGCGTCTTCGTCCACATCTCCGCCTTGAACGGCCCATCCCAGACGTTCTTCGAACGCGCAACCTCGCGCCGCTTGAGGATGTCGTCGGCGTACATCACCTTGTATTCGATGCGGCCGTCGCGGTGGGTTGCCTTCGCCCAGGCGCCGCGGAGCTCGCCGCGGTCGTTCTCGACGGCGATGTGGTGGATGGCCGGCGGCTCGGTGATGTACTCGAAGTCGTCGTTCTCGTAGATGGCGTGGCCGCGCATCGTCCAGCCGTGCTCGGCCGCGATTTTGCGAAAACCGCCGACCATCGGAAGTAACGTTGCCTTCTTGCCGAACAGGACGATCGCGGCTTCTTTGCCGTCGGGGAGCAGTCCGACTTGGGCGCACATGATGAACGCACGGATGACGGAGTCCCTGTCGACGTCGAGCGCTGCGAGGTCGGGGTTTGTCTGCACGGCGGTGATGGCGATCCGCACGAACCGGTCGGCGGAGATGCCTTCCGGGAGCGCGTCGACGATCTGTGCTTTGAACGGTTCGCTGCGGAGTCCGCCGATGAGCTCGGCTTGCGGGTTGCGTGTCGCGATGTCCCTCATTCGCCGTGCGCCTCCGCGAGAAGTTCTACGCCGTGTGCCACCGCCGCGATCATGGCGAGGATTGTGCCCAGCGCTTCGCCCATGCCTCGCGGCGTGAACGGCGTGCTGTCCAGCTTCGTTGCGTCGGTGGCGCAGTCCTCGCGGACTGTCCTCATCGTTTCAGCGATCGTGCTCATGCGAGGTTCGCCTTCACGTCGTAGTAGGTCTTGACCGCTTTCGTTGCGGCCTCGTCGATGGCGTCGATGTCAGTCGACGCTGCGTAACACTTGACCTTGACGATCGGCTCGCCCTTGGAGTTCTCTTCGATGGCAACCGACGAGCGGGATTCGCTCGTCACGTTCTCGGTGCTGCTCATGCTTGTATCGTCTCCTTTTGCGGGTCGGGGGAGCCTGGATGGGGATGACCCCGGCCCGCGCGCTAGGTCTGGTCTGACTCTTCGGGAAGGTTGCCGAGCCGGCTGATGCTGATCGCGGCCCAGACGGCTGCCGCGGCGGCGAGCATGAGGAGCGCGGTGCCGATCACGCCTCGGCCCTCTGCGAGTGCTTCTCGTTGTCGCGGGACGCGAAGAGCAGGTCGAGCGCCTCGTTCAGCAGCACCGTCTGGGTGCGCCGTTCCTTGTCGCACATCTTCTTGATGCGGTCGGCGCGCTCCTGCGCGGTGTAGAACTTGATCGGGGCCTGGGTGGTTGCCATGAGATCTCCGGGGAGATCTAGCCTCCGTCCGCTTGGCGTCTGGGTTTCCGGGTGTTCCCTGCTTTCGGGTCTCGGCCGTCACCAGATCGGGGGCGCTTCGGAGGCTAGATGGTTCCTCCTTACGCCCCCTTCTTCTCGTGCCAGGCGAGGTGCGCCGAGCGGTCGGCCTCAAGTAGCGGGAGCAGCGAGCTCCGAAGGACGAGGCCGCAGGTGCAGCGCGACTCGTAGCCCGAGACCGCGCCGAGGCCGGAAGCGTTCACGGCCCGGGGGGAAGAAGAAGTGTTCATATCCCCACTATGCCCCACCGTGGCGGGCTTGTCAAGTGGCTTGCCGCGCGGCTACTTCTTGGCAGCCGTCTTCGCCGGCTTCTTCGTGACGACCGGCTGCTTATCCGACGGCACGAGGTTCACCGGCAACAGCACGAGCAGCGCGCGGAACCCGGCAACGACGGCACCGGAGATCGCCGAGACCCAGACGGCCTTCCAAGCGCTCAGGTCGGCGACCGGCCCGACGTTCACGACAGCCTGGACGACGGAGCCCGCGAAGCCGATCAGGAACGCGACCAGTAGCTTCTTGAGGAACAGGGTGTTGAGGGTCAACGCGTGTCCTTTCTAGAGGTGGGCGATCGAGAGGAACCTGTAGCCGGGGAAACCCTCCGCGGCCTGCGAAGCTGCGATGGCGCTCAGACGTGCGATGTCGAACCCTCGCCGGCCGTGCCCGGCGATCAGCGGGTCGCCATGCTTCGGATCGGGCTCACAGACGACACCCATGTGATGCCCGGTGCCGGGCCCGAAGATCACGGGCGCGGCGAGCAGCGCCTCCTTGCCGTTCGTGTAGGCGTACTTGCCGAGCCATTCAGTCCAGGTGCCGGTGTAGCCGGGCAGGTGGAACGGCCAGAGCCCGGCGCACTTGAACCACCAGGAGGCCGACTCGGAGCAGTCGAGCATGACGCTGAGATGCTGCGCGAATACCGCCTCCATCTGCTGCTCGGAGAGCGCCCAGTCGGTCGCGTCCTGCCGCTGCCGCCAGTCGTGCGGCGGGTAGAGCAGCTGGCCCTTGTGGGCGTTGAACACGTCGCAGAGATGCTTGACGTGCTGGCGTTGCGCCGTCGTTGCCATCAGGCCGCGGCGCTCATCTTGTGCAGGCTCTCGGACATTTCGGCGAGCACCTTGACAGTGGCCGCGTGCCGCTCCTGAGCGTTCTTCTCATGCGACTGCATCAGCGGTGTGATCGCGAGCACCACATCCGTTTTGCCTTGCAGTGCAGCGATCTCTTTCGCCTGCTTGTCGGTGATCTCGCGCTGCTCCTGGAGGGCGTGTGTGAGGACGGCGTTCGCGGCGGTCAGTTCGCTGACGGCCGTGCCGCCGCCGCCTCGGGTGATGCGCCATGCGAATGCGAGTCCGATGACGACGAGTATCCATGTCGGGAGGCTTCCCGTCCATGTTGCTGGGCCGCCTCCCGACAGGATCCACATGCTTTGCTCAGGCGACCGAGAAGGCGCCCTGCTCCTCTCCGACGACGCTCCAGGTGTTGAAGACCGGGCCGTTGCCCCACTCCTGCGACGCCTGCGACTTCGACGTGGCGAGGACGGCGAGGTAGTAGTCGCCGCCTTCCTTGCCCTCTTCGCACTCGACGACCGTGGCGAGAAGTTCGCCGTGGCCGGAATGAAACTTGACTTCGGTTCCGACTTCGATTGCTCCGCTCATTCGTGCTCCTTCGGTTAGAGGTTGGCGAGCGCGGCGTTCAGCTGTGTGAGATCCATGCCGCGTTCGGTCTTTCCGTTCTTGAGCTCCTCTGGGAAAACGATGGCGTAGCATTCGTCGACCAGATTGGTCAGGAACGCTTCGGTCAGCCAGATGTGCTTTGCCCACGATACGGCTCCGGCGCGACTTTTGTTTCGTCCGAATGCGGGGATGGCGTGGCCGCCGACGATCGGCGAGTGCGGCACGTAGTCCCAGACGCCGTTGTTGAACTGATCGTCCTGTGCTTGCTGGAAGTTGAATCCGAGCTCGACGGCTGAGAAGACGTAGCAGGCTTGGTAAAACTCGGTGAGGTTCTCGATCTTCCCGAGCGCAACGTAGGCGCCGATCTTGTGCCGGTTGCCGTGCGCGTCGAGCAGGCCGGTCTTCTGCCGGTACTTGAGCGCGTCGCGCATGTTCGTGCCGTTGTCGGTTGAGTCGTCGCCGATGACGTAGCCGGTGACGGCGCTGTAGTCGGAGATCGATTCCTTGCCGGTGATCGTGACGGTCTTCCCGGCGAGCTTGTTCGTCTCGCGGGTGGTGTGCGCGCCGCAGGCGAAGACGCAGTCGCCGGCACCCTGGAATCCTGGTTCGACGGTGTCGTCGGGGCCGTTGCCGTTCATCTCCCAGTCCTTGGCGCCCTCGCCGTCGGCGAAGATGGAGCCGTGCCCGAAGTTCGCTGGCGGCTTCGGCAGGTTGAGCAGGACGCGGACGCTCTTGAAGGTGATGTCGCGCTCGTCGACGGTTGCCGGCGCTTTGCCGAGTTTTCCTCTCATGGTTCTCCCTCCAAGGATGGGCCCGCCGGTGTCAGGGTCGGTTGTGATGGTCGGCTGTTCGTCTGCGGGGATCGGCACGATCCATCCGGCGGCGAGCTCGTGCTGGATTTCGGGCCGGGTGATGTCGACGGTCGCCATGTGGTCGCGTGCGAGGCGCGGCCGGTGGACGGTGGCGCGAACGACGACCCAGACCGGTTCTTCGACAACAACTGTCTTGCGTGCCACGTTCGGGA
>CAZIOS010000043.1:0-13717 GCA_964540905.1 uncultured Conexibacteraceae bacterium | reverse complement strand
CCTCTTGGAGGGCCCGGATGCCTCTCAGGCGTTCACAAGGTGTGTGGGCGGGTCAGCTAGTTCCCCAAATGGCCTGGATATGCGGCGATTGACGCCGATTCCCGGCGATTCCGCCTCGCTTCGCGGCGGCGGCGGAGCTACGGTCGCCGCCGCCTCTACGCGAATCGATCGAGAAGGAGAAGACCGATGACCACGCACAAGAAACCCAGCAAGGCCGCCAAGCCGAAACGGGCCAAAGCCTCCAAGCGCCTGCGCCCCGGAGAGCTGGACGGGCCTCGTCCTCATCTACATACGCCGCCACGGCGAGGAACGCCCGCTGACGGCGAGCGCCATCGCCAAGGGCATCAGGCGCTCCTCCGGCGCAGTCGCCAACTGCCTAGAGCGCCTGGCGAGCGCGGGGAAGGTGCGTAAGGCGAGGGGTCGACCGCGCCGGTATGCGGTGGAGGAGGCGAAAGCAAAATGACCGCTCGGCCGCGGCGTTTGAGGGTGAAGGCCGAATCAGATGCTCGAGGGCTGGCCTATAGGCCGGGGACGTTCGAGCACGGGAGCTTCGCCGGCAGCGGTCGAAACTCCCCGTGGCTCAGAGTGACTGTGCGGCCTGAGGCCTGAGCCTGAAACCAGGGATAGTCACAGAGGGCGAGCGTGCCAAGAGGCGCAGGCGATTGGCGGCGATTGCGCAGAATCCGCTATATCGAAGACTAGGAGTGCTTCCGGGCAGTGCGAGGCGCCTTCGAGGTGATCTCAGATGAGAGAGGCGATCGGAACGCAGCTAGGCCAACCACCGTAGGTATCGGCGCCTCGTCAGACCTCGCCATTCGTTTCTTCGCTTCGCGCTCTAGTCGCGGCAGGCCATACAAAAGCTGATCCAGTCGGGCGATTAGCTGTCCCCATGCGATTCGATCCAGTGAGACTCCGTCCCAAGAGAAGTGACGGTCGTCATCTGCATCGAAGGTGCCGGCATTGATCGCTTCGGTGATCCGACTGAGGTAGGAGCTGAAGATAGAGGCGGTGAATTCTTCTCTGACAAAGAGAGGTAATTCTTCCCACGTCTTCGTATCTATGTGTGCTGGTTCCAGGCTCCGGTACACCTTTTCAGCAGCTGACCGGGTGCCATTTCTTCGCCGGGCGATAATCTCGACGAGTCCCCACTCCGCAAGCTGGCGGAAGCATCGGGAGACGTAGGACAGGCTGCCACCGACTTCCTTGACGTATTGAGTGGGGCTCATGGGTCGGACTCGCAGCTCCATCATGATGCGCGACCGAGTTGGACTCTGGAACGCCTTCGCTGCATTGCCGCTAATTACCAGCGCTGAGGGCGGCATGCCCTCCGGGTCATGGCTGTACTTGGGCCTCTTGGAGTCAAATGCCTCCGGCCGCTTAGGGGATCGGAATGCGGCGAGGCCGACCGTGACGGGTATCGGCTTCTCTCCAGATTTCGCCATTCGCAGGAGCGCTTCCGTCTGCAGCTCTGGAAGCCCAAACATAGTCGCATCGAGCTGCGTCGTGTACCAGCTCCACGCTTGGCGGTCCAGCAGGACCAGGTCCCAGGACAGGTGGCGGTCGACCTCGGCATCGATGGTCCCAGCCTCGGTCGCGTCGTTAATTCGGGCTATATAGGACTCCAGGTTTGAATCGGTGAATTCATCCCGGCGATCAGGCGAAAGCTCTTCCCATGCTTGGGTATCGAGTTGCGCTCGCCGAATCCGCCGATAGACGTGTTCGAGCGCTGCGCCGGTTTGCCGTCCTTGTCGAACCTCGACCAGCTCTATGAAGCCCCATTCCTCGAGTTGACGGAAGCTGCGGGCGATGCGATCCAGCTCGCCGCCAGCCCTCTCGACAAATTGGGTTGGGCTCAGGGGCTGGGCGCTGAGCTCCATGAGGATGCGGGATCGCCATCTATCGGCGAGCACCTTCGCCGTCCTGGCTCTGATCTCCGATGCTGTTTTGTCGCCGCGCGACTTCTGGGCTTTCCGCACTCTTATTTCCTTTTAGTGAAGTTGCTGGGGGTAAAACAATAAGTAGTTTTTCCCCAAAGTGCTGGATTGGAATAACTCGGGTCTACAAAAACCTCTCAGCAATTGAGCATCCTTGCGACTACCCGCAATCTGAAGGGAGGTGGAGCAGGATGCAACTCGTCAACATGAAGACGACTCTGCCCGAGGCCGGCACCTCGAAGGGCGGCTGAAGGGCGGGAGGGCGACCCCTCGTTGAGGCAAATAGCGGAGGGGTCGCCTCCAGCTCTCAGGCAGTGAAACCATCTGAATACTTCGTTGGTCTAGATGGGGTGCAGCCGCGACTGAAGAGGACCATCGAGCCGATCGAGACGCCGGGGGGTGACCTCGTCCTGATGCGCTCCGCCGACGATGACATCCAAGTCACGAGCCCTGGCGCGCAGGAACGAGATCTGCTGCAAGCGCTTGACGGGCGTTGCTCGCTTGGCGACCTTGAAGCGCGCTTCGGGAGTCAGACCGTGCGAGACGCAATCGCCCGCATGCAGGAGCTTGGACTGATTGAGGACGCGGCCGACGACGAGTTGGTGCCACCGGCCGAGCGCGCCCGTCTGGACCGCCAGCTGCGCTACTTCAGCGATCTCTGTCGCAACGGCGGTGCGACCCCTTCGGAGTGCCAGAAGCGATTGCGGCAGGCGCGCGTCGCGGTGCTCGGCGTCGGCGGCCTTGGCGGGCGGGCGGCCTGGGAGCTTGCCTGCTGCGGAGTCGGCGAACTGTGGCTGATCGACGGCGATCGGGTGCAGACAAGCAACCTCAACCGCCAGATCCAGTTCGCCGAGGCCGACATCGGTCGCGTCAAGGTCGAGGCAATGGCCGAGCGGATCCGGGCCTTCAACTCGAGCGTTCGGGTGAGGACCGTGGCCCGACGCTTGGAGAGCCAAGCTGAGCTTGCCGAGTTCATCGCCGGCGCTGACTTCGTCGTCGACGCCGCTGACTGGCCGGCGCACGAGATCGAAACCTGGTGCAACGCCGCCTGCTTTGAGGCCGGCATCCCCTACATCGGCATGGCCCAGTTCCCGCCAAAGGTCCGGGTCGGCCCGCTCTACGTGCCCGGCACTGCAGGCTGCCACGAGTGCCAGCGGATCGCCTGGCGGCGGGACTACCCGCTCTATGAGACCGCGACGCGGCAGCGCAGCGCGCAGCCCTCGCCGGCGGCGACGCTTGGACCTTCCTCGGGCCTGATCGCCGCCCAGGTCGCGATGGACGCGATGCACTTCCTGACCGGGCTGGCCGAACCGGCGAGCCTGCGCGCAGCGTGCGTCTATGACCTGCGCACGATGGAGGTCGAGCGCTCACCGGTGGTGCCGGAGCCGGAGTGCCCGGTTTGCGGAGAGAAAAAGCTGGCGAGGGCGGCGTGACCTCGACTCATCTCGACACGACGGCCAGGCGGACCTATGACGCTTTCGCCTCCACCTACGACGACTTCAACCATCGCTACATGTATGAGCGCTGGACGGGGCGGCTCCTGGAGAAAGCGCAGGAGGCCGGCCTGCGAGGCGATCGGCTGCTCGACGTCGGCTGCGGCACCGGGCTCAGCTTCATTCCGATGCTCGACCGCGGTTGGACGGTGAGCGCCTGCGACATCTCTCCCGAGATGCTCGAGCTGGCCCGGGCCAAGGTCGGGGAGGCGGCAAGGCTCCTGGTCGCCGACATGCGCGAGCTGCCGGCGCTCGGCCAGTTCGACCTGATCTGGGCGGTCAACGATGCGATGAACTACTTGATGAGCGCCGAGGAGCTGGAGGCGGCGCTGGCGGGGATGCGCCGGAACCTGGCGCCCGAGGGGATCCTGCTGTTCGACCTCAACACCCTCGCCACCTACCGGACCTTCTTCAGCGAGGAGCACGTCGTCGAGCACAACGGCCGCCGGATGGTGTGGCAGGGCCAGATGTCGACCGAGGAGGTCCTGCCCGGGTCGGTCAGCGAGGCCCGCTTCGCCGGCGAGGGGGAGGGCATCGAGGCTCATGTCCACCGCCAGCGCCATTTCAGCGAAGGCGAAGCGCTGGCGGCGATCGAGGCGGCGGGGCTGAGACCCCTCGCCGTCCTCGGCGAGTCAGACGGCGAGCTCGAGTCTGGGCTGGACGACGAGCTGCACACCAAGGCCGTCTATCTCTGCGGGTCTGCCTAGGGCTCGATCCTTCGCAGCAGCGTCCAGACATCGACATCCAGCCGCTCGGCGAGCCGCTCGACTTTCCCCAAAGAGAGGTTGCGCTTGCCGCGCTCGATCTGACTGAGATAGGTCCGGTGCAGTCCGAGCTGGTAGGCGAAGTCTTCTTGGTTGACGCCGTGGGCCTTGCGGTAGGCCCGCAGGTTCGCACCGACAGCCTTCTGAAGCTCGCCTTCCATGCCAGCGGGGACTCTGGCTGCTGGCAACTCTCCGGTCTACAGACTCTCAAGTAACGTTTCGCACGCTTTCTAGTGGCGCAAACTGCCTATGGGAACCCGCTGCGTACCCCTAGACTGCCGCACGAATCTCCACTGCTCACGGTGTTTAGCGCCATTCGACCAGCGAGGGAACAGGCCTTGAAAGAGAGAAGCCCGGCAGAGCATCGCCTACCGATGGGGGTCGCCGTCGGGCTGCCGGCGTCTGTGCGCGAGGCGCTCGAGCATCCACTGCGCCGCCACCTCCTCCGTCTCCTCAATGGCGACGGTCGCCGGCTCAACCCGGCCGAGGCCGCCGCGTCTGAGCTATGGCCCTGCTCGGCTTCCGGCGCCGGCTACCACATGCGCGCCCTGGCGCAGCCCGGCCTCATCAGGGACGAGGGGGCCGAGCAGTCGGGAGGATCGGCAAGGCACTACTTCTCAGCCACGCCGGCGAGCGAGGCTGTTCTCTGCGCCCTGCGAGCGACCGAGGAGGGCGATGCCCGGTTCCTCGCGCATGCTCGGCACGAAGCTGCTGTCGCTAGGTCCCGCCTCGCCGGCGCTGAAGGCCCTATCGCGATCCCAGGGGAAGGCTGAGCGGACGTGGCGAAGGGCCTGAGTCGCACCGCTGACCCCGCAGGTCGACTCTTCTTTGCCCTCGACCACCCGATCCGGTTGCAGATCGTCCGGGCGCTGACGCGAGGGCCGGCAAGCGCGAGCGCGATCGGCAAAGCCCTCGACATCAAGGTGATCACTGTCGCCTATCACCTGCGCAAGGTGCTTTGGGAGGAATGCGATCTCGTCGAGATCATCAGCACGCATCAGCGCAGGGGGGCGCTGGAAACGGTCTACGCCCTCAGGTCTCGGATGCTCGCCGAGGCCTTTCCTTGGGCGGAGGTGCCCCAGCCGCTCCGCCCAGCGGCGCAGGGGGCGGCCCTCAACTGCTTCTTGGAAAACGCGATCGCAGCCCTAGAGGCCGAATCGCAGGATCCCGAGTCCGAGGGTCAGTATCGGTTTCTCCCGGTGGCCGCAGACGCCGACGGTCAGCGCCGGATTCGCGCGGCGATCGAGGAGCTGACGGCGACGGTTGCGGCGGTCGAAGAGCGATGCGCCTCCTCGGCCGTGGGCCCGCTGACCCAGCTCATCGTCGGCAGCGCGACCTTTGAGGCGGTGCCGCTGCCGGGGGAGAAAGGCAGATGACGGTCCCCGTTCGCCTCACAGGCGCCCAGCGCGACGCCATCCAGGCGCAAGCGCTCGATGGACTGCATTCCTTCGACGAGGTCTTCCTCGCCCTCGAGGGCGAGGACTTCGACGCAGCCAAGCGCCTGGGGCGTGAGCTGGCAGACGACCTGCGCTTGATCGACGAGCTCGGATGGGATGTCGAGTCGACCGAGGGCGAGGTCGAGCTCGTCCTGCCGGCGAAGGACCTGCGCCGCATCTTCACTCGCCTGCGCTGCGACGCCGAAGGAGAGCGGCGCGACGAAGAAAAGGAGGAAGCCAGAGCCAGGGCCGAAGGGCAGGCGCTGCGCGAGCGGGCCGAGCTGGTGGCGGCGGCCTGCAAAGCGGTCTTGAGCGCGGTTGAAGAGGATGCCTTCGAGCGGGCCGGGCGCGAGGCCGAGTGATGCCTTCTCCGTTCCTCGGCCCCGCCGAGCGCGACGCGATCTATGAGTTCGCGCTCGACCACGTGGACCGCATTGGGAGGCTGCGGCTGGCGATCATGCGCGAGGACTTCGAGACCGCCCGGCAATACGGCCTCGAATTCTCCGACGAGCTGGTCAACGAGATGACCCAGCCCCAGGCGCTCGAGTCCGCCAGGGAGGCCGGCTCGTGAGGTTTCTCCCCGCCCGCCTGCGCGAGTCCTGCCGACGCGGTCGCTGGGCGCTGCGCTCCTCGGGAGAGCGCGAGCGGCGGATGCCGCTCGACCCCCGACATGGGCATCCGCCCGGTGCGGCCGGCGTCGATGCCGCCCGGGGCCAAGGGCAACCGCAGCACAACTCCGTCTACCTGACCGGGGTCCTCGCCGACGATCCCCAGCGCGACAAGGGCCGCACCGGCGAGCCGGTCACCCTGCTGATCATCGCCTTCCTCGCCCCCGACCCGCTGCCCAGCGAGGGAGGGGCGGTGGCGAGCTGCGAGATCGAAGTGCCCGACGCGGTCACCGCCGAGGCGGGGGGAGAGCTTCGGGTGGGAGCGCCGGTCCTCATCACTGGCAGCCTCAGCGGCGGCGGCGGAGTGCTGGCCTCCTCGGTCAGGGCGGGGGAGGCACCTGGCGAGCCGAGGGAGGCGCCTCTCAATTGATCCGCCCCGCCGACATCGCCGGGCTCGAAGCCGCCTACAAGCGCACAAAGAAGGACATCCCCGTCTGGTGCGCCGAGAACGACGTCGACGAAGACGCGCTGATCCACATCCTCGGCACCTACGGCGCCTGCGACCATCCCCGCGCGGTGGCGATCTGCGCCTTCCAGCTCGGCCATGACGCCCGCCGGTTGGCCGAGCCCAGAGGGGAGGCGATCGAGACCCCAGATGGACGTCGCTATGTCGTCCAGCACGTCGTCATCGACGCCACGAACGGCACCATCGCTGCTCCCCCGACGCCGAGCGCCGAGTTTGCCAACGGCCTCGCCGCGACCTTCAACGAGCCGCTGCCGGGCCGAGGCGACTAGAGCGATGCCCTGGATCGGCATCCCACCCGCTTCCTCGGCATGAAGTTCACCATCACCGCCGAGCAGCGCGACGCGCTGCATGACCAGATCGTCGACCGGATGAGCGGGATCGGCGACTTCGAGTTGGCGATCAGGATGGAGAACTACGACACCGCCGAGCGCATCGGCCGCGAGTACGCCGACGACCTGCGGCTGCTGCTGGACGACCTCAGGATCGGCAACGGAGACGGCGAGTCGGTCGAATTGCAGACCCCGCCAGAGGTGCTGCGCCGCGTCCTCGTCCGGCTGCACGACCTGGCCGCCCGCCACGCCGCGGGTCTGGTCGTGGAGCTGGCCGAAGCCCGCAGGCTGGAGGAGCGCAACCGCTTTGTGATCGAAGCGAGCCAGCACGTTCTCGACCAGCTCGAGGAGATCGCAGAGTGAGCCCCTTCATCTCTCATCTCAGGCCTGCCGCGCAGGGGCCGGGCGCGCGGAAGCGCCACTGCCGCGCCGTAGGGCGCCATGCCTGAGGAGGGCGAGGATCGCGTGCCGATCGGCGGTCAGGACATCGACGACCTGTGCCAGCCCGAGCTTCCCTCTGAGTGGAGATGGGGGAAAGCCCAGCAGTGATCCCGGTTGGCATTAGTCAAGAGCTTGCCCCCACGAGTCGGCAGTGCCGCCCGGCTAGCGGGGCAGGGGGCCAAACGCGTCTAAATGACTGGGTAGGCGCGTTTCAGGGGCACCCGTCCCTCGCGGAGGTAGGAAGCCGGGACGGGTGCCCCGACGAGCCCACGATCGCCCTTGAGGCCAGTCATGGCTGTGTGGTGGATTGAACGGTGAAGGCGCTCTGGCACGACATCGAGTGCGGCTCCTACTCGGCCGACCTGGAGATCTGGGAGGACCTGGCGAAGGGCGCCGACGGGGCGATCCTCGAGCTCGGCTGCGGCACCGGTCGCGTCGCCCTGCACCTGGCACGGCGCGGCCACGAGGTGATCGGGATCGACCGCGAGGAGGAGCTGGTGCAGCTGCTGGCCGACCGCGGCGGGGGCCTCTCGGTGCAAGCGCGGCTGGAAGACATGCGTGGTTTCTTTCTCGACACCGATATCGCCTTGGCGGTGGGGCCGATGCACGTCCTGCAATTGCTGCCCAGCGAGCGCGACCGTTGCGACTGCCTGCTGACGATCTGCGCCCACATGCTGCCCGGTGGGCGGATCGCCCTGGCGATCGTCGAGAAGCCGCCTCCGACTGAGGCCCCTGCCCCGCTCCTCGACCTGTGCGAGCTCGATGGCTGGCTCTACACAAGCCAGTTGCTCAGCGTCGCCGAAGAGGGCGACGAAATCGCGATCCGCCGCCGCCGCGAGACAGTCTCGCCAACAGGCGAGCGCAGCAGCGAGGAGGACGAGGTGCGACTCCAGGCTCTCAGCGCCGTCCAGGTCGAGGCCGAGGGCGCCTCGGCCGGGCTGCGCCCGGTTGGGCGCCTCAAGGTGCCGCCCACCGACCCGCACCTTGGCTCCACCATCGTCGTCCTCGAAAGGGGCGACTGATGAAGATTTCTAGGGTTCCTCCCCTGATGCCTCGGAGGTGGCGCTCTCGGGGCCGGCTTCTCGATGCCTGCACTGACGCGCAGGATCGGCTTGATGGCGCTGCTGAGACGTTACGCCAAGACGAAAACACTGAGTCGACCGAGGTCCGCCTTAGCGGCATCCTCGTGGCCGGCCCCAAAGGCGATGTGGACGGAGGAGGAGAGCCGGTCGTAGTGCTGCTGGTTCCTCGCCCCCGACCCGCTGCCCAGCGAGGGAGGGGCGGTGGCGAGCTGCGAGATCGAAGTGCCCGACGCGATCGCCGCCGAGGCGGGGGGAGGGCTTCGGATGGGAGCGTCGGTCCTCATCGCCGGCAGCCTCGGCGGCGGGGTGCTGGCCACGCTGGTCAGGGCTGGAACCTGAGCGAAAGCTCAAGATGACAAACCGTTTGAGCCTTGATCCAGAGCAGGCCAAAAAATTAGCCAAGGCGTTGGCACATGAGCGGCGGGCGAGGGTTCTGAAACTGATCCTCGCGCAAGCTGTGCCTGCCTCTCCCTCTCAAATAGCACAGCAGCTTAGGGAGCCACTTCCGGCGGTCGCCTCGGACATCCGGCTGTTGGTCGAGCTTGGCGTTCTGGCCTCGTGCGGGACGGCACCAGCAAAGAGAGGCCCATCGTTAAGGCACCTCTACGCACCGAACGCCTTGGTGGCGACGATGCCGATGGTCATCGCAATTCTCGAGGCCGTGAGCCACTGATTCACTAGTGAATGCCGTCCTTAAGAGCGCGTACCCCTTTGAGTGGTGATGGCGAACCCAGCACCTAATTAATGACGATTGACCCGCAGTCTATTGGCCTACAAGATGGTGCGGTCAACAGCCCAGCACGTACCTAAATGGAGCCGATGGGCAATATCTGCGAGGGAGAATTGAATGCGTAGCCCTGGGCGTCGAAGTGTGGCCATGAAGAGTTGGAGCGTGAAACATCTCGGACAGGCCTCTGCGACGCAGCTACGTTGCGTAGTCTTCATTGCCACCCGCATCGGTGGTGTTCTGCGGCCGGCGAAGAGGAGATGGGGACGCGCCGTCCCCCGGAGCAGCAGGGCCGGGGCCCTGCTGGCGGCCGGCTTCGCGGTATTACTACTGCTCAGCGCGAGCATCGCCCTCGGCGCACCCGGCAGCTCCGCCGAGGAATCCCAGCGCCCGTCGGCGAACTCGAATGCGACGCCCCTAGAACCTGCAGGAGCCGAAATAAAGGCCGCCCGGACGGCCACCTCAGACACCTACCGCCTCCCCGATGGCGGCAGAGAAACGCGCCTCTACGGGAACCCCATCAACTACCGCGATGCCAAAGGCGACTGGAAGCCGATCGAAGAAGATCTGCAGCGGCAAGCCGATGGCTCGATTGTCAACGGTGCCAACCGGTTTGACCTCCAGCTCCCCGCTCGGATGGGGGGTGGAGCGGTCCAGTTGTCCGACGGCGACGCCTGGGTCTCAGAGCGTCTTTTGGGAGATGAGAGCGAGGAAGGGGAATTGCACGGTAGGACGGCCAATTACGAAGTCGACCCCGGCACCAGCTTTGGCCTCACCAGCCTCGCGAACGGCCTCAAGGAGGACATTGAGATGGCCGGTCCTGCCTCGCCATCAACCTTCCATTTCGAGCTTGAAGCTGCCGATGGTCTGACGCCTTCGCTTGGGAACAACGGTGCGATTGTCTTTCGCGACGAAGCCAGACAAGCGGTCGCCACGCTGCCGGCCCCGGTCATGTTCGACAGCTCTGCCCAACGTAATGTCTCGCACGCGATTCACTACGACCTCGAACCGCTAGGCCCGCACCAGTGGCGCCTGGTCGTAGAAGCCGATCGCGAATGGCTCACCCAGGCAGATCGAATTTGGCCCGTGACGATCGATCCGTCCATCGAAGTAAAAGGGTCGGCCGCCCTGGATTGCCAGTATTTCATTTACGAACCGTCAGGTGGAACGAACACGACTCCGACGTGTGGATCCAACGGAGCGACGACCGAGAAAGCCGAATACACGACTAGCAGCGGCCTCGGTGGCTCCACCACCGCTCGCTATCGAGCCGCCCTGCGGTTCAACCTCAGCGCCATTCCGCTCGGCGCTTGGATCTCCTCTGCCAGCGTCAACTTATACGACCCCAACAGCGCCACCGGTGTCAGCGCCGTCCAGCTGCGACGGGCCACCAAGGCGTGGGATAGCAGCTTGAATTGGCCAAACTATAAAGTTGAACACTTTATCGGCAGTGAAGTCCAATATCCCTGGAGCACTCCCGGCGGTGACTTCACCAGCGAAGGCAGCGAAGTGCTAACGAGCGTTAGGGGTACGGGGCCCGGATGGTGGCAGTTCAGCGGGATGGCACCTGTCGTCTCAAAGTGGAACGAAACGCTCAATGGAAATATGGGGCTAATCGTCAAACTCGCCGAAGAATCTCCATGTGGGTCTTCTTGCACGCACGGCACCTTCACGTTTGACTCGAGCGCGGCGAGCCCAGAAGCAGATCGACCGTATCTGGCGGTGAGCTACTTTCCGCAAGCTCCTGCTACGAGCGTGGTGACCTCGCCTGCCGAAGGGACGCGAACCGCTCGGCGCCTGAAGTTGAAGTCGGCCTGGAAAGTCTCCGGCGTGACCGGCCTCACTTATCAGTACCGCGAAGGAAAAGCCGGCGCCTTTCAGACGATTCCCCCTGAACTGGTTCGCAACGCCGAAGGCAAAGCAGTCTCCTGGCCAATCGAAGTCTCTGGCGCGCAGGAATCGGAACCGCTCTATTTTGACGCCGCCCACGCGTCTTCGACGTTGCGGAAAAAAGGCGGCGTCGTTCAGGTCCGCGCCCTCTTCGAAGGGTCGACCGGCGCCGCCGGCTACAGCGCTCCGAACGAAGCAGTCGTCAACCGCTTCCTCGGCGGCCCAAAAGACGCCACCGCCCAGGTGGGTCCGGGAACCGTCGATCTGCTGACCGGGAACCTGACGGTGAGCCGCGGCGATGTCGCGATTCCCGGCTTTAGCTCCTCACTGGAATTCTCGCGTACCTTCAATTCCCGCGAAGCCGGCAAACTTGGCGATACCGGAGTCCTCGGTCAAGGCTGGAAACCGGGCGTTCCGGTTGAAGAAGCCGGTGGCTCTGAATGGAAGAGCATCAAGCTCATCAACGAAACCGAAACGATTGAAGGCATTGCCTACAGCTTTGAATACGCGCTGCTGACTGACCTAGAAGGCTATGAAATCGCCTTCGAAAAGAACGAAGCGGGCGGCTACGTCACGCCCCCCGAAATGACTGGCTACAGCCTCTTCGCCGAAGGAGGCAAGCTGATCCTGGCCGATGCCGGCGGCAACCAGACGATCTTCGAAAACCTCGGCGGCGGCGAATACGTGCCGGTCGCTGTCTCGCAGGTCGGCGGCTCGGGCAACAAGGCGCGGATGAACTACGCGCTGGTCGGCGGACAAATGCGGCTGAAGATGGTGATCGCCCCGACCGCGGCGGGCGGCCCCTGCGCGAGCGAAGCCGAAGCGAAGAGCAACGCCGGCTGCCACGCCCTTGAATTCAGCTACCAGCCGGCGACTCATTGGGAAGCGCCCTCCGGCTACGGCGAACGGCTCTCGAAGATCACCTACTACGCCCCTGGCAACGGCGGACCGTGGGAAGTGGCCAACTACAACTACAACAAAGAAGGACGCCTGACCGAAGAGTGGGACCCACGGATCTCCCCGGCGCTCAAGGAGAAATACAGCTATGAAACTGGCGGCCAGCTGAAAACGATCACGCCCGCAGGCCAGGAACCGTGGACGATGGAATACGGCGTGATCGACGAAGAGGAAGAAAACGGCCGATTGATGGCGGTCAGTCGACCCAGCTTGATATCGAGCCCGTCTGTTGCCAAGACGACGATCGCCTACGAAGTGCCGCTGAGCGGCTCCGGCGCCCCCTATGAAATGGGGCCGAGCACGGTCGCCCAGTGGGGCCAGCGGGACCTGCCGCTCGACGCCACCGCGATCTTCCCGCCCGACCAGGTGCCGGCCAGCCCGCCAACCAGCTACTCCCACGCGACCGTCTACTACATGGATGCCGAAGGCCATGCGGTAAACACCGCGACCACTGCGGGCGCCGGCACCTCGGCCCCGTCGATCTCGACCTCGGAGATCGATGAATTCGGCAACGTGGTCCGCGAACTGAGCCCGCAGAACCGCCTCCGGGTCCTGGCCGCCTCCGAAGCGGAAAGAGAAAAACGCTGGAAGGAACTCGAAACCAAGCGTGCCTACTCCACCGACGGCACCGAGCTGCTCGAAGAATGGGGCCCGACGCACCAGGTCCGGCTCGAATCGGGCGCCGCGGCCCAGGCCCGCCTCTATAAGAGCATCGAATACGACAAAGCGGAAGAACTGCCGCTGGGCGTGACCCCAGATCCGCATCTGCCGATACGGGAAACCAGCGGCGCTCTCAGCGGCGGAAGCCTGCTCGACCAGCGCGCCACCGAATACAAATACGACTGGAACCTGCGCAAGCCGACCGAGACGATCGTCGACCCGGGCACCGGGAGCCACCTGCACATCACCACGACGACCGAATACAACGAAGAAAGCGGCCTGCCGGTCGAACAGCGCCAGCCCTCCAACGAAAAAGGCGGCGGTGCCGGGACGACGAAGACGATCTACTACACCACCACCAACATTGGGCCACCACTCGAATGTCACAACTCCGCATACGCTGGCTTGCCGTGCATCGTGGAACCGGCGGCTCAAGCGAGTAGCGCTGGTGTGCCGGAACTCCTGGTGAAGAAGTTCCCCGCCTACAACCAGCTCGACGAGCCGACCGAAGTCCTCGAAAGCCCCGGCGGGGGATCCTCGAACACCCGCAAGACGATCATCACCTACGACGCCGCCGGCCGCCAGCTGACCCAGAAGATCGAAGGCGGGGGAACCGCCATTCCCAAGGTCGAAACCCTCTACAGCTCGACCCTTGGAGCTCCCACCACCCAGCGCTTCGTCTGCGAAGGCAGCGAATGCGGCGGCCTCAACTACTCCTCGTCCTTCGGCTCCTCGGGCACCGGCAACGGCCAGTTCGCCCACCCCGCCGGCATCGCCCTGGACGCCAAAGGTGACCTCTGGGTCGCCGACGAGAACAACAACCGCGTCGAGGAGTTCAACGAAAAAGGCGAATACCTGGCCAAGTTCGGC
>CAZIOS010000042.1:0-14948 GCA_964540905.1 uncultured Conexibacteraceae bacterium | reverse complement strand
TGGAGGGCCCGGATGCCTCTCAGGCGTTCACAAGGTGTGTGGGCGGGTCATCTAGAGGGCGCAAAACCTCGACACGGGTCTCTGCGATCCTTTGCCCGGATGAGCCCAGTTGCAACCAGCGGCGCCGGCGCCCTCGACCCCGCCGCCGCGGGCCTCGTCGGCACCGCGCCGCCCTCCCCCGCCGGTCCGATCGACCCCGGCGAGCTCGCCGGCCTGGCGGCGCCGCCGGCGATCGCGCTGCCGCGGCTGCTGCAGTCGCTGCGCTTCAACCAGCGCCAGATCGAGTTCGTCTTCGGCGCCCGCCGCCGCCACGGCGAGGTCTTCCGCATGCACGGGGCGACCCGCGACGCGACCGTCGTCACCAGCCATCCCGACCATGTCCGCTCGCTCTTCACCGCCGGCCCCGAGCAGGCGCCCTCGCTGACCGGCGAGTCGCCGCTGCGGCCGATCGTCGGCCCCGACTCGGTCCTGACCGCGGTCGGCCCGCGCCACATGCGCCAGCGCAAACTGCTGCTGCCGCCCTTCCACGGCGAGGCGATCGAGGCCTACACGCAGATGATCGCCGCCGCGACCGAACGCGAGATCGACGCCTGGCCGCTCGGCACCCCCTTCGCGCTGGCGCCGCGGATGCAGGCGATCACCCTCGACGTAATCATGGCCGGGATCTTCGGCATCGAGGGCAAACCCGCCGCCGGCAGCCCCGAGCACGGGCTGCGGCAGGTGATCAGGCGCCTGATCGCCGCCTCGACCCGGCCCGAGGCGCAGCTCGGCGAGCTGCTGCAGATCGGCCGCGAGGAGGCGGTCGGGGCGATGAAGGTCGGCCTCAACCTGCTCGACCGCCGCGTCTACGCGGTGATCGCCGCGCGCCGCCGCGCCGCCGACCTCGAGCAACGCCGCGACATCCTCTCGCTGCTGCTGCAGGCGCGGACCGAGGAGGGCGAGGAGCTGAGCGACAAAGAACTGCGCGACGAGCTGCTGGTCCTGGTCCTCGCCGGCCACGAGACCACCGCCAACTCGCTGGCCTGGGCCTGGGAGCGGCTGCTGCGCGCCCCCGACGCCCACGAGGCGCTGCTCGGCGCGGTCCGCTCCGGCGCGGGCGCCGAGGAGCGAATCGAGGCGACGATCGTCGAGACGATGCGCTCGCGGCCGGTGATCCCACTGATCGGCCGCCGCGTCAAGCTGCCCTGGCGGCTCGGCGAGTACGGCCTGCCGGCCGAGAGCGCGGTGACGATGAGCATCCTCCTGATCCACCACCGCGAGGACCTCTACCCGCGGCCCTTCGACTTCCTGCCCGAGCGCTGGCTCGGCGACCGCAAGCCCGGCACCTACGAGTGGATCCCCTTCGGCGGCGGCATCCGCCGCTGCCTCGGCGCCGCCCTGGCGATGGCCGAGCAGCGCGTCGTGCTCGAGGCGATGGCCCGCCGCCTCGACCTCGAAGCCGTCGACCCCGCCCCCGAGCGCGCCCTGCACCGCAACGTGACGATGATCCCCGCCGAGGGCGCCCGCGCGATCGTCCGCTCCCGGCACAGCTGATCGATCCGGCCCCCCCGTCCCTCGCTTAGTTCCTACAATCGGGCCAGCTCTAGGAGAGGTGGCCGAGTGGCTGAAGGCACTCGCCTGCTAAGCGAGTAGGGGGCGCAAGCTCTCTCGAGGGTTCGAATCCCTCCCTCTCCGTTTTGCCTTGCGCAGGCATGGAGGCGCTACGGTAAGCCGATGATCGAGGAGGCGGGTCGACGGCTGGCAGAGGCCGCCCGGTCGCCGGCACGGGTGGTTCTCTTTGGATCGAGGGCACGCGGCGAGGCTGGTGAGAGCAGCGACCTCGATTTCCTCGTGATCGAGGAGCGGGTGCCGAGCAAGCTCAACGAGATGATTCATTTGCGCAACGCCCTTCCCCCCTTGGGAGTTCCAGTCGACGTCGTTGTCGTTTCGGAGGAGGAGGCGGCGAGGCGTGCGCGCGTCCCGAGCACGTTGGTGCACCGCGCGCTTCGCGAGGGCCGCGTCCTTGTCGCAGCCTGAGCTCGACGAGGCTCAGCTCCTCTTGCGCAAGGCCCAAGAGGATGCCGACGCAGCGATCAAGTTATCTGCCGACGGGCGGTCCTCACCGCGACCGGCGCGGACTTTCCCTGGACCCACGACCTGAAACACCTCGTGGACCGCCTCCGTGATCTTGGAGCGACGTTGCCTTCCAACTGGCAAGAGATTCCAACGTTAGCCCCGTGGGCCGTGGAGTTTCGCTACGGGGAGACGATCGACGACTCACTGGATCGAGAGCAAGCTTTGGCGCTGGTGTCAGAGACGATTGCCTGGGCGAGGGATCGGATCTCAACCGACTGAGGTCAGCGAGGGCTACCGAAGCTGCCTGGCGGGGATAGGCTCAGGCGGGTGTCCCCTCCGCCCACCCAGTCGCACGGCCGCTACGAGCGGATCTTCGCCGAGGTCGAGGCGCCGTTCGCCTTCGTCGACCTCGAGGCGATGTGGGCCAACGCGGCGGCGCTGCTGGAGCGGGCCGGGGACAAGCCGGTGCGGGTGGCGAGCAAGTCGATCCGCTGCCGGGCGCTGCTGGAGGCGATCCTCGGTCGCGACCGGCGCTTCGCCGGGCTGATGACCTTCACCCTGCCGGAGACGCTGTGGCTGGCCGAGCAGGGGTTCGAGGACCTGCTGCTCGCCTACCCGACCGTCGACGCCGGGGCGCTCGGCGAGCTGGCGCTGCGCTCGGTCGCCAACCCGGCCGGGGCCCCGATCGTGATGGTCGACTGCGCCGAGCACCTCGACGCGATCGAGTCGGTGCTGGGCGCCGGCGCGGCGCCGGTCCGGGTCTGCATCGACGTCGACGCCTCCTGGTGGGCGCTGGGCGGGCGGATCAAGGTCGGGCCGAAGCGCTCCCCGGTCCACACCGTCGCCGACGCGGTGGCGCTGGCGCGGGAGATCGAGCGGCGGCCGCAGCTCGAACTCGACGCGCTGATGGCCTACGAGGGCCAGATCGCCGGCGTCGGCGACCGCCCCCCGGGCCGGCGCCTGCGCGGCGCCGCGATCCGCTTCATGCAGCGCCGCTCCGCCGCCGAGCTGGCCGCGCGGAGGGCGGCGATCGTCGCCGCCCTCGGCGAGTTCGTCGAGCTGGCGATCGTCAACGGCGGCGGCACCGGCAGCCTCGAGCTGACCGCGGCCGAGGAGGCGGTGACCGAGGTCACGGCCGGCTCGGGCTTCTTCGCCCCCGCCCTCTTCGACCACTACAGCCGCTTCAGCCTCACCCCCGCCGCCGGCTTCGCGCTGCCGATCGTCCGCAAGCCTTCGCCCGCCGTCGCCACCGCGCTCGGCGGCGGCTACCTCGCCTCCGGCAGCGGCGACCCGGCGCGGCTGCCGGCGCCGTGGCTGCCGCCCGGGCTCGAGCTCGACCCGGAGGAGGGCGCCGGCGAGGTGCAGACGCCGCTGCTCGGCGAGGCCGCGGCCGGGCTGCGGGTCGGCGACCGCGCCTACCTGCGCCACGCCAAGGCCGGCGAGCTCTGCGAGCGCTTCGACGCCCTGCACCTGGTCGAAGGCGAGGAGATCGTCGACGTCGTCCCCACCTACAGGGGCGACGGCAAGGCCTTCCTCTAAGGCCCGAGCACCCGCGCCGCGTACTCGTTGCTGAAGGCGCGCCCCGGGTCGAGCTCGTCGCGGGCGCGCTGGAAGGCGTCCCAGGCCGGGTAGCGCGGCGCCAGCGTCGCCACGGTCTGGAAGTGGCGCTTGCCCCAGTGCGGGCGGCCGCCGTAGGAGTCCACGATCTCCTCGACCGCCTCGAAGTAGGGACGCCACTGCATCCCCCGGTACTGGTGGACGGCGATGTAGGCGGTGTCGCGTTCGTGCGCGGGGCTGAGCAGGGCGTCGTCGCCGGCGGCGACCCGCATCTCGATCGGGAAGAAGACCGGGTAGCGGTTGGAGCGCACCCACTCGATCACCCGCCGCGCCGCCTCCGGCCCGTGCTCGCGGGGGACGCCGTACTCCATCTCGGTGAAGCGGACGCGGCGCTCGTTGGCGAAGACGCGGTCGCTGCGGTCGGTCGTGCGGGCGCCGCCGGCGAGCCGCCCGGCGAGCCGGGCCAGAGCCGGGATCGCCCGCGGCAGGCGCCTGCCGGTCGCCGCCAGCGCCTCCAGCGCCCAGTTCTCCAGCACGATGTCGTTGAGGTAGGCGGTGGCGCGCCCGCGCGGGCGCGGCGGCCCCTCCGTGCGGTTGCGCTCCAGCACCAGGGCGCTGTCGGAGTAGGGGAAGGTGAATAGCTCGAAGTGGTCGTTGGCGTCGGCGCTGGCCTGGAAGCCGTCGAGCACCTGCTCGCGCGGGCGCGGCGTGTCGACCCGGTGCAGGACGAAGGCGGGGACGCAGCGCAGGGTCACCGCCGCGATCGCACCCAGGGCGCCGACCCCGACCCGCGCCGCCCGCAGCAGCTCGCCGTCGCCGGCGCCGAGCTCGCGCACGCCGCCGTCGGCGAGGACCAGCTCCAGCCCCTCGACCTGGGCGGAGATGTTGCGAAGCCTGGCGCCGGTGCCGTGGGTCCCGGTCGAGATCGCGCCGGCGAGGGTCTGGCGGTCGATGTCGCCGAGGTTCTCCATCGCCAGCCCGAGCCGGTCCAGCTCCTCGTTGAGGTCGGCGAGGACGGTGCCGGCCCCGACCCTGACCAGCCCCGAGCCCGGGTCGGCGTCGATCACCCCGCTCAGCGCCTCGACGTGGACCATCGCGCCCTCGCTCAGCGCCGCCTCGGTGAAGGAGTGGCCGGAGCCGGCGACGCTTACCTTCAGCCCCGCCGCGACGGCGTCGGCGACCGTCGCCGCCAGCTCCTCGCGGCTCGCCGGCCGCAGCACCCGCGCCGGCCGGCAGGACTGGTCGCCGGCCCAGTTGACCCAGCTCCCCGCCCCGCCCGCTGCGCGCCCGGCAGACATCGGCTCAGCCTAGCCCGGCGCCGGCGCGGCGCCGCGCGGCGCCAGCGCCCGGAAGGCGTAGAGGACGGTGGCGAACAGCAGCGCCGCGATCAGGATGCTGGGCACGGCATCGCCGGTGAGGCTGGCGACGACGCCACCGCCGATCCCGCCCAGCACCTGGCCCGAGGCCCAGGCCATGTTGGAGAGGCCGGCGGCGAATCCCTGGTGCAGATGGGAGGCGGCGGCGGCGTCGGAGAGCATCGTCATCGCCGGCGCGAAGCAGAGCCCGGCGCCGAGCGAGGTGGCGATCAGCGCCACCAGCACTCCGCCCAGCGTCTGCGCGATCCCTATCGCCACCATCGCCAGGCCGCAGATCGCCAGGCCGCCGAGGAACGGCAGCCGCCGCCCCGCGCGGTCGGAGTAGCGGCCGACCAGCGGCGCCAGCAGCGCCTCGAGGCCGGCGCCGGCGATGAAGCCGGCGGCGATCACCCCGTGGCCGCCGCCGAGGGCGTCGATCCGCAGCGGCACCAGCACCTCGATCGCGCCGAACATCAGCGACGGCACGGCGACGAAGACGGCGGCGTTGACGACCGGCCGGCTCAGCATCGCCGCTGCCACCTGACGCCAGCCGGCCCGCTCGGGCACGCCCACCTCGGGAATCCGCGCCGCCGCCGCGGCCAGGGCCAGGGTGACGACGAGGACGGAGCTGAAGACCGGCTCGGTGCCGATCGTGCCGGCGAGGGCGCCGAGCGCCGGCCCCAGCAGGGCGCCGGCGACGGCGGTGCCGAGGGCGGTGCCGATCACCTCGCCGCGGCGCTCCGGCGGCGCCGTCGTCACCAGCCAGGTCAGCGCCCCGGACCAGATCAGCGCCCCCGCCACCCCCTGCACGAACCGGGCGACATCGAGCAGGACGATGTTCCTGGCGAAGCCGAAGACGACGCTGATGCAGCCGAGGGCCAGGAGTCCGCAGATGACGCTGCGGCGCGGCCCGACCCGGCTGGCGACGAATCCCGCCGGCAGCGCCGCGATCAGGGTGCCGGCCGCGTAGGAGGCGGAGAGGATCCCCGCTTCGGCCTTGCTCAGCCCGAGTTCGTCGACGTAGCTCGGCAGCAGCGGCGCGATCG
Source organism: uncultured Conexibacteraceae bacterium (assembly GCA_964540905.1). Taxonomy (GTDB): domain Bacteria; phylum Actinomycetota; class Thermoleophilia; order Solirubrobacterales; family 70-9; genus VAYN01. The sequence continues at coordinate 8,935 of CAZIOS010000042.1, read as the reverse complement.
CGGAGAAGAAGGCGACGTCAATGAAGACCATCGCCGAGGCGAGCAGCAGCAGGCGGCGCATGCGACTATCCAATCAGCCTCCGGAGGGGTGGCAGAGCGGTTGAATGCGGCGGCCTTGAAAGCCGTTGGGCGTCGTCAGGCGTCTCGTGGGTTCGAATCCCACCCCCTCCGCTGCGGCCACCGCAGGCAGGAAACTATGGTGGGCGGCCGAACGAGCGGAGATGGACAGGGCCGCCATCAAAGCGCGCAGGCGCGAGCGCTGGCTGGCCCGGGCCGAGCGGGTCAGCGACGCCTTCGGGCTCGTCTTCGCCCTGGTGATGACGACCTACGTGCTGACCTCGCTGCTCTCCAACCGCGGCTGGTCGGCGGTGATCCTGACGATCTCCACCAGCGCCACCTCGATCGTCGCCCTGACCAGCTCCCATGCCCATCGCCGCATGATCCGGGTGGCGATCTGGCTCTCGGCGCTGACCGTGGCGCTGGCGATCGTGGCGGCGGCCAGCGACGATCACACCTGGCTCAACCTCGCCTCGGCGATCCAGATCACGCTGCTGGCGATCGCGATGGGGACGGTCCTGCGCCGCGTCGTGCTCTCGGTCGAAATCGGCTTTCGCACGATCCTCGGCGCGATCAGCATCTACGCCGTCCTCGGCATCCTCTTCACCTTCCTCTACGGGACGGTCGCGCGGATCCAGAGCACGCCGTTCTTCGAAGGCGTCGCCCATCCCAAGGGCAGCGACTTCCTCTTCTTCAGCTACACGACGCTGACCACGACCGGCTACGGCGATCTCGTCCCCGGCGGCCAGCCCGGGCGGATGATCTCCGGCCTGGAGATGATGGTCGGCCAGATCTTCCTCGTCACCCTCGTCGCCGGCCTGGTCAGCCTCTGGCGGCCCGGCGAGACCCTGCGCCGCCGCCACGCCGAACGCTCCGAAGCAGGCTGAGCACCGCGGCCGAATCCCTGCTCGGCCGCGGTACTCGCGCGCCTGGCTAAGCCCTTTCCCCTGCCGTGAACTCCGCCGGGCCCTTGCTTGGCGCCGCCCTACTCGGCCATGCGGGGCATCACAGCGCCTCCCGATGGTCCGCTTCGGACGGTGCACTTAATATCAATACGAACCCAAATGTCAAGCGAGATCCGCCTCAGCCCCACCTCCTACATCGTCCTCGGCCTGCTCGAGGCCGCCGGCGAGGCGACCTCCTACGACCTCAAGCGCATGGTCGCGATCAGCCTCGGCAACTTCTGGTCGCTGCCCCACGCCCAGCTCTACGCCGAGCCGGAGCGGCTCGCCGGCGGCGGCTATCTCAGCGAGCGGCGCGAGGAGGGCGGCAGGCGGCGACGCCACTACCGGCTCACCGACCGTGGCCAGCGGGCGCTGCGCGACTGGCTGGCGCAGCCGACGGCGGAGATGACCGAGCTCCGCAACCCGGCGATGCTGAAGGTCTTCTTCGGCGCCGACCCGGTGCGGATGGCGGCGGCGCAGCTCCCGGGCCATCGCGCCAAGGTCGCCGAATACGAGGAGCTGCAGCGCAACCTCGAAGGGAACGTGCCTGAGGGGATCATGCTGACGATCCGGATCGGCATCGCCCACCAGCGCGAGTGGGTCGAGTTCTGGTCGGGGCTGCTGGACGAAGGCCCGGAAGGCTCCGGCGCGGAGTCCTGAGTCAGTCGGCCAGCTCGACGCGCTCGATCGTCTGCGCCTCGAGCGGCCGGTCGGAGCCGTCGGTCGCCGTCGACTCGATCGCGTCGACCGCGTCCATGCCGTCGACGACCTCGCCGAAGACGGTGTGCTTGCCGTCGAGCCAGGGGGCGGCGCCGGCGGTGACGATGAAGAACTGCGAGCCGTTGGTGTCGGGGCCGGCGTTGGCCATCGCCAGCGCCCCGCGCACGACCTTGTGGTCGTTGAACTCGTCCTCGAAGGTGTAGCCGGGGCCGCCGGTGCCGGTGCCCTCGGGGCAGCCGCCTTGGATCATGAAGTCGGGGATGACGCGGTGGAAGACCAGCTCGTCGTAGAAGCCGTCGGCGGCGAGCTTGCGGAAGTTCTCGACCGTCTTCGGCGCGTCCTCGTCGTGCAGCTCGAGCACGATCGCCCCGGCGCTGGTGTGAAGGGTGGCCCGCGACATCGAGCAGCACCCTATCGGCTGGAGACATGGACCGTGACCGGGCTCGAGGAGCCGGGCGCGTAGGGCCAGCGCTCCTCCGCCAGCGCCGTCGCCCGCAGCCGGATCGAGGCGGCGCCGGTGACGTAGCGGAAGCGATAGCGGGCGTGGAAGCGGCCGCCGTGGTCGCTGCGGGTGACCAGGACCGGCCGCCAGCGGTGAGTGGCCGCCTCCAGGTACTGGATCGCAACCAGCTTGCCGCGGCGGGGGACCGGGGCGCCGCGGCTGCGGACCCTGCCGCTGAGCCGCAGCGTCTGCCCGGTCCGCAGCGCCGGCGGCGCCACCCCCAGGCTGACCGCGGAGCGCACCCGCAGCTGCAGCGAGGGACGCTTGGCCGCCTCCAGCCCGTCGCCGCCGGCGAAGGAGAGGGCGACGCGGCGCGAGGGGCCCGGCGCCAGGCGCAGCTCGAATCCGCCGCGCTCGCCGGTCGTAACCGTCGCCGTGGCGACCGGCGCCAGGGCGCCGCGCGAGGGCCGGCTGACGATGCGGACCGGGCGGCCGGCGACGCCGGCGCCGTCGGCCCTGGTGAGGCGGCCGCTGACCAGCGCCGGCGCCGCGAAGGGAACGGTCAGGGCGTCGCCGTGACCGTGGCCGCCGCGCAGGCGCGCGAACAGCCGCGTCTTCGCCCGCTGCGCCGCCGGCGGCAGCGCCCGCTGCGGCGCCACCGGCGGCGGCGTCCTGCGGATCGCCATCTCGGTGCCGTCGGCGCGCAGCGTCGTCGTCGCCGTGTTGCCGGCCGCGTCGGCGGCGTCGGCGCGGAAGACGTAGGTGCCGGGCGCGAGGTCGGGCGTGCGAGCGAGGAGGCTCGCCTTCGCCGTGCCCTCTTCGGGTCGCAGCTTGGTCGGCAGCTCGGTCCAGTCTTCGACCCCGAGCCGGCGGTAGAAGATCGTCCCCGTGGCGGGACCGGAGTGGACATCGTTGACGCTGGCGACGATCTGGTCGGGAATCCCTTCGCCCTCGCCGGCGGCGAAGGCGACCCCGGGCGGCACGTCGTCGAAGCGCAGTGGAACTTCGAGCGCCGAGGACGGGTTGGCGTTGTCGGCTTCGTCGCGAAGCCAGAGATAGAAGGAGTAGAGGCCCGGACGCGGCACCGACAGGTCCTGCAGCGCGGCGATGTCGCGGCCGTTGGCGAGCTTGACCCCGGTGTCGAAGCCGGCTGGGCCGGTGAGGCGCCAGTAGGCACCCCAGATCGGGCTGGCCGGGCCCTGGTCCGGATTCGCCCAGGAGAAGTCGAAGTCGTCCACGCGCCGCCAGTCCTCTCCCCCGGCGAGCGCCAGGTTGCGGGGGTGGGCGGGCGGGTTGTTGTCGATGCCGACGGTCTGGTCGGCGGTGCAGCCCACGTTGCCGGCGAAATCGGTGACGCAGTGGTGGATGCTGTGGCTGCCGTCGCTGAAGCGGGTGGTGTCGACCGTCGCCCCGGCGGAGGCACCGAGCGGGCAGGGCTGCATCTGGGTCGCCCGCCACTCGCCGCTGATATAGGCCTTGACGCAGGCGTACTCGGTGAGGTCGACGCGGGCGCCGTCGATGCTGGTTTCGCCGAAGCGGATGCCGCTGCCGGTGTCGCCGCCCCAGAAGCTGACGTTCTGAGCGCCCCGCCGCCAGCCGCCGGCGGCGATCTCGCCGCCGAGCCCCGCCGCCGGCCCCTGGTCGTCCTCGATCGTGATCGTCAGCGCTCGCAGACCCGACCAGGAACCGGGGTCGAGCGAGCACCACTTGCTTTCGGCGCGAGCGCACAGCAGCCTGTCCTCCAGCGCCGGCATCGGCGTCGCGAAGCCGGCGACGAAGTCGCGCGGGGTGACGTCGGTCGAGGCGGCGGTGAGAAAGGGGTCGAAGCCGCCACTCCAGTTGCCGACCCCGATCCGCTGCTCGATGCCGTCGTGCAGCGTGTGCCACCAGGTTCCGCGCACCTGGGTGATCCCGGTTCCCGCCGGCGCCACCCAGCGCCAGCGGGCGTAGCGGGTGCCGGTGACGGTGCCCTGGCCGTCGCGGCTGAAGCTCTTCAGATGGGCGCCGTCGAACGGATCGGCCCCCGCGGGCGGCACGCAGTAGGCGTCGGGGCGGAACTTGGCGCCGCCGGTGCTGTCCCACCAGTCGGCGTCGGCGCCGACGTACCAGCCGCACTGGGCGACGGCGTACTTGCCGGCCCGCGCCTCGCCCGCGGCCAGCAGCAGCAAGGCCACCGCCAATCCCACGCCCATCGCCACTATCCGCCCCACTCCACCCCGCGTGCCAGACATCGGTCCTCCGTTCGCTCGCCTGCGTATGGAGGCCCCAAGTCATGGCCGCTGGAATCTCTCCCCCCTGGCGGTCACAGCGTGCCGCCGCCACGCCTTTGCGAGAATGAGCCCGATGGCGCTTCCCACCACCGACCAGATCACCGAGCAGCTGCGCGCGGTCATCGACCCCGAGCTACGGCGCTCGATCGTCGAGCTCGGCATGGTCCGCTCGATCGACGTGCAGGAGAGCGGCCGGGTCGAGGTGATCGTCTCGCTGACCACCGCCGGCTGCCCGATCCGTTCCCACTTCGAACAGGCGGTCGCCAAACAGGTGATGGAGCTCGACGGCGTCACCGCGGTCGGGGTCGGCTTCGACGTCCTCTCCGACGAGGAGAAAGGCGACCTGCAGAAAGCGCTCGGCCGCGGCAAGCTGCCGCAGGGCGCGCTGGCGAAGGTCAAGAACGTGATCTGCGTCTCCTCCGGCAAGGGCGGCGTCGGCAAGTCGACGATGACCGCCAACCTGGCGGCGGCGCTGAGCGCCGAAGGGCACTCGGCCGGCGCCCTCGACTGCGACGTCTACGGCTACTCGATCCCGCGCATGCTCGGCGTCAACAGCAAGCCGGAGGTCAACGGCGAGCGCAAGATCCTGCCGCTGGAGGCGGCCGGGGGGGTCAAGGTGATGTCGATCGGCTTCTTCGTCGAGGAGAACGCCGCGGTCGTCTGGCGCGGCCCGATGCTGCACAAGGCGATCCAGCAGTTCCTCGAGGACGTCGCCTGGGACGAGCTCGAGTACCTGCTGCTGGACCTGCCACCGGGCACCGGCGACGTCTCGATGACGCTGGCGCAGCTGCTGCCGCAGGCCAAGTTCGTCGTCGTCACCACGCCGCAGCCGGCGGCTCAGTCGGTTGCCCGCCGCGGCGCCGAGATGGCGGCCAAATTCGACCTCGAGATCCTCGGCGTGATCGAGAACATGTCCGGCTTCACCACCCCCCAGGGAGAGCGCCTGACGATCTTCGGCGAGGGCGGCGGCCAGCTTCTTGCCGACGAGCTCGACGTGCCGCTGCTGGGCAAGGTGCCGCTCTCCGAGCCGCTGCGCGAACACGCCGACGCCGGCACGCCGCTGGTCACCGCCGACCCCGACTCCCCCGCCTCGCAGGCGATCCGCCAGGCGGCGCGGGGCATCGTCGCGATGACGCCGCAGGAGCTGCCGGTGCTGCAGGCGGCTCCGGGCGCCGCCGAGATGCCTCCGGTCAGCGGCACGCCGCTGCCGGTCGTGCAGTAGCTACGCCGCTTTGCCCTTGAAGTAGTTGGCGTTGATCTCGGCGTATTTCGCCCACTCGGCCGGGAGCTGATCCTCGGCGAAGCAGGCGTCCACCGGGCAGGCCTCGACGCAGGCGTCGCAGTCGATGCACTCGTCCGGGTCGATGTAGAGCTGCTCGACCGCGTCGTAATCGGCCTCGTCAGGCGTCGGGTGGATGCAGTCGACGGGACATACCTCGACACACGAATTGTCCTTCTGGCCGATACACGGCTCGGCGATGACGTAGGTCATTCGGCAAGTTCTCCTAAGTCGGTTTCGGTGCCTGACGGGTTGGCTCGTGGCCCCCGCCGAAAGCGAGCGCTCATTCTAGGGATGCGGGGCGGCGGGGGTGCCGACGTGGGCGGTCGAGGCGACTAGGGTTGGACGCGGCGATGAGACCGACGACCGCAGAGGGGCGACGGCGATGCTGCTGCTGACCGGGGCGACCGGGAGCATCGGCTCGCGGCTGCTGCCGCTGCTGCTGGAGAGCGGCGAGGACGTGCGCTGCCTGGTCCGCGAGCCGCGGCGGCTGGGGGCGCGGCGGGTCGACGTCCAGATCGCCCTCGGCGATCTCGGCGAGATGTCCGATCCCTACCTGGTGCGCCAGGCGCTGCGCGGGGTCGACACCGTGATCCACCTGGCGGCGACGATCCGCGACCAGCCGCCGAAGCGGATCGAGGAGCTGAACGGGCTGGCGACGGTGCGGCTGCTGCGGGCGGCCGAGCGCAGCGGGGTGGGCCGCTTCCACTTCTTCAGCGCCCTCAACGCCGCCAGCGCCCAGCGCACCCGCTTCTTCCGCGCCAAGTGGCTGGCCGAGCAGGCGGTCGCCTCCTCGCCGCTGAGCACGACCGTCTTCGCGCCCTCGATCGTCTATGACCGCAGCGACCCCTGGATCACGCTGCTGCGCCGCTTCTCCTTCCTGCCGGTGCTGCCGGTGTCGGGGCACGGCCACGCCGCCTTCCAGCCGATCTGGGCCGCCGACGTCGCCCGCTGCGTCGCCGCCGCGCTGGTGGGCGAGGAGCGTCGGCGCTACGAGCTGGCGGGGCCGCAGACGCTGACCTACGACCAGATGTCGGACCTCGTCAGCCGCATCGCCGGGCGCCCGCGGCCGCTCGTCCACCTGCCTTTGGGGCTGGTCCGCTCCGGCCTGATCGGGATCCGCTCCGTTTTCGGCGAGTCCGTGTTTGCAACCTGGGAGGAGGCCGAGCTGATGGAGGTCTCCATGGTCAGCGAGCGCGGGACCGCGGACGTGCAGGCGCTCGGAGTCGAGCCGCGAAGGATGGACGATGTGCTGGAGGGCCCTTAGAAGGAGCGCCGCGCTGGCGATCGCGATCGCCGCGCTGCTGGCGGCGTCGGCGAGCGCGATGTCGCTGGTGCCGCCGAAGCCCGACGTCCTGCTCGGGGTGAGCGACCGCGGCACCACCCAGGATTTCGAAGAATTCACCGCCCTGACCGGCAAGCACCCGGCGCTGCTGGAGACCTTCCATCCCTGGGGCAACAGCCTCAACATGGCCTACGAACGCTGGCGCGAAACCGGGACGCGGCCGGTGCTGGCGATCTCCAGCGCCGACGACCAGACCCTGGCCGAGCTGATCACGCCGGAGCAGATCGCCCTCGGCGCCGGCGACGATTACCTGCTGCAGCTGAACCAGTTCTTCGCCGCCCACCAGCTACCCGCCTACATCCGCCCGCTCGGCGAGCCGAACCGCTGCCTCAACGTCTGGTCGGCGGTCAACTGCGACGGCAGCCAGAAAGGCGGCGAACACACGACCGGCTGGTACAAGCAGGCCTTCCGCCGCATCGTCACGATCGTCCGCGGCGGCCAGAGCCTGGAAGGGATCAACGCGACCCTGGCCGAAATTGGCCTGCCGCCGCTGGACCGGACCAAGGGGCCGAACCCGGAAAGCCTGCCGGCGGCGCCGGTGAGCATCATCTGGAGCCCGCTGCCAGGCGGCTCGCCGCGGGTCAAGGGCAACTTCCCCGGCAACTACTGGCCGGGCAGCCGCTGGGTCGACTGGGTCGGCACCGACTTCTACTCGCAGTATCCCGTCTGGAAGGACCTCAACCGCTTCTACACCGGCGTCCAGTGGAAGAACAAGCCGGTCGCGATCACCGAGTGGGGGGTCGCCCCCGAAGACGAACCGCGCTTCGCCAAGCAGCTGATCGCCTGGACCGTGAAGCGGCCGCGGGTGCGGATGCTCGTCTACTACAACGGCTTCGGCCTCCCGGACGAAAACCAGTACGACCTCAGCCACTACCCGCGCACCGCCAACACCCTGCGCCTGAAGCTCCGCCGCCCCAACTTCCTCTCCGAAGCCGAATACAACGCCGGTCTCCTGCCGCCGCTGCCGCCGAAGGAAAAGAAGCAGCCCGCAAAGTCCCCGTAGGGGCCCGGAACGCAGAGAGGCCCGGGTTGCCCCGGGCCTCTCGCAAGACACACGCCTGAGCGGCGTGACTACATCATGCCGCCCATGTCCGGCATCCCGCCGCCGGGCATGCCGCCGCCGCCGTTCTCCTCCGGCGGTTCGGCGATGATCGCCTCCGTCACGAGGATGTTCTTGGCGATCGAGGCCGCGTTCTGCAGCGCCGAGCGGGTGACCATGGTCGGGTCGATGACGCCGGCTTTGATCAGGTCGCCGTACTCGCCGTTGGCCGCGTTGAGGCCTTCGCCGGCCTTGAGGTCGCGGACCGCGTTGACGACGACCGAGCCCTCCAGGCCGGAGTTCTCGGCGATCTGGCGGACCGGCTCCTCGAGCGAGCGGTGGATGATCCGGGCGCCGGTGACCTCGTCCGGGTCCTTGGCGAGCTTCTCCGGGTCCAGGCCCGACTGGGCGTTGAGCAGGGCAACGCCGCCACCCGGCACGACGCCCTCCTCGAGCGCGGCCCGGGTCGCCTGCAGCGCGTCCTCGACGCGGTGCTTTTTCTCCTTCATCTCGGTCTCGGTGGCGGCGCCGACCTTGACCACGGCGACCCCTCCGGCGAGCTTGGCGAGGCGCTCCTGGAGCTTCTCGCGATCGAAGTCGGAGTCGGTGTTCTCGACCTCCTGTTTGATCTGCTTGATCCGGCCCTTGATGTCGTCGGCGCTGCCGCCGCCGTCGATCACCGTGGTCGTGTCCTTGGAGACGACGACGCGGCGGGCCTTGCCGAGCTGGGTGATCTGGGTGTTCTCGAGTTTGAGGCCCATCTCCTCGGTGATCACCTCGCCGCCGGTGAGGATCGCGATGTCCTCGAGCATCCGCTTGCGGCGGTCGCCGAAGCCGGG
>CAZIOS010000041.1:13938-15472 GCA_964540905.1 uncultured Conexibacteraceae bacterium | reverse complement strand
GCGCCAGGATGCGGGCGCCGGCGCGGACTTCTCCCTCGCTTGGTGCGTTGGCATCAGGCATCGAAAGGCCCAGCGCCGGGCGGCGCCTCGATCCAGTCGAAGTGGCGCCAGCAAAGGCGCCTTGCGCACGAGGATGGAAACATCATCCGAGCCGGTGGCCACCGAATTTCGCGACTCCGTCTTTCTCGACGACAACGACGGAGTCAGTGACGTAACACTCGCCCGAGACCGATATATAGCCCGTCCGCATCAGGAATCGCGTCCCAGCCCCCGGCTCACCCGTGCTTAATAGAGATCTGATGTCCACGCTGCCACCCGGTGCAATCGCGTGGCCCTGATAGGCGAATGGCTTGTCAAGAAGATCGACCCTGGGAGAGGTGAGAAGTTGAACCACCTCGACGACGGCCAGACCCGTCCCCAGATTTTGCAGGCCGCACAGCAGTGCGCCGTCCTCTATCCGCACGCCCCTGACCCAGCTATGACTCGTCGGAACAACAAAGGGACGGTCGAGAGCCTCGACAAGGCCACCGGTCCGGCGGACTGGCCATCCGGCGAAGTAAGCGAGCGCCAAAGTCGCCAGGGCAACGAAAAGTTCCCCTGCCGTCATATCCGGAGAGACGTGGAGAAGGCCCATATCTACGCACTCATCAGCTGCGTCCCTTCTTGTGCTTTTTGCTCGTTTTCAGCTTCACGGAACCCTTGACTCCCGGCGCCCCTTTGAAGCTCACCGCAACGGTCCTGCCTTCTTTCAGCATCTTTTTGACCTGGGCATTGGTGATCTTCACCTTGACCGTTGCCGTCTTTCCGGCGGCAACGTCATAGGTGGCGCTGCCAATGACCACGGTCTTGACCTTCTTGCCAACCTTGACCTTTGCGGTTAGCTGAAGAGTGCCCCTACAGGCGCCGGGACCCTTACAGGAGATCGTCAGCGATGCCTCGCCACCGCTGACCGGCGCGCTGGAGCTGATCTTGAGGGAGCCTTCTTCGGACCCTTCGGACGCGCTGAACATGGCGATAACCGTCGTATCAGCGTTAAGCGTAACGACGCAAGCGCCAGTTCCAGAGCAGCCGCCTCCTTCCCAACCGGAGAAGGCGGAACCGGAAGCGGGCACGGCGGCGAGCGTCACTTTCGAGCCGTCCTGGTAGCTGGAGGCGCAGGCACCGCCGTTACAGGTGACGGTGCCGCTGCCGGCCTTGACGACGCTGAGCGTGCGCATGATTGCGGTGAACGTCGCACTCACCGTCGTATCGGCGTTTAGCGTGACGACACAATTCCCGGTGCCGGAGCATCCAGCGCCAGACCAACCGCCGAAAGTCGAGTGGGAGTCTGGGGTGGCTTTGAGGGTAACGGTGGTGCCGTTGCTATAGCTCGAAGCGCAAGCGCCGAATGCCGATCCGGTACTGCATTCGATCGACCCGCCGCCGGTCCCAGCCTTGTTCGCGGTCAGGGAGCGAGCGAGTAGGTCGAACGTCGCGCTGACCGACTTGGCGGCGCTCATCGTCACTTCGCATTCATTCGGGTGCCCGGCTACCG
>CAZIOS010000041.1:13001-13838 GCA_964540905.1 uncultured Conexibacteraceae bacterium | reverse complement strand
CCGGCGACGGTGCCCGAGCCCGAGCCGGGCTTGGAGACGGTGAGCTTGAATTCGGGCTTGAAGGTGGCCGTAACCGACTTGGCGGCGCTCATCGTCACTTCGCATTCATTCGGGTGCCCGGCTACCGGGGTGCAGTTGGTCCAACCGGTGAAGGCCGAGCCCGCGGTGGCGGTGGCGGTCAGCGTGACCACTTCGCTTTCGACGTATTCGTGTTCGCAGCCCGAGCCCGAGCCGCAGTTGATCGTCGAGGGCCGCGCTGGGCTGCCGCCGGCGACGGTGCCCGAGCCCGAGCCGGGCTTGGAGACGGTGAGCTTGAATTCGGTTGCGACGAAGTCAGCATGAACCGTCTCGGTGAGAGCGGCGAGCGTGACTTCGCAGCTGTTGCCCGAAGAGCTGGTGCAGCCGGAGGTCCAGATTACGTGCTCGTGCAAGCCCGGGGTGGCGATCAGGGTGACCTGTTCGCCTTCGTTGTATTCAGCCGCGCAGTGGGTCGGCGCAGCTTCCGAGCAGTTGGTGATTTCACCCGATTCGGGAGCCGGCGATACTTCCGCGCTGACCGAGCCAAGGCCACTCGGTACAACAGAGAGAGCGCTCGGTGCGGCTGCTTCAAACGTCACGTTCACCGTCGTGTCGGAGCCGTCGGCGACCAGCACTTCGCAGCTGTTGCCCGAAGAGCTGGTGCAGCCGGAGGTCCAGGAGGCTTTCTTGTGGGTGCCGGGAGTCGCGTTCAGGGTGACCGTTTCACCGGCGTTGTAGACGGCCGAGCAGTGGGTCGGCGTGGCTTCCGAGCAGTTGTTGATTTCACCGGAAACAGGGGCGGGTGCAAGCGCGCCGCTG
>CAZIOS010000041.1:0-12901 GCA_964540905.1 uncultured Conexibacteraceae bacterium | reverse complement strand
ACCGACCCCGAGCCGGTCGGCACGACCGTCAGAGTCTGTTTGTTGACAGAGAAGTCGGCGTGGACGGTGGCCGCCGAGGATCCGACGTCGATTTCGCAGGTGTTGCCGGAGGTCCGCGTGCAGCCGCTGGTCCAGGTCACGTGCTGATGGGTGCCCGGAGTCGCGGTGAGCGTGACGGTCGAGCCTTCGTCGACTTGGCCCGAGCAGGTTCCGCCGCCTTCCGCGCAGCTGGAGATCGGGCCGCCGCTGACCGACCCCGAGCCGGTCGGCACGACCGTCAGAGTCTGTTTGTTGACAGAGAAGTGAGCCTTGACCGTCTTGGCCGCGCTCATCGTCACCTGGCATTCATGGCCAAAGATGAGATCGCATTCACCGGTCCAACCGGTGAAATGGTTGTGGAGGTCTTCGTTGGCAATCAGGGTCACCAGTTCTTCCGGGTACGTGTGTTCGCACATGCTGCCGCCCGTGCCACAATCAATCGTGCTTGGTTCGGCGGTGCTGCCTCCGGTGACGGTTCCGTTGCCTTCCGTTTCAACTTTGAGGATATGGCCCGCCGGCCCGAAGACGGCTTCGATCGAAGTGTTCCCGGTAAGTTCGACGGCGCAGGTTGCACTGTGGCTGCCGTTGCAGGCTTCGGCGGAGGGCGAGCCGGCGCCGCCATTCCATTCCTTGAAGACGCCGGAGGTGGCGGTGGCCTTGAGTTCGATCGAGCTGCCTTCGGCATATTCAGCAGCACATTCGTTGAGCGTGCTGTTGACAGCTTCCCCGCGGTTGCACCTGACTTCTCCGCTGCCCCCGGTGCCCGAGGTGGTTACGGAGAGCGTTTTCTTCGGCAGCAGCGGACCGTAGGTGTAGACACTGCCGCCCGTTGAGCCGGAGCTGACGAGAACGTCGCCCCTGTTGGCGGTGCTGGAGTTGTCGATCGCGATCTGGGACGGAGATAATGCCGACGGTTCGGAAAATTCCGGAGAGGAATGAGCGAGTTCGTCGACGGGATGACCAGCGGCGTTGTACTCCTGAACCTTATGGTGTTCCCTGATATCGGAGACAAGGACGTTGCCGTTGGTCTGGTCGACCGCGAGCAGGGCACTGGTGAGCGCTCCGAAAGGAGGGCCGGTGATTTCGACTGCAGGCACCGTGGGCACAGATGATTTGAAGATATAGACTTTCTTATTGGTGGCGTCGGTGGCATATATGTTCCCATTTGCGCCATACACCCCGACCCCGTACAACGAGTAGGAGCCGCTGATGCCGGTTCCGATCGTGCCCGTGAGGCGGGTTCCGTTCGACTGGTACTCGGAGACGTGGCTCTTGGCGGCGCCGGGGAGCATCTCGAAAGCTTTTTCGTTGCCACTAGCCTTGACGACTTCGACCGCACCGACATCTTTGCTGGCGAGCGTGCCCGAGAAGGTGATCTTCCGGCGCGTCGTCGGATTGCCGTTGCCGACGGTAGCGTTGGCGCCGTTGATCGTCGAGAGCCCTCGCAGCGCTTCCTGAAGGCTGGCGTTGGTGGCGAAGTTGGCCAGGTAGCTGGCGCTGCTGGAGACCGCCAGCGCCGTTTCGCCGCTCGCGCCGGCTTCGGTCGTCTGCGAGAGGGTGATGGAGGTCGCCGTGGGTCCGCAAGCCGGAGAGCACGTCGAGATGGTCGTGTTCGCTTTGATCCCAGTGCCGATAATCAACTGGCCCTTATAGGGTCCACCGCTTTGGGTCGAAACGCTGGCGACGGCGGTCGATTCAGAGGAGAGGACGCCCTTCCCGCTCCAGCCGGTCGACTGTCCTTCGAAAGAGAGGCCGAATGGTTCCGAGGTCGGGGTGACGTATTCCTGAATCTCACTAGCGGGACCTTCCGCCACATAGACGTTGTTGTTGCTCGGATCAACCGCCACCCCGGTGGCCATGCCTCCACTGAGCACGAGCGCACCGTTGCCGTGAATTCCAGTGTCGGCGGAATAGGTCGTGAGGGGCGAAGTGGTGGGAGGGTAGGAAGTCGGATGATATTTGATGACCGACTTGCCACTGACCGCATTGACGTACACGTTGCCGAAACCATCGACCGCCAAGCTGCATGGAGTGAGGCCTCCGAGCGAACTAGAAGGTTCGAATTCGGTGATGAAGGTCCGGGACGGAGACGAATCGTAGACCTTGACCTTGCCGCCGCTGAGGACGTAGAGGTCGCCGGCGCTGTCGGTGGCGACACCGCAGGGCGAGGAAAAGGTCCCTTCTAGCGTCGATACGGGAGAGATTGGAACGTGCGAGGCAGCTGTGGCCGCAGCAGGGAGTACCAAGAAGGCGAGAATCCCAAACGCTACGGAGAGGGGCAAGCTCGCCCGCCTGCCGAGCGTGACGAACACAAACCCTGAGCCCTGCCTGGAACGCAATGTTCCTCCCTTGTCGTGGCCAACCGGCCGATTTCCTTTGAAGGAGACGAGCGAACGCACTTAGAGCCTCTCCAGCCGGCTGAGCTCTGCGAGCAGACCGCCTCCGCGCAGAGAGGACGCTCGCGCGTGGTGCCGATGACGCTTACTCCTATTGCCCTTCTTGCTGCAGTCGTTGCCGACCACCGGTCGGAAGTTGAGCTCGGCGCCGTTCTGGGCAGTGAGATCGACGGTGGCGCGCTGCTTCGGTCCGGTGCAGAGATCGCGCGAGTTGACGATCAGGCTCTTCTGACCGCCGAGCAGGCTGAGGGTGAACTTGGAGACAGGTGCGTCTGGCACCACGTCGAAGGTGTTACGAAGGCCGCCGTGGACAGAGTCGGTGCGGCCATCGAGTTCGACTTCGATCGGCTGGGAATCGGGGCCCCGCAGAGCGGCGACGAGGTCGGGTAGCGGGTTGCTGGAGCTGCGCAAGTAGACCGGTCCGGCGAGCGGCTGGTCCAGCAACGGGCTGATCGCTTCGGCGTGGCCGTAGACGGAGCCGGGCGGGCAGCTATTAACGGCGAACTGGACCCGGGTACAGACGGTGCGGATGTGTTCCTGGGCGAGGAACTCCGAGTGAGGCAGAGTGACCGCGGCACGGGCGATGTTGGCTTCGCCTTCGCCCGCGGTCAGGGTCGCCGTCAGCTGCTGGAAAGCGGCGCGCCGAGTGCCACCGTGCAGCTGAATCCGGAGATTCGGGTGGAACCCGAGGGCGGAGCAGCCACCGACCTGGAAGCGGGTCTGGAGGTTCGCGGTAGCGCCAGACGCGCCGGCGACCTGACCGGTGACGGACATCTGTTCGCAACTGGTCGGGTTGAGCGCGAAGTCAGGCCGGTCGATGCTGACCAGGATGTCGCGGATCTGCAGCGGGACGCCGTCGAGGATCTGGGGGATCGGGTCGCTTTCCGCGGTGATCTGGGCGTTCTTTGGGTTGACCCGCAGCGCGGTCCGGACCACCTGCACGCCGAGGTCGAAGGGTCCGGCGACGGCGGGAACGACGAAGGTGAGGCTGAGGGGTGCGCCCTTGTAGGGACCGGAGAGATAGATCTTGCCGGTCTTGACGTAGAAGGGATGTTCGCCGGCGCCAGCGGCGATCGTGGTCGTTCCGACCAGGCTCGAGACCGGACAGGACGGATCGGCGAGCTCCTCGGCGCCGTCGCCAGCCCGGTTGCGATGTTCGGCCCGCTCGATACCCGACTGCGAGCAGATCGAGACGCCCTTTAGGGTCGCGGCAAAGCCAGGTGGCGTGGTCGCGGTGACCTTGGCGATCTCCTGATCGCCATCGGGGCGAGTTAGGCGCAGGTTGAAGGCGCTATGAGCACCGGCGAGCGGGCTGGACACTCCCGCTTCGAAGCCCAGGGCGAAGGGCCTCGCGGCCTTCGACGCCGGGCAGGAGGCCTGCCCTTCGGGGGCGATTTCGATCGAGATTGGGTCGCTGGGACGGGCGATTTCGCCTGCGGTCGGATGATCTGGGTCCGCGGCCGACCAGGGAGTCAGTTCGGTCTGGGTCGTGTAGGTGCCGCAAACGTCAGGGTTGACAAGCGAGGCTCGCGGCCCGCTGAAGAAGTTGAGCTTGAAGTCTTCGAAGGGAACCTGCGGGTTGTCGAGGAAGGTAGTGGCTATCCGGCCTTCGTCAGAGCCGCTCGGTTCTACTTCGCCGG
This sequence comes from uncultured Conexibacteraceae bacterium, assembly GCA_964540905.1. Classification (GTDB taxonomy): domain Bacteria; phylum Actinomycetota; class Thermoleophilia; order Solirubrobacterales; family 70-9; genus VAYN01. The sequence continues at coordinate 8,826 of CAZIOS010000041.1, read as the reverse complement.
CCAGGGTCGCGTGGATGCCGGTTTCCCGGTCATCGATCACCAAGTAGATGGCGAAGTCGGAAGCGAACGGGTTTTCATCCTGGGTCGCGAGATAAACCGACCCCGTGAGCGGCTTGGGCAGGAGCGGCGTCGAGACTTCGACCGTGCCGATCTTGGAGTCGTCGGGGCAGCCTGGTGCAGTCGAGCTGAAGTGGACAGGGTTGGGGGTGGGGAATTCGTTGCCGAGGTAGCCGGCCTGGGCCTCACTGCACGATCCGAGCCCGGCGGCGGCGGCCGGATTAAGGGCGATTCCCCTTGGCAACAGGACCGTCGTGTCCTTGAGATGTGCCGTGGCGAGGCCATTCCGTTCCACGAGGCCCTGTTGAGGGATGTGCAGCTCGGCCGTGTAACCGGCCGGAGCGGCCGCGCGGGAGCTGTCGGGCTGGAGGGTGAAAGAGGGCTCTTCTTCTTCGGGTTCGGGGCCGTTCCCCGTCCAGGCTTCGGCGAGCGCCTCGCATCCGGTCGAGGACGGGGAGGCAGCCTGGGCGCTCTTCCAGTTCGGGTCAGAGAGGTCGGGGAAGCCTTCGGCGTCCTGCACGCCGGGGTGCTGATAGGAGTCGGCGGCGGCCGTCGTGAGAGGTGGCGGCCCAAAGCAGCGAGTGTTGTTCGTCAGGAACGGGACTTCGAAGGACCCCGGACTGGCGGGTTCTTTGCAGCCGGTAAACACACCTTGGCCTTCAACCACCGCTGCCCCGAAGCTGCACAGCTTGGCAAACTGAATGCGCAGGAGCTCGGGCGTCTGGGGCGGTAGGGGACCGACGGCGGTGACACCGTAGTCGCCATTCGTCCTCAACTTGGCGCGCAGGACGACCGTTATGGGAGAGATCGTAAGCGGCCGGAAGGCAAAGGCGGCCGGGAAGCCTTCTTCTGGGATCACCCGATAGAGCGAACGTTCACTCACGTCGAAGCCGACCAGCTTCACACCGACGCCCCCGACCGCGGCCGATTCGGGGCATTGGTCCTTCTTCACTTCGGCGACCGTGCAGGCGGTTGCGACCGACTCTGGGTTGCCGACGAAGCCGGCGGGCAGGTTGATGTAGAGGTCGCGCAGATCCTGGACCGGAGCTTCGTTGCCCTGGGCGGATTTGCCGTTAGGGGTCGTGTGCACCGGCAGCCTGAACGCGCTCGAAGCGGCGAACGGGTGCCCTCCCGCCTGGGTGTAGGTGGCGCCTGAGGAGTACAGGGCAGCGGCGCTAAAGCCGAGGATTTCGAATGGCGATTCCGGCCCAAGCGTGACGCTGTCCTGACCGATCGCTTCACCGCCGGCACCGCCGCCGAAGGCGGTGAAGACCGTGGCGAGAGTGCCGGGAACTTCTTCGGGATAGATCCAGGCTTCGAGCTTCAGCGGGGAGAATTCTCCGCCCGGATTGACCTGTTCCGAGCTGGTGCAGGTCCGGGCGGCAGGGTGGCACGACCAGCCGCCGCCGGTGCCGGCGAACAGCTTTACGCCCGCGGGCAGGGCGACCGAGATCGTGGTCGTGCCGGAGGTCGCGTTGGGCACCAGGATCGCCGGCGGAGTCGAGGCTGAGTTGGACGGGGGCCCGACCGGAGCCGGTGAGGTCGGCGTCGCATTGGAGATCGCGCTCGCCGCACCGCCGGAGTTGGTCGCCCTCGCCCTGCACTGGAGCACCGCGGCGGGGGAGACATCGGAGGCCTGGACGGTATAGGTGCTGGTCGTCGAGGTCGGGTTTTCGATCGCGCCGGTAGCGTGGGCGCCATTGCGGAGCCATTCGAAGGACCAGACGATGCCTTCGCCGCTCCACCCGGTGGGCGCAGCGCAGGTGAGTTTTGACCCCGAGCTCGCGGTTCCAATGATCACTGGACGGGAACTGGCCGCAGTCGGCACAGTCGGCTGCGGCGCCACGGGCGACGTCGCGGGAGGGATCTGCAGCGGCGCGGTGACCTCGGAGGTGGCCGCAGAGGCGTTGTAGGCGGTCACTTCACACTGCAGCGAGTGACCTTCGTCCGCCGCGACGAGGGTGTATTTGGCGCCGGTCTGCCCGGAGATGGAGACACCGTCGCGCAGCCACTGGTAACTGAAGCCGGGGCTACCCGATTGGCCCTGTTCCGGCGTCCAGGTTCCAACCTGACACTGTAAGACGCTGCCGGGCGTCAGCCCGGCAGCGGCGGCGTTCTTCAACTTGACCGAATAGGCGAGATATTCGTCGCCACGATTGACGGTGGTCGGTTCGTGGCTGACTTCGGTGAAGGTGAAGGTGGCAGACGCCTGGGCGCTCGCGCAGAACACCAGTACCGCCAGTACCGCCAGTACCGCCGTGGTTGCTCCGCGCCGCCTCATCGTCTTTCTCCTCCCTTGCGGTGGCGCTTAGCTCCCTTGCGGTGGCGCTTTCCCCCTCCGCTGGAGTGCTTCGCGACGCACTTACCGTGCCTCTTGACGCGGCCCTTCGGGCAGGTGGCGGTGGGGAGACCAGGAGAAGCAACGCGGTTGCCAGCGCCCGAAAAATCGGCGCTCGCCGGCGAAGCCGCGCTGGGTTCGGGTTCGAGCGCTCCGTGGCAAGACCCTTCGTCGCCACAGGGCATCGCTTCGGGCTGGGCGGGGAAACCGCCGCCAACGCGAGCGTCGTAGAGGTCGAGCGAGTTGTTGCCGTCGGCGGCAACCAACGGCGAGCGGGTGATGAAGAAGACGTCCCGGCCGTCGGGCGAGACCCCGGCCATCCGAGGAGAGCCCCCGCCGATGCCTAAGCCTTCAGTACCGTCGCTGATCAGGGCGAGGCAGCCAGAGTCGGCGGCGAAGTAGGCCCGGGTTGGAGTCGAGGTCGATTCGGAGCAGCCGTTGCTGCCCAGCGCTTCCCAGGCGTAGACATCGCAACCGAGGACGTTCTTGCTGCCCGCCGTGCAGTCGTGGTTGGGGCCGGAGTTTTCGTCGGCGGGCAGCAGCTGTTCGGCGGTCTCGAAGGCGACGATGGAGAGGTCGGCGCTGGCGGGCCTGAAGATCGAGAGGGAGTCGGATGGGCTGCCGGACGTCTTCGTGACGGCGCCGACGGCGATGTCGAATTCGCCAGAGCCAGAGCAGGTGAGGCAGACCAATTGCTTGGAGGGGTCGCTGGCGGAGTCGTCGTAACGGTAAAGATCCTTGGCATGGTCAGTGTCTTCGGCAGTGAGCTGGGCGAAGCTGGAGAAGAGAAGGAAGCGACCGTTTCTTTCAGCCCCTTCGTTGGGCAATGCGATCGATTCGCTGCCGACGCCGGCATTCCCGACCGCCCAGAGGGTCGGGTCGCCGAGGGGGTTGCTGTTCGAGTCTTTCCGTTCAGTGGGATCGAGCGTGGCGATGAAAGCGAGACGGCCCGCCGGGTGCGTCGCGTCGCGCTCGAAGACGTAGAGATTGGGCTGGCCCGCGGTGGGTGCTTTGCCCTGCAGGTTGGCGCCAGCCAGCAGACCCTTGGCAACGAAATAGACGCGACTTCCGTCACTGGAGTTGGCGAGCACACCGAGGACTTCCGCGCCCGAGCCGGCAGTATGGCCTGCGATGGTCTGCCCGGCCGAGGCCTGGATCAGACGTTCGCTGGGCGATAGCTTCGAGTCATAGGCGTAGAGGTCAACGGTGTTGTCGGTATCAGAGTTGGTCAGACGCCGGCTCGTGGTGAAGAAGGCGACCGAGCCGTCGCCCGAAGCACCCATGAAGTTGTCGTCGCCGCCGGGGCTGCCGGGGCAGGTCGGGGTCGGGGCGCACTGCGAGGCTGACACTTCGACCGTGGTTTCGTTATTGACCCGTTTGAAGAGGCGCTTCCCTGAGGACGTGTTGCAACTGCCTTCGCCTGCTGGTGGCGCTCCCGGCACCGCGCTGAAGTAGGTGACGGAGCCGTCAGCGGAGATCGCGTTTCTCTCGACTGCTGGCTGTGCGCCAAGCTTGCCACCGAGGCCAGCCCCGCAGGCACCGCCGATGCCGAGATTGACGATGTGCAGAACGGGGCTCGTGCCACCAGCGCCGGAGATCTCGTAGAGATTCGAGAAACCCTGACTGACGAGAGGCTCTTCGGGCAAGAGCTTGATGACCGCATTGGGTTCCTCGGTGAAGGCGAAGGTGGAGAGATCAGCCGCGCCGCCCCAGTAGGTGTACTGAGCCGCATCGCCCGAATTACCCTGCTGGGCGATCGGCTGGAGGAGACCCGAGGCTTCAGTCCGACTGCCGTCGAGGTGACTGAGAACCCACTGGACTTCGTTTCGCAGCCGCTGGCCAGCGGTGCTCTGTGGCCAGAGAACCGTTCCGAGATCGTCCGACAGCCCGAAGATCTCGCCCAAGGAGGAGCCGTCAGTGGCGTCGCTGGGCGGCACCATCGCCGAGACGCTCCAGCCACCCTGCCCACGGCTTGCCACGTAGGGAGTAACTGGACCCGGGACGCTGGGGGGTTGGCCGAAGGCTTGGGCGCTGAACTGCGCCCGTTCGCCGTCGGCGGCCACCGCGCCGACTTCAGCGGAGATTCCGGCCCCCCAACTGTCGCCGTCGGAGACGAGCTCGTAGAAACGACCGCCCGGGGAGGGAGGAAGAACAGTGCGGACGGACCCCGGTTCGGCCCCGGAAGGGTTGGAGGCGAGAAGGCGGTAGTGATACGACTGATTGGGAGTGAGACCGAACAGAGGTTGACGCACCGCGACGACGGAGACGCCGTGACCCACGGTAACAGCAGGCGTCGAGATGGCGTGGGCGAAACCGCTACCGCCAGCTTCCTGGTCCGCTTCGTAGGTGGAATTGCCAACGTACTGGAAGCGGTAGGAGGTTTCGTCGTGCTCAGGGTTGACTTCCCCCTTCAGCAACAGGGACGGATCGGTTTCGGGCGGGCTGCTCCAGAGGGCGACGCCGGTAGTGACCTGAGGCGGGATTGCCGGGGTCGTGAAGGGTTCTCCCGAGACGACAGTGGTGGCGCCACCGGCGCTAGCGTGAAGGCGGAACTGGTATTCCTGATTGGCCTCCAGTCCTTCGACGCGCTGGGATACGACACAGATTGGTGCTGGAGTCGTTTCCGAGCAACCGCTCGATTCGCCGGACCCAATGCCGTTTCCGAGGTCAACGTCGGTAGCCGGAATCGGGGTCCATTCGTAACCGTTCTTGGAATATTCGAAGCGGTACGTGGTCTGGACGATGCCAGCCGGGGTGACCGTCGGCCTGACCACCCCATGCAGAGTCGCCGCGTTGCCGGTGACAGCAGTCGGCGCCCTCACATTCACTTCCGGCGGCGCCGCGGTGTCGAACTCATAGACCCGCGGAGCGGTCGTAGTCGAGGTGACGTAGATTGGGTGACCGCCAGCCTTCACGGCAAGCCCGCTCTGGGGAATAAGCGTAGTTCCAGTCAGGTTGATTCCGGCCAGTGCCGCATGGATATCGACCAAACCACCAGAGGGATCGAGCTCGAAGATGCGGCTCTCTTTGACTACCGTTGGAGGGTTCCCTTCGCCCGCCCTCAACGTCTCGGCGACGAAGACGTGATTGTCCGTGGGGTCGACGGCGATGTCGGTCGGCCCCACTTCGTCGGTGCCGATCCGGCTACCCGTCAGCAGAGTGGGCGCGAAGGTCGATGGCACGAGCCCCGGGCCGCCGTTAGGCGAGAACTTCTGCACACGCAGATACGAAGAGGTTGACCCATTGGGCATGCTGTTCCTCGCCTCAACGGTAAAAACGTCGCCATCGGCATTTGCGGCAACACGCGTCGGCGTGTTTTCGTTGAACTGGCCCACCCCGGGACCCGCTTCCCCGGCTTGGCATGCATCGCTGAATTCGCAGATCTCAAAGGCAGTGAAGCCGATCTGAGTGTGGGTGACGACGGCCGTCGCAGCGCCGCCGGTGAGCGGTTCCTGCGAGGAGGGGACGGCAACAAGCGTGGTCTGGGGGGCCTTGCCCATGTGGACGACGTAGGGGCTGCCTCCACCGGCACCTCCGACGCCGCCAGTCACGGTGACGGCGTTGAGGCCTATCACTTTTCGCAGTGCCGCCTGGACACTCGACGTACCGCTGCTGGCGCTGGCGGTGCAGGCGATCGGAGCGGTGCTATGTCCTTCGAATTCGAGGGTATATTTACCACTGGTGCAGTCGGCTTTGATCGACTGCAGGTCTTCAACGGGGAGGGGACCGTTATCCGGGCCGGCGGCGACGACGTTGCCACCGAATGCACGAACGAATTCGCCGTTCGCGGTAAACTCCTGCACGCGCCTGTTCGCGGGATCGGCGACGAGCACGTCGCCGGCGCCGGGGGCGCCGGCTGGGGCCACCGCAGGGTAGCCTCTGAAGGTGCTGCCGAACGCTCCAGCGGTCGAGCCGCTGGAGCCGGACTGGCACACGTCTCCGTTGGCTGGCGTGCACACCTCGAAGCCGGTGGCACCGCTGGTTGCGTTCGTGACGTTGGCGGAACCACCCATCAGTTCGTCGGGTGAGGGAGCCGACGCGACGACGACGAGGGGCTCGGGGTTGTTGGCAAGGGCGCCCTTGAAAGCGATCGAGTAGGGAGAGGCGCCGGTGACTTCGACGTTGGCGGCGCCGATCGAGGGCAGGGCTTCCAGCGCCGCCCTGACCGCGCCGGCGCTGGCGTTATAGGAGAGCTCACCGGTGCTCGAGCCACCAAAGGCGAGGGTGTACTTGCCTCCGCTCGCGGTGACGGTGAGGGTCTGGACGGCGCTGGCAGGAGTTACGTTGTCGGGTCCCGACTGGACGACACTCTGGCCGAAGGAGCGGATGAAGCCGCCTTTTGCGTCGAACTCGTCGGCTCGGAGATTGGAACCGTCGGTGACGTAGACATCGCCGGTCTGCTGGTCAACGGCGACGCCTTCAGGCGAGCTCATTGCGCCAGCGGTGGCGGTAGGAGCGCCGGCCTTGCAGGCATCGCCAGCGGCGCAGATCTCGAAGCCGGTGACACCGCCCGGGTTGACGATGCCGACGCTGGCTGAGTGGGATCCGCCGGTGAGCGCGGTGCCGTCGGCGACAATAGCGGCCTGGGACGCACCGCCGAGGGAACCGGTGAAAGCAATAAAATACGGCGTGGTGCCGGCGGGGTCGCTGGATCCGCCAGAGACGGCCACGTTGCCAGTGCCAACCGAGGAGAGGGATTCCAACGCTTCCTCAACTTCAGACGCAGGTGCGTTGAAGGCGATGGGGTCCGTCTGCTGGGCGCCGAAGGCGAGTTTGAAGCTGCCGCCGGTAGCGCGGACAGCGATCGACTGCATCGCGTCGTTGTTGCCAGTACCGCTCGCAACAACGTCCTGGCCCCAAGCCCGGACAAAGGTGCCAGATTCGGTGAACTGCTCGATGCGGTTATTGCCGCGGTCGACAACATAGACATCGCCACTGGCATCGTTGACAGCGACGCCGCCGGGGACAGTGGAGAACTGGCCACCGATTTCGCTGGCAGAGGAGGAGGGATTGCCCCAGTAGTTGACGAGTGGCAAGGATGCCGAGGCAGCGGAGGGGAAGAAAACGCCCGACAATTGACAGGCCGCTAAGACCAGCAGTGCCAGTGCCCACGCCCTACAAGATGCAGTAGCTTCAACTCCCATTTGTCCCCCTCTCTCATCGCCGAACTGGCCGCCATCGCGAACAGCGTCGCCACGTGTCGATCCCTACCTGTCTCTCTCGCTCTACTCGTCCCTGGCGATCCGGTCCCAACCGGATCCCGGCCGATACCGTATAGAAACTTCCGGGTCCTGTCAAGGTGAGTACTGGTTACACCGAATGACGTTCCATCACTTCGCGCAGGGCCGTCAACCAAACAAAACAGGGGCCACCTTCTCGGGCGGCCCCTGTTTGCGATCTGCTTCGGAACGGGACTGCTAGTCCAGTGTGATGACGTCGGTTCCCATGTTGCCGATGCAGACTTGGCCGTTCAGTTCGCCCGGCCCGATAACGGCCGATTCCAGTTCGCCAGCGTTTTCGAACTTAATGCAGCCGGTGCCTGTTTCGATTTCACCGACCGCGTTGCCTTCGGCCGTAGCTTCAGCCGGGACTCCGAGGCCTTGGCAGGCTGAGTTGTAGTGGTTAGTGAAGGAGACGCCTTCGATCGTGGCCGTGTCGCCTTCGGTCGAGACTCCCCATTCCGCGCCTTCTTCGGTGTTGTTGCTAGCCGATTCGACTTCGCAGCCGAGGAAGGAGAGGTTGGTTGGGCACGGGGTTGTGATCGTGAACGAGTTGATCACGGCTTTGGCGTTGCCGCCCATGTTTGTGATCGTCGCTGCAAAATCCACGTTACAGGGACCGCTTTCCAAGCCACCCGCAGTGAACGAGAGTCGGCCCGTGCCGGTCACGTTTGTGTCCGCGTTGAGTGTGGTTTTGTTTGCCACATTTCCGCCCGGATCCACGTACCACTCGGCGGCGCTGGCCACCGCCGGCACCGCGAAGGCAACCAGTGCTGCGATCGCGCTCGCGAACATTAGCATCTTCTTGATGGTCATTTATGTACCCTCCTGAGTACGTCCCGCCGAGCCGGCTTGCTTTTGGAACGAGTGGCCCGGTCGGGCTGTTTTATCGGGGCCTCGGCACTTCGTCGGGGCCCCGAACTTTCCGCTGCCATCCATACCGCATTGGGTGCTGAGCGGTCAAGGAAATCTCGGCATTTTTACATTTGGCGCGATGCGGATTTGCTTTTTCCCTGCAAATCGAAGGATGTCGGACTTTCGCACGCGCAAATCTACGTAGTCATCGTTCGATGACACACCGGTTCGGAGAGCTCTAATCGCCGAACAGCGCCCAGTGGATCCCGTTGACCAAGTCCAGCGCCAGCTGCGGCCTGGAGCCTCCCAGGCGCAGGCGCTCGAGGCCGCCGTCGATGACGACGTCGAGCCAGGTGT
>CAZIOS010000040.1:0-15683 GCA_964540905.1 uncultured Conexibacteraceae bacterium | reverse complement strand
GGATCGGAACCCGCGCCGGATCAAGCCGGCGCGGCTCGAGCAGCTGAAGGCGATGTTGACCTCGAGCCCGGAGATGCTGCGTGCGCGGCCGTTGATCTGTTTGCCGGACGGGACGGTGATCGCCGGCAACCAGCGGCTGGCGGCTGCGCAGGCATTGGGCTGGGAGTCGATCCCTGCTGTCTTTGTCGATCTGGATGAGGCGACGGCGATCGAGTGGGCGTTCCGCGACAACAATCCGGCCGGCGAATCAGACGACGATCTAGCTGCGGTTCTGCTGGCGGATCTGGCGGAGCGCGGCCGGGCTCTGGACATGACGGGGTTCGCACCCAGCGATCTGTCGGCGCTTCTGCGGCGGGTTGCTCCGAAGAACGACCCGGATGCGGTGCCGCCGGTTCCTGAAAAGGCTAAGTCGAAACGCGGCGTGGTTTACGAGCTCGGTAATCATCGGTTGATGTGCGGTGACGCGACGAGCGCGGAAGATGTGGCGGCGCTGATGGACGGCTCGAGCGCGGCGCTGCTGGTGACGGATCCGCCTTACGGCGTTGGCGTCGACCACCGCTGGCGAAAGGATGCCTTCAAAGTGCGACTAGGGCCGGATCGAGCCGCGATTGAGGGTGACGACCGCTTCGCCTGGATTGAGGCGTACCGACTCACAGATGCATCCGTCGCCTACGTGTGGCATTCGGCGCTTCACGCCGGCAGCGTGCAAGCCGAACTTGAAGAGGCGGGCTTCGATGTTCGCCAGCAGATCGTGTGGGCTAAGGCTGTCTTCGCGATCGGCCGTTCGGCCTACCAGTGGAAGCACGAGACCTGCTGGTACGCGGTGCGCCGGGGCGCGACGGCTCGCTGGTTTGGTGGCCGCTCGCAGACGACGGTCTGGGAAGCGGCAAGCCCCATTCAGATATTTAGCGGGGGCGGCAACGACACGCGCACTCCTCATCCGACGCAGAAGCCGTCGGCGATCTTCGAGCCGCCGATCTCAAACCACACCGAGCCCGGCGACATCGTCTACGACCCGTTCCTAGGTAGCGGCACGACGCTGATCGCTGCCGAGCAACTCGGCCGATGCTGCTTCGGCCTTGAGATCGACCCGGCCTACTGCGATGTGATCCGGCAGCGGTACGCCGACTACGTCAACGACCAGAAGTGGGCGCCATGAGCGAACCCGCACCGCCTCCCAAGAAGAAGCGGGCGAAGCCGCCGAACCGCGACGGGTCGTTCCCGCAACGCCGGCCGATCACCCCGAAGCGCCGCCAGATCGGCGAAGGCACCAAGATCAACGAGGCGATCACCGAGAAGATCGTCCAGGCCGTCAGGATCGGTGCCCCGCTCAACACGGCGCGCGCTTACGCCGGCGTGCCGACACCGACGTTCAACGAGTGGCTGCGCCTCGGCCGCGAAGGCTGGGAGCCCTACGTCGCCCTGGTCGAGAAGATCGACGCGGCGATGGCCGAGGGCGAGATGCGCGACATCGCCCGGATCGACGCCGGCGCCGACAAGGACTGGCGGGCAGCCGGGTTCAAACTCGAACGGCGCTTCCCGGAACGCTGGGGTGAGAAGAAGCAGATCGAGGCGACCGTCACCGGGCGCCCGTTCGTCGACCTGTCGAAGCTGACGCTCGAGGAGCAGCTGCAACTCAGGTCGCTGCTCGCGAAGGCCTCGCCGGAGCAGGCCGAGCTCCCGGCGGACGGGAAGCCGGCGGCGGAGATCCTTGCCGCGTCGATCGAAGGCGAAGTTGTCTCCGAAGAGGAAGTCGCGTAACCTCCGCGCCATGCAGACACTCGCGTTCACCGTAACGAAGGGCGACCTTGAAGTCACGGCGCTCGTGCTCGTCATCGTCGTGCTCGCACTGATCCTGCTCAAACGCGGCCGCTTCTGGTGATCGACGACCCGCGCGAAGGCTGCCGCTGCAACGGCGGCGCCAACGGCCACGACCACCGGCTGCTGGTCATGCGCGTCAACGCGTCGTTCGAGAAGGATCGCGAACGGGCGCTCTTCGGCCAGGGGAACACCACATCCGAAGCGCTACGCAGACGCGCCATCGCTCCGACGAACGGACACGCATGATCCCGCTCACCGTCCTCGCCGAGACGAAGACGACGCTCACAGTCGGCTGGACACCGGTGCCGAACGCGACCGGCTACGAGTTCCTCGTCGACAGCGTCCGGGTGTCGAACACGTTCGACCCGACACGTTCGAGCGTGAAGTTCGGGAAGCCATCGAGCGGCGAGCATGTCTACTCGGTCGTGGCGCTCGGCAAGCTCGACGAGGGCGACCTGACGTGGCCTGCGGTCACGCCGCCGCCGGTCGGCTGGGTCGTCGCACCGCCCAGGCCGCCGATCACGGTGATCAACAACCCGGTCGGGGCAGGCGTGAACGTCTACCAGGCGCCCGCGCACATCGTCGACACCGTCGTCAACGGCGGCCAAGATCAGGCATTCCTGGTGCAAGGCGGACAAGGCGGCGGTGCCGGCTCGACGTTCGAGCGGATCCAGGGCAACCTCGTCGGCGGCTACTCGGTGCCGCACAACAACAAGCATTTCTTCTACGTCAAGGGTGCGAACGTCACCGCGCTCGACGCGTCCGCGACGGCGGCGCTCTCGCCGAACCGCGGCGACGGCGGCTTCTCCGTCCGCTACGCAGGCTTCCGCGCCGAGAGGTTCAAGCTGATCGGCTTCCAACTGCCGCTCTGCATCTTCGCCGACGACCTCGTCAAGGGCCCGGTGCTGTTCAAGGACGGGATCGTCGACGTGCAACCGGGACAGCCGGTGTTCTACGGGTCGACCGACGAGGCGGCGACGCTGAACTACGACGTCGAGCTCGACAACGTCGCTGCGACCGGGCCGGACGGCAACCCGTTCTGGAACTTCGACACGGGCACGTTCCTCGGCACCCTGACGGTTCACGCCACTTGCACCTACAACGGTGTTCCGATCACGAAGGCGAGCCAGGGCCGCAACTGCCCGGCCGGGCAACTCCGCCTCGTCGCCTGACGGCGCGATGAGCGTCATCGAACTGAACCTCGCCGAGCTCGACGCGGCGATCGAACGGAAACGCAGCGGGCAGACGCTCGCCGACCAGGCGGAGGCGTGGAGCGGTGATCTGCACACGTTCATGCGGCAGGCGTGGCCGGTGCTCGAGCCGGACACGCCGTTCGTCGACGGATCCCATATCGAGGCGATCTGCGACCACCTGGAGGCGGTCTCGGCGGGCGAGCTCCGGAAGTTGATGATCAACGTGCCGCCCGCCACGTCGAAGAGCACGACCGTCTCCGTGATCTGGCCGGTCTGGGACTGGATCCACAAGCCGAACCGTTCGTTCATCACCGGCAGCTACCACATCGACCTTTCGACCGACTTCGCGGTCAAGTCGCGCGACCTGATCCAGTCGTGGTGGTTCCAGTCCCGTTGGGGCCATCTGTTCCAGATGAAGGGTGACGAGAACCTGAAGACCCGCTACCGGAACGACCGGCGCGGCCGCCGCTACGCGACATCCCCGGGCGGTGGCGGCACCGGCCAGCACGCGAACATCATCATCGTCGACGATCCGCACAACGCGAAGGAGGCGGAGGGTGCGACCCCGTCGGCGTTGCAGGCCGCGATCGGCTGGCAGGACGGCACCCTGTCGACCCGGTTCGCCGACCCGAAGACGGGCGCGCAGGTGATCATCATGCAGCGCCTCCACGAGGCTGATCTGTGCGGGCATCTGCTCGCGAAAGAGGACGGGCACTCCTGGACGGTGCTGTGTCTTCCCGAGGAGTACGACCCTGACCATCCGAACGTGACACCGGAGCGGATCGTGTTGCCGTCAGGACGGGTGTTGGCCGGCGACCCGCGCACCGTGCCGGGCGAGTTGCTGTGCCCTGACAGGATCGGCCCTGTCGAGCATCGGGCCCGTGCGGAGGCGCTCGGCTCGTTCCGGGCGTCGGGCCAGCTGCAGCAGCGGCCGACCGCGGTCGAGGGCGAGATTCTGAAGCGGGCCGACTGGATGTTCTTCCCGCCCGCCTGGCTCGACGACGACGGGAGGAAGCATCTGCCGGCGTTCACGCATGTCGCGCAGTCGTGGGACACGACGTTCAAGGATCGGACGAACAGCGACTTCGTTGTCGGCCAGATCTGGGGTGTCCGTGGCGCCGACCGTTTCCTGCTCCGGGTGTTCCGGGCCCGGATGAATTTGACGGCGACGAAGACGGCGATGCGGGAGGCGAACGCGTGGGCGACGGAGCGGTGGCCGCGTGCGGCGCACAAGATCCTGATCGAGAAGTCCGCGAACGGGGTTGACATCATCGCCGATTTGAAGCGGGAGCTCCCGGGGATTGAGCCGATCGTCGCGGCGACTGACAAGACGACGAGGGCGATTGCTGCGTCGCCGGCGCTCGAGTCGGGGAACGTGTGGATCCCAGGTTTGAAGTCGTCTGACCCGGCGGGCTATGACTCGCAGAGGACGCCGTCTGAGTCGGCGCAGCTGGTGGAGGAGGCTGCGGTGTTCCCGAAGGGCGCGAACGACGACTCTGTGGATGCGTTTTCGCAAGCCATGAACTGGGCGCGTGGCCGTGCTTCGCGAGCACGGGTGACGGTCAACTTGGAGCAGATCGGCCAGGTTGGTGCGATCCCGACACCAGGCCGCTGGGAGTAGTAAACTCGCTTGCCATGAGAAAGCCACGCAAGAAGCCGCCAACCCCGAAGGTCACCTCCCGCGTCCAGGACACGTCGCAGGTCGCCCGCGGTTTCAAGCAGCCTCCGAACCACCGGGCGCAGGTGCTCGCAAGGGTGACGGGGCTCGAGGTGTATGACGGGGTTGAGGCGGCGAACCAGGCCGGACTACCGATGCCGGGGCAGTTCTGAGCGAGCGCCTCGTCACACCGCATGCAGAGAGGCTCGGCTACACGGTGCGGATCTTCCGTGAGAATGAGGGTTTGAGCCAAGAGGCGCTCGCGAACGAGCATGGGCGAACGCAGGTCTGGCTTTCGTACATCGAGACAGGAAAGAGCGAGCCGACGTTGGGCGACCTCTTCTGGCTCGCGCACCGCCTCGGCTTCTCGATCGACCGTGCGCTCATGCCGAAGTGAGCCGCATCTCTGTGATAGCGCCTGTTCTAGGTCGGCCCGCGAACGCCGCGCCACTCGTCGAGTCGCTGCTCGCATCGACCGATCAGGCCACGCTCGTCTTCGTCTGCTCGCCGCGAGACTACGACCAGATCGACGCGTGTCTTCGCGCCAGTGTCGGACAGCCTCGCGTATGCACGGTCATCCACAAGACGCCACCAGGGCCAGCGGACTACGCGGCCAAAATCCAGCGAGGCTACGACTGGACGGACATGCCGCTCGTCCTGCTCGCCGCCGACGATCTCCGCTTCCAACCCGGCTGGCTCGAAGCCGTCGAAGCCATCGCCGACGAGTACGACGTGGGTGTGATCGGCACGAACGACAACGCGAACCCGAGTGTGAAGGCAGGCCGGCACTCGACGCATCCCGTCGTAAGGCGCTGCTACATCGACCAGTACGGCGGCTCGGTGGGCGAGCCGGGGCAGGTGTACCACGAGGGTTACGACCATCAGTACGTCGACAACGAACTCGTGGCGACCGCGATGGCTCGAGGCTGCTACGCGCACGCCCACGATGCCGGTGTTCACCACCTTCACCCGCTCTACGACCGGACGGTGCGCCGGGATCCGACCTACGACAAAGGGCAGGCGAAAGGCGCCGAAGACCGGCGCCTGTTCGAGTCGCGACGACCGCTCTGGGAGAACGAGATTCGCGTATAGTCGCGTGTCCTAGGTAGAAGGTCGGGTAGCGGGGCGGCGCCAGATTCCTGACAGTCGAGGCGCCGCCCCGCCCTACTTCTCGCGCAGCAGCCGGATCTCGGCGACGAGCCGTCGGATCGCCCGGGCCCGCCACGGCATCAGCACCGTCAGCAGGATCCGGTGCAGCCGTCGCATCAGAGCGACCGGCCGAACGGCGTCGACTGCGCCGCGACCAGCCACGCCTTGTCCGCGACGATCGGCGTGCGCGCCGGGCCCGAGACGAGCGGCAGGAAGTCGGCGTCGGCGGCAACCGCGGCGGCGATCAGCGGCCGGAACCGTGCACGCCACTGGGCGCGGGTCGGATTCTGCGGGAACGCCCGCAGCAGCCGGTAGAAGCGCTGCTGGTCGGTGTACGCCTTGAGCGCGGCACCGCCTCCGCACGGTGCCGTCAAGGCAGCTGCGGCGAGGCGTTCCTTCCCACGCCACGAGGTCGAGCCGAGACCGATGAGATACGGCTTGAGGCCGTAGTCGGCGTTGAACGCGATCGTGTTCCAGGCCTGGTCGCCTGTGCAGTCGGTGGTCGAGGCGCGAGCGGTGCCGGCGAACGCGGCTACGGCGGCGAGTGAAGCAACGATGGCAAGCGATTTGACAGTCATGCCCATACGGTGTACCGTCGGTTGCCATGAGCCGTCCTACGAAAGTCCAGAAAGAGCAAGACCTTCGGCCAACGGGCCCGGAGGATCATTTCGCGTCGGTTGAGGACGCGGCGGCGTTCCTGGCGGAATGCCAGAACGAGGCGCTGCTTCGCCGTGCCGAGCTCGAACGCAGGGTGCGGTTGGCGGTCGGTGCCGGTTTGTCGATGCGGCGGATCGCGAAAGCTGCCCGTTTGTCGCATACGACGATTCAGACGATCGCAGCCGAGGAGTCGAAGTGACCGCGACGTTGAGCGGACGGTCGGTCAAGCCTGCCAACCCAGCCGGCCGTTCGCTGAACGACATCCGGGAGCCTCGACCGTTGTCCCGCCAGGCGCAGGATCTGCGCGACCGGGCGGCGGCCATCGCACGTCTGCGCGAGCGTCCGCACTACGGCATCTGGGAGACGCGGTGAACGGTGTGTTCTGGGCGTTTGTTGTCCAAGGCCCGATGGTGTGGATCGTCGTGCAACTCGCAGGGCCAATCGGCCACCCGCGTCCTGGATGGCTGGTGTCGTCGCTGTTTTTCGTTGTCTACGCGCTGCTGAACTCGGTCGCTGGATACTCAATCGCTCGGGCCGTGCGATGACCGCGGTCGCCCGCATAGCGATCCTGCTCGTCTGGCTGATCCCGATGACCGTCGGCGCGCTCGCCTGCCTGCTCGTTTCCGGTGTGACGATCGGCTGGGACATCATGGCCGACTGGATCGAAAGGATCGAACCGTGATGGCCTCGCTCAAGCGTTACGTCCATCCGCAGTCGAAGCCGATCTGGAAGCCGCTCGCCGAAGTCGCCGCCGACATCACCTTCACGCTGCCGCCGACCGACGGATCGAACGGCAAGGAAGCACCCGTCCCGATGGCTTTGGCGTTCGTCGACCCCGACCAGGAAATGCACGTCTACATCTTCGACGACGACGGCCGGCGCGCCCTCATCCAGATGCTGCTCGGCACCGGACTCGTCCTGCCGAAATGACCGACGAAGCTTTCACCCGCACGATGATCTACGCAAATTGGACGGAACCGAACATCCGCTGCGAGCTCTTCCTCCGCCAACTCCGCGTGCCGCTGTTTAGGGTTGCCGTCATGGAACTGCTGCGCGACCTGCTCTGGTTCCTGATCGGTTTCGCGTTGTTGGTCGGTTTCTGGGCGGCGGTCGGCTACGGCATCTACAAGCTCGTGACGTGACGGCCGCGACGGTGCATGAACGGGTGTGCGCGCTGATGCGTGACGGCGAATCGCGGACGGTCGCCGAGGTGATGTCGGCGGTCGGGTCGAACGCGAACGGTGTGCGGCCGGTGCTGCAGGCGCTCGAGATCGAGGGTTCGCTCAGGTGTGTGCGTGACCCTCGGACGCAGCTGCGGGTGTACGTCTGGAACGAAGCGTGAGCCTGCAACTGACCTTCGACGACGGCCCGTCCGAGTGGACGCCCACGATCCTCGACCTGCTCCGCGACTTCGACATGAAAGCGACGTTCTTCGTCGTCGGAGCGTCGATCGAAGGCAACGAAGGCATCCTGCTCCGCGCCGACTACGAAGGCCACGCGATCGGCAACCACACCTGGTCGCACCCGCGGCTGACGGACTGCACCGGCGCGAAGGTCTGGCGTGAGCTCAAGGACACGTCCGCGAAGATCGCCGAAGTGACCGGCACCTGGCCGGCAGCGTGGCGGGCGCCGTACTACGCCGCCGACGAACGGGTGCTCGCCATCGCCTCCGACCTCGGCCTGACCCGCCATGTCAAGGCGAACATCGTGCCGGAGGACTGCTTCACCGACGACGCGGATCTGATCTACCGGCGCACGATGAGCGGCGGCGAAGGGATCGTGTCGCTGCATGACGGGATCCCGCCAGACGGCGGCTCGTCGGCGTGCACGAAGAGCAGGCAGCCGACGGTGGACGCGGTACGGATGATCCTGGAGGCGTTGAAGTGATGCTCGATATCACTGACGAGGAAGTTCAGTTCACCTACCGTTTGTTGCTGGGCGAGGATCCTCTATCGGATCGGCTCCGCGAAAGAATCATGCGTCGTGTCACTGGACATTGGTCGAAGCGGGTCGTCGACCAGCGCCTTCGGCTAGACGATGCGATGCGCGCGAAGGCGATCCTGGAGGGGATGGCGTGACGCTCGACGAACTCCGCGCGTCCGCGACGCCGGCCGAGAACGGCTACCACCGCTTCCCGGCGCCGTATCGCCAGATGTCGGTGTGTCTAGAGGAAGCCGACTTCCTCTACGCGCTCGTCCGCGCGACCCGGCCGCGGAACGTGCTCGAACTCGGCACCGGGCTCGGCCTGTCCGCGAGGTTCATGTATGCCGCCGGCCGTGAGAACGAAGCGCAAGGGGCGGACGCCTTCACCCTGATCACTGTCGAACCGAACGTCGCGATCAGAGAAAAGGCGGCGATGGGCTTGCTCGCCGATGTTGTCGGCTTCGGTGTCGCGCTAGTTCCGGCGCTTCGGCCTGATACGCATTGGCAACCGGATCTCGTCTACATCGACTCGGGGCAGAAGTACCGCGCGGACGACATCACGACCTGGCTGACGAACGGCTACGAAGGCCTCGTGCTCGTTCATGATGCCGAGCGCGGCTACCCGGAGCTCAACCAGGGAGTCGGCGTCTATCTTCCGACCGCGAACGGCATGTGGCTCGGACGGGCGAAGTGACGAGTCGGCAGGCGCAATGGAACGCGCGCAATCCTGGGAAGATCAAGGAAGCGATGCGGCGGCTGGAGACGCGCAATCTCCGAATCGTCGCTGACGAACTTGAACGTCGTGGCGGACATTGCGTTTTCGACGGATGCGCGGAGACGGAGATCGAATGGCACCACCGCGATCCGACCACGAAGAACTTCAGCATCGGCACTAGCGTCCGTCTACATTCAGTCGCACGCCTCACGGCCGAACTCGCTCTATGCGATCCTCTCTGCCGCGAGCATCACATGGTTGTCGATGGTCGGAGCGAAGCCGCGCGCAACTACTGGATGATCCACAAGCGCGTGATGACGCGGCGCAAACCCGATAGCAAACTAACCGAGGATCAGGTGCGTGAGATCCGGCGGAGAGCCGCTAGCGGTGAGCGGGCATTCATCATTCGTCGGGATTACCCGGTGTCGCAGTCCAACATCTCAATGATCATCAACCGAAAGAAGTGGGCATGGCTATCAGACTGAACCTCGCAAGCGGGCCACAGCCCATCGATGGCTTTCACAATCTCAACCCGCCAGAGTGGCGCTTCGAACTTGGCCTGGGCGACTACTCCGACGAGAGCGTAGAGGCAATTACCGAGAGTCACGGCTTGCTCTACCTGCCGAAGTTGAACTGGGAGTACGTCTTCAAGGAGTTCGCGCGCGTGCTCGAGCCTGGCGGCATCATCCGGATCACCGAAGACGACACTGAGAACGAAGCGTCGGAACGCGCCGGCGGCTGGCATGACGCGGTGACGTTGACCGGGCCGAAGATGATGGCGGCGGCGCTCCGGAAGGCGAAGCTGATCGTGCAGAAGGTCGACGCGGACACGACGTTCTTCCACGACCGATCGCTGCTCCAGGCGTGGCATGGGCCGGCGCCGAAGTGCTTCTGGATCGAAGGGCGCAAGCCGGCGGCATGACCGTCGACATCCTCTACGTTGCTTATAACCGGCTCGCGTTCACGGAGCCGTCGTTCCAGGCGCTGATCGACAACACCGACTGGTCGCTCGTCCGCACCCTGCACATCCACGACGACGGATCCAGAGACGGCGCGGCGCGCTACCTGCAAGACGCGCTCGATGCGATCCCCGACGCGGTCGACGTGCGCTACGAGTCGATGCGTCTCGGCGGCCCTGTCGCCGCCACCAACCGGCACCTCGACCTCCTGTCCACCACCGCCGAGCAGGACGACGTCGGCGCGTTCGTGAAACTCGACAACGACGTCGTCGTATCACCCGGCTGGCTCAACGAGCTCACCCGCGTCGCGACACTCAACCCCGGCATCGACTTCCTCGGCATCCAGCCACGCTTCGGCCCGCCCGTGATGGGACACTGCGACGAACGCCGCGTCGAAGAAGCACGCCACATCGGCGGCGTCGGGCTGATGCGCTACCGGGCGTTCGAGGTTTGCCGGCCGACACCGAACGGCCGCTACGGCTTCACCGAGTTCCAATGCCGCCACCCCGAGAACCGCAAGGGCTGGATCACGCCGGATCTGCCGTGCTTCTGCCTCGACCTGATCGACCTCGAACCGTATGCGACGCACGCGGTCTCGCACATCGCGAAAGGCTGGGCGCGGCCGTGGTCGAAATACGTCGACGGCGGTCGTTCCTACTACCAGTGGTGGGCACCGGTCGAGTAGACTGGCAAGCGACGTGACACTTACTTGCGGATCGCTCTTCTCGGGTATTGGAGGCTTGGACAATGGACTCGCTAGCGCTGGGTTTCGACACGCGTTCTTCTGTGAGAGCGATCCTTGGCGCCGCACAGTCCTCGCCGCCCACTGGCCCGGAGTGCCCGTCTACGACGACGTGCGTTCAGTCGCTCGCAGAGAACCAGAGGGGGGAACTGCTGCTGACGGACGTGGCGCACCAGATGACGACGGGCGGTGGGAAGCCGGGCCAGGGCTACCCGGCAGTGTTGATCTCCTCTGCGGTGGGTTCCCGTGTCAAGACCTCTCCGTCGCCGGGCGAAGAGCAGGACTCCACGCTGGCGAGCGATCATCCCTCTTCTTCGAGTTCGTCCGAATCATCGACGCTCTTCGACCCAGATTCGTTCTCATCGAGAACGTTCCAGGTTTGCTCAGTTCACAAGGCGGTCGGGACTTCGGAACAGTCATTGGAACGCTGGCCGACATCGGGTACGGCCTGGGCTGGCGGATTGTCGACTCACGCTTCTTCGGAGTGCCGCAGCGACGCCGACGGGTGTTCATCGTCGGAACCCTCGCTGTCGGAGATCCTCGAGCCGCCGCAGAACGTGCCGGGCAAATACTCGCTGTCGGCACGAGCTGCGTCCGGCATCCTCCGTCGGGCCGAGAAGCGGGGCCGGAAGTTGCCGGGACACTTGGCGGAGGCGCTGGAGAGCGTGGCTGGGCCCAGGACACCGAGCGCATGACGTTCGTGCCGGTACAGGCGTCAACGCTGAAGGGCCACAACGGCAAGGGCGGCTCGGGCATCTCGCCCAAAGACACGTTCGTGGCCGACACGGTTCGCTCGCATCCGCGCCCCGGATCGAACTCGAACGGCAACCTTGTCGCCGCGACGCTCTCGTCCGGCGGCCACCCGAACAGCAACATGCCGGGACTGCGAAAGGAGGACGACGTGAACATCGTTCCGAGCGGAGCCACGGTGCGCCGTCTGACGCCCGAGGAGTGCGAGGCGCTTCAGGCTTTGCCGCGCGGCTGGACGAACCCCGACGGGAAAGCGCCCGACTCGCGTCGTTACGCCGGGCTCGGCGACGCCGTCACGGCGAGCGTCGGCGAGTGGATCGGACGGAGGATCATCGCGTGCGGTTGACGAAGTTCTGCACGCGATGTGCGACTGACCTACCTGTCGACGCTTTCGCGAAACACTCCACCAAACCCGACGGACTCCAGGCGTGGTGTCGTTCTTGCCAATCGCTTCATCAGAAAGCCAACCGTCATCTCGCGAATGCTCGCTTGCGCAGGTGGCGTGAGCGCAATCCTGGCGATACGGCTAGACGTTTTCGCGAAGCACGGACTGATGCGATCAACCACTACAGCCTTACGACGCCGCCGAGTTGCGCGTGCTGCGGCGAAGACGAACCGGCATTTCTAGTTCTTGATCACATTGACGGTGGCGGCAACGCTGAAAGGCGCAAACTCGGCCGAGGTCTAATCGCGAAGCTAAGGACTAGAGGATGGCCGGCTGGTTATCAAGTCCTCTGTTGGAATTGCAACGCCGCGAAGCAGTATCAAGGCATGTGCCCGCATGAACGCAAACGACAGATGGCGGCAGCGTGAAGTTGATAGCCAGTTTGATCGTTCGCAACGAACTAGGTCGCTACCTTGAGCCGTGCGTCGACCATCTGCTCGAGTTCTGCGACGAGATCCGCGTGCTGGATGAGGGTTCGACGGATGGCTGGTCTGATGACCGTGTGATGTGCCTGCGCGCGCCGGAAAGGGTCGGCGATGCGTTCGTGAACCATGCGGCGATGCGGCAGAGGTTGCTCGACTTCACGCTCGAGGGTGCGCCGACGCACATCCTGGCGATCGACGCGGACGAGTTCATCACCGACGGCGCGCTGCTACGTCAGACGGCCGAGTCGCTCGACTACGCCGGCGCGCTCAAGGTTTGCCTGCAAGAGGTCTGGCGGGTGCGCGACGACGACCTCGACATTCGCCAGGACGGAGGATGGCAGGAGCACGACGTGGCGCTCGTCTGGCGCCCAGATCGTTTGAAGCCGAACCAGTTGAAGATCACGGATAAGGGTCATGCGACCGGGCGCACCCCGGACGCGGTCGGGCTGCTGCCGACAGGGCACACCTGTTCGGCTCTGCTTCATCTGGGATGGGCGAACGTTGGTGAGCGTGACGAGCGGTTCGCGCGTTACGCGGTCGGTGACGCGGGCAAGTTCCACGCGAAGGCGCACATCGACAGCATCGCTTGGCCTGACTCTCGGATGAGGTTCGAGTCGGTTCCGTGGCCTGATGGGTTGGAGTCGTGGCGTGCCGAGTTGACCGCGAGGGCTAACCGATGACCTGCTACCTCTGCCGCGAGACGATCACGCCCTTCGAGGAGCGAGCCGACATCGTCACGATGGACGCCCACCGTGAATGCTCGCTCCGCTCGGCGCTCGGCGGCATTGGGCATCTGATCGACCACGGCCATTTCTGCCGTGGCGAACTCGGGCCCGACGCTGGACTGGACTACCGAACGTCGGCGCTGCTCGTCGATGTGTGGGTGACGCGGAAGGGCGTTGAAGCCGCAGCGGGTATCTCGACGTGATCCCGTCGCCGTGGGTCGCGGTTGTTCTGACGCTCGGCACGTTCCGGCTCTGGCGGATCGCAGCTGCCGACACGCTTCCGATCCTCGTCCGCTTCCGCGACCGGCTGCTCGGCTACGAATGGACGAACGCCGACGACGAGAAGTTCTACTCCCGGCCGCTGCTCGCCGAATGGCTCGAATGCCCATTCTGCTCCGGCGCATGGTTCAGCGTCGCCGCCTACCTGCTCTGGCTCTGGACGCCCGACGTGCTCTACGTCGCATTCCCGCTCGCGATCAGCGCGGCGGTCGGCATCCTTCGAACCCGACTTGACTGACAGCGAAGAGTTCACCGAGGGAGGGCTTCGCTACCTTCGCGACAAATACGCACTTGGGTTCATCACGTTGACGGAACTTGAGATAGGCATTCACAGTGTTCTGACTACCGGCCTGGTCAACGTTCCGCGCTCGGATGGCACGTTGCCGCCTATTCCAGAACGAGTCTTCACCTAGTAATCTCGCGGCGTGGCCGATCAGACGACGGAACGCTTCGTCTTCATCGGCATGATCGGGGCCGTCACCTTCGGATTCCTCTCGCAGGCGCTGAAACTGCAACGCGGCGAGACCGACCGGCGACTCGACGGCCTGAACAACGAAGCCGCGCGACTCAAAGCAGCCGTCGCGCTCAACGTCAGCGCCGACACCTGGGAGGGCTTCCAGACGAACTACCGGCAGGCCGTCGAGCGCACCCTGCTGCGCTTCGAGACGATCGAGAAGTTCCAGAACAAGATGCTCGGCGCCATCGCCATCGCCGCCGTCCTCGTCCCGGCGATCACCGCGATCGTCGTCTACCTCCTCACCCGCCATGCCGTTCCGGTCGGCAAGTGAGCGCTTTGCATTTCCGTCGCGCGTGATATAAGCCGTTTGCTGACACGCGATTCGACCGGAGGCCGATATGGGATGCGGGTGCGGAGGTTCGTCGAAGGTCTACAAGAAGCCGACGGCCCGCCAGGCCGCCGCCGAGGCGAAGCCGGAACGGGTGCGCGGGCTGCCGGCCGTCTGGAACGGCCCGAAGACCACGGTCGCCAAGTAACCGGGTGACGATCAGCAGGATCAGAGCGGGCAGCGCGAAACAGCGCAAGCCACGCACCCCGGTCAGCACCCGCCGTCGCACACGCGACCGGCCACGCGACGACAACCTGTCACTCGAGACGCTGACCGCCGCCGCGATCTACGACATCCAACTCCACACCCAGCCGCTCCACATCGGCGATGACGGCAAAGCGATCCGTGGCTCCGCGCTCGCCCTCGCGAAGAAGAACTCGCAGGACATCCGCCGGCTGATCCAGCCGTGGCAGGCCCAGTCGATGAGCTACTACAGCCTCGTGCCGGAGGTCAAGTTCGGCACGAACTTCTTCGCACAGATGCTCCGCAACGTGCGCCTCTTCCCCGCCAAGTTAGACCCGAAGACGCACGAGCCCGAGGAGATCCACGACGGGCCCGCGTTCGAGATCTTCAACCAGATCGTCGACCCCGGCGGCGGCCGCACCCTGCTCCAAGACCAGTACGCGAAGCTGCGCTTCCTGATCGGCGAGTGCTACATGACCGTCTCGCCGGACGAGGATCGCGGCGAGGTGTGGGAGTGCCTGTCGCCGAACGAGCTCAGGCCGCAGCCGGGTGGCCTCGCCACCCGGTTCCGTGCGCCGATGCTTTCCGCCGACCAGTACACGATCGGCGTCAACGAGTACATCGTCGGCAACGACCCCGCCCAGATCGAGGCGAACGGCGACGTGATCGGCCCCACGTTCGTCGAGAACGGGCCCGACATCATCAACGTCTACCGGCTCTGGCGCCCATCACCGGCCTACAGCTGGCTTGCCGACTGCAACATGCAGGCCGCGCTCGACATCCTCGACGAACTCGTCCTCTCGACCTACTCGGTGCGCGCCCAGTTGAAGTCGCGGCTCTACCAAGCAGGCATCTTCGCCTACCCGGAAGAGGCCACCCTGCCGTCGCTCGGCAACGACCCCGAAGAGGATCCCGCCTCCGACGACCTGATGGCCCGGCTGAACGTCGCGATCATGGCGTCGCTGCGCGACCCCGGCACCGCCGCCGCCGTCTCCCCGATCGGGCTGCGGATGGCCGGCGACTTCATCGACAAGATGAAGTACATCCGGTTCAACGACAACCAGGGCGAACTCGCGGAGATCAGCCAGCGGGCGGAGATGATCGGCCGCTTCGCGACCTGCATCGAGCTCCCGAAAGAGGTCATCACCGGCACCGCCGATGTCAACCACTGGGGCG
Source organism: uncultured Conexibacteraceae bacterium (assembly GCA_964540905.1). Classification (GTDB taxonomy): domain Bacteria; phylum Actinomycetota; class Thermoleophilia; order Solirubrobacterales; family 70-9; genus VAYN01. The sequence continues at coordinate 39 of CAZIOS010000040.1, read as the reverse complement.
CCTGGCTGATCGACAAGCAGACCTACGACAGCTACGGCA
>CAZIOS010000039.1:0-18931 GCA_964540905.1 uncultured Conexibacteraceae bacterium | reverse complement strand
GCAGGTAGCCGAGCGGGACGTGGATGTTCTCGTTGACGTCCGGCGGCCCCGCCTCCAGCAGCAGCACGTTCAGCTCCGGGTCCTCGGACAGCCGCGCCGCCAGCACGCAGCCGGCCGATCCCGCTCCGACGATCACGTAGTCGTACATCGGACCTCCTCCTGGGGGGTTGCGCCGATCCCACTCGGCTCGCTGCCGAGAGCGTACTCCGCGTTCCGTGGCCCGCGGCGCATATCCTCGGCCCCATGCCCGGTGAGGATCCGCTGCGCGAGCTCGAGCGCTGGATCGGGGAGGCGCGCGAGCGCGGCGCCCCGCAGCCGGCCGCGGTCGCCTTCGTCACCGTCGGCGCCGGCGGGCGCCCCTCGGCGCGGACGGTGACGCTGAAGCGGATCGAGGACGACGCCCTCCTCTTCACCTCGGCGCTGTGGACGCGCAAGGCGCGGGAGATCGAGGTCAACCCGCAGGTGGCGCTGCTCTTCCACTGGCCGGCGCTCGGCCGCCAGGTCCACCTCACCGGCGAGGCGGCGCTGGCCGAGCGCGCCCTCGCCGAGGAGCTCTTCGCCGCGCGCGACCCCGGCCACCGGCTGCAGACCGTCGTCTCCCGCCAGGGCGAAACGATCGCGAGCCTGGAGCCGCTGCGCGACCGCCTCGCCCACCTGGCCACGGTGCAGGAGACGGCGCCGGTCTGCCCGCCCGACTGGGGCGCCCTGCGGGTGGCGCCGCTGACGCTCGAGTTCTGGCGCGAATCCCCGGACCGCCTGCACGAGCGTCGCCTCTTCGAGCGCGACGGCGAGGGCTGGCGGCTCAGCCTGCTGGCGCCCTGAGAGTCGCCGCGGGCATTGCGCTGGCCGCGAGCCGATCGCGCGAGCGTGTCGACCTAACGGGTTGTGCCCCGATGCTGTGGGCCCGGCTGGGATCCGGGACGCGCTGCGCCGGGGATCGAGTTCAGGAACGGCGCCAGGTATCGACCGACGATCTTGCCCTCGTGCTCCCAGAGGGAGTGATCGCTGAAGACGGAGGTTTCCCCGCCGCCGCCGATCAGCTTGCCGTAGAGATATTGCGGCTTCTCGCCGGTCCAGAGCGTGGCGCGGAGGACGGGGTCGAAGGGCCGCGGCGCGACGTCGACCCCCAGCTCGGCGGCAATCGCTTCGGCGGCGGCGTCGGCCTGCTGGGTGGCGATCCCGCCCTGCTTGACCGGAAACGCGGTGACGTCGCCGGCGGCGTAGACGCGCTCCAGCCCGACCACCCGATTGAACTCGTCGACCGGGACGAACCCCGAGGTGTCGGTGGGGATGCCGCCGATCTGGCGACCCTCGATTCGGGGAGTGCTGACGGCCGCGTCGGCCGCCACCGCCTCGCCGGGGGAGATCTGCAGCAGGCCGTCGGCGAACTTGACCGCGTGGGCGCCGGCGACCAGCTCGATACCACGCTCGCTCAGCAGCTCTGCCATCCGCTCGCCGACCTCGACCCCGAAGATCCCCAGGGGAGTGTCCTCGGGAGTGACGATCGTCAGCTTCACCCCCTCTCGGTTTCCAAGCGCGGTCAGCTCGGCATCGGCGAGCAGCGCCAGCTCGTAGATCGGCAGCGGCCAGCTGCCGGCGGGGATCGTGAAGGCAACCCGGTGCAGCTCGCCCTCGCGCAGCCGCCGCATCGTCTCGACCACGCCGTCTTCGCCGCTGACGCCCCAGAAGGTCTGCGCCCCCGACACCGCCGCCAGCATCTTCGCCCCCGAGCAGATCATCAGGTAGTCGTAGGGAATCTCGTCGCGGTCGGGAGTGGAGGCATGGCGGTTGCGCGGATCGACCCCGGTCACGCTGTCGAGGCAGAAGGTCGCCCCGGCGCGTGCGGCCAGCTGGTCGAGGTCGAACTCGATCAGCTCGCCGGCGACGAACGGCTCGCCGACCGCCAGCGGGCGGTAGATGAAGTCCTGGCGCGGGGCGTGCAGCTCGATCTCGACCCCGTCGCCGAGGAGGTCGCGCAGGGCGAGCGCCGCCTCGAGCGCCGCCACGCCGCCTCCGGCGATCAGGACCCGTGGCCTGGAACCCCGTCGCTGCGTCGAGCCAGCCATCGATCAGCCGGCCACGCTCGTAGCGATCGGCACGGCCGAGCGACTGTCTCGCTCCGTGCCGCTGAGCACCACCTTGAGGGCATCGGTGGACCCCGCGTCGGCAAAGGTGTCGTAGGCCGCCATCGTCTCGGCGAGCGCGAAGTGGTGAGTGGCGAAGGCCGTCGGGTCGAGGCGCCCGTCGGTCACCAGGGCCATCAGCTGCGGGATCGTGAAGGTGTCGACGAGACCGGTCGTGACCGTGATGTCACGGCTCCACAGCGTCTCCAGGTGCAGGGTCGCCGGCTTTCCGTGCACGCCGACGTTCGCGACGTGTCCCCCGGGGCGGATCAGCTCGGCTGCCAGCTCGAAGGTGTCGGGAACGCCGACGGCCTCGATCGCGACGTCGGCCCCGAGACCGCCGGTCAGCTCCATCACCTTCTCGCGCGCGTCCTCGGTCCCGTTGTTGATCGTCGTGTCGGCGCCGAAATCGCGAGCGCGGCCAAGCCTGGCGTCGGCCAGGTCGATGGAGACGATCCGCCCCGGCGTGTACAGGCGCGCGGTCAGGACCGCGGCGAGGCCGACCGGCCCGGCGCCGACTATCGCCACCACGTCCCCGGGTTGGACGTGGCCGTTCAGCACCCCGACCTCATAGGCGGTGGGGAGGATGTCGGCGAGGAACAGGACCTGCTCGTCGCTGAGGCCGTCGGGGACGCGGTAGACGGAGTTGTCGGCGAACGGCACCCGTGCGTATTCGGCCTGCAGCCCGTCGATCAGGTGGCCGAAGATCCAACCGCCGCCGCCGAGGCACTGGCCGTAGCGCCCCTCTTTGCAGTAACGACAGCGCCCGCAGGAACTGATGCACGACATCAGCACCCGGTCCCCCTCGGAGACGGCGGTGACGCCGGCGCCAAGCTCGACCACGGTCCCCACCGCCTCGTGACCGAGCACGGTGCCGGGCTTGGTCTCCGGCACGTCCCCACTGAGGATGTGGAGGTCGCTGCCGCAGATCGTCGAGGTGTCGATCCGCACGACGATGTCGGTCGGATCGACGATCGTCGGATCGTCGACGGTCTCCCAGCGGCGCTGGCCGGGGCCGTGGTAAACGAGTGCTTGCATCTCAGTCTCCTGGCTTCATCTGACGATTTCCGTCACGCCGGTTCAGGCCCTCGAAGCGCGACAGCATCCGGTCGGCCGGGGAGAACCCGGCGGCGGCGGTGGCCAGCGCAGCAAGTCCGAGCAGCAGGGCCCCGATCGCCTCGACGCTGGTCCAGCCAAAGCCCCAGGCGAGGAGGATGAGGACGATGCCGAGCGCGGCCCTGACCGAGCGCTCCATACGGTCCAACGGCCCGGTCTTCTCGATCGCGGTCATCAACTTCCTCCTTGTGGAAGGGGGGCGGCGTCCGGCGCGGCGCCGGGTTGCGAGTGAGAGCTCCTGTTCGCCCACCGACGCTTGATCTGCGGCAGCAGGATCCGGTCGACCCCGTAGACGTAGGCGGCGGCGCCGGCGAACATGATCAGCAGCTCGAGCCCGAACATGAGCGGGTTGACGCCGGCGCTGAGCGAGCCGGAGAGCATGAACAGCAGATTCAGCATCGCGCCGAAGAAGGCGGCGGCGAGGGTGAAGATTCCGAGGATCAGGCCGATCCCGATCGCGATCTCGCCCAACGGGACCAGGTAGGCGAGCAGCCCCTGGACGTGAAGGAAGACGTTGTTGACCAGCCAGGCGTACCAGTGCGACACCGAGGCGTGTTCGCCCGCGGTGGCTTCCGCGGATCCGGCGCCGCTGAGGAACCCGTGGACCCCTTCGGTCGAGCTCAGCCATTCGCTCCCGGTCACCTTCTCCCAGCCGGCTTCGAGGAATTTCCAGCCGACCCAGAGTCGAGCGGCCAGCCAGACCATGCCGAGCCTGGGATCACGCAGGGAAGAGGAGGAGAGCAGGGGCGCTTGGGACATCCGAACCTCCAGGTTGAGAAGTGGACCCGGAAGTCAGGGTCATGCTGCCAACCATGGGGCTGACCTCACGCTGCGCCCTCCACATTCCAATGTAGTTGCTGTGTCAAGCGTTTGGCAGCGAGGATGAATGCCTCGCACATCAGGTCGGGTCCTGCTGGTCCGCCTGAAACGCGAAAACCCCCGCATGCGGGGGTTTTCGATGCGGCCGAATGGAGTCGAACCATCACGGGTGTTTCCACCCACAAGGCCCTCAACCTTGCGCGTCTACCAGTTCCGCCACGGCCGCGTGGGGATGCGGGGCGATTCTAGATGTTTGGGGGTGGGGTGCCGGCGTGGGTTGCAGGCGTCCGGCCGGATAGGTAGCCTTCGCGAACAGGTGTTCGAACGAATTCGCTGCCAGCGCTAGGGGAAGGGGACGGGCGATGGTCGATCTGGACCTGACCAAAAGACAGAAGGAGATCTTCGACTTCATCGGCAAGTACGCCGCCAAGACCGGCTACCCGCCGACGGTGCGGGAGATCGGCAAAGCGGTCGGGCTGCACTCGTCCTCGACCGTGCACGCGCACCTGGCCAACCTCGAGAAGATCGGTCTGCTGCGCCGCGACCCCTCGAAGCCGCGGGCGATCGAGCTGCTCTTCGACAAGGCGAAGCGGACGATCCGGCCCGAGAGCGGGCTGCCGCTGGTCGGCCAGGTCGCCGCCGGCGAGCCGATCCTGGCCGAAGAGAACATCGAGGAGTACATCGAGATCCCCGACGTGATCGGTGGCGAGGACGGCGACTACATCCTCCAGATCCGCGGCGAAAGCATGAAGAACGCCGGCATCATCGAGGGCGACTACGTCGTCGTCCGCCCCAGCGACGACGCCGCCAACGGCGAAATCGTCGTCGCCCTGATCGGCGAGGAGGCGACGGTGAAGCGGATCTACCGCGAACCCGACCACATCCGCCTGCAGCCCGAGAACGAGGCGATGGAGCCGATCATCACCACCGAGGCCCAGGTGCTGGGTCGCGTGGTGGGCGTCTTCCGCAAGGTTTGAGCAGCGGTTACTTCGGCCAGCGGCCCGACTCTATGAGGCGCTTGTAGCGCCGCTGGCGGCGGCGGGCATCCCACATCACCGCCGGCAGCAGCCGCAGGCCGAGGCGGGGGAAGAGGTCGAAGGCGCGCAGCAGCGGGCCGCGCCAGCGGGGGAGGATCAGCAGCGGTCGCGGGCGCTCGCTCAGCCTGCCGACCGCGGTCGCGACCTGCTCCGGGGTCAGCAGCTGGCCGGAGAAGGAGCCGGCGGCGTCGGGGTCGTCGAGCCTGCCCGCGAGCATCGGCGTCCAGATCCCGTCCAGGCAGACGGCGGAGAGCTCGATCCCGCGGTGGCCGGCCCGGCGCAGGTCGAACAGCGTTCCCAGCGTGAAGGCCATCGCCGCGTGCTTGCTGGCCGCGTAGGCGACCTCGCCGGGGGCGGCGACGATGCCGGCCAGGGAGATGACGTTGACGACGTGGCCGCGGCCGGCGGGCACCATCTGCTCGAGCGCGGCGACGGTGCCGTTGATCGTCCCGGTCGCGTTGATCGCCAGCATCGCGCCGCGGGTCGCCCCGTCTTGCTCCCAGGCCAGCCCGGTGCTGAGGACGCCGGCGTTGTTGACCCAGAGGTCGAGCCCGCCCGGTCCGGCTGCCAGCTCGCCCGCCTGTGCCCGGCAGGCGCCCTCGTCGCGGACGTCGAGCGGGGAGGCGCTGGCGTTGCCGCCGATCTCCTCGGCGACCCGGGCGGCGGCAGCGCCGTCGACGTCGGTGACCCGGACCGCGTAGCCGCGCCGCGCCAGCTCGTGGGCGATCGCCCGGCCGAGGCCGCCGCCGGCCCCGGTTACAAGCGCCGCTCGCATCCTCGCCACCATATCCGCCGGCGGTTTGGCTGAAATCGGCGGCGGGGCTACCATCGAGGGGCGGGCCGAGCGGACCGCGGGGGGAGAGAAAACCCCTCGAGGAAAGTCCGGACACCACAGGGCAGGGCGGTGGGTAACGCCCACCCGGGGAAACCCGCGGGAAAGTGCCACAGAAATACACAGCCGATGGCGCGGCCACACGTGAGTCGCGTACAGGCAAAGGTGAAATGGTGCGGTAAGAGCGCACCGGCGTCGCGGTGACGCGGCGGCCAGGCAAACCCCGCCCGGTGCAAGGCCAAGCAGGACCGTCGACCCGGCTCGGCGAGGTCCAGGTGGGCCGCATAGATAGATGGCCGCTCGAGACAGGATCCGGCTTACAGGCCCGCTAACGGAAGGGCCCCTCGCAAGAGGGGCCCTTCCCACGTCCGCGGCGGCGCTGGCTTTCCTGCTCGCGGGCGCATTCCTGCAGGGCTCGGAGTGGGGCACCGCGTGGTCGATGGACTGGCCATGTCGAGGGGCCCCAAAACCTGTTCACATAATTCTGTCTTAGCCTTTGCTAATCTGCCGCCAACTTCCGCTGAATCTCCGCCTACATACCGCGGGGAGCGGGGGACCCAATTAGTGGGGGCGAATCGTCGGCATCTGCCGCGTAGCGCAGCTCTTTCAGCGCGAGCCCGTCAGCTAACCCCGTAAGCGCTTGGAAAGAGATATGCAGACTGCCAGCAACCGCCATGCGCGGAAAGACGATTCGAGACGGGCGCCCGCCCCGATGCGGCGCCTGCTCCGGCGCCTGCGCTGGGCCGCCGCGCTGATGGCGTTGGCGGTCCTCGTCTGCGGTGCCGCTTCCGCCCACGCCGCCACCGGCGGCGCCTCCTCGACCGTCGCCTACGGCGGCAGCTCGCCGGCAGGCGAGGAAATCGCCTTCAGCCCCTTCAAATGGGCCGGCGCCAGCTGGTACGGGCCCGGCCTCTACGGCAACAAAACCGCCTGCGGGGTCACCCTGCGGCCGACCACGCTCGGCGTCGCCAACAAGACCCTTCCCTGTGGCACCACGGTCAAGTTCGTCTACCAGGGCCACATCCTGATCACCCAGGTGATCGACCGCGGTCCCTATGTCAAAGGCCGGTCCTGGGACCTCACCGCCGCCGCCAGCGAAGCACTCGAATTCGAAGGCGTCGGCAACCTGCGCTACGCGGTGGCGATGAATCTCGCCCGCCAGGGCACCAGCGGCTGAGCGCCGGAACCATCGTCCCCCAGCCTCGCTTCTGCCGCCAGGGCGGCTAATCTGCCCTGCTCAGGCGGCACTTTCAACGAGAGGAGCACGAGTATGTCGAGGTTTTCGCACGGAGCATTCGCCGCGGTATCGCCGCGGAGGGGCCTGACGGCGCTGGCGGCGCTGGCGCTGAGCTCCCTGGCGATCGCGATCGGCATCGGCGGTGGCGCCAGCGCCGCCGCGGTCGCTCCCACCTCGGTCGTGCTCGGCCAGACCTCGACCACGCCGGAACCGTCCTGCCCGGGCCTGCCCTGTCAGGCGGTCGGCAGCGTCACCGGCTTCCAGGTCAGCAACGGACAGGCCCAGTCGCCGTTCCTGATCAAGCACGCCGGCACGATCAAGTCCTGGACGCTGACCCTGGCGCAGCCGACCAACAAGCAGCGCTCCTTCTTCAACGGCTTCTTCGGCACGCCGCCGGAGGCGCGGCTCGCGATCCTGCGGCGGATCGCCGGCACCAACCCGCCCCGCTACAACCTCCGCACCCAGGGCTCGATCAAGGTGCTGACCCCCTACCTGGGGCAGACGGTCAAGTTCGGCTCCTCGCTGAAGGTCGAAAAGAACGACATCGTCGGCATCACCGTGCCGACCTGGGCGCCGACCTTCGCCGAGAACCTGCCCTCGACCAACGTCTGGCGCGCCAGCCGCGCCCCCGGCGCCTGCACCAACTCGAACGACATCCGCCAGGGCGAACCGCAGGAAAAGATCGGCCAGCGCGCCACCTACGGCTGCCGCTACTCCACCGCGAGACTGCTCTACACGGCGACCCTTGTAGAGAGCGACGGCTGACGTTCCATGGGGGAGGGGCACACGACCCCTCCCACGCCTACGCCGCCGAAGGCAACACCCGCGGCGTCGCCTGATCTTTGGGCAGCGCCGCGGCGCTCGCGATCAGGCTCTGGAACTCGTTCAGCGCCAGGTGCCCGACCGCCTCGAGGATCTCCTCGTCGGTCCAGCCGATCTCCCGCGCCTCCTCGTGCAGGTGCAGCGGTGGCGGGCCCTCGGCGTCCAGCGCCTCCTTCAGGTAGAGCAGCAGCGCCGCCTCCTTCTCGTCGGCGGAGGTGAAGCTGCGGGCGCGGGAGACCTCGTCGAGGCCGAGCCCGGCCCGGCGTGCCGACTTCGCGTGCTGGGCGATGCTGTAGTTGTCCTCGCGGTGCTCGGCGACCGCCAAGGCGATCCGCTCGCGGGTCGCCTGCGGCAGGACGCCGCCGCGCAGCTCCGAGCGCATGCGGGTGTAGGCGCGCAGGACCGCGGGGGAGCCGGCGAGGACGCCGACGAACTTGGTCACGGCGCCACCGGCGGCCTGGATGGTCTTGATCAGCGGCGCGCTCTCGTCGGGCGCCGTCAGCTCGTCGTGGATCTGGAATCTGCTTACTGCGGTTTTTACCGTCACGTCGCGTCTCGTCTCTGGCTCTTCTTAAGGGCGAAATTTCGCTTTACAGAGCCTTTACGTGGCCTTTACTTTACTTTGAGCCGCTAACTTACAGGAAGTAAGTTATACCTGCTTTTCGGCGCCCGTGCAAGCCGCCGCCGGTCTCGCTCTTCTACCCGCAATACGTCGTCGCGCACCTCCGCGGTTCATTCGCCTATCGTTGCGCCCTTCTCGCGCACAAGCCAAGGAGGACGGACGGAATGGCAGAGCAACCACGAAGTGCCGCTGACGTCGCCGCGATCGTCAAGCAGAGCGACGTGCGGTTCGTCCGCCTCTGGTTCACCGACGTCCTCGGCCAGCTCAAGAGCTTCTCGATCAACGCCGCCGAGCTCGAGGACGCCTTCGACGGCGGCATGGGCTTCGACGGCTCCTCGATCACCGGCTTCAACCCGATCGAGGAGTCGGACATGATCGCGATGCCCGATCCCTCGACCTTCGCCCTGATCCCCTGGCGCCCCGAGGAAGGCAACGCCGTCGCCCGCATGTTCTGCGACATCCGCGTCCCCGGCGGCGGCCCCTACGAGGGCGACCCGCGCTGGATCCTGCAGCGGGCGCTGAAACGGGCGCAGGAGCTCGGCTTCGACGCCTACAACATCGGCCCCGAGCTCGAGTACTTCTACTTCCGCTCGGCCAAGCCCGAGGGCGGCGTGCCGGAGGTCCTCGACGAGGGCGGCTACTTCGACCTGACCACTCTCGACGCCGGCTCCGATGTCCGCCGCGAGACGGTGCTGGCGCTGGAGAAGATGGGCATCCACGTCGAGTACACCCACCACGAGGTCGGCCCCTCCCAGCACGAGGTCGACATGCGCTACAAGAACGCGCTCGAGATGGCCGACGACTGCATGACCTACCGCATCGTCGTCAAGGAGTACGCGATGAAGTACGGCTGGCACGCGACCTTCATGCCGAAGCCGCTGTTCGGCGAGAACGGCTCCGGGATGCACGTCCACCAGTCGCTGGCCAAAGACGGCAAGAACGCCTTCTACGACGCCGACGACCCCTACTTCCTCTCGCCGGTGGCGAAGTCGTTCATCGCCGGCCAGCTCAAGCACGCGCGCGAGATCTCGCCGCTGTTCGCGCAGTGGGTCAACTCCTACAAGCGGCTGGTCCCGGGCTACGAGGCGCCGGTCTACCTGGCCTGGTCGCGCCGCAACCGCTCGGCCCTGATCCGGGTGCCGCTCTACCACCCCGGCAAGGAGAACGCGACCCGGGCCGAGCTGCGCTGCCCCGACCCCTCCTGCAACCCCTATCTCTGCTTCGCGGCGATGCTGCAGGCGGGCCTGGAAGGGATCGAGAAGGGCTACGAGCTGCCGGAGCCGATGGAGCAGAACCTCTACCACCTCTCCCAGGAGGAGCTCTCCCACCAGGGGATCGAGCAGCTGCCGGCGACCCTGGGCGAGGCGATCGAGGTCGCCGCCGACTCGGAGCTGGTGCTGCGGACGCTGGGCGAGCACACCTTCCGCCGCTTCGTCGAGATCAAGCGGCAGGAATGGGACGACTACCGGGTCCAGGTCACCCCGTTCGAGATCGAGAACTTCCTGCCGATCCTCTGAGGCCCAGCGGCCTCTGAGGGTTCGGGCGTAGGCGATGGCGACACTCCACGTCCTGCGCGTTTTCTGCGACGAGGAGGGGGAGTGGGGCAACCCGCTCGGGGTCTTCCTCGACGGCGCCGAGGTGCCGGCGGAGCGGCGCCAGGCGGTGGCGCGGGAGCTCGGCTTCTCGGAGACGGTCTTCGTCGACGACGCCGGCCGCGGCGAGTGCCGGATCTTCACCCCGGCGGCCGAGCTGCCCTTCGCCGGTCATCCCAGCGTCGGTACCGCCTGGCTGCTGGCCCGTGAGGGGGTTCCGATCGACGTCCTGCGGCCGCCGGCCGGCGAGGTCGCGGTGCGGTGCCAGGGCGAGCTGACCTTCGTCACCGCCCGGGCCGAGTGGTCACCGCCGTGGGAGCTGCTGCAACTCGCCGACGCGGCGAGCGTCGAGTGGCTGGTCGGGCCACCGCCGGGCGAGGAGATGGCCTACTGCTGGGCCTGGGTGGACGAGGCGGCGGGCGTCGTGCGCTCGCGCAGCTTCCCGCTCGAGGAAGGCATCGAGGAGGACGAGGCGACCGGCTCGGCGGCGATCGTGCTCTGCGAGCGGCTCGGCCGGCCGCTGACGATCCACCAGGGCCGCGGCTCGCTGCTCGACGCCCGCCCGCTCGGCGACGGCCGCGCCGAGGTCGGCGGCCGGGTCGTCCTCGACGAGGTCCGCGAGCACCAGTTTAGGCGCCGTTCGATGAATTGACCCGGCTATGGGCGGGCTAACTCATCGAACGCGTTAAGTGTCGTCCAGTTCGACACGCAGGTCGGCGGCTGTGGTGACCGGCAGGCGGCAGCTGAAGTTCTCGCAGAGGTAGGCGGTGGGGCGGCCGTCAAGGGTGGGGCGGTTGCGGAGCAGCTCCGGCTCTTCGTCGCCCTCGCGGCCGCCGGCGAGGACGAGGTGGGGGCGGAAGGCTGAGCGGGCGACGGTGGCCAGCTCCGCCAGCTCGGGAATGGCTGGGACCGCATCCGTGGACGCTGCTGTGCGCTCCATCTCTGTTCCCGTCGCAGCGTTCATCTCCCCGGCGGGGGCGACCAGCACCAGCTCCCGGGTCGGCGCCAGCTGGAAGTCGAGCGCTCGCAGCAGGTGGGCGAAGGCGTCGGGATGGCGGGCGGCCGGCTGGGCGAAGAGGGCGAAGACCGCCTCGGCGTGGCGCTCGTAGCGGCGCTCGCCGCTCAGCGCCGCCAGCCGCAGCAGGCCCAGCGCCGCGGCGCTGTTGCCGGAGGGGATCGGGTGGTCGCCGATCTCCTTGCGCCGCACGATCAGCTCTTCGTGGTCCTCGGCGGTGGAGAAGAAGCCGCCGCGCTCGGGGTCGCCGAAACGGCTCAGCATCGTCTCCGCCAGCGCTCGCGCGGCGCCGAACCAGTGTTGCTCGAAGGTCGCTTCGTAGAGCGTCAGCAGCGCCTCGAGCAGGAAGGCGTGGTCCTCGAGGTAGGCGCCAAGGCGGGCCTCGCCGTCCTTGTAGGTGCGCAGCAGACGGCCCTCGGCGTCGCGCATCGAGCCGAGCACGAACTCGGCGCACGCGCGGGCGGCATCCAGATAGTCTTCGCGATCGAGCACCGCGCCGGCCTCGGCGAGGGCGGCGATCGCCAGGGCGTTCCAGGAGGCGAGACGCTTGTCGTCGAGGCCGGGGCGGACGCGCTCTGCCCGGGCCGCCAGCAGGGCCCGACGCGCATCCTCTAGGCCCGGCGGCGCCTCCGCCGCGGCGCCCGCGGCCAGGTGCAGCACGTTCGACCCCTCGAAATTCCCCGCCTCGGTGACGCCCCAGAACCGCATCAACCTCTCCACCTGCTGGACCGAGAGGTTGATGCGGTTCTGGGGCGCGTCAACCAGCAGCCGGCGAATCTCCGCGGCCGTCCACACGTAGAACTTTCCCTCCTCGCCCTCGGAGTCGGCGTCGAGAGCGGAGTAGAAGCCGCCCTCGGGGCCGCGCATCTCCGCCAGCATCCAGTCCAGGGTCTCTTCGCAGACGCGGCGGTAGCGCTCGTGGCCGAGCGCCTGCCAGCCGTGCAGGTAGGCGCGGGCGAGCTGGGCGTTGTCGTAGAGCATCTTCTCGAAGTGGGGGACGAGCCAGATCGCGTCGACGGCGTAGCGGGCGAAGCCGCCGCCGAGCTGGTCGTAGATGCCGCCGGCCAGCATCGCGTCGAGCGTCTCCCCGACCACGGCGGTCTCGCCGCGGGCCAGCAGCAGCTCCAGCGAGGAGGCCGGCGGGAACTTGGGCGCGCCGCCGAAGCCCCCGTGCTCGCGGTCGGCGGCGGCCAGCAGCAGCGCCACCGCCTCCTCGAGCTGGGCCGCCGCCGCTGGCTCCGGGCTGGGCTCGACGGCGCCGATCGCGCCCAGCCGCGCCCGCATCTGCGGCGCCCGCTCGCGGATCTCCTCGCGCTGGCGCTCGAAGGCGTCGACCACGGCTTCCATCACCATTCGCAGGCTCGGCATGCCGCGGCTCTCGTCTGGCGGGAAGTAGGTGCCGGCGTAGAAGGGCACGCACTCGGGGTCGAGGAAGACGGTCATCGGCCAGCCGCCGTGGCCGCTGATCGCCTGCACCGCCTCCATGTAGATCGCGTCGACGTCGGGGCGCTCCTCGCGGTCGACCTTGACGTTGACGAAGTGCGCGTTCATGTAGGCGGCGGTCTCCTCGTCCTCGAAGGACTCGCGCTCCATCACGTGACACCAGTGGCAGGCCGAGTAGCCGACCGAGAGCAGGATCGGCCGGTCCTGCTCTCGGGCGTGCGCCAGCGCCTCCGCTCCCCACGGGTACCAGTCGACCGGGTTGTCGCGGTGCTGGAGCAGGTAGGGGCTGGTCTCCCGGGCGAGCCGATTCGGCATTCTCCTGAGCCTACTTATGACAACCGGCAGGCCAACTATTGGGCGGCGTCGCTCGCCGAAATTCGAGTCCACTGGCGGAATCCGGGGTGGTCAGCCTGCCGGGCGCCCGGGAAGCCAATAACTTCCCGTCAATGCAGAGCGCGGAGAACCTGGACAAGCGCGACCCGGCGGTCGAATCGGTGCTGGCGAAGCTGCCGCCGGAGGATCGCCAGGTGTTGCGGGAAGCGCTGGTGCGGGCCGAGAAGACCGAGGCCGAGCTGCGCTACCTCGCCGACCACGACTCGCTGACGGGGTTGCTGAACCGGCGCCGCTTCCGCGCCGAACTCGACCAGTACGTCTCCTTCAGCGCCCGCTACGGCGGCCAGGGTGCGGTGATGGTGGTCGACATCGACGGGCTCAAGACCGTCAACGATCGCTTCGGGCACCAGGCTGGCGACAACCTGATCCGGCGGGTCGCCGAGATCATGCGCGAACGGGTGCGGACGACCGACATCGTCGCCCGCCTCTCCGGCGACGAGTTCGTGGTGCTGATGCCGCAGACCGACACCGGCGGCGCCCTGCAGCTGGGCGAGGAGCTGCGCGCCCAGGTCGCCGAGGTGATGACCCCGGAGGGGGGCGGATCGACGATCAGCGTCGGTCTGACGATGTTCGGCAGCCGCCGCGACGTCGCCGCCGAGGCGGTCCTGGTTGCCGCCGACCAGGCGCTCTACCGGGCCAAGGAAGAGGGACGCAACCGGATCGCCCTCTTCGAGGACCCGAGCGAAGGCAGCAGCGCCAGCCCGGCGCGGCTGACGACGACGGCGCGGATCCGCGACGCCCTGACCCAGAACCGGCTGAGCCTGGCGACGCAGCCGATCCGCAGCCTCGCCTCCGGCGGGGTCGAGCGCTACGAGGTGCTGCTGCGGATGCCCGGCGAGGGGGGCAAGCTGCTGCCGGCCGCGGAATTCATCGAGGCGGCCGAGCGGGTCGGGATGGTGCAGGAGCTCGACCGCTGGGTGGTCGGCCGGGCGCTGGAGATCGTCGCCGAACGCGAACGCGCGGGCGACCCCGTCTCCCTCCACGTCAACCTCTCCGGCGCCTCGCTGGCCGACATCTCGGTGCTCGAATACATCGAGCGCCGCCTCGACGAAGGCGAGGCCGACCCCGCCCGCTGCACCTTCGAGATCACCCAGACCGCCCAGGTCAACGACTACGAGCGCGCCGCCGGCTTCGCCGACCGCCTGACCGAGTTCGGCTGCCAGGTCGCGATCGACGACTACGGCGCCGGCTTCGGCCCCTTCTACTACCTGCGCTCGATGCCCTTCGACGTGATCAAGATCGACGGCGCCTTCATCCGCGACATGCCGCGCAACGACGCCGACCAGCTGACCGTGAAGGCGATCGTCCAGATCGCCCAGGGGCTCGGCAAGACGACGATCGCCGAGTTCGTCCAGGACGACGACACGACCGCGCTCCTGCGCGAGTACGGCGTCGACATGGCCCAGGGCTTCCACCTCGGCCGCCCGGTCGACGAGGCCGACGGCATCGCCCGCGAGCCGACCCCCTGAGCGCGGCGCCGCTCAGCCCTGGCGCAGCTGCGCTCGCTTGAGCTTGCCGCTGCTCGTCTTCGGCAGCTCGGCCGCAAAGTCGACGATGCGGGGGAACTTGTAGGGGGCGGTCTGGGCTTTGCAGTGCTCCTGCAGCTCGCGGGCCAGCTCCGGGCTCGGCTCGCGCTCGCGGGGGACGACGATCGCCCGCACCACGGCGCCGCGCTCGGGATCGGGCGCGGCGACGGCGGCGGCCTCGGCGACGGCCGGGTGCGAGAGCAGCGCCGCCTCGACCTCGGTCGGCCCGATCCGGTAGCCGGAGGAGAGGATGATGTCGTCGCCGCGGCCCTCGAAGTAGAGGAAGCCGTCCTCGTCCTCGCGGACCAGGTCGCCGGTCGGCCACCACTCGTCCCCGCAGCGCTCGCCGTCGAGGTAGCGGGAGAAGAAGGTGGGGGAGGAGGCGGCGCGCAGCTGCAGTTCGCCGGCGGCGCCGTCCCCGGCGCCGAGGACCCGGGTCTCGATCCCCGGCAGCGGCCGGCCCATCGAGCCCTCGCGGACGGGCTCGCCGGCGAGGTTGGCGGTGACCTGGCCGGTCTCGGTCTGGCCGTAGCCGTCGGCCGGCTCGAGCCCGCTGGCCTCGCGCCAGGCGGCGATCGTCTCCGGATCCAGCGGCTCGCCGGCGGAGACCATCCGCCGCAGCGCCGGCCAGCCGCGCAGCCGCGTGCGCCGGGCCAGCATCCGGTACTCGGTCGGCGCCTGGCAGAGCACGTTGACGCCGAGCGCCGCGGCGAAGTCGAGCCGCTCGGCGGGGTCGAAGCGGCCCTCGTGCAGGACCGCGGCGGCGCCGGTCAGCCAGGGGGCGAGGAAGACGTTGCGGGCCGACTTCGACCAGCCGGTCGCGGTCGTGCACCAGGCCAGCTCACCCGGGCGCGAGCCGAACCAGTGCTCGGCCTGAAGCCGCTGGCCGAGCAGGTAGCGGTAGGCGTGGACGACCCCGCGCGGCTCGCCGGTCGTCCCCGAGGTGAAGACGATCAGCGCCGGATCCTCGGCGTCCATCGCCGCGACCGCGGCCGGCGTCTCCTGCGGGCGGTCCTCGTCGAGGACGCCGCCGACCTCGGCCAGGGTCATCGCCGCCACCCCGTCCGGCAGCTCCGCCAGCAGGAACTCGTCGCCGACGCAGAGCCTGGGGTCGGCGGCGGCGACGCGCAGCGCCAGGTCGCCGCGGCGCAGCTGGGTGCTGCAGGGCAGCGCCACCGCCCCCATCCGCCAGCAGGCGAGCAGGGTCAGCACCCACTCGATCCGGTTGCCGACCAACGTCATCACCACATCGCCGCGCCGCACTCCGCGCGCCGCGAAGGCGCCCGAGAGCCCGGCCGAGCAGGCGATCAGTTCGCCGAAGTGCCAGTCGCGCCGGTTCGCCTCGTCATCGATCGCGACGATCCCCAGCCGCGAGGCCGGCGAGCGCTCCATCAGGTCCTCGATCAGGTTCAAGGCCCGGCAGTCTGCCGGTTTTTCAGCCCTCGGAGAAGCCGAGGCGGAGGTAGACGCGGCGCAGGGGGGAGGGCGCCCACCAGTTCCAGTCGCCGAGCAGGCGCATCAACGAGGGGACGAGCAGGGCGCGGACGACGGTGGCGTCGAGCAGGACGCCGACCGCCATCCCGACCGCTATCTCCTTCATGAAGAAGACCGAGCTGACGCCGAAGGCGAGGAAGACGACGGCGATCATCGTCGCCGCGGCGGTGATCACGCGGCCGGTGCGGCCGATCCCGGTCGCGACCGCCCGCTCGTTGC
The DNA here is from genome assembly GCA_964540905.1 of uncultured Conexibacteraceae bacterium. Taxonomy (GTDB): domain Bacteria; phylum Actinomycetota; class Thermoleophilia; order Solirubrobacterales; family 70-9; genus VAYN01. The sequence continues at coordinate 2,641 of CAZIOS010000039.1, read as the reverse complement.
TCTCGCCGCGGTCGTGCTGCTCCTTGATCCGCGCCAGCACCAGCACCGCGTAGTCGGTGGCGAGGCCGAAGATCACGGCGAAGAGGAAGACCAGGCTCGAGACCTCGACCGCGTTCGGGCCGGTGTAGGAGAAGAGGCCGTCGAGCAGCCCGTCCTGGAAGGCGAGGACGACGATACCCAGCGTCGCGCCCAGCGTCAGCGTGTTCATCAGCAGCGTCTTCAGCGGCAGCACGACCGAGCCGGTCAGCAGGAAGAGCAGGATCAGCGTCACCGCGGCGATCAGCCCGACCACGAGCGGCAGGTGGTCGAGCAGGCTCTGCTTCTGGTCGATGAATTCGGCGGTGTTGCCGGAGACCAGCACCCTCGCCGCGGCCGGCGGCGACATCCCCCGGATCTGGCGCACGGCGTCCTGGGAGGATTCGTCGAGCGCCGTCCTGCGCAGGGCGAAGTTGGCGTAGGCGACGCCGCCGGAGGCGGGCAGGAAGGGGGTGCCGCGGGCGACTTCGCCGATCGCCTCGATCCGCCGCTGGAAGCCGGCCAGCTGGGCGGGGCCGGCGCCGCCGTCGACGACGACGGTGACCGCTTCGCTGACGTCGCGCGGGTAGTGGCCGTCGATGTAGTGGTCGGCGCCGTAGGAGGGGAGGCCGGGCGGCACCGCCTGGGCGCTGGGCCCGGTCAGGGTCGTCCACAGCAGCGGCGAGGCCGCCGCCAGCATCAGCGCCGTGCTGCCCAGGGCGACGCCGACCGGGTGCCGCATCACTCCCCGCGCCAGCCGGTACCAGCCGTCGGACTCGGCCGAGACGGGGGCGCCGCGGCGGATCGAGAGCGCGTCGATCCGGGTCCCGAGCAGGGCCAGCAGCGAGGGCACGACGAGGACCGCGATCACCGCCGAGAGGATCCCGACGGCGGCGCCGGCGACGCCGATCGAGTAGAGGAAGCGCTGCGGCAGCACCACCAGCGCCGCCATCGCGGCGGCAACGGTGAAGCCGGAGAAGAGCGCGGTGCGCCCGGCGGTGCGGACGGTGCGGCGGTGGGCCTCGCGGCTGGCGCCGCCGCTGGCGATCTCCTCGCGGTAGCGCGAGACCAGTAAGAGCGCGTAGTCGACCGCGAGCCCGAGGCTGAGCCCGGTGGCGATGTTGAGCGCGAAGACCGAGGTGTCGACGAAGGTCGACATGATCCGCAGCACGAGCAGGGTGCCGACGATCGAGACGCCGCCGATCAGGAGCGGGATGGCGGCCGCGACCACGCCCCGGAAGACGACCAGCAGCAAGAGCGCCAGCAGCGGGAAGGCGATCAGCTCGGCCTTGGTCAGGTCGGCTTTGGTCTGGTCGTTGACTTCGTTGAAGCTGGGCGCATAGCCGCCCATCGAGACGTCGAGCTTGCTGCGGGCGATCAGCGGTTCGACCTCTTCGGCGGCGATCCCGCCGGCGTTCTCGATGTCGGCGGTGGAGAGGTAGCCGCTGACGATCAGCGAGCGGCCGTCCTTGGCGATCAGCTCCGCCCCCGCCCGCGGTTCGCGCAGCGGGTCGACGACGTGGCCGATGTAGCGCTGCCGCGCCATGCCGCTGGCGAGCCGGTCGACTTCGCGCCGGAGCGCCGGGCTGCGCAGGGCGAGCCGGCCGCCGCCCGGGGCGCGGACGACCAGGGCGATCGCCGGGTTCGGGTTGTAGCCGAGGGCCTGGTTGAGAGTCCGCGTCGCTTCTTCGCTCTGGGCGGCGGGGTCGGTGAAGCCGGCCGCCTTGAGGTGGTGCTCGACGTCGTGGGCGACGGCGACCGCGAAGAGGGCGAAGACCGCGACCGCGGCCAGCACGAGCTTCGGGTGCTTCCAGGTGAGGTCGGCGATGCGGTTCACGAGGCGGGCGGCACTGTACCAGAAGTCAAAGCAATCGCTTTGGAAGTCAAAGCTATTGCTACGATGGACCCTGTGCCAGAGCGGAGGAGCTACGGACAGGAGTGCAGCCTCGCCTGCGCGCTCGACCGGGTCGGCGAGCGCTGGTCGATGCTGATCGTGCGCGAGCTCTGCCTCGGGCCGCTGCGCTTCTCGGCCCTGGCGCGGGCGGTCGGCGGTGCCCCGACCGACGTCCTCAGCAAGCGCCTGCGCGTCCTCGAGGACGACGGCATCGTCGCCCGCCGCGAGCTCGAGCCGCCGGCCGCGGCCGTGGTCTACGAGCTGACCGCGCTCGGCCGCGGCCTCGAGCGCCCGATGCTCGAGCTGGCCCGCTGGGGGATGGAGATGCAGACGGCCGAGGACATCGTCGGCCTCGCCCCCTCCTCACTGCCCAACGCCCTCCGCACGATCCTCCGCCCACCAGCCGAGACCTCACTGATGTTGGCCCTGCACAGCAACGGCGAGAGCTTCGCCCTGCGCTTCGACAACGGCTGGATCGCAGCCTCCCGCGGCAGCGCCGCCGACCCCGACCTCACCCTGACCGGCTCCCCCCTCGAAGTGACCGCCGCGATCGTCGTCGGCACCGCCGGCGTCCCCGCCCTCGAAATCACCGGCGACCCGTCCCTACTGGACGACCTCCACGCAATGGTCACCATCCCCACCCGCCTCCGCGAAGAAGCCCAAATGCTCGTCGAGTCCGGAGCCCTCCTACTGGCAGCCGTCCCGGGAGCCAACTGACCGACCCCGGCCGGG
>CAZIOS010000038.1:0-20238 GCA_964540905.1 uncultured Conexibacteraceae bacterium | reverse complement strand
GGCTACTTCTTCATCGTCGACCGCAAGAAGGACCTGATCATCCGCGGCGGCTACAACGTCTTCCCGCGCGAAGTCGAGGAGGTGCTCTACGAGCACCCGAAGATCCGCGAAGCCGCCGTCGTCGGCCTCCCCCACGCCGAGCTCGGTGAGGAGGTCGGCGCCGCGATCGTCCTCCACGACGGCGAGCAGCTGGAGCCGGCGGCGGTCAGCGCTTACGTCAGGGAGCGGATCGCCGCCTACAAGTACCCGCGGGTCGTCTGGTTCAGCGACGACCTGCCCAAGGGTCCGACCGGCAAGATCCTCAAGCGCGAGATCGAGCCGCCCGCGGCACTGGATTCCTAAGCGGATACTGCATCCGCTCATTCATCCGAGAAGCTCATCCCATCGAAATAGGCAGTGCCGTCATAGCCGCTACTGGGGGTGGTGGGTACCACGCGACCGTCTGGCTCAATCAGCATCTCCGAGGGAAGCGCATCTGACAAGACAGGAAGCTCGACTTCGCTGGGGGGACGATAGCCGGGGGGCAGAACAAAAACCTCGCTCCCCCATCCTCCCTGGGGAGAAGCTTGGCCTTTGAGGAAGATCCGGCCGTCGGCCTCCTTGCGAAATCCCAGCGGACTCGACGGAACCGCATGCCAGTTGGGCGAAAAGCCTGGCTCGCCTGACGTGCCCACTATGTGCCAACTGTCCGGCGAGGAACTGCCACCGGCTGGCCCCACTGGTCCCCTAGGCCCAGTAGCTCCAACTGGGCCGGTCTTATTCCATGCCAGCCGTCGCTCGCCACGCCTGCACTTCCGCCCACGGCGTGGAATTCGGACCACACCCGTGCGCTTGCTGACACAGGCGACGATTTCGCTTCCGCCCACATTTCTCGTTACGGCAAGAGAGGTTCCGCCAAGCGCGACGAACAGCGCAAGCAACCCAAGATGATGCCTGGCTAGGTAAAGGCCCAATTTCCTCAAGCCCATTCGCGTCGTTCTTCCGGTTGGAATTTTTAAGTACTTAAATTAAATAATTCTATCGGATAGCGATCACCGCACGACGCAAATGCTCTTTGGCCAGCCAGCCAGGAATCGCGCTAGGCTGGGCGGGCCGAACGCAACACCAAAAGGAGAAGAGATGAGCGTCGCCTCCCAGAGCCTGATGGACAACGTCACCTACGAGGACCTCTACCGCCGCTGGGAGGGGGGCAACTGGAGCGCCTACGAGATCGACTTCTCCCAGGACCGCGAGGGCTGGCAGGGGCTGAGCGAGATCCAGCGCCGCTCGGCGATGTGGATCTACTCGATGTTCTTCTACGGCGAGGATCGCGTCGCCGACACCCTCGCCCCCTACATCACCGCCGCCCCGACCGAGGAGCAGTCCTACTTCCTCGCCACCCAGCAGGTCGACGAGGTCCGTCACTCGGTCTTCTTCCACCGCTTCTTCAAAGAGGTGATCGGCGTCGGCGGCGACTCGCTGCAGGCCACCCTCGCCTCCACCCTGCCCCAGCTCAACTGGGGCTATCGCGGGATCTTCGACCGCCTCGACGTGATGGCCGAGGAACTGCGCAAGGACCGCTCGCTGCCCAAGTACGCGCAGGCGATCACGCTCTACCACCTGATCGTCGAGGGCAGCCTTGCCCAGCCCGGCCAGCACTTCATCGAGGACTTCTTCGCCTCCGAGGAGACGATGCCCGGCTTCAGCTCGGGGATGGCGAACGTCTCCCGCGACGAGCAGCGCCACATCGGCTTCGGGGTCAAGGTGCTCTCGGAACTGCTGGCGGAGTCGGAGGAGTGCAAAGCCGCCGTGATCGAGCTGCTGCGCGAGGTCCTGCCCTACGGCCCCGCGGTCTTCTCGCCGCCGAACCTCGACCGCGAGTACACCGAGTGCTACGGCTTCAGTCTCGAGGACATCTTCGCCTTCGGCCTGAAACTGATCCGCCAGCGCTGGCGCACGATCGGCTACCCGACCGAGGAGATGCCGCCCGGCGTCTTCCCCTTCGACCCCGAGATGTCTGAGGAGGAGGTCGCCAAGCGCCAGGTCAAACTGATGATGGCCGGCATCCTCGGCCCCCCGGACGGGCCGGCGCCGGACTCCTCACCGGAGCTGCAGCGCCTCTACTTCGACGTGATCAGCCGCGTCGCCAACCCCAAGGCCGCGAACGGCTCGCCGCTGGTCTACCAGTGGCGCTTCAGCGACGCCGACCCCTGGCACCTGACGATCGACAACGGCTCGACCCGGGCCGAGCCCGGCGAAGTGCCGGGCCCCGACCTCGTGATCGAGTCCAGCTGGGCCGACTGGGTCGCCTCCGGCAAACCTGACGCCAACCAGCTGAAGATGGTGCTGCAGCGCCGCATCCGCCCCCGCGGCAGCCTGCGCGAGATCGCGCGGATGCGCAAGGTATTCGGCTGAGCGCCTAGGAGATCGGCGGACGCGCGTCCGCCCAGGGCCGCTCGGCCTCGAGCTGGGCGGCGAGCGAGAGCAGGGTCGCCTCGTCGCCGGGGCGGCCGACGATCTGGACCGCGAGCGGCATGCCATCGGCGCCGAAACCGGCCGGCACCGCCATCGCCGGGTTGCCGAGGTGGTTCCAGGGGATGCAGTAGGGATAGAAGCGACTCATCCCGAGCAGGGTCGCGATCGCGCCGCGCCCCTCCCAGCGGCGCACCGGCAGCGCCGTGCCGCCCATCACCGGCGTCATCAGCACGTCGTGGGAGTCGAAGATCGCGTTGACACGGGCGCCATCGGCCGCGGCGCCGGCACGGGCCTTGGCGAAGGCACCGGCCGGGATCAGCCCTCCCAGCCGCGCCATCGCCCGGGTGCGGCGCTCGAGCCGCTCCGGCCGCGGCACCTGGGCGAAGTCTTCGGCGATGCCGTGCAGGTAGCGCGGCACCGAGTTGTTGCCGAGCATCCCCCAGGCAGGGTCCCGCTGGGCGACCTCGTGGCCGAGCGAGCTCAGCAGCCCGGCGGTCTCGGCGACCATCGCCTTCGCCTCGGCGGAGACGGTCGGCGGCGCCAGCGCCCGCGGCGCCGCGGTCGAGTAGGCGACCCGCAGCTTGCCGGGCGGCGTCCTCGCCGCCTCGGCGAACGGCCGCGGCGGCGGGGGCGGCGCCCCCTGCTCGCGCGAGCCGCCGCTGACGACGTCGAGCCATAGCGCCGTGTCGGCGACGCTGCGGCTGACGCAGCCGTTGACCGAGAGCCCGTTCCAGTGTTCGAGGTCGGGGGCGAGCGAGACCCGGCCGCGCTGCGGCTTCAGCCCGAAGAGCCCGCAGCAGGCGGCGGGGATGCGGATCGAGCCGGCGCCGTCGGAGGCCGAGGCGATCGGCACCAGCGCCGCCGCAACCGCCGCCGCCGAGCCGCCGCTGGAGCCGCCCGGGGTGCGCTGCGGGTCCCAGGGGTTGCGGCTGACCCCCCAGGTCGCCGACTCGGTGAAGCCGCAGATCGCCAGCTCCGGCAGCAGCGTCTTGCCGACCACGATCGCGCCGGCCTCGCGCAGCCGCCGCACCATCTCCGAGTCGGCCGCGGCGGGATCGGGGAAGCCGTCGGTGCCGTGGGTCGTCTGCTCGCCGGCGAGGTCGACCGAGTCCTTGAGCGCGATCGGCACCCCCAGCAGCGGCCGCTCGTCGCCGCCCTTCAGCCGCGCCTCGGCCTGCTCGGCCTCGAGCAGCGCCCGCTCGGCGAACACCACCCGGAAGGAGTTCAGCCGCGGGTCGAGCCGCTCGATCCGCTCCAGGTGCAGCCGCACCAGCTCGCCCGGCGAGACCTCCCCCGCCCGCACCATCTCCGCCTGCCGCGCCGCTCCCGCGAAGGCCACGTCCGCATCAGCCATGCGCCGATCCTAGCCGGCCAGCGAGGGTCATCCCTCGGCGAGGACGATCACGCGGTCGCCGGGGGCGACGGCGATCCGTTCCGACTTCGGCGGGTTGACCCTGACCCCGTAATCGCGGCCGGGATCGTCGGAGTCGGCGGCGCGCCGGTAGCCGATCGCGCACTCGCCGCGGCGCCGCGCCGACTCGACCAGGGTCGCGTAGCTGGTCTCGTTGCCGGGGGCCAGGTAGTCGTGCGCCGGGCGCAGGTAGATCTCGCTGCCGCCGGCGGAGAAGAGTTCGCCGAAGACCTGCGCCAGCGCCCGGTTCTCGGAGATCTGGGCCAGCATCAGGGAGAGGATCTTGTCGCTGACGATGACGTCGTCGACCCGGGTCACCTCGGCCAGCTGTCGGTTGCGGTCGTCGATCATCTCGCTGACGACGGTGAACTCAGCCCGCAGCCGCTCGGCGAGGTCGCGCAGGTGCAGCAGCGTGACCAGGGTGCGGGCGTCGGCATGCTGGGCGTCGAGACCCTCCGGCGCCAGCACGATCACGTGGTCGAAGTCGGCGAGCCCGACCGCCGCCAGCGTCGCCGGATCGGCGGGGCTGCCCTCGTGCAGATCGACCCTGGTGTTCGCGACCGTCGCCCGCTCGCGCTCGACCCGCTCGAGGACCCCGGCGGAGTCGGTGACGACGAGCAGGCGCGAGCCGCCGACCAGGAACTGGTCGAACTCGCGGATCACGCAGGGCGCGCCGGCGTTCCAGCCCAGCACCAGCACGTTCTCCGGCCGCTTCGGGGTCGCCGCCGAAGCCACGATCGCGGTCTCCTCCACCGCGGCCTGCAGCGGCGCCGCGGCGGCGAGCTGGGCGTCGTCGGTGGCGATCGCGATCAGCTGCTCGCCGACGCCGAACGGCCGCTCGGCGGGCGGGTTCAGCCGCACCCCGCCCTCGCCGTCGGCGATCCCGATCGGCGAGCAGTCCTCGTAGGCCAGCAGCGCCTCGCCGAACGAGCGGCCGACCAGCTCAGGATCTTCGCGGAAGTAGATCTCGTCGCCTTTGAAGTCGAGCAGCTCGGTGAAGGCGACCGAGGCGCCCGACTGGCGCGCGGTGTGGACGACGAGCCGGGCGATCGTCTCGCGCTTGTCGATCAGCACCGCTTCCTCCCCGGCGACCAGATTGGCGGCGGCGAGGTTCACCGGGTCCTGAATCTCGGCGACCATGTGGTAGGTGCGATCGCGGTGGCCCCGGCCTTTGGTCAACGCCAGCACCGTCTTGATCACCTGCGCGTCGGGCTCCTCGCCGGCCTCGGGCGAGAGGACGATGATCGAGCGCGCCATCTCCGGCCGCACCAGGGCGAGGTCGCCGAGGTCGATCGGCGAGCCGCTGCGGGTGACGATGCGGGTCTTGCGCGGCCGCACCTTCTCGCGGATCAGGTCGTCCATCTCGACCTTGTCGCGGTCGGCGAGGACCACTGCCGAGGGCTTCTTGCGGCTTTCGTTGGCGATCTCGAGCTCGCTGAGGACGGTGAAGATCGTGTCCGACCAGCCGAGGATCAGGGTGTGGCCCTCCTCCAGCACCACCGAGCGGCCCTTGCGCATCTCCTGGATCCTCGAGTCGAGCCCGGTGGCGAGGACGCCGATCAGGGCGCTGACGACGAAGAGCCCGCCGAGGGTGATCAGCAGCATCACCAGCAGGAACGGCCAGTGCCCGCTGTCTTCGGCCAGCGTCCCCGGGTCGAGCGCGTGCTCGAGGCTCTTGAAGCCCTGGCCGACGACGCCGGGCCGGCCGCCGCCGCCGTTGGGGGCGAAGTGGCCAATCAGGACGATCGCCGTGAAGACGGCGATCAGCGCCAGGGTGGCGACGGCCAGCCAGCCGACCAGCGCCGGCGTGCCGCGGGCCATCGTGTTGTCGAAGGCGTAGCGAAGGCGCTGCTGCGGGGTCGGGCGCCGGCTCACCGGCGGAAGGATATGCGGCGCCCGCGGGCCGGGGGGCGGGCGCTCAGGCCTCGGCCGGCTCGGGCTCGCGGCCGCCCTCGAAGCTGAGGTCGGGCAGGGCCCGGTCGAGCCAGGCCGGCATCCACCAGTTCCAGTCCCCCAGCAGCTTCATCGCCGCCGGCACCAAGATCAGCCGCACCAGGGTCGCGTCGAGGGCGATCGCCACCGCGCAGCCGAGCCCCAGCTCCTTGATCGAGGGGACGCCGGTGAGGACGAAGACGGCGAAGACGCAGGTCATGATCAGCGCCGCCGAGGAGATCGTGCGGGCGCTCGAGGAGAGGCCCTCGGCGACCGCGCGCTCGTTGTCGCCGTGGCGCATGTAGCGCTCGCGGATCCGCGACATCAGGAAGACCTCGTAGTCCATCGAGAGGCCGAAGACGACGGCGAAGATCAGCGGCACGTTGATCGTGTCCAGCGCCCCCTGGCTTTCGAAGCCGAGGACACCGTCGAGCCAGCCCCACTGGAAGATCGCGACGAGGACCCCGAAGGCGGCGCCGATCGAGAGCAGGTTCATCAGCACCGCCTTCAGCGGCAGCAGCAGCGAGCGCAGCATCACCATCAGGACGACGAAGCTGAGCGCGAGGACGAAGAGGACGATTTTCCACATCGAGCCGCTGATCTGATCGCGGACGTCGCCGCTGCGGGCGGTTTCGCCGCCGACGTCGACCGTGGCCACCTGGCTCAGCGGCGAGGCCGGGACGACGCTGGCGCGCAGGCGTTCGATCAGGGCGATCGCCGCGTCGGACTCGCTCGGCGCGGTCGGCGTCGCCTGGATCAGGGCGCTGCCGCCGGCGAAGGTCGGCGCCGCCACGGCGCCGATCCCCGCCGTCGCTCCGAGTTCCCCGGTGAAGGAGGAGACGGCGGCGCGGTCGGCGCGGCTGACGCCGGCGCCGCCGAAGTCGGCGACGACCAGCACCGGGTCGGTGCCGCCGCCGAGCTGGGCCGAGGCGAGTTCGCTGCCGACCCGGACGTCGCTGCCCTTGGGGAACTGGGTCAGCGCCTGGGTCCCGGTTTCGAGCGAGAGCAGGGGAATCGCCAGGAACAACAGGAACGCCGAGACGGCGGCGATCGCGGTCCAGGGCCGCGCCATCACCCGCGCCGTCCAGCCCTCCCAGAACCTGCTGGCGCCGGGGGTCGGCGCCTCGCTCGGCTCCGGGCGGCGCAGAACCCGCCGCTTGAAGAAGCGCTCGACCCGGCCGACGACGCCGCCGGGGAGGACGCGGTCGCCGAGCATCGCGATCAGCGCCGGCAGCAGCGTCGTCGCGGTCAGGATCGAGACCGCCACCACCGTCATCGCCCCCAGCGCCATCGAGCGCAGCGCCTGGTTGTCGACCATCCAGAGGCCGGCGAGGGAGATGATCACGGCGAGGCCGGAGAAGCTGACCGCGAGGCCGGAGGTCGAGAGCGCCATCGCCCGCGCCGCCCGCTTGTCGCGGCCCGCTTCACGCTCCTCGCGGTAACGGGCGAGGATGAACAGCGAGTAGTCGATCGCGACGCCGATGCCGATCATCGAGGCCATGTTGGTGACGAAGACCGAGGTCGTCATCTGCAGCGAGATGAAGTAGATCAGGGCTCCCGTGACCAGCACGCTGACGAAGCCCAGGGCCAGCGGCAGCACCGCGGCGGCGAGCGAGCCGAAGACGACGAGCAGGATCAGGGCGACGATCGGGAAGCCGCTCGCCTCCGCCTCGGAGAGGTCCTTCTTGGAGACTTCCTGCATCCCCGCCCAGATCGTCGGCTGGCCGACCAGATACGGGGTGACGCCGCCCTCGGCGGTGCCGGGTTCGAGGTCCCCGCGCAGGGTCTGGGCGGAGTCGATCAGCTCGTCGGGGGAGCGTTCGCTGGCCAGCGGCAGCAGCGCGATCCCACCGCGGGCGAGCCGCGCTTCGCCCTGGCGGGCCGCGGCCGGCGGCAGGGTGACGCCGTCGAGCGTCGCGACCTCGCGGCGAACGCGGTCGACCGCCGCCGTCAGCTGGGCCCGGCTGGCGCCGGGCGACGCTTTCAGCAACACGGTGACGCCGTTCGATTGCGAGCCGAAGTCCTTCTGCAGCGATTCGCTGACCGCCTGCGACTGGCTGCCGGGGACGTCGAAGCCGCCGCCGGTGAGGTGGTCGGTCTGTTTCGCCGCGAACGGCAGCGCGCAGAGAACGATCAGGGCCCAGACGCCGACGACCCAGCGCCGGTGACGGCCGAGAAACCCCGCGAGTCGATTCATCCCGTTGCGCATTGGCTGGTTAGCCAGCCTTTCGCAACGACGGGGCGCGATCTGTGAGTCGCGTCACTCGGATGGCGTTCAGGCGCCGGCGCTACTCGGCGACGAGCAGATACCGGGCCGAGGCGGCGCCGGCGGCGAGGGCGCCGCTGTTGTCGCGCTCGGGATCGGAGAGCGCCTGCAGGGCGAAGCCGTCGCCGACCGCGAACAGGTAGGAGACGATCGCCTCGGCCTCGAAGCGGAGCTTCAACACGCCCTCGCGCTGCTTCGCCGCCAGCACCTCGGCGACGTGGGAGCGGGTGCGCTCGAACAACTGCCCGACCTCGCGCTGGATGTCGGGGTTGCGGCGGCCGGCGCTGAACAGCTCGTAGAGCAGCAGGAAGAAACCCGGTTCGTTCTCGATCATGTCGGTGAGGCTGGCGACGAGGACGTCGAGGACGTCGTCGGCCGAGGTCGCCTTGGCGAGGCGCTCGTCGAGCCGGTCGATGCGAATCTCGGCGTCGCGGCGGACGACCTCGACCAGCAGCCGCTCCTTGGTCCCGAAGTAGTAGTGGAGGAGGCCGCGGCTGACCCCGGCCTCGCGGGCGACGTGCTCGAAGGTCGAGCCGGCGGCGCCGCGGCGGGCGACGCTGTCGCGCATCGCGTCGACGATGCGCTGGGCCTTATCGCCGCTGAGCTCGCGTTCCTTGGCTGCCGCCTCCATGCACGCAGTCTAGGAGAGGGGTGGGCGGCAGGGCCAGCCGGCCCTTCGCTCAGGAGCCGTTGATGCTCGTCGTCGAGGTGTACTCGAACTCCTCTTCGGCGCCGAAGAGGGCGTCGAGGACGGTCTTGCGGGCATCCTCGCTGAGCGCCAGGGCGACGACGGCGCCGACGATCGCCAGCAGGATCAGACGGCCGAGCTTGCTCTTCCTCTTCGCCGGCTTGCGCAGCCGCTCCGAGGCCTCGCGCAGGTTGTCGGCGGCGTTCTTCAGCTCCTTCTGGACCTTCCTGTCGTTGGTCACCGCCTTGACCGGGCCCTTGCTGTTGTCGGCAGCACGGCCATAGGCCTTGCGGGCCGCCTCGAAGGCGTCGCGCAGGCTGTCGCGCAGCTCGTCGTCCTCGATCAGTCGCTGCACGTAGGGGTTCTCCCGGGCCGTGTCGTAGATGTCGCTGGCGCGGGTCGCCGTCGTCTTGCTCATACCCTCTCCTCTGGTCTCTGCGGTTGCCTGGGGAGGATATACCCGAATTTCTCCCGGCTAGCCCGGCCCGACGCCGTCCAGGAGGACGCCGTTCGTACGGAAGTCGAGCCGCGCCTGCTTCAGCCTGCGCAGTGGCAGCGGCGCCAGGCCCGGCCCCGGCCGCGAGAAGCGCCTGATGTAGAGGCGGCCGGCGCCTTCGCTGGCGCTTTCGCGGAAGCCCGGCCCGAGCAGGCGAGCCGGTGGTGGCGGCACCTTGCCGTCGGAGACGAAATCGATTTCGTGCACGAGCCAGTCGTAGCCGTCGGCAGGGGTCACCTGGATCGCCCCGGTCGAGAGGTAGTAGCGCAGCGGCGCCTCGCCGAGCGCCCAGGTGACGGTCGCCCGCGGCGCCGTCGGTTCGCCCAGCTTGGCGGCGACGGCGCTCCAGTCGGGTCGCTGCAGGTCCGGCGAGATGCTGGCCCAGACGCAGAAGCCGAGCGAGTAGGCGAGCAGGCCGGCGCCGAGCGCGGCGCCAAGGCGACGGGCTGTGGGCATCGTGGTGGCGATCGCGACCACGACCAGCAGCGGCACCAGCGCCGGCATCAGGTTGCGGGCCAGCACGTAGTCCTTGCTCGGCGATGCCAGGGCCAGGACGACCGGGATGCCGACCGCTGCGGCGGCGACGCTGAGCGGGATCGCCGCGGCACGGCGCTGCTCGCGCTCGCCACGCCAGGCCAATAGCGCCAGCGCCGCGAGCGCCAGCGCCAGCGGCACCAGCGACAGGCCCGGCTGCTCGGGCCGGGCGATGATGTCGCTGGTCTCACCGGTGACGAAGGTCGCCGCCGTTTCCCAGAGCCGGTGGCCGAGGCCGAAGTTGCCGATCCACTCAGCGTGACCGCTCGACATCTGGTGGATCGCCAGCGGCGCCAGCGCCAGGCCGACGGCGGCGACGATCCCCAGCCCGGGCAGGCTGTCGCGGCCGCGGCGGCGCAGCAGCAGGACCGCCTCGGCGAGGATCGGGAAGACGGCGAAGTAGTGCGTCGCCAGGGCGAGGCCGGAGGCGATCCCCCAGCCCAGCACGTCACGGCGCCGGCGCCGGTGCAGCACCCGGATGCAGTAGAGCAACGAGATCGCGCAGAGCAGGGTGAAGAGCGCATAGCAGCGCGCCTCCTGGGAGTACCAGAGCAGCATCGGGTTGACCGCGACCAGCGCCGCCGTCATCAGCCCGGCGCGACGCCCCCGCAGCTCGAGGCCGATCAGGTAGGAGACCGGGACCGTCGCCACCCCGGCCAGGGCCGAGACCGAGCGCAGGCCGAACTCGCCGGTCCCGGTCAGCTGGGTCCAGACCCAGGCGATCGCGTAGTAGAGCGGCGGCGCCGACTCGCTGAAGCCGACCGCGCTCATCGCGTGGCCGAAGCCGTCGCGGAGGATGCGGCTGGCGGTGACGATCTCGTCGTGGTGGTAGCTCTGGACGCCGAGCGTGCCGAAGCGCAGCAGCGCCCCCAGCGCGGTCAGGCCGGCGACGATCCAGAAGGCGCGCGAACGGGCCCGCGCCGCCTCGCGGAGCGATTGCGCGTAGGCGGCCGGGCCGCCCCGGCTGAGGGTCGCCGCCTCCATCGCTCCTATGAGAGGGCGACGTCGAGGGCCTTGGAGACCTCGTCGACGAAGACGAACTCGAGGCCACCGAGCTCCCGCTCGGGGATCTCGGCGACGTCTCCCCGGTTGCGCTCGGGCACGATCACCCGCTTGATCCCGGCCCGCTGGGCCGCCAGCGACTTCTCCTTGAGGCCGCCGATCGGCAGCACCTGCCCGGTCAGGGTCACCTCTCCGGTCATCGCCACATCGTTGCGAACCGGCCGGCCGCCGATCAGCGAGGAGAGCGCGACGGTCATCGCCACCCCGGCCGAGGGGCCGTCCTTGGGCACCGCCCCGGCCGGGACGTGGATATGGATGTCGTGCTCGGCGAACCAGCCCTCGCCCAGCTTCGGCGCCACCTCGGCCCAGTGGCCGCGGACCCAGGAGAGCGCCGCCTGCGCCGACTCCTTCATCACCTCGCCGAGCTGGCCGGTGATCGTCAGCTTGCCGGCGCCCGGCATCGCCGTCGCCTCGATGAAGAGGACGTCGCCGCCGACCGGGGTCCAGGCGAGGCCGGTGGCGACGCCCGGCTGCCTGGTGCGACGGCGCTGTTCGGCGAAGACGCGGCGGCGGCCGAGCAGCTCGCGGGCGCGTTTGCCGGAGACCCTGACCTTGCCCTTCGCCTTCCCTTCGGCGACGCCGCGGGCGACTTTGCGGCAGATCGTGCCGATCTGGCGCTCGAGGTTGCGGACCCCCGCCTCCCGCGTGTACTCCTCGACGATCGCGGTCAGGGCGGCGTCGGCGAACTCGATCTGGGAGGGCTTGAGACCGTTGGCGGCGATCTGGCGCGGGACCAGGTAGCGGCGGGCGATGTGGCGCTTCTCCTCGGCCGTGTAGCCGGCCAGCTCGATCGTCTCCATCCGGTCGAGCAGCGGCCCCGGGATCGTGTCGAGAATGTTCGCGGTGGCGATGAAGACGACGTCGGAGAGGTCGAACTCGAGGTCGAGGTAGTGGTCGCGGAAGGAGTCGTTCTGCGCCGGGTCGAGCACCTCCAGCATCGCCGAGGCGGGGTCGCCGCGGAAGTCGGCGCCCATCTTGTCGATCTCGTCGATCATGAAGACCGGGTTGCGCGAGCCGGCGTCGCGCAGGGCGCGGATGATCGTCCCCGGCAGCGCCCCTATGTAGGTGCGGCGGTGGCCGCGGATCTCCGCCTCGTCGCGGACGCCGCCGACCGAGATCCGCTCGAACTCGCGCCCCAGCGCCTTCGCGATCGAGCGGCCGAGGCTGGTCTTGCCAACGCCCGGAGGGCCGACGAAGCAGAGGATCGGCCCCGGCGAGTCGGGGTTGAGCTTGCGCACCGCCAGGTACTCGAGCAGGCGGTCCTTGACCTTTTCGAGGTCGTAATGGTCGGCGTCAAGCACTTTGCGGGCATGGCGGATGTCGAGGTTGTCCTCGGTCTCGGTCGACCAGGGCAGCTCGACCAGCCACTCCAGATAGGTGCGGATGACGCCGTGCTCGGCGGCGGCGGGCGGCAGTTTCTCCAGCCGCGAGAGCTCACGGTCAGCGGCCCTCAGGGCGTGCTCGGGCAGGTCGGCGCCGTCGATCCGCTCGCGCAGTTCGTCCACTTCGGCCTGCTGCTCGTCGACCTCCCCGAGCTCTTCCTGGATCGCTTTCAGCTGCTGGCGCAGGAAGAACTCGCGCTGGCCCTTGTCGATCTCCGATTGCACCTGGGACTGGATCTGGGTGCCGAGCTGAACCACCTCGAGCTCGCGGGCGAGGATCGTCGAGAGGTGGCGAAGGCGCTTGCCGACGTCGGTCTCCTCGAGCAGTTTCTGCTTCTCGGTCTGGTCGATCCGCAGGGCGCCGGCGATCAGGTGGCCGAGCGTCGCCGGATCTTCGATGTTGGCGACCGCCATCTGCAGCTCCTCCGGCAGGTAGGGGATCTGCTCGATGATCTCCGAGAAGGTGCGCTGGACGTTGCGGGTCAGCGCCTCGAGCTCGGCGCTGGGCTCGCTGACGTCGGGCAGCTCGGCGATCCGCGCGACCAGGTAGGGCTGCTCGGACACGTACTCGCCGAGCCGAACCCGCTGCGTCCCCTGGACGAGGATGCGCAGCGAGCCGTCCGGCACTTTGATCATCCGGGCGACGACGCCGACGACGCCGACGTCGTAGAGGTCGCCGGGCCCCGGCACCTCGTTGTCGGGGTCGCGGGAGGCGACCATGACCAGCATCCGGTCGCCGCCGAGGACGTCGTCGACGAGCTTGATCGAGCGCTCCTGGCCGACCGCCAGCGGCGTCAGCGTCTCCGGGAAGGTGACGGTGTCGCGCAGCGGCAGCACCGGCAGCGCCGCCGGCAACGGCTGGTTGGCGCGGATCGCGTCCTCGGCGTCGAGCGGCGAGTCGACGACTTCGAGGACCGGCGAGCCCTCCATCACTTGCGCCCTATCGGCACCCGGCGCGTGGTCTCACCCGGGTCCCGCAGCGGCAGCTCGATCCGCAGCACCCCGTCTTCATAGGTGGCGCTGGCCTTCTCGGCGTCGACCTCGACCTGCAGCTCGACGACGCGGCGAAAGGGACCGGAGGGGATCTCGACCTGCTGGTAGACGCGGCCCTCGGTCTCCTGCAGCGGCCGCTCGCCGACGATCGCCAGGTGGCGGCCGCTGACCTCGATCCCGACCTCGCTCAGCGAGACGCCGGCGAGGTCGACCTTGACCACCGCCCGCTGCGGCTCGCCGCAGTAGTAGACGTCGACGTTGGGCGAGAAGCCGCTGGTGCGGCGGGCGACGTAGCGGCTGCGGCCCCAGGAGTCGCCCAGCATCTGGTCCATCTCACGGCGCATCCTGGCGAAGTCGGCGAACAGATCGCGTTGCGGCATCTCGCAAAACATAGCCACGACGCGGGTTGGGAGGGGTTGGCGGGGCGGAGTTGGGTGTCCCTTCCGCTTGCTGGGATTTTCGCCGTTAACCCGGCAACTCTCGCCGACGAGCACTGCGAAAATCAGGACGCCGCGCGCTGCAGGGACACCCAACTCCGCCCAACGAAACGCCGCCCTTCACATCTGAGTGGGAGGGACGGGGTGCCCCTGGAGCGCGCGGCGTCCTGATTTTCGCCGCGGGGCTCTCGGCGAGAGAGGGGCAGTTAACGGCGAAAATCCCAGCAAGCGGAAGGGGCACCCCGTCCCTCCCATCCCGTTTGTGAAGAGAGTCAGGCAGCCCGCGCCTGAGATGCCCAACGCGGCGCCCGCATCAAAAGGACCGGCTGGCGCGGCGGCACCAGCCCCTCGGGGCGGTTGGGCCGGAAGGTCGCGCAGGGCTCCTCGAGGTCGAGCGCGCAGAGCAGGTTCTTGTGGAAGTAGCAGTCCTCGCAGGAGGGTGGCTTTGGCTTGCGCGGCATCCGGTCGCGGATACTGGCAGCGTCGTCACGCTTGCGTCAGGGGCAATTCCGCAAATCGCTACCTCTTTGAAACGGCTTTGTCACAGCTTCCCCGCGTCTTGCGGGGGCGCGGGGAAGCGTCGCTACTATTGAGCGCCGATGGAGGCTCATAACCGCAGCGAGAAGCTCTCGGCATCGCCGCCGCTCTTCAAGAGCGAATTCCTCAATTTCTTCTCCCGCGTCCATCCCGCCGTGCCGGCGGTGATCTTCGTCCCGGTCGTGATCGCGATGGAGTGGCTGGGGGCGGCGCGTGGCTACGGGGCCTGGCAGCTGATCGGGCTCTCGCTGGCCGGGATCGCGATCTGGACGCTGACCGAGTACTGGCTGCACCGCCTCTTCTTCCACTGGGAGCCGGACAACGCCTTCGGCCGCCGCATGCACTTCATCATCCACGGCATTCACCACGACCACCCCAACGACAAGCTGCGCCTGGTGATGCCACCGTCGGTATCGATTCCGCTGGCGGCGCTCTTCTTCCTCGCCTTCAGCGCCGTCTTCGGCAGCCCGGCCGCCTTCCCGCTCTTCGGCGGTTTCATCTTCGGCTACCTCTGTTACGACTACACGCACTACTACGTCCACCACTTCGTGCCGAAGTCCAACCTCGGCAAGAGGTTGCGCGAGCAGCACATGCGCCACCACTTCCAGGACCACCGCTTCGGCTACGGCGTCTCCTCCCCACTCTGGGACGTCGTCTTCCGCACCCTCCCCCGCAAGCGCGACCACTAGCGACTCAGGTCACTCGAGGGTCACCCAGGCGATTCGTGTGTCGTCCGATCGTCCAGCAGCGAAGCGTTCCTGACTAAATAAAGAGTCACCGTGACTGTTTGCTGTGTCACACTGCACACAGGTAGTCAAACTATTTGGATGGATGGAAAGGACACCGATGCCCCCCACCACTAACGTGCTCGACGAGGCCCGGGATCTGGTTCAGAAGCGACTGGCGGACCTCGACGACGAGCGCAAGCGCCTGGAGCGTGCCCTGGCCGAGCTTGGCGGCAAGGCCATTCGCCGTTCCCCCGGTCGCCCCCGCGGCAGCAAATCCACTTCGAAAGCGAAAGCGTCGGCGCCCGCCGCGGCCCCGCGCAAACGCCGTAAACGCCGTGGCGGCACCCGCGCCGACCAGGCCGTCGACCTGATCGCCAGCCAGCCCGGGATCAGCGCCTCCGACGTCGCCAAGACGATGAAGATCAAGCCGAACTACCTCTACCGGGTGCTCGGCGACCTCGAGAAAGAGGGGCGGGTCAAAAAGGACGGCCGCAAGTACTACCCCGGCAGCTAGTCACACCGCCACAGTTACTTCGAGAGGCCGGCCCCAGAGCCGGCCTCTTTTATGCCCGGCGACTCAGATCAGGCCGAGCTGGCTGACCGCGCCGCGCTCCTCCTGCAACTCGATCGCGCTGGCGTCGATCCGCTGGCGCGAGAAGTCCGGCACCTCGAGCCCCTGGACCACCGACCACTCGCCGCCGCTGCAGCTGCAGGGCACGCCGCAGACGATGCCCTCGCCGATGCCGTAGGAACCGTCGGCCGGGACCGCCATCGAGACCCAATCGCCCTCGGGCGTGCCGAGCACCCAGTCGTGGACGTGGTCGATCGCCGCATTGGCGGCGGAGGCGGCGCTGGAGGCGCCGCGGGCGCCGATGACCTCGGCACCGCGCTTGGCGACCCGGGGGATGAACTCGTCGGCGATCCAGGCCTCGTCGTCGACCGCGTCCCAGGCGCTCTCGCCCTCGACCCTGGCGTTGACCAGGTCGGGGTACTGGGTGACCGAGTGGTTGCCCCAGGTGGTCATGTTCGTGACCGCCGAGACCGGCTTGCCGAGCTTGTTGGCCACCTGCGTGATCGCCCGGTTGTGGTCGAGCCGCATCATCGCCGTGAACCGCTCCCGCGGCACGTCGGGCGCGTTCGACATCGCGATCAGGCAGTTGGTGTTGGCCGGGTTGCCGACCACCAGCACCCTGACGTCAGCGGCGGCGCCGGCGTTGATCGCTTCGCCCTGCGGCTTGAAGATCCCGCCGTTGGCCTCGAGCAGGTCGGAGCGCTCCATGCCGGGACCGCGCGGGCGGGCGCCGACCAGGAGGCCGATGTTGCAGCCGTCGAAGGCCTGCTTGGCGTCATCGGTGATGTCGATTCGGCTCAGCAGCGGGAAGGCGCAGTCGTCCAGCTCCATCGCCGTTCCCTCGGCAGCCTTGATCGCATCTGGGATCTCCAGCAGGCTGAGCTCGACCGGGGTGTCGGGGCCGAGCATCTGACCGCTGGCGATCCGGAACAGCAGCGCGTAGCCGATCTGGCCGGCGGCGCCGGTGACGGTGACCTTTACAGGAGTGCTCACGAAATCGTCTCCTCAGAGTTGGTGGTTTGGGACCGTTACGCCATCGCCCGCTGGAGGTTCTCGTCGATCGAGGCGAGGAACTCCTGCGTGGTCTGAAACTCCTGGCCGCTGCCGACAAGCAGCGCCAGGTCCTTGGTCATCTTGCCGCTCTCGACCGTCTCGATGCAGACCCGCTCCAGCGTCTCGGCGAAGGCCGACACCGCGGGGGTCTCGTCCATCCGCCCGCGAGCCGCGAGGCCGCGGGTCCAGGCGAAGATCGAGGCGATCGGGTTGGTCGAGGTCGGTTTGCCCTGCTGGTGCTGGCGGTAATGGCGAGTGACGGTGCCGTGCGCGGCCTCGGCCTCGACGGTCCTGCCGTCGGCGCTCATCAGCACGCTGGTCATCAGCCCGAGCGAGCCGAAGCCCTGGGCGACGGTGTCGGACTGGACGTCGCCGTCGTAGTTCTTGCAGGCCCAGACGTAACCGCCCTCCCACTTCAGCGCGGCGGCGACCATGTCGTCGATCAGCCGGTGTTCGTAGCTGATCCCGGCAGCCTCGAAGTCGGCCCTGAACTCGTCCTCGTAGACCTCGGCGAAGATGTCCTTGAAGCGGCCGTCGTAGCGCTTGAGGATGGTGTTCTTGGTCGAGAGGTAGACCGGGTAACCGCGGTTCAGCCCATAGCGCATCGAGGCGCGGGCGAAGTCGCGGATCGAGTCGTCGAGGTTGTACATCGCCATCGCGATGCCGCCGCCGGGGAAGTCGTAGACGTCGAGCTCGACCGGCTCGGAGCCGTCCTTGGGGGTGTAGGTGAGGGTCAGCGTCCCCTCGCCGGGGACGACCATGTCGGTCGCGCGGTACTGGTCGCCGAAGGCGTGGCGGCCGATCACGATCGGCTTCGTCCAGCCCGGCACCAGCCGCGGCACGTTGGAGATCACGATCGGCTCGCGGAAGATGACGCCGCCGAGGATGTTGCGGATCGTCCCGTTCGGCGAGCGGTACATCTCCTCCAGGTCGAACTCCTCGACCCGGGCCTCGTCGGGGGTGATCGTCGCGCACTTGACGCCGACCCCGTGCTGCTTGATCGCGTTGGCGGCGTCGACGGTGATCTGGTCCGCGGTCGCATCGCGGCTCTCGATCCCGAGGTCGAAGTAGATCAGGTCGAGGTCGAGGTAGGGAAGTATCAGCTGCTCTTTGATGAACGACCAGATGATGCGGGTCATCTCGTCGCCGTCGAGCTCGACGACCGGGTTCTTGACCGGGATCTTCGCCACCGGCGGGCGATGCTACCTACCGGCGCCACCCGGCCGCGTTGGCGCCGGCCGGCGCCGGACCTTGCGCCGGATAGTGAACCGTGATTCACTTCTTCGGTCGCCTACCGACCGACATCCAAGACCGAGGCCCGTCGCGCCGCCGCGCGCTCGCGCATCGTCGCTGCCGCCCTGGAGCTGATCGCCCGCGGCGGCTACGGCGAGGCCACCGTCGCCGCGGTCGCCGCCCGGGCGGGCATCGCCGTCGGCAGCGTCTACCGCTACTTCCCCTCGAAGTCGGAGCTGTTCGCCGAGGTCTTCCGCCAGGCCTCCCAGCGCGAGGTCGACGCGATGGCCGCGGCGCTGGCGCAGCCGCTGCCGGCGGCCGACCGCATCGCCGCCGGCGTCGACGTCTTCGCGCGGCGGGCGCTGCGCGGCCGCCGCCTCGCCTGGGCGCTGCTGGCAGAGCCGATCGACCCCACGGTCGAGGCCGAGCGCCTCGCCTTCCGCCGCGCCTACCGCGACCGGCTCGCGGCGGCGCTGCGCGCGGGCATCGCCGCCGGCGAGCTGCCGCCGCAGGATCCGGAGGCAACCGCCGCCGCCCTCGTCGGCGCGATCGGCGAGTCGCTCGTCGGCCCGCTCTCCCCCGCCGCCGGCGGCGGCGACCCCGAGGCGGCGATCGCCTCGCTGATCGACTTCTGCACACGCGCAATCGGAAAGGAACACGCTCTTGTCGACGCTTGAGACCCCCACCTCCGGAACCCACCGGGTGACCAACCAACCACCGCCCATGGGCGACTACAACGTCTTCGAGGCCGACCGGCCGCTGATCGAGGCGGTGCGCCGCGAGGGCGCCGAGTGGGCACAGGAGCGGATCGCCGCGGTCGGCGCCTTCGCCGGCAGCGAGCACGCCCGCGAGCTCGGCGCGCTCGCCAACGAGAACTCGCCGAAGCTGCGCACCCACGACCGCTACGGCAACCGCGTCGACGAGGTCGAGTTCCACCCCGCCTGGCACGAGCTGCTGGGCAGGGCGGTCGGCTACGAGCTGCACTCGCTGCCCTGGAAGCAGCCCGGCCCCGGCGCCCACGTCGCCCGCGGCGCCGCCTTCGTCTGCATGTCGCAGGCCGAGGCTGGGATCGGCTGCCCAATCTCGATGACCTACTCGGTGATCCCGGCGCTGCGCACCCAGCCCGAGCTCGCCGCCGAGTGGGAGCCGCGCTTCCTCTCCGCCGAGTACGACCCGGCCAACGCGCCGGCGCCGCAGAAGTCCGGTGCCCTGGCGGGGATGGGGATGACCGAGAAGCAGGGCGGCACCGACGTCCGCGCCAACACCACTGTCGCCCGCCCGGTCAACGGCGGCGGCCCCGGCGCCGAATACCAGCTGACCGGCCACAAGTGGTTCATGTCGGCGCCGCAGTGCGACGCCTTCCTCGTCCTCGCCCAGGCCGACGGCGGCATCTCCTGCTTCCTCTTCCCGCGCTGGACGCCGGACGGGGAGCGCAACCGCTTCCGCCTGCAGCGGCTGAAGGACAAGCTCGGCAACCGCTCCAACGCCTCCAGCGAGGTCGAGTTCGACGCCGCCTCCGCCTGGCTGGTCGGCGAGGAGGGGGCCGGGGTGCGGACGATCATCGAGATGGTCAACCACACCCGGCTCGACTGCGTGATCGGCGGCGCCACCGGGATGCGGGCCGGGGTCGCCCAGGCGATCCACCACGACTCCCACCGCTCCGTCTTCGGCCGCGAGCTGACCGAGCAGCCGCTGATGCGCAACGTCCTCGCCGACCTCTGCGTCGAGTCGGAGGCGGCGACGATTGCGGCGATGCGGCTCGCCCGCGCCTACGACGAGGCGATCGCCGGCGACACCGAGGCCCAGAGCCTGAAGCGGATCGCCAACGCCGTCCTCAAGTACTGGATCTGCAAGCGGGCGCCGATGCACGCCGCCGAGGCGCTCGAGTGCCTCGGCGGCAACGGCTACGTCGAGGAGTCGGGGATGCCCCGCCTCTTCCGCGAGAGCCCGCTGAACTCGATCTGGGAGGGATCCGGCAACGTCCAGTGCCTCGACGTCCTCCGCGCGATGATCAAGTCCCCCGCCTCCCTCGACGCCTTCTTCACCGAGGTGGCCGAGGGCGTCGGGGCGGAGCCGAGGCTGGACTCCTACGCGCAGGAGCTGCGCGACGAACTCCCCGGCGACATCGAGACGATCGAGACCCGAGCCCGGCGGGTGGTCGAGAAGATGGCCCTGGCCCTCCAGGGCTCCCTGCTGGTCCGCTACGGAGACCCAGCGGTCGCCGACGCCTTCTGCGCATCAAGGCTCAGCGGTGACTGGGGCCAGGCATTCGGCACCCTCCCAGCCGGCATCGACTTCACCCGGATCATCGACCGACACCAAGCGGTGGCGAACTAGCGGAGAAGCCCTGAAGGGTGGGGCGGGGGGGGGGGGGGGGGCGCGTAAAATTTTTTTTGTTGGTGGGGGGCGGGGCGCGGGGGGGGGGGGCCAAAAAGTAAAAGAAGCATAAACCCCCCCCCCC
>CAZIOS010000037.1:0-21138 GCA_964540905.1 uncultured Conexibacteraceae bacterium | reverse complement strand
TGGGTTTGAAGCGCTGCATCACCTCCAGCATCCGGTGCGGCTCCTTGCAGTCGGCCAGCACCGACTCGACGTTGGTGCAGTGGCGCAGCTCGATCATCTCGCGGTCGATCTCGAAGAGGTTGTCCTCGGCGTGGTCGAGCATCACCAGCAGCCGCGGCTTGACCTGGGCGATCTGGCGGCAGAGCTCGGAGCCGATCGAGCCGCCGGCGCCGGTGACGAGGACGATGCGGTCGCGCAGGTAGGCGCCGACGCGGTCGAGCTCGCGGACGATCGGTTCGCGGCCGAGCACGTCCTCGACCCGGACCTCGCGCAGCTGTTTGTTGAGCTGGACGCCGCCGCGCAGCAGCTCGAAGACGGTGGGCAGGGTGCGGACCCGGATCTCGCGCTCGCGGCAGGCGGCGACGACCTTGCCGCGCAGCGTCCCCGGCGCCGAGGGGATCGCGATCACGACCTCGTCGGGCCCGGTCTCGTCGAGGATCGCGGCGATCTGCTCGGTCGTGCCCAGCACCTTCAGGCCCAGCATCCGCATCCCCCGCTTGCGCGGGTCGTCGTCGAGGAAGCCGATCGCGGTGGCGCCGAGGTTGGGGTTGAGCTGCAGCTCGCGGACGACCATCTGGCCGCCGGAGCCGGCGCCGATCACCAGCACCTCGTGCTTGGGCAGGCGCGAGCCGCGCGAGGGCCGTTCGACGATCAGCCGCACCGCCAGGCGGGCGCCGGCGATCAGGACCAGGGTCAGCACGAAGTCGGTGACCTCGACCGCGCGCGGCAGCGCGTGGGCGAAGGGCCGGGCGACGGCGAAGAAGACGACGAGGATCGCGCTGGCGACGGCGACGGCGCGGAGGATCAGGAGGAAGTCGCGGCCGCTGACGTAGCGCCACCACTTCTGGTAGAGCCCGGAGGCGATGAAGACGGCGATCTTGACGGCGATGACGATGCCGACCGACTGCACGAAGAGCACCTGGTAGCGGTGCGGCCAACCGTGCGGTTCGTCGAGGAATCGCAACTGGAACGCGAGGAAGAACGCCAGCGCGACGAGCAGCGCGTCGGCGACCACCTGCAGAACCCGGTTGCGGTAGACGGGGTGGTTCAACCGGCTCATGGGTCGGGCCAGTTTAAGGGCTGACGCTCTAGGATCACCGATTCTCCCGATGCTGCATCCACTCATCTACGCGGATCTGACCGGGCCGGTCGTCGACTTCTGCGTCAACGTGATCAACGACACCGGGCTCGCCGGCGTCTTCCTGCTGATGACGGCGGGCAGCGCCTGCATCCCGATCCCGAGCGAGGCGGTGATGCTGTTCGCCGGCTTCAACGTCTCCGACGGCCACCAGACGCTGATCGGCGTCTGCCTGGCGGGGCTCGCCGGGAACATGGTCGGCTCCTGGATCACCTACGCGATCGGCTACTACGGCCGCGTCGACCTGCTCGAGCGCAACAAGCTGATCCACGTCAGCCCGGCGCGGCTGGCCTGGGTCGACGGCTGGTTCAAGCGCCACGGCGACGCCACCGTCTTCCTCGCCCGGCTGCTGCCGCTGGTTCGGGCCTTCATCTCGCTGCCGGCGGGGCTGGCGAAGATGCCGTTCTGGCGCTTCACCTGGCTGACCGCGCTCGGCTCGCTGCCCTGGGTGATCGGCTTCGCGCTGATCGGCCGCGCCGTCGGCGACAACTGGGAAAAGTGGCGCAACCACCTGCAGGTGCTCGACTACCTGGTCGTGGCGGCGGTCCTGGTGCTGATCGTCTACGCGATCGTCAAGCGGCGCCAGGGCGGCGGGGGTGGGGGCGACGCGGGCGACGAGGACCCGGCGCCGCTCGAGGCCGCCGGCGCGGGCGGCGCTTGAGCGAGGCGGTCGCGGCGGCGATCCCAGCCCGGCGGGCGCTCGCCCTCGGCGTCGTCCAGGGGCCGGCGGAGCTGCTGCCGGTCTCCAGCTCGGCCCACATCGTCCTCGTCCCCTGGCTCGCCGGCTGGGACTGGGAGGCGATCGACCCGGAGGCGCGCAAGAGCTTCGAGGTCGCCCTCCACGCCGGCGCCGCGGCGGCGCTGCTGATCGGCCAGCGGCGGCTCGTCGTCGCGGAGCTGCGCGGCTTCGACGCGCGGCGGGCGGCGCTGCTGGCGCTCTCCTTCCTGCCGGCGGCGGTCGTCGGCTACACCCTGGAGCGGCCGATCGAGCGCCAGCTCGGTGGCCCGCGGGCGACCGCCTTCGGCCTGCTCGCCGGGGCGGCGGCGATGCTCGCCGGCGACACCCGGCCGCAGCTGCGCGGGCGCGGCGAGGCGACCCTGGCCGACGGCCTCGCGCTCGGCGTCGCCCAGGCGGCGGCGCTGGCGCCGGGGGTCAGCCGCAACGGCATCACCCTCGCCGCCGCCCGCTGGCGCCGCTTCTCGCGCGACCAGGCGAACCTGCTCTCGCGCACGATCGCGCTGCCGATCATCGTCGGCGCCAGCGGCCTCAAGGGCGCCCGCCTCGCGCGGCGCGGCGCGGCGCCGGAGCTGCGCCGCTCGCTCGCCCTCGGCGCCGCCGCCTCCTTCGCCTCGACCCTCGCCTCCCAGCGCCTGATCGGCCTGGTCGAGCGCGACCGGGCGCTGTGGCCGTACGCGGCCTACCGCGCGGGGCTGGCCGCCGTGGTTCTTGCAAAGCTGCACGGACGCCGATGACCGACGCCTACGCCAGAGCCGGGGTCGACCAGGGGGCGGCGGATTCCGCGGTCGCCGGGCTGGTGCGGGCGCTGGGAGGGATCGAGCTGGGGCGGCCGTCGCGGCAGGTGCCGCTGCCGGGGCACTACGCCAGCGTGATCCGGGTCGGCGAGAACGCCGGCATCGGCCTCTCCACCGACGGGGTCGGGACCAAGCTGCTGCTGGCCGAAAAGCTCGGCCGCCTCGACACGGTCGGGATCGACTGCGTGGCGATGAACGTCAACGACGTGATCTGCGTCGGCGCCGAGCCGCTGGCGATGCTCGACTACGTCGCGATCGACCGCGCCGACCCCGGGGTCTGCGAGCAGATCGGCGTCGGCCTGGCCCGGGGCGCGACCCTGGCCGGGATCGAGATCCCCGGCGGCGAGCTGGCGCAGCTGGGCGAGATGGTCCACGGCGTCGACGTCTCCGGCGCCTGCTTCGGCACCGTCGCCCTCGACGCGATCGTCGACGGCGCCGCGGTCGCGCCCGGCGACGTCGTCATCGGCCTGCCCTCCTCGGGCCTGCACTCCAACGGCTACACCCTTGCCCGCTCCGCCCTCGACGCAGTGCCCCTCGACGACGAGCGCCTCGGCCGCCCGCTCGGCGAGGTGCTGCTGGAGCCGACCGAGATCTACGTCAAGCCGGTGCTCGAGCTGCTGCGCTCCGCGGTCGAGGTCCGCGGCCTCGCCCACATCACCTCGGGCGGGACCGAGAACCTGCTGCGGCTGGCCGCGCCGGTCGGCTACGAGATCGACGCGCCGCTGCCGGTGCCGCCGGTCTTCGCCCTGATCCAGGAGCTCGGCGACGTGCCCGAGGCGGAGATGCACGAGGTCTTCAACATGGGCTGCGGCTTCTGCGCCGTCGTCCCGGCTGCCGACGAAGAGGCGGCGCTGGCGCTGCTGCGCGCCCACTATCCCGGCGCGGCGCGGATCGGCCGAGCGGTCGAGGGACCACCGCGGATCCAGCGCTGAGATCGCCGCGCGGCAGACCGCGACCAGGAGCAGGCGGGATCGGGGCAGCAGCGAACCTCTACGGGAACGCGTGCCCGACAATATGCCCAGCTAGATGAACTCCCGCTCGACCAGCTCCCAGATGATCGGCACGGTCCTCTCCGGCCGCTACAAGCTGGAGGCCAAGCTCGGCAGCGGCGGCATGTCGACCGTCTACCTGGCCCGCGACTCGACCCTTGACCGCGCCGTCGCGGTCAAGGTCATGCACCGCGAGATGTCCGAGCAGGCCGACCAGCTCGAGCGCTTCCGCCAGGAGGCGCGCGCGGTCGCCAAGCTTTCCCACCCCAACGTCGTCGCCGTGATCGACGCCGGCGAGGACGGCGGCTACCCCTACATCGTCTTCGAGTACGTCGAAGGCGAGACGCTGAAGCAGCGGATCGCCCGCCTCGGGGCGCTCGACCCGCAGGAGGCGCTGGCCTACGCGATCGAGATCGCCCGCGGGCTCACCGTCGCCCACGCCCGCAACATGGTCCACCGCGACATCAAGCCGCAGAACGTCCTGATCGACGCCGAGGGCCGGGCGAAGCTGACCGACTTCGGGATCTCGCGCCAGCTCGAGCAGGACGGGATGACCGCCACCGGCCGCGTCCTCGGCACCACCGACTACGTCGCCCCCGAGCAGGCGATGGGGCACCCGGTCGACCCCCGCTCCGACGTCTACTCGCTCGGCGTCGTCCTCTACGAGATGCTGATCGGGCAGGTCCCCTTCCACGCCGACAGCCAGGTCGGGGTGGCGATGAAACACGTCAACGAGGAGATGCCCGACGTGCAGCAGCGCCGCCCCGAGCTCTCCGCCGCGGCGGCGCTGGTGGTCGAGCGGGCGACCGCGAAGGACCCGGCCGAGCGCTACCAGGAGGTCGGCGAGATGATCGACGACCTCTCGACCGCGCTCGAGGTCGAGGCGGCGCGGGCCGGCTCCAGCACCGGCGAGGCGACCAGCATCCTCGACGCGGTGCCGCCGCCGAAGCGCCAGCTCTCCGGCCGCCGGCGCTGGTCCTGGGCGGCGATCGCGCTGCTGGTCCTGGTCGCGGTCGGCGCTCTCGTCGCGGTCAAGTTGATCAGCAGCGGCAACGGCGGTGGCGGGGCGCTGAAGGGCAAGGGCTCGACCGTGGCGATCTCCTCCGCCACCGACTACGACCCCGAGGGGGACGGCGAAGAGGATCCGGCGACGGTCGGGCTCGCCGTCGACGGCAACCCCGAGACCGCCTGGAGCACCGAGCACTACGACACCGACACCTTCGCCGGCACCAAGACCGGCCCCGACCCCGGCGTCGGCCTCTACGTCACCACCAAGTCGCCGGCGACGCCTACCCAGATGACGATCAGCTCACCGACCCCGGGCTGGGACGCGGAGATCTTCGCCACCGCCTCGGGCCCGCCGGAAGCGCTCCCCGGCTGGGGCGAAGCGGTCGGCTCGGTCGCCGATGCCGGCGAAAACGAGGAGGTCTCCCTCAACGTCCCCAGCCCCTCCAAGTACTTCCTGATCTGGTTCAACAAAGCCGCCCCGGCCCGCGACCAGGAAGGCCGCTACCAAGTCGAGATCAGCGACGTGAAGCTGCTGCAGAAGTAGGCAGGTGGGGTCAGTGTCGATTCGCGCGTAGACCGGAGAGGGAGATGCCTTCCTCCCGCATCGCCAAGTAGCCACCGAAGGCGATCCCCGCTGCCGCCAACAGAGCGAGGAAGATCGGGAATTGGACCGCGCCTTCGGAGGTGATGGTTGCTTCGGTGTAGAAGACGGGCGGGGCGACGATCCGAAAGAGGATTAGCAGCGCAGAGACGAGGCCGAGGATTGCGACCACCGCGTTGACCGGGATAGGAGTCCTGCGGACAGCGTTCATGAGGCGCAGCGCCGCCACGGAGAGCGTGGCGATGATCGTGACCACGAGAAAGATCGGAATGTAGTCGAGCACTTCCCAGGCGCTTTTCCCCGGCTCGATACTTTGAATGGCAAAAAGCAGGTTGGAAGTGTTGGAGAGCTTGACGCCGAACCAGTGGAAGAACATGAAGACGAAGAGCAGGATCGCCGAAACGCCCGCGATCTTCTCGCCATTGCTGAGTCTGCCTAGATCCATCTGCCACTCCCCTTAATCAGCTTCGAACAGACCTAATCCTCAGAACTCGTAGGAGCGGGCGCGCTGGTGGCGCTCGATCGCGAGCTGGACCAGGCGGTCGCAGAGGTCGGGGTAGGCGATGTCGCTGGCCTCCCAGAGCTTGGCGTAGACGCTGGTCTCGGTGAAGCCGGGCATGGTGTTGATCTCGTTGACGAGGACCTCGCCGTCGGGCTCGACGAAGAAGTCGCAGCGGGCGAGGCCGCTGCAGCCGGCGAGCTCGAAGACCTCGACGGCGAGCTCGCGCACCCGCTCGAGGGCGGCCGGGTCGAGCGGCGCCGGCACCCGCAGCTCCATCCCGCCCTCGGTGTACTTGGCCTCGAAGTCGTACCAGTCGGCGTGGGCGACGATCTCACCCGGCTGCGAGGCCTGGGCGCCCTCGTTGCCGAGCACCGAGCACTCGACCTCGCGGCCGTGGGCCGAGGCCTCGACGATCACCCGCGGGTCGTGGCGCAGCGCCAGCTCGACCGCCTCGTCGAGCTGCTCGAGGCGGTCGACGCGGGTGATGCCGACGCTGGAGCCGAGCCGCGAGGGCTTGACCCAGAGCGGCAGCCCGAGCTGCTCGCAGCGACCCCACCACTCGCTGCCCGCGGCGGCGGTGAAGGCGACCTGGGGGACGCCGTGGGCGGCGAACAGGCGCTTCAGGGTGAGCTTGTCCATGCAGACGGCCGAGGCGAGGACGTCGGAGCCGACGTAGGGCAGGTCGAGCCACTCCAGCAGCCCCTGGACGCTGCCGTCCTCGCCGAAGGGGCCGTGCAGGGCCGGGAAGGCGGCGTCGGCGCCGAGCAGGCCGGCGGCGGGGGCGAGCTCGACCGCGGCGCCGGCACTGCGCCAGTGCCCGTCGCGGCCGATCGTCACCTCGACCGTCTCGTGGCCGGCGGCGCGCAGGCCGGCGGCGACGGCGGCGCCGGAGCGCAGCGAGACCTCGTGCTCGGAGGAGCGGCCGCCGCACAGCACCGCCACCCTCACGGTTCTCCTTCTTCCGGCACGACGCTGGCCCGCTTGCCGACCACGATCGTCACCGCGGCGCCCTTTTCCAGTTCGCTGCCGGCCGGCGGCTGCTGGTCGATCGCCAACCCGACCTTGCTCGACACTTCGGTTTCTTCTTCTTCGACGCTCGGGGTGAGACCGGCCGCCCTCATCGCTTCGACCGCTTCGCGGCGCGGCTCGCCGATCACGTTCGGCACCTTCGCCTGCTGCTTGCCGGCGGAGACGGCGATCGCCACGATCGAGCCGGGTTCGACCGCGCTGCCGGCGCTCGGCGACTGCCGGATCACCTCGCCCTGAGGCGAGGAGCTTTCCTCTTCGGAGACGCTCGGGGTGAGGCCGCGGCCGCGGATCTGCTGCACCGCGAGACGGCGCTGGCTGCCGACCAGGACCGGGACCTTGGCCAGCTTCGGGCCGGCCGAGACGAACAGCGTCACGGTCGAGCCGTGGGTCGCGGAGTCGCCGGCCGAGGGTTCGGAGTGGACCACCAGGCCGGCTTCGACCGAGCTCGAGTTGACGCTTTCGACCCTGGTTTCGAACCCCGCCGCTTCCAGCTTTTCGACCGCTTCTTCCCGCGGCAGCCCCGCCGTCGGCGGCACCTTGCCGCTGCCGGGACCGCCGCTGACGGTGAGGTTGACCGCCGGCTTCGAGCAGAAGAAGCTGAGAAAGGAGCAGTCTTCGGCCGCCTTGCCGGCCGGCGGCGCGGCGGCCGGGTCCTGCTCGAGCACGGTGCCGGCCGCCACTTCGCGTTCGACGTGCGTGATCGTGCCGATCGGGAAGCCGCGCTGCTGCAGCAGCGCGATCGAGACGTTGACCGGGTTGCCGGTGACGTTGGGGACGTCGGTCGAGGTTTCCCGGGTCAGCGCCAGGCCGACCAGGGCGCCGACCAGGATCGCCGCCAGGCCGGCGACCAGCCAGCGGCGCCGACGCTTGCGCGCCTGCTCGTCCGGGTCCTCCTCGGCCTCGGCTTCCCCCGGGGTGGCGACGACGGGTGGCAGCGCCGCGAAGGCGGCGGTGCCACGGTCGGGGGTGCCCGGTTCCCGCATCGCCGCGTCGAGCGCGGCGATGAAGGCGTCGGCGCTCTGGAAGCGTTCGCCCGGTTCCTTCTCCAGCGCCCGCATCACCACCGCGTCGAGCGCCGGCGAGACCCGCGGGTTGATCGAGCTCGGCCGCTGCGGCGTCTGCGAGACCTGTTTCATCGCCACCGCCACCGCCGAGTCGGCCTCGAAGGGGACGCGGCCGGTCAGCGCCTCGTAGAGCAGGACGCCGATCGAGTAGAGGTCGGAGACGGCGGTGACGTCGTAGCCCTGCGCCTGCTCGGGCGAGAGGTAGTGCGGGGTGCCCATCACCGAGCCGGTCTGGGTGATCTCGGAGACGCCGGCGCGGGCGATGCCGAAGTCGGTGACGACCGCCTTGCCGTCGCCGTCGACGATCACGTTCTGCGGCTTCAGGTCGCGGTGGACGATGCCGTGACGGTGGGCGAAGCGGGCCGCCTCCAGCACCTGGCGGATCAGCGGCACCGCCTGCTCCGGGGTGAGGCCGCTGTCGATCAGCTGCTTCAGCGTCGGCCCGTCGACGTACTGCATGGCGATGTAATAGGTGCCCTCGAACTCGCCGCGGTCGAAGACCGAGACGATGTTCGGGTGCTGCAGCTTCGCCGCCGATTCGGCCTCGCGCTGGAAGCGGGCGACGAACTCGCGGTCCTGGGCGAAGTGCCGGTGCAGGACCTTGAGCGCGACCTGGCGCTGCAGGTGCGTGTCCTCGGCCAGCCAGACGTCCGCCATGCCGCCGGAGCCGAGCCGGCTGAGGACCCGGTAGCGGCCGTCGACGACGCTTCCCTCGCTCACGTCAGGCACCGGTGTCTCCTCCTCTGTTCAGGTCATTCCCCATTCAGGATCGTTTCCGCGACGTCGCGGAAGATCGGCGCGGCGTCGTCGTTGCCGAACTGCAGCGTGCACTCGACCGTCGCCGCGATCGCGATCTTCGGGTCGTTGGCGGGGGCGAAGCCGATGAACCAGGCCTGGTTCTCGGCGCTGCCGCCACCGCAGGCCTTGTTGCCGGGCGTTTCCGCCGTGCCGGTCTTGCCGGCGACCGGGACGCCGGGGATCGCCGCGTTGGTGCCGGTGCCCTCGTTGACCACCCCTTCCATCGCCGTCGTCAGCTCTTCGGCGGTCTTCGCCGTGATCGGCTGGCTGTACTGGGAGGGTTCGAGGCGCTTGACGACGCGGCCGTCGGGGTCGACCACCCGGTTCCAGATCTGCGGCTTCATCAGCCTGCCGCCGTTGGCGACGGCGGCGGCGACCTCGGCCATCTGCAGCGGCGTCACCGCCAGCCGCTCCTGGCCGATCGCCAGCCGCGCCAGGTCGACCGGGTCTTCGGCTCCGAGCAGTTCTTCTTCTTCGTAGACGCCGCTCTTGGAGACCTCGTCCGGCGGCAGGTCGATCGCCGGGGTCGAGTTGAAGCCGAACCGTTCCATGTATTCGAACAGGGTGTCGTTGCCGAGCTGCTGGCCGAGCTGGCCGAACCAGGTGTTGACCGAGTCGGTCAGCGCCGTGTCGAGCGAGATCGGGCCGAAGTCCTCGTCGTAGTCGTTCTGCAGCGGCGTCCCTTCGACTTCCAGCGTGCCGGGCGCGTCGATCGTCGTTTCCGGGGTGATCTTGCCGCTGTTCAGGCCCGCCGCCGCGGTCACGACCTTGAAGGTGGAGCCGGGCGGGTACTGGCCCTGGGTGGCGCGATCGTAGAGCGGCGTTTCGACTTCGTTGAGGGTCAGCTTCGAGAGTTCGTAGGGGACCCGGTTGGGGTCGTAGGGCGGGTTGGAGACGAGCGCCTTGACCTCGCCGCTCTGCGGTTCGATCGCGACCACGGCACCGTGGCCCTCTTCCTCGAGGTCGCTCAGCGCCGCCTTCTGGGCCGCCGGGTCGAGGTTGGTGACGATGTCGTCGCCTTCCTGGTTGCGGCCGCTGAGCTGGTCGAGGATCGAGCCGAATTCGGATTCGGTGCCGACCAGTTCTTCGTTGTGGAACCGCTCGAACTCGCTGTCGCCCTGGCGCACGAAGCTGTAGCCGATCGGGTGGCCGTAGAGCGCCCCCGCGGGGTATCGGCGCACGTAGCGCAGGCCGGTGCCGTGACCGATCGGCACCGAGCGGGCGATCACTTCGCCGTTGGCGGCGAGGATGCGGCCGCGCTTGATCTGCTGCTGCTCCAGCAGCGGCCGCTGGTTCGCTTCCTGGGCCTTGAGGTTCTTGGCGTCGAAGACCGACCAGTAGGACGTGAAGCCGACCAGGACGGCGAAGAGGACGACGACGAAGCCGAACAATTTGACGATCTGGCGGTTCACGCCTCTCCCAGCGCCAGGGCGCGGCCGGCGGGGACGGCAGCTTCACGGCGGGCGCGGTCGGAGATCAGCAGCAGCAGCGCCAGCAGCACGAAGTTGGCGACGATCGAGCTGCCGCCGTAGCTGATGAAGGGCAGGGTGACGCCGGTCAGCGGGATCGCCCGGGTGACGCCGCCGATGATCACGAAGGCCTGGATCGAGAAGACCGCGGTCAGTCCGGTCGCCAGCAGCTTCGAGAAGCCGTCACGGGCGAGCAGGGCGATCTTGAAGCCGCGGGCGGCGATCAGCAGGTAGATCGCGATCACCCCGCAGGCGCCGAACAGGCCCAGCTCGTTGACGATCAGCGAGTAGATCGTGTCGGTCTGGGCCGCCGGCAGCAACGCCGCGTGGGTGCCGGGGATCGTGATCAGCGACTGCCCGAAGCCCTTGCCGAAGAGGCCGCCGTCGGCCTGGGCGAAGATCGACTGCAGGATCTGGTAGCCGGCGCGGTGCGGGTCGTGGTAGGGGTGCAGCCAGATTTCCACCCGCTGGCCGACGTGGGCCACGGTGCTGGCGAAGAACCAGGCGCCGGCGGTGAACATCGCCATCCCGATCACGACGAAGGAGAAGCGCCCGGTGGCGACGTAGAGCAGGGCGAGGAAGGCGGCGAAGAACATCAGCGAGCTGCCGAGGTCGCGGATGAAGACGAGCATGAACATCGAGGCGCCCCAGACGACCAGCATCGGCCCGAAGTGCTTGAGCGGCGGCAGCGTCACCCCGAGCACGCGGCGGGCGCCGACGATCAGCACCTCGCGGTTCTCGCGCAGGTAGCTGGCGAGGAAGACGACGATCGCGATCTTCGAGAACTCGGCCGGCTGGAACTGCAGCGGCCCCAGCTTGACCCCGAGGTAGGCGCCGTTGACCTGCTGGCCGATCCCCGGCAGCCGCGGCGCCAGCAGCAGCAGCAGCCCGACCGCGGCGATCGTGTAGCGGTAGCGCTCGAGCACCTCGTAGTCGCGCAGCAGCTGGATCGTCAGCGCGAAGAGGATGAGCCCGAGGACGAACCAGTTGGCCTGGTCACGGGCCAGGCTTTCGTCGATCCGGTAGACCATCACCAGCCCGAAGGCGGTCAGCAGCGCGACCAGCGGGAACAGGTAGGGGTCGGCGTTGGGGAGGCGGATCCGCAGGTAGACGTGGGTGGCGACGCAGACGGCGAGAAAGTAGGCGCCGTAGATCAGGCTGAGGTTGCCGAGCCGTGAGTTCTCCTGGGCGAAGACGGCGGCGAAGCCGGCGGTGAGCAGGATCGCGACGGGAACCAGGGCGGCCAGCTCCCGGTTCCGGGCGGCGGTCAAGGAACCCCCTGGTCGCGCTGGATTTCTTCCAGCAGGGAGACCGCGTCGCCGCGCGAGCGCATGTCGTGACCGCTGACCGCGTCGCGGCGGCGCGGCGGCAGCGCCGCGGTCTGGATCGGCGCCGAGTAGCGCTCGTCGTAGAGCTTGATCCCAAAGGGGAGTTCGTAGGGGGCGCCGCGGTAGAGGGCGACGCGGCCGCCGGAGTCGGTGCCGAGGAACCAGATCTGGCGGTTGCCGTACCAGGCGCCATAGGCGATCGCCGCCAGCACCACGACCGCCGCCAACACCTTCGCCGCCCGGCGCAGCCGTCGGCGCGGCCGCTTCGAGTCCTGTTCCTCGCGGCGGCGGCGGGCAGCCTCGGCGGCGGCGCGGCGGCGCACCTCGGTCGCGGTCAGTCCCGCCTCCTCGGCGCTGGACCCGATCAGGGTCGCGCCCTCCGGCGGCGGATCGCCCGGCGCGCCGCCGACCGCCGCGGCGGCGTCCTCGAGCCGGAAGAGGACGACGGTGATGTTGTCGCGGCCGCCGGCGCGGTTGGCTTCGTCGACCAGGGCCCGCACCGCCGAGGCCATCGAGGTGGCGCGGATCAGCAGGCCCGCGATGGTCTCGTCGTCGAGCATCGTCGTCAGCCCGTCGGAGCAGATCAGGAAGACGTCGCCGGGCTGGGCAGCGACCGTCTGCACGTCGACGTCGACCTCCGGCTCGGGGCCAAGCGCGCGGGTGATGATCGAGCGCTGCGGATGGTCCTCGGCCTGGGCGTCGGTGAGCTGGCCCTTGCGCCGCATCTCCTCGACCAGCGAGTGGTCGCGGGTCAGCCGCTCGAGCCTGGCCCCGCGCAGGCGGTAGGCGCGGCTGTCGCCGACGTGGCCGATCGCCACCTCCTCGGCAGCCGGGTCGACGACCACGGCCGTCATCGTCGTCCCCATCCCGGCCAGCGAGGAGTCCTCCTGGGCGCGGGCGTGGACGCGGCGGTTGGCTTCCTCGATCGTCTCCCGCAGCAGCCGCTCCGGCGGCGCGCTGGGCAGCTCGCGGTCGAAGGTCTCGGCGGCGGTCTTGGAGGCGACCTCGCCGGCCTGGGCGCCGCCCATCCCGTCGGCGACGACGAAGATCGGCGCCCGGGTGAAGAACGAGTCCTCGTTGGCGTTGCGCTGGCGGCCGGTGTCGGTGGCGGTCGCCTGGTCGTCGATCCGCAGCATCAGCCCGTCTCCAGCCTGAACTCGGTGTCGCCGATCTGCACCGTGTCGCCGTCGATCAGCTCTGCCTCTCCCTTCAGGGTCGCGCCGTTCAGCAAGGTGCCGTTGGTGGAGCTCATGTCCTCGACGAAGTAGCGCCCTTGACGCGAGAAGACCCGGGCGTGCAGGCCAGAGGCGTAACGATCCTCGATCTGCACGTCGGATTCCTTCGAGCGGCCGATCGAGAGGCCGCCGATCAGGTCGAAGCGCTGGCCCGGCTCGAGGCCGCCGCCGCGCTCGGCGATCAGCCAAGCGTCGGCCCCGCGCGGCGCCTCGGCGTAGGCGGGGGAGGCGTGGAAACCGGTCGCGTCGGGAGCCGGCGTGACCGTCCGCCGCAGGTCCTTGAGGGCGCTGCGGGCGATCACCAGCAGGAACAGGTAGAGGACGGCCAGGAAGCCGAACTTGAGGGCTACTGATATCGGGTCGTAGGCCACGCGCCCAGCACCTTACGGTCAGCGGCAGCTACTGCTCGATGTCGAAGCGGAAGGTCGTGGTTCCGACGGTGACCTCGTCGCCCGGGCTGAGCCGGGTCGAGGCGACGCGGCGGCCGTTGACCTTGATCCCGTTGGTCGATCCGAGGTCGGCGATCTGCCAGTCGCCGGACTCCGAGCGGCGCAGCTCGGCGTGGCGGCGGGAGACGTTGGGATCGGAGAGGACGCACTCGGCCGACTTCGAGCGGCCGATCGTCGCCCGCGGCCCGTCGAGCACGTAGCGGCGGTCCTCGAGCGAGACGACGGCGCGGGTGGAGACCAGGGCGCCAACCGCCTGCTCGGGCCGTTTCGGGCGGCCGCGGTCGCGCTCGCGCACCGCCGAGTAGACCATCGTGTGGCCCTCTTCGCCCTGTTTCGGGGCCTCGCCCTCGTGCGCCGGCGGCTTCACCAGCCGGGCCTGGATCCCGAACTCGCCCAGCCGCAGCCGCTCGTCGGTGTCGAAGGCGACCGCCGGCCGGGTCAGCAGGTCGTAGCCGCGCCGGCGCGCGTGCTCGAGCAGGTAGCCGGAGAGCTCCTGCTCGAGCGAGCGCTCGTAGCCCTCGAGCTTGGACCGGTCCTGCTTCGAGAGGTAGACCGTGTACTCGTTGGGGACGTAGACGCGCTGGACCGAGGCGGTCTTGTGCGTGTCCATTTCCTTCGCCAGCTTGCGGGCGAGTTCGACCGGCTGCACCTCGGAGCTGAAGGCGCGGCTGAAGACCCCCTCGACGAGGCCTTCGATCCGGGACTCGAGGTTGCGCAGGACGCCGATCTGAAAATCCTAAGGCAGCAGGACGCCGTGGCCGACCGCGAGCCAGGCGCCGAGGGCGGCGGCGAGGGCGAGGGCGGCGAGCCGGGGGCCGAGGTGGCGATGGCTGACGTGGTGGTGGGCGGCGAGCAGCTCCAGCGAGTCTTCGATCGCCGTCCCCAGTTCCTCGAGGCTGGGACGGTGGGGCGGACGGGCGGCGAGGCAGGCGTCGATCGTGTCGCTGAGCTGGCGCGGCAGGTCGGGGCGCAGCCGCCGCAGCGGCCGGGTGCGGCCGCCGATCGCCCGCGCCGTCGCCGCCGGGCTGGCGCGGCGGTGCGGGTTCTCGCCGCTCCAGCACTCGTACAGGGTCAGCGCCAGCGAGTAGACGTCGGCCTCGGGCCCGGCGGGGCGGCCCTCCGCCTGCTCGGGCGACATGTAGGCGAGGGTGCCGACGACGTCGCCGGCCGCAGTCAGTGAGGCGCCGTCGGCGAGCTGGGCGATGCCGAAGTCCATCAGCTTGGCGTGGGGCTCGCCGTCGTGCTCGGTCACCTGCACGTTCTGGGGCTTGACGTCGCGGTGGACGACGCCGCGCGAGTGGGCGTGGTCGAGCGCCTCGCAGAGGTCGGCGCCGATCTCGCCGATCTCGCGGTCGCTGAGCTCGTCCTCGTGCGAGAGCCGCGAGAGGGTCGAGCCCTCGACCAGCTCGGTCACCAGCAGCGCGTTGCCGTCCTCCTCGCCGAGCTCGTAGAGGGTGACGATGCCGGGATGGTTGAGCCGCGCCGCCGCCTGCGCCTCGCGCAGGACCCGGCGGCCGGCCTCGCCGCGCTGCTCGATCGCCTTGACCGCGACCGGGCGCTCCAGCCGCCCGTCCCAGGCCTCGTAGACGACGCCGAAGCCGCCGCTGCCGATGCGGCGCTCGATCAGGAAGCGGTTGAGCACGAGTGAGCCGACCAAAGCACCTCGGTAGTTCGGCTTCGCGGCCCCCTCTCCTGCGCCCGGGCGGCTGGGAAAACGCGGCCGTTTGCGGCCTCTCTTAGCGCCGCGACCCCGTCAGGCTTCATACTCTCCGGCCACCCAACCAGCCTGGAGAGCGCTTCTTGGAGGATTCGCCAGTACGCGGGGCGCGGCGTCGGCCGCGGCCGCAACGCCGTCCCGAACGCCAGCAGATCATGCTGCGGCGCGGCCTTGCCCTGGGCGGGGGGCTGATCGTCCTGATCGTGATCGTGCTTGGGGTCAAGGGCTGCCTCGACGCCCGCGCCAACGCGGCGCTGAGCAACTACTCCCGCGACGTCACCCAGATCGTCGAAGAGACCGAACAGACCAGCAAGTCCTTCTTCGGCAAGCTCGCCGACCCCGGCGGCCTCTCGGTGACCGAGTTCGTGGCCGAGGTCAACGCCGACCGCAGCGCGATGGACAACTACGCCTCGCGGGTCGAAGGCCTCAGCGCCCCCGGCCCGATGGGCCGCGCCCAGGGCGCGCTGGAACTGGTCTACGAGCTGCGCAGCAGCGCGATGTCGGCGATCGCCGACAAGACCAATACGGCGCTGGGAGAAGCCGGGGCGGCCAAGGCGACGGCGGGGATCGCCAAACAGATGGAAAAGCTGCTCGCCGCCGACGTCGTCTACGCCAATGTCGTCCGCCCCGAAATCGACGGCGTCCTCGCCGACAACGGGATCGAAGGCCACGACGTGCCGAAGAGCGTCTACCTGCCGGAAGGCACCAAGTGGCTGGAGGAAAGCGCGGTCGCGGCGGCCCTCGGCAGCGTCAGCGGCTCCAGCGCCGGCGAAGAAAACGTCAGCGGCATCCACGGGCTCGGGCTCGCCGGCACCAGCGTCGACGGCACCGAACTGGCCGAAGGCGCGCCGGTCACGGTCTCCAGCGAAGAAACCCCGGAAGTCGAAATCGCGGTCCAGAACCAGGGCGAATCGACCGAGAACGGGATCGGGGTCACCGTCACCGTCAACGGCGGCAGCCCGCTCAGCAGCACCATCGACAGCATCGAACCGGGCGCAATCGAAACCGTGACGATTCCGCTGACCCCGGCGCCGAGCGGCGAAGCGACGCTCGAAGTCGAAGTCGAAACGGTGCCCGGCGAGCAGCTCTCGGAAAACAACAAGGCCAGCTACACGGTCGTCTTCGGGTAGGCGGGGGGCGCGGTGCGGATCGCCTACCTGGGACCGGCCGGAACCTTCACCGAGGACGCGCTCGGCGAAGCCGCCGCCGGGGTCGAGTTCGAGCCGCTGCGCACGGCGACGATCCACGACGCGATCCTCGCCGTCCAGGCGGGCGAGGCCGAGCGCGCGCTGGTCCCGTTCGAGAACTCGATCGAGGGCTCGGTCCGCGGCACCCTGGACACCCTCGCCTTCGAGGCCGAGCGGGTGACGATCGTCGGCGAGCACGACTACGCGGTCCGCGCCCACCTGATCGCCCGCGAGCCGTTGGAGCTGGGTGAGATCGAGGCCGTGCTCTCCCACCAGCAGCCGCTGGCCCAGTGCGCCCGCTTCCTGCGCGAGCAGCTGGCCGGGGTCGAACTGCGCAGCGTCAGCAGCACCGCGGCGGCGGTGCGGATGGTCGCCGAGGCGGTCCGCCCCTGGGCGGCGATCGGCTCGCGGGCGGCGGCGGCGCTCTACGGCTGCACGATCGTCCGCGAGGGGATCCAGGACGAGGCCGACAACGTCACCCGCTTCGTCTGGATCGCCCCGGCCGGGACCGCGCCCGAGGGCGGCGGGCCCTGGAAGACCGCGCTGGTCTTCTCCGAGCTCGGCGAAGACCACCCGGGGGCGCTGGTCGACGCCCTGGCCGAGTTCTCCTCGCGCCAGATCAACCTGACCCGGATCGAGTCGAGGCCGCTGCGCAGCGGCCTCGGCCGCTACATGTTCTTCTGCGATCTCGAGGGCGCCGAGAGCGATCCCGCCGTCGCCGCGGCGATCGAGCAGCTGCGGGCAAAGGCCGGATCGGTCCGGATCCTCGGCTCCTACCCCCTGGCCTGAGCCAGCCTGCAGCCGGGAGGGGGTGCCGCCGCCCTACAATCTCTGGCGAGATGGCACGGGTTCTGGTGCTTAACGCGACGTACGAGCCCATCAACGTGTGCACGTTGAGACGCGCCGCTGTGCTGCTGCTGAAGGAGAAAGCCGAGCTGCTCGAGCAGCGCGAGGGCGCCCTGCACTCCGAGCACATGACGATGGAGCGCCCCGACGTGATCCGGCTCGTCAACTACGTGCGGATCCCGCGCGAGGCCCACCGCCGCAAGATCACCCGCCGCGCCGTCCTCGCCCGCGACTCCTGGACCTGCCAGTACTGCGGCTCGACCAAGCCCGGCCTCACCGTCGACCACGTGATCCCCCGCAGCCGCGGCGGCAAATCCGTCTGGGAGAACATCGTCGCCGCCTGCGCCACGTGCAACCGCCGCAAGGGCAACCGCCTCCCCCGCGAGATCCACATGCACCCGAAGAAGTCGCCGAAGGCCCCCGAGCCCACCGTCTTCATCCAGGTCGCCAGCCCGAAGATTCCGGCGAACTGGCAGCAGTACTTACCCGCTGCTGCTTAGGAGGGTTGAGAGGGAGGGATGGTGGCCCTTCCCCGGAGACCGTCGCGCAGCCGAGGCGAACTCCCTGGGCTCATGCGTCTGTCCTTGAGCCTCCGGGGAAGGGCCACCATCCCTCCAACCACAGCTTCTCACCTGAGGGACAGAACAGCCGCCGTTGCTCTCCCGAGTAGTACGAGGGACGCTCGTGGGGAGAGGGAGTCCCCCTGTCGGAAAGGCTCCTGGGCAGACGCCACGAGCCCTGTGAGTTCGACCAGCTGCGCGACGGTCTTTCAGACAGGGGGACTCCCTCTCCCTGCCGACCAGCCGTCGTCCTATTCGGCCCCGTCCATCGACACCTGGTTGTCCGGCTCTGGCGGCGAGCTCTCCGTTTCAGATTCGACCACAAGCGCCACCGCGCTGACCCGGTCGTCGTCCTTGATGTTCATCACCTTCACCCCCTGCGTCGAGCGGCCCATCTGGGAGATGCCGCCGACGGAGGTGCGCTGGACCATGCCGTTCTGGGAGATGAAGAGCAGCTCCTGGTGCTCGCCGACGATCAGGGCGCCGGCGAGGCCGCCCTTCTTCGCGGTCAGCTTCGCGGTCAGCACGCCTTTGGTGCCGCGGCCCTTGACCGGGTACTCGGAGACCGGGGTGCGCTTGCCGTAGCCGTTCTCGGTGACGACGAACAGTTCGGTGTCGTTGCGGGCGATGTCCATCGCCAGCACCCGGTTGTCCTTGCCGGCGACGTTCATGCCCTTGATGCCGCTGGTGTCGCGGCCCATCGAGCGCACCAGCTCCTCCGAGAAGCGCGAGGCGTGGCCGGAGTGGGAGACCATGAGAATGTCGTCATCGCCCGAGGTGAGCCGGACCTGGACCAGCTCGTCGCCGTCGCGGACCTTGATCGCGATGATCCCGTCGGCGCGGATCGGCGTGTTGTAGGCGAGGAACTCGGTCTTCTTGATCAGCCCCTTGGCGGTGGCGAAGGCGAGGTAGCGGTTCTCCTTGAAGTCCCGGGTCGGGATCACCGCCATTACCCGCTCGCCTTCGCGCAGCGGCAGCAGGTTGTTGAGCGAGCTGCCTTTGGCGGTGCGCGAGCCCTCCGGCAGCTCGTAGACCTTGAGCCGGTAGACCTTGCCGCGGTTGGTGAAGAAGAGCAGGTAGTCGTGGGTTGAGCAGATGTGGAGGTGGGCGATGTAGTCGTCGTCTTTGAGGTTCATCCCCATCACCCCGACGCCGCCGCGGTGCTGCTGGCGGTAGGTCGCCAGCGGCAGCCGCTTGACGTAGCCGGAGGCGGTCAGCGAGATCACCATCTGCTGGTCGGCGATCATGTCCTCGATGCCGACGTCGCCCTCGAAGTGGGCCAGTTCGGTGCGGCGCTCGTCGCCGTAGGCCTCGACCACTTCGGCCAGCTCCTCCTTGACGATCGCCATCACCTTCGCCTCGTCGCCGAGGATCGCCCGCAGCTCCCCGATCCGCTCCATCAGGTCGGCGTGCTCGGCCCTCACTTTGTCGGCCTCGAGCGCGGTCAGGCGCTGCAGGCGCATGTCGAGGATCGCCTGCGCCTGCTCGCGCGAGAGCTCGAACTGCGCCATCAGGCCGTCGCGAGCGGCGTCGGGGTCGGTCGAGGCCCTGATCAATTTGATCACCGCGTCGAGGTTGTCGAGGGCGACCAGCAGGCCCTCGAGGATGTGGGCGCGAGCCTCGGCCCGGCGCAGTTCGTACTGGGTGCGGCGGGTGACGACTTCGCGTTGGTGGTCGACGTAGTGGTGGATCAACTCCAGCAGGCTCAGCGTCCGCGGCACGCCGTCGACCAGCGCCACCATGTTGGCGCCGAAGGTCGTCTGCATCGCGGTTTTCTTGTAGAGGTTGTTGAGCACCACCTTCGCCGGGGGGCCGCCGCGCTTGAGCTCGATCACCAGCCGCATCCCGGAGCGATCGGACTCGTCGCGCAGGTCGGAGATCCCCTCCAGTTTTTTGTCGCGGACGAGGTCGGCGATCTTGGTCACCAAGCCGCCGTCGCCGAGCTTCTTCACCGTGAACGGCAGCTCGGTGACGACGATCGCCTCCTTGCCCCCCTTCAGCGGCTCGACGTGGGCGCGGGCGCGGACCTTGATGCTGCCCCGGCCCGAGGCATAGGCGTCGCGGATCCCCTCGCGGCTCATGATCCCGCCGCCGGGGAAGTCGGGGCCCTTGACGTGCTCCATCAACCCGGCCATGTCGATCTCGGGGTCGTCGATGTAGGCGGCGACCGCGCCGGCGACCTCGCGCAGATTGTGCGGTGGGATGTTGGTCGCCATCCCGACCGCGATCCCGGAGGTGCCGTTGACCAGCAGGTTCGGGAAGCGCGCCGGCAGCACCAGCGGCTCCTGGGTCGATTCGTCGTAGTTGGGGCCGAAGTCGACGGTGTCGGCGTCGATGTCGCGCAGCAGCTCGGTGGAGAGCCGGGTCAGCCGCGCCTCGGTGTACCTCATCGCAGCTGCCGGGTCGTCGTCGATCGAGCCGAAGTTGCCCTGGCCGTCGACCAGCAGGTAGCGCAGGGAGAAGTCCTGCGCCATCCGCACCAGGGTGTCGTAGATCGCCGAGTCGCCGTGGGGGTGGTACTTGCCCATCACCTCGCCGACGATGAAGGCGCACTTACGGTAGGCCCGGGTTGGCTGCAGGCCGACGTCGTGCATCGCGTAGAGCACCCGGCGGTGGACCGGCTTGAGGCCGTCGCGGACGTCGGGCAGCGCCCGGCCGACGATCACGCTCATCGCGTAGTCGAGGTAGGAGGAGCGCATCTCCTTCTCGAGCTCCCGCTCCTCGATTCGCCCAGTTAAAACATCCAACGCCATCAGGCAACCGCCCTCTTAATAGTTAATTCGTCAAACGAACGGGCGCGAAGACCCCGAGATGCGCCGGTTTGCAGCGTCCGCCTATACATCGAGATTTCCAACCTCCTTGGCGTGGGTCTCTATGAACTCGCGGCGGGGGGCGACCTGGTCCCCCATCAGCATCGAGAAGATCTGGTCGGCGGCGGTGGCGTCTTCGAGCGTGACCCGGGCCAGGGTGCGGCTGGCGGGGTCCATCGTCGTCTCCCGCAGCTGTTCGGCGTTCATCTCGCCCAGGCCCTTGAACCGGGTCAGCTGGACGCCGTGGCGGGCCAGCTCCAGGACCGCCCCGCGCAGCGCCTGGAAGGAGAGCGCGACGTTGCGGCGAGCGCCCAGCTCGATCTCGAAGGGAGGGCGGCCGACCTGCTTCAGCAGCGCCGCGTGGACCTCGACGAACTTGCGGTAGTCGAAGTGGGAGAAGAGCTCGGCCGGCAAGCGGTGGGTGCGGGCGAGGCCGCTCTTGCGTTCGATCGCCTTGACCACCAGCAGCTCGTCGCTGCTCGCGATCACCTCGGTGTCGAACGGCGCCCCCTCCGGCGCCGTCGCGTTCATCAGCTCGGC
The DNA here is from genome assembly GCA_964540905.1 of uncultured Conexibacteraceae bacterium. Classification (GTDB taxonomy): domain Bacteria; phylum Actinomycetota; class Thermoleophilia; order Solirubrobacterales; family 70-9; genus VAYN01. The sequence goes on along the minus strand of CAZIOS010000037.1, from coordinate 296 downwards.
CGCGGCGGCGACGCTGCTGACGCCCTCGTCGAGCAGGTTCGACTCCTCGAGGAAGCGGATCGCCTCGTGGCCGAACTCGGCCTGCAGCGAAGAGCCCCAGCCCTCGTACTCCTTCGAGCGCCGGACGTAGGCCTGCCAGCGGCTCGCGGTCAGCTTCTTCGAGTCGCCGCTGGCGTCGGTCAGCTCGAAATCCTCGAGCTTGTCGCGCAGCAGCAGCTCCTCGAGTTCGGACTCGCGCTCGAGGTAGGTCTCCTGGTTGCCCTGCTTGACCCGGTAGAGCGGCGGTTTGGCGATGT
>CAZIOS010000036.1:0-21271 GCA_964540905.1 uncultured Conexibacteraceae bacterium | reverse complement strand
AGGTTGAAGTCGTGGGTGCGCAGGTAGTTGTGGGAGACGCCGGGGTGGGCGTTGACGATCCGCGCCGCCCGCTGCGGGTTCTCGGCGTCGACTTTGGCGGCGACCAGCATCGACTCGTAGCCGAGCGCGCGGGTGTCGAAGATCGGCGTGATCTCGCGGATGATGCGGCCGTCGAGCAGGCGCTGGGTGCGGGCGAGGACGTCGTCGAGCTCGAGTTCCGCCTCGGCGGCGACGAGCGCGAACGGCTCGGGGTCGAGCGGGAAGCTCGACTGCAGCAGGTTCATCAGCCGCTTGTCGGTCTCGTCGAGCGGAATCGCCGAGCCGTCCTTGCGGGAACGGGCCTTCGACTGGGGCGTTTTCACCGAAGCCATGCGGCGGCCTCCTTGGCGTAGTAGGTGACGATCGCGTCGGCCCCAGCACGACGGATCGAGGTCAGGGTCTCCAGCACCGCCGGGCGCTCGTCGATCCAGCCGTTGGCGGCGGCGGCCTTCAGCATCGAGTACTCGCCGGAGACGTGGTAGGCGGCAACCGGAGCGCCGGTTGCGTCCTTGACCCGGCGCACGACGTCGAGGTAGGGGGTGGCGGGCTTGACCATCAGGATGTCGGCGCCCTCGTCGAGGTCGAGCTCGGCCTCGCGCACCGCCTCGGCGCCGTTGGCGGGGTCCATCTGGTAGCCGCGGCGGTCGCCGAACTCGGGGGTCGAGTCGGCGGCGTCGCGGAAGGGCCCGTAGAAGGCGGAGGCGTACTTGGCGCTGTAGGCGACGATCGGCACCCCGGGGTGGCCCTCCTCGTCGAGCTGGAAGCGGATCGAGCCGATGCGGCCGTCCATCATGTCGCTGGGGGCGACCGCGTCGGCGCCGGCCTCGGCGTGGGAGATCGCGGTTTTGGCCAGCAGCTCGACGGTGATGTCGTTGTCGACCTCGCCCCCGTTGACGATGCCGCAGTGGCCGTGCGAGGTGTACTCGCAGAGGCAGACGTCGGTGACGACGGTGAGGTCGGGGTGGGCCTCCTTCAGCGCCCGCACCGCCATCTGCACGATCCCCTCGTCGTCGTAGGCGCCACTGCCGGCGTCGTCCTTGCTGGCCGGGACGCCGAAGAGCAGGATCGCGCCGATGCCGGCGGCGGCGATCTCGGCCGCCTCCTCGACCAGGTTGGTGATCGAAAAGCGCTCGATGCCAGGCATCGAGGCGATCTCCTCGCGGATCCCCTCGCCGGCGACGACGAAGGCGGGCTGGATCAGGTGGGCCGGCGAGAGCTCGGTCTCGCGGACGAGGCCGCGCAGGGTCTCGGTCCGGCGCAGGCGGCGCAGGCGGGTGGCGGGGAACGGCATCGCCTCGATTCTAGGGGGAGGGAGGTGGGCGCCCCTTCCCTCCCCTGAGTACGGTTCGCGCCGATGGACGCGACGGGGACGGCAGCGCTGGAGGCTCGCGAGCTCGTGAAGCTCTACGGAGAGCGCGAGGCGCTGAAGGGGGTCTCCTTCGCCGCCGGGGCGGGCGAGCTGGTGGCGATCATCGGGCCCAACGGGGCAGGCAAGACGACGCTGCTCTCGATTCTCGCCGGGATCGCCAAGGCCGACGGCGGCGAGCTGCGACTGGGCCAGGGCGAGGTCGGCTGGGTGCCGCAGCAGGCCGCCCTCTACCGGCGCCTGACCGTGGAGGAGAACCTGCTGCTGTTCGCGCGGCTGGAGGGCGAGGCGGACCCACGCGGCGCGGTCGAGGAGATGCTTGATCTGGCCGGGCTCGGCGAGCGCCGGGGCGAGATCGTGGCGCGGCTCTCGGGTGGCAACCAGCAGCGGATCAACATCGCGATCGGGTTGCTCTCGCGGCCGCGGGTGCTGCTGCTCGACGAGCCCAGCGTCGGCCTCGACCCGCGCCAGCGGGCGCGGCTCTGGGAGTTCGTCGGCGGCCTCGCCGGCCGCGGCACGACGGTGATCTTCTCCACCCACGACATCCAGGAGGCCGAGCGCTACGGGCAGCGGCTGCTGGTCCTCGCCGACGGCGAGGCGCTCTTCGACGGGCCGGCGGCGGCGCTGCGCGAGGCGGTTCGGCGGGAGGCGCCGGAGGCCGCCGACCGCGACTTCGAGACCGCCTTCGTCGCCTACCTGCAGCACCGGGGGCACTGAGCGTGCGCTGGCTGCTGCTCAAGGACCTGCAGATCCTGCGGCGCTCGCCGCTGCAGGCGGTGCTGCTGGTCGCCTACCCGATCCTGATCGCGATCCTGGTCGGCTTCGCGATCTCGGGCGGGCCGCAGAAGCCGCGGGTCGCCTTCCTCAACGAAGTCCCGCCCGGCACCCGGGTCAGCCTCGCCGGCCAGCGCCTGCCGGCGGCCGGGGTCAGCGACCGGATCTGCTCGCGGGTCGAGTGCGTCCACGTCAAGAGCCGCGACGAAGCGGCGGCGCAGGTCCGCTCCGGCGACGTGCTGGCGGCGCTGATCCTGCCCGCCGACCTGGTCGACAAGATCAACTCGCTGGCGACGCTGACCCCGGGGATCCCCAAGGTCGAAGTCCTGGTCAACGAAGACGACCCGGTCAAGGCGCAGCTGGTCAACGAACGGATCTCGACCCTGCTGGCGCAGGCGAACCTGGCGATCGCGCGGCGGATCGCAAGCGAAGGCGGCCACTACCTGAAGCTGCTGATCGACGGCGGCGAGCTGCCGGTGCTGGGCCAGTCGATCCACATCCTCGGCCTCCGCGCCAGCGCCCAGATCCTCACCGCCCTGGGCCCGGCGCTGCCGGCCGGGCCGCTGCGGACCTCGCTCGCCGAGGTGACCGAATTCGCCAGTCAGGCGCGCGACAACCTCGACATCGCCGGGCCGCTGATCAAGCGGCTGGCGCAGCCGATCGAGGTCAGGAAGGAAGTCGTCAGCGGCTCGACGCCGCCGCTGGAAATCTTCGCGATCGCGGTCGCCGCGACGCTGACCCTGGCCTTCGTCACGGTCCTGCTGGTGGCGGGGTCGCTGGCGCTGGAGCGCGAGGAGAACGCCTTCCCGCGGCTGACCCGCGGCCTCGTCTCGCCGCTGGCGCTGCTCGGCGAGAAGGTGCTGCTGGGGGTCGCGGTCGGGCTGGTGGTGACGCTGCTGATGCTGGCCGGGCTGCAGGTCTTCGTGCCGCTCGAATGGGGGCGGATCGGCCTCTGGCTGGCGGCGATCCTGGTCGGCGGCGGCGCCCTGGCGGCGGCCGGGGCGGCGCTGGGCGCGGCGGCGCGGGAGGTCCGCGCCGTCTCGCTGCTGGCCTTCATGGTGACGCTGCCGATCGCCTTCCTCTCGCTGGTCCCCGCCGGCGCCGTCGGCGTCGGCCTCTTCGACGCGATCAAGGTCGTGACCGCGCTCTTCCCCTTCAAGCCGGCGCTGGAAGCGATGACCGCGGCGCTCGACTCGGCCGGCGGCGAGATCGGCGGGCCGCTGGCGCACCTGGCGATCCTGATCTGCGCCTACGGCCTGCTGGCGCGGCTGGCGCTGCGGCGCTTCGCCGCGGTCTGATCGACCGCTCGCCGTTGTTGACTTTTCACCCCCTATAGAGGGTGAAAAGTGGGAAGCGGTGCGATGCCCGCGGCTTCGACGGAGCGGGTGACTAAGCGCTCGAGGCTCATTTCGGGGAAGAGGCGGGAGCGAACCAGCTCCAGCATCTCCGCCTCGTCGACCGCGTCGAAGCGCCGTCCCCGCGCTTCGATCGCCGCCAGCGCGACCGGCTCGGTCGCGATCCTGAGACTGCCGTGGCGGCTGAGGAAGGCGGCGGCTCGCTCCAGCGGTCCGCCGGTCTCGAGCTCGCCGGAGAGGCCCTGAAGCTCGCGCAGCTCGTAGTTCGGCTCGGTCGCGGCCAGCAGCTTCAACTGCTCGGCGGTCGGGAAGGCGACGAAGAGGCTGATCGCCGTGCCGGGGCTGCGGCGCAGGGTCGCCGGCACGGCGCCGTAGGGAGAGACGTGGGCGGAGTAGACGGCGTCGAAGCCGCGTAGCTCGGCGCGGACCAGCGGCAGCGGCTCTCGCGGCAGGGTGGCGAGCTTGCGGGCGAGCACCGCCGGCGCGGCGTTGGCGCCGTAGCTGAGCAGCGGCCCGCGGCCCGCCAGGTCGAGCTCCCCCGCCGGTAGCTCCAGGGTGCGGGCGCCGAGCTGGAGGAAGGAGCGGTCCGGGGCCGCGTAGGGGTAGGCCAGCGCCCGCTGCAGCATTTCGCGCGTCTCCGCCGGGTCCGGCACCGGGCCCAATCTCGCAGATAGGCTCGCCGCCATGCGGGTTCTCTTCATCGGCGACGTCGTCGGCAGCCCCGGGCGGCGCGGGCTGCGCGAGACGATGCCGCAGCTGCGCGAGCGCTACGCGCCCGAGCTGGTGATCGTCAACGGCGAGAACTCGGCCGGCGGCACCGGCATCACCGAGCGCACCGCCCGCGACCTCTTCGAGTCCGGCGCCGGCGTCATCACCAGCGGCAACCACGTCTACCGCCACCGCGAGGCCTACGACTTCCTCGATCGCGAGGAGCGGGTCGTGCGGCCGGCCAACTACCCGCAGGGCAACCCCGGACGCGGCCACACCGTGGTCGAGGCCGGCGGGCGCCGGGTCGCCGTGATCAACCTCAGCGGCGGCGTCGGCCTGCGGGTCGCGCGCTCGCCCTTCGACACCGTCGACGGCATCCTCGAGCGGCTCGAGGCCGACGTCGTCGTCGTCGACTTCCACGCCGAAGTCAGCAGCGAGAAGGTGGCGATGGGCTGGCACCTCGACGGTCGCGTCGCCGCCGTCTTCGGCACCCACACCCACGTCCCGACCGCCGACGGGCGGGTGCTGCCGGGGGGAACGGCGTTCATCTCCGACGTCGGCATGACCGGCTCGCGGACCAGCGTCCTCGGGGTGAAGCCGGAGCTGGCGCTGGCGGCGATGATCACCCAGATGCCGGCGCGGTTCGAGACCGCGAGCGAGGACGTCTGGGTGATGGGCGCCGCGGTCGAGGTCAACCAGCGGGGGCTGGCCGACTCGTTCGAGCAGGTCCTGGTGCCGGCTCCTCCCCCGCCCGCCTGAGCGGCGCTGCCGGCTCGCGCTCGGCGCCGAGCGCGAGGGCGACGAGCAGCAGCGGGTAGAACCAGACGATGTAGAGGTAGAACCAGTGGTGCAGCGTCAGCTGCAGCGCGATCAGCAGCGCCGCGCCGAGGGCCGCGACCTGCGCCAGGGTCTTGCGGCGGGGGACGAAGGCGGTGAGCAGGGAGAGGCCCGCGGTCGCGGCCAGGAGGGCGACGCGGAGCGGTTCGAGCGCCGGCACCTGGCCCCAGATGCTGAAGGGGGATTCGCGGCCGGACTGGTAGGCGATCGTGCGCTCGTAGAACGTGTGCAACCCGGGATTGATCGCGGGCCACAACATGACGGCGACCGTGACCACGGCGAACGCCAGAGCAAAAGCAGCTAGCGCACGGCCGCTGATGTCGAGTCTGTCCCACCAGCGACGTAGACCCGCGGGTGGCGTGGTGGCGGGGGTCCCCCGCGGCGCGGAGGCGCGTTCAGCGCCGAGCACCGTGGGGGATGCCGCCGCGACAGGACCCGCGGGCCGGGGCCGATAGGTCGCCAGCATCGGCAGTAACAGGACCGGGGCGAACTTGGCCCAGGTGGCGAGGGCGAGCGTGGCGCCGCGGGCCAGGGGCCTGGCGAGGACGAGCAGGGTCGCGACCAGCAGCATCGCGACCAGGGTGTCGTTGGAGTTCGACTCGAGGGTGAAGGCGGTGTAGGGGTAGGCGGCCCAGCCGAAGGCGAGGATCGCGGCGAGGCGACGGCCCGGCGGTCCCGGCCGGATGCGGATGCCGAGCAGGATCAGGAAGGCGAAGGTGGCGAGGTCGAAGAAGACCGCGGCGCCGTGGGCGGCGGGCAGGTCGTCCCAGCTTCCCGACCAGGGCCAGATCCGCTCGAAGGGGACGTAGGCGAGGTAGTTGACCGGGCCGTAGGTGTCCCCCTGCGAGACGTCGGCGGGGAAGTTGCCGTAGATCGGTTCGCCGTGGGCGATCCGATCGGCGCCGACGACGCTGGCGTAGCCGACGTCGATCGTGCCCGAGTCGGCCATGTTGAGCCCCACCCTGAAGCCCATCAGGAACAGCGCCGCGACCAGCAGCCAGGCAGCCGGCCAGACCGGCCGCAGCCCCTCGTCGCGGCCGCCGCGAAACCCGATCCAGAGCGCCCGTCCCAGGAGATAGAGGAGAACCGGATACTGGAGCGGCACCGAGACGCCGATCTCGGCCCGGTTGAAGAAGAAGTGGGAGACGCCGAAGCCGAGCAGGACCAGGAGGTCGAGGTTGGCCGGGCGCCGCAGTCGGCGCCAGTCGACCAGGCCGAGCAGGAAGAGCGCACAGAGCGGCAGGAAGACGTAGGGAGCGTCGAGCTTGTGGCCGAAGGCGCCGGAATAACCGCGGGCCATCTTCCAGGCGACCTGGTAGCCGGTCCACGACTCGGTCACCTCGCCGCTGTGGGGATCGACCAGGACCAGCGCCACCTCCTTCCCGGCGGCGAAGTAGGCCACCTCCCAGTGCCCTTCGACCATGCTCGCGCTCGTCGCCAGGGCACCGTTCTCGCGGCGCTCCTTGACCGCGTTGGGGTCGCCGTTCGCGATCCGGATCGCCGCCGCTTCGGAGACCTGGGGCGGCGCGGCGGTCGCGGCCCCGGGAGCGATCAGGGCAAGCGCGAGGACGAGGGCGGCGAGCGCCCGGCGCATCAGCGGGCACCCAGGCCGAAGTGCTCCCGCACCGCCGGCGCCACGTCGCGCAGCGTCCACTGCTCGCGCTCGGCGGCCGACTCCGGGCCGCAGCCGACGAACAGCAGCGGCCCCAGCGAGTCGCCGGCGTGCAGCGAGCCGTGGCTGCCGCCGCCGGCGTGGCTGGCGCCGCCCCAGTCGACCGCCTCGAAGCCCGGCGCCAGCGAGACGACGAAGTCGCCGGCGTGGGGCGCGGTCAGCGCCGACCAGACCCGGGCCAGGGGGTCCGGGTACTCGGCGCTGGCGAGCCTTCCGTCCGCGACCGTCGCCGCCAGCACCGCCGTCTCTCCCTCCAGCTCCCAGCGGCCGTCGCGGAGGTCGGCGACGGCGCCACCGGGGCGGAAGCGCAGGCTCGCGCCGGGGCGCTCGACCACGGCCCACTCGCCGCCCGCCGCCGGCATCCCCGGCTCCTCGCGGCGCAGCGGCGCCCCGTTGGCGTCCTCGAGCCGGCAGACCAGGTCGACGCCCTCGATCTCGCCGAGGCGCCGGCCGACCGCGGCCGGGTCGGCGCGCTCGTCCTCGCCCGGCAGCAGGTAGACGTGGGCGGCGCGGCCGGTCGGGCTGACCGCCAGCTGAGCCAGCTCGGGGCGCTCGTCGGATGGCTGCAGCACCGACCACTCGTGGCCGAGCAGCTCGGCCAGCGGCAGGCCGCGGTGGACCGGCGTCTGGGCATGATCGGCGACGACGATCACCGCGTAGCGCCGGAGGAACTCGTCGAGGCCGCCCGCCGCCTCGATCAGCTTCGCGAAGCACTCGTCGGCCTTGGCGATCGACTCGACGCTCGCCTCCGGCCCGTGGCGGTGCGAGTAGTTGTCGTTGTCCGCCAGCGAGAACAACAGGAAGTCGAAGCGGTCGTCCTCGATCAGCTGCGCCGAGCAGCAGGCCGAGTAGCCGTCGCGGGCACCGGGGATCGAGGTCGACTTGCAGGGCACCTCGCGGCTGGCGTAGAGATCGCCGTAGAAGAGCTCGGTCGGCCCCCAGGTGTGGTGGCGGAACTTGAGCCGGGTGGCGTCGACGGCGCGGCGCATCAGACCGTCGAGCGAGACCTGGTGACGGTGCCGGCCTCGGTAGATCAGGAACGGCGTGCAGGCGGTGCGCCGGCCGGCGTCGTCGAGGCTCTCGAAGAGCGTCTCGACCTCCGGGCTGAGATGGGCCAGGTTCATGTTGTAGACGAGGTCGTAGAGCGCCCGGAAGACGCCGAAGGCACGGGTCGCCTCGAGCGAGGAGCCGTACTCGACGTAGCGCCGCTCGAGCCGGTGGTACCAGTTCATGCCGCTGATCCAGTGGCGGTCGGCGCCGACGCCGGTGACCATCTCCGAGCAGGCGACCGGGGTCACCGAGGGGAAGCTGGAGACGCAGTCGGGAATCAGGACGCCGCGCTCGAGCAGCGCCGCGAAGGTCGGCGCCCGTCCCTCCTCGACCGCGCGTTCGAGCATGTCGGTGCGCAGCGAGTCGACGTAGGTCAGAACCAGCTTCTTGGTGGCGGGCACGGCCCGAATGATGCTCGACCGCAGCGGTCGGCCGGAATCCTCTAGCGCAGGACGCGGAGCCCGGCGTGTTTGCGGCGGGCGCGGCGCTGGCGGGAGACCCCCAGCCAGACCAGGGCGAGGATGACGACGATCACCAGCACCGGCACCAGCAGTGCGATCGCGATCGCGATCAGCGCCGCCAGGGCGACGAGGAAGCCGAGCGCGCCGGCGCCGCTGCCCTCGCGGCGGCTGGCGCCGGCGACGAGGTCGCTGATCACCAGGCAGGCGGCGGTCGCCCCGACCAGCCCGAGTAGAGCGCCGGCGGCGCCGTCGAGCAGGAAGCCGGCAATGAGGCCGATCACCGCGGCCAGCAGGGTCATGCGGCCGCGGGCCGAGCCGTGGGTGCCGGTGGTGCCGGCCAGCATCCCGATCGCGATGCCGATGCCGAGGTCGGAGAGAAAGCTCACATGCGAAAACCTAACCTCCCGGGCGCCGGCGCGTCGATCCGCCACACTTCTTGGATGAGCGAGGTGCCCCCACCGCCGCACCGCCGGCGTGCCCACACCAGCACCAGGGACCTGCAGCGCTACGCCGGCCTCTTCGCCGCCCGCACCGGCGTCATGCGCTCCTCGGCGATGCGCGACCTGATGGCGATCACCGCCCGCCCGGAAGTGATCTCGCTGGCCGGCGGGCTGCCGGACACCTCGACCTTCCCGCCGCAGAGCTTTGCCGCGCAGATGACCCGGATCGCCCAGGAGTCGGCGGCGGAGGCGCTCCAGTACGGGCCGACCGAGGGCTTCGAGGAGACCAAGGACTGCATCCTCGAGGTGATGGGCGCCGAGGGGATGCTGCCCGACCCCGACGACATGATCGTCACCACCGGCGGTCAGCAGGCGATCGACCTGGTCTGCAAGACGCTGGTCGATCCCGGCGACGTGGTGATCTGCGAGGCGCCGACCTACCCCGGCGCGGTGCCGGTCTTCTGCAGTTACCAAGCCGACGTGATCCAGGTCGAGTGCGACGAGGACGGGATGCGGATCGACGAGCTCGAAGCGCTGCTCGAGCGCCTCCGTGGCGAGGGCCGGCGGCCGAAGTTCGTCTACTCGGTGCCGAGCTTCCAGAACCCGGCCGGGGTGACGATGTCGCTGCCGCGGCGGCAGCGCCTGGTCGAGCTGGCGCGGCAGTGGGAGCTGCTGGTCGTCGAGGACAACCCCTACGGCCTGCTGCGCTACGGCGGCGAGCCGCTGCCGCCGCTCTACCAGCTCGACGGCGGCGACTTCGTGATCTACATCGGCACCCTCTCGAAGATCCTCTCGCCGGGGATCCGGCTGGGCTGGGCGGTGGCGCCGCCGCCGGTGCTGGAGAAGATCGTGCTCGGCAAGCAGGCGGCCGACCTCTGCACCTCGACCCTGACCCAGTACTTCGTCCGCGAGTACTTCGGCGAAGGTCGCTGGCGGCAATACATCGACGACCTGGTCGAGATCTACCGGCGCCGTCGCGACGTGATGCTGGAGGCGCTGGCCGAGCACTTTCCCGCCGCCGCGACCTGGACCGAACCCGAGGGCGGCCTCTTCATCTGGGCGACCCTGCCCGAGTACATCGACACCGGCGACCTGCTGGCGAAGGCGCTGCGCGCCGACGTCGCCTTCGTCCCCGGCCAGGCCGCCTACATCGACGAGCGCGGCCGCAACTCGATGCGGCTCAACTTCTCCGGCGTCGACGAGGGAGAGATCCGCGAGGGCATCCGCCGCATCGGCCGCGTGATCGCCGAGCAGATCGAGCTCTACGGGGCGCTGACCGGAGAGGACGTCGCGGCGGCGCCGGAGCGGACGCAGCAGGACGAGAACGTGGTCCCGTTTCGCAAGGCGGGCGAGGCGGGATGAGGGTCGCGGTGCTCAAGGGCGGCCGCTCGCTCGAGCGCGGCGTCTCGCTGCGCTCCGGGGCGCGGGTCGAGGACGCGCTGGAACGGCTCGGCCACGAGCTGCTGGCGCTCGACGTCGGCGCCGACCTGGTGCGGCGGCTGAGCGCCGAGCGGCCGGACGTCGCCTTCGTCGCCATGCACGGGGTCGGTGGCGAGGACGGCACCGCCCAGGAGCTGCTGGAGCTGCTCGGCATCCCCTTCACCGGCCCCGGCGTCGCCGCCTGCGCTCGCTGCATGGACAAGGTCCTGGCCAAGCACGCGATCCGCGAGGCGGGGCTGCCGACGCCGGACTGGTTCGCCTTCAACCAGACCGCCTTCAAGGAGCTCGGCGCCGCCGACGCGCTGGGCCGGCTCGAGCAGGGCCTCGGCTTCCCCCTCGTCGTCAAGCCCAGCCGCGGCGGCTCCTCGCTCGGGGTCAAGTTCGCGGCGGGCCCCGGCGAGGTGCCGGGGGCCCTGGTCGCCGCCTTCAGCTACGACGAGCGGGTGCTGCTGGAACGCTTCGTCGACGGTCGCGAGCTGGCGGTCAGCGTGCTCGGCGAGGAGACGCTGCCGGTGGTCGAAGCGATCCCGGCCGCGGGCGACCGCTACGACTTCGAGGCCCGCTACGAGATCGGCCGCACCAGCTTCGTCTGCCCGGCGGAGCTGAGCCCGGCGGAGCGGGAGGCGGTGACCGAGGTGGCGCTGGCCAGCTACCGCGCGCTCGGCTGCTCCGGCTTCGCCCGCGTCGACCTGATCCTCGCCCCCGACGGGCCCCAGGTGCTTGAGGCCAACGCGATCCCCGGCCTCACCGACACCAGCCTCCTCCCCCAGGCCGCCGAGGCGGCCGGGATGTCCTTCGAGCAGCTGGTCGAGCGCATCCTCGACCTCGCCCTGAAGCCGGCCGCCGCCTAGCTCTCGCCCTGAGCGAAGTCTTCGGGGGTGACCTCGTCGAGGAACTCTTTGAACTTGTCGACGACCTCCTCGGTGTCCTCGACCTCGTGCTCGAACTCGATCGCCGACTCCTCGATCACCGCCTCGGCCGCGAAGATCGGCGCCTCGACCCGGACCGCGAGGGCGAGGGCGTCGGAGGGGCGCGAGTCGATGTCGACCTCGGAGCCGTTGATCGAGACCGTGATCGAGGCGTAGAAGGTGTTGTCGCGCAGCTCGGTCACCGCCACCCGCTCGCACTTGGCGTCGAGCTGCTCGAGCACGTCGCCGAGCAGGTCGTGGGTCATCGGCCGCGGCGTCGTCGCGCCCTGCAGCTTCATCAGGATCGCCGCCGCCTCGGGATGGCCGATCCAGATCGGCAGGAACTGATTGCCGTCGACCGTCTTCAACAAAACGATCGGCTGCTTGCCGACCATGTCGAAGCTGACGCCGTAGATCTGCATCTGCTGCACGAGAAACGCTCCCGGGCCGTGGTGGATTGGCCATTATAGGTTGGCCCTGCGGTCCCCCTGAGCGCGTGGCGAGTGGGCGATCCTGGATTCGAACCAGGGACCTCGTCCTTATCAGAGACGCGCTCTAACCAACTGAGCTAATCGCCCGGAGACGGCGATGATAGCGGCGGTGGGAGGGTCAGCGACTGCGGCGCCGCAGGCGGCGGGCCAATGCCTGCGCCTCGTCGAGATCGTCGAAGCGCAGCTCGACCGCGACCTCCTCGCCGCGGGCGCGGATCCTGACCTCGTGGCCCAGCGCCGCCTCGAGCGCGTCGCCTGCGGCCTCCATCGCCGCCGCCGCCTCGGGATCGACCGCTGGCCGCTTCGGCTTCGTCTTTGGCTGGCCGGCCAGCCGAACCCTGTTCTCGGTCTCCCGGACCGACCAACCCCCCCGCACCGCGTCGCGGCCGAGGCGGCGGCGGACGTCGTTGCCGCTGGCGCCGAGCAGGGCGCGGCCGTGACCCTCGCTGAGCTCGCCGCCCTCGAGCAGCTCCAGCGTCTCGTCGGGCAGCTCCAGCAGCCGGATCAGGTTGGAGACGGCGGGGCGGCTGCGGCCGACCCGCTTCGCCAGCTCCTCTTTGGTCAGGCCGAGGTCCTCGACCAGGGCGGCGCAGGCGCGCGCCTCCTCGACCGGGTTGAGGTCCTCGCGGACCATGTTCTCGATCAGCGCCGCCTGCAGGCGCTCGGCCTCCGCCTGGTCGCGAACCACCGCCGGCACCTTCTCGAGGCCGGCCTGCTGCGCCGCCCGCCAGCGCCGCTCGCCGGCGACCAGCTCGTAGCTGCCGTCGTGCAGGGGGCGGACCAGCAGCGGCTGGACGATGCCGCTGGCCTCGATCGAGGCGGCGAGCGAGGCCAGCGCCTCGGGGTCGAACTTGGTCCGCGGCTGGCCGGGGTTGGGCTTGATCAGCGTCACCGGCAGCTCGCGCAGCTCGCCGGCGTCCTCGCCGCTGGCTTCCGGCAGGATCGCCGCCAGGCCGCGGCCGATGCCGCGCTTGGTGCCGCTAGCCACGGCTGGCCAGCTCCGTTGCCAGCGCCCGGTAGGCGACGGCGCCGCGTGAGGAGGGAGCGTGCTCGGTCACGGGCAGACCATAGCTCGGCGACTCGGCGACTCGGACGCTGCGCGGGATCACCGTCTCGAACACCATCGCCGGGAAGTGCTTGCGCAGTTCGGCCTCGACGTCCTGGGCGAGGCGGGTGCGCTCGTCGTGCATCGTCACCAGCAGCCCCGCGACCTCCAGGGCGGGGTTGAGCTCGCGCCGGATCAGACCCAGGGTGTCGAGGAACTGGACCAGGCCCTCGAGCGCCAGGTACTCGGCCTGGACCGGGACGATCACGCGATCGGCGGCGGTAAGGGCGTTGACGCTGACCGGGCCCAGCGAGGGTGGGCAGTCGAGCAGGGTCACGCCGAAGCGCTCGCGGACCGGGCCGAGGCGCTCGCGCAGGCGCGTCTCCGAGCCCTCGATCCGCGGCAGCTCGACCGCGGCGCCGGCGAGATCGGGGTTGGCGGGAACCAGCCAGAGGTTGTCGGGGCCGGCCGGCCGTGCCGCCTCGGCGACCGAGACATCGCCGGTCAGGCAGTCGTAGGAGGAGGGGTGCAGGTCCTTTTCGGCGCCGAGGGCGACCGTCGCGTTGCCCTGCGGGTCGAGGTCGACGAGCAGCGTCTGCTCGCCGGCCGCGGCGATGACGGAGGCGAGGTTGACCGCGGTGGTCGTCTTGCCGACTCCGCCCTTCTGGTTTGCGACCGCGTAGACCTTCCCCATCTCGCCGCCACACTATTTGCCCGCGCGTTTGCCCGCGCGGCTCGGCGGAGGTCGGATAGCCTCCGCTGCGTGCCCGAGACCAGCGATTGGCCAGACAGCCCCGTCGAGCGCGTCCAGGAGCTCGTCGAGGGCGTGCTCGACGAGCTCGACCTCGACGGCGAGGTTGAGATCGAGGAGAGCGACGACCGCATCCTCGCCAACGTCGTCGGCGGCGAGGACTACGGCCTGCTGATCGGCAAACGTGGGCAGACGATCGACGCCCTGCAGCTGCTCTGCTACCAGGCCGCCTTCCGCGGCCTGCGCGAGCGCAAGCGGGTGATCGTCGACGCCGCCGGCTACCGCGGCCGCCGCCGCGAGACGCTCGAGGGCCGTGCCGATCGCGCCGCCGAGCAGGCGCTGAGCGGCAACCACGCCGTCGAGATGGACCCGATGAGCGCCCAGGAGCGCCGCGTCGTCCACGAGCGGCTCAAGGACCGCGCCGGGGTCGAGACCTACAGCGAGGGCGACGAGCCCCGTCGCTGCGTGATCGTCGCTCCGCTCGTCGCGGAGTGAGCCGGGACCCAACCGCCGCCCTCGACCCCGCCGGGCGCGAGGCACTGCGCAAGGTGCTCGAGCTGCTCGCCAGTGAGCGCGCCTCGGTCAGCTCCGTCGTCGACGAGCGCGCCTGGAGGGTCCACGTCGCCGACAGCCTCACCGGCCTCGAGGTCGGGGAGCTGGCCGCGGCGAAGCGGATCGCCGACATCGGCGCCGGCGCCGGTTTCCCCGGCGTCGCCCTGGCCGCCACCCTGCCCACGGCCGAGGTCGACCTGGTCGAGTCGGTCGGCCGCAAGTGCGAGTTCATGCGCCGCGCGATCGACGCGGCAGGCATCGCCAACGCCCACGTCCTCAACCTCCGCTCCGAGGACCTCGCCGCCGCCGAGGGCCGGGACGCCTACGACGCCGTCACCGCCCGCGCCGTCGGCCGCCTCTCGACCCTGGCCGAGCTCGCATCCCCGCTCCTGAAGCCAAACGGCGTCCTAATAGCCTGGAAGGGCAAACGCGACCCCGACGAGGAGTCCCAGCTAGAAAGCGCCGCCGAGTCCCTAGCGATGCGCCCCGAGTCGATTCTGGACGTGGGCGACAGAGCCGGCAGCCAACACCGCCACCTCCACGTCATAAGAAAGACGACCGCGACTCCACCCGACCTACCGCGCCGGCCGGGCATGGCCAAGAAGCGCCCCAAGGGATAGTCCTCACGAAGCGCGACAGACGCCCGGGAGGGACGGGCACCCCTCGAAACGTCTTGTACTTCTCGGTTGCCCGACCCTCGGACGGCCGCCGCACGCCCCACCCGAGCAAGTTAAGTGAAGAGGGGTGCCCGTCCCTCCCGGGCCTACGTCAGCGCCTCTTCTTCTTCTTTTTCGGCGGAGGCGGAGGCGGTTTCGCCGCAACCGCGGCGGCGGCGGCAGCCACCTGTGGCACCGGAATGATCTTCTGGATCACGTACTGCTGCCCGATCGTCCAGCAGTTGGTCGTGATCCAGTAGAGGATCAGGCCGGCCGGGAAGCTGATCACGAAGGGGACGAAGAAGAGCGGCAGCAGGAACATCATCGTGCGCTGGCTTTTGTCGGCCGTGACCGACATGAAGTAGCCGGAGGCGAGCTGGGTGCCGACGTAGAGGATCAGCAGCGTGATCAGGACGGCGCCGGTGGCCTTCGCGGTCAGGTCGGGGATGAAGAGGAAGGAGCCGCCGTGGCTGCCGCAGTGGCCGGCTTCGCAGCCCATGTCGCTCGGCAGCTCGTGCCGGAGGACGTAGAAGAGGGTGATGAAGACCGGCAGCTGGGCGACCAGCGGGATGCAAGAGGCAAAGGGGTTGACTTTGTTCTCTTTGTAGAAATTCATCATCTCTTGCTGCATGCGCTGTTTGTCGTTCTTGTATTTGGCCTGCAGTTCTTTGATCTGCGGCTGCAGCGCCTGCAGCGCCCGCATCCCTTTCAGCTGTTTGTAGGTGAGCGGGATCAGCAGGGCGCGGACGAAGATCGTCAGGGCGATGATCGACATCCCCCAGCTCAGGCCGGCGTTGTCGTGGAAGAACTGGAGGACCCCATTGGCTACGTCGATCAGGGGCTGGAGGATGTTCGCGACGGGCAGGATCATGGGTGCGCCTCTCCGTGGTGCTGAGCGGGATCGAGCGGGCTCACCCGCAGCGTGAAGTGGTCGGGGACGGGGTCGAAGCCGCCGTGGCTGAAGGGGTTGCAGCGCAGCAGGCGCCAACCGCCGAGCAGCAGCCCGCGGGCGACGCCGAAGCGCTCCACGGCCTCGACGACGTAGGCGGAGCAGGTCGGCTCGTAACGGCAGCGGCGCGGGCGGGAGGGGGAGATCCAGCGCTGGTAGGCACGGATCGGGGCGAGGAAGGCGCGTTTCACGTGGAACGCCCCCCCGTCGAGCTGCCGGCAAGCGCCTCTTCGAGGCACTTCGTTGCGCCGGCGCTGCCCTCGCGGTCGATCATCCCGGCGAGCTCCGCGCGGGCGACGATGACGAAGTCGTGGCGCTCCGGGAGACGGTCGGAAAGGGCCCAAAAAGCCTCGCGCAGGGCGCGCTTGACCTTGTTGCGCTCGACCGCGCCGCCGACCTTGCGGCTGACCGAAACTCCCAGCCTCACGTCCTCGCGCTCCTCGTCGCGACGCGGGAAGGTGTAGAGGACGAGGTAGCGGGTCGCATGTGATGAGCCGTCGCGGTAGACGCGGTCGAACTCACCGCTGCGCGAGAGGCGACGGCGCTTCGACGCCATCTAGGGGGTGAGGCGCTTCCGCCCTTTGCGCCGGCGTCGCTTCAGGATCGCGCGGCCGCCCCGGGTGCTCATCCGCGCCCGGAAACCGTGCGTCTTTGCACGCTTCCGCTTCTTCGGCTGATAGGTGCGCTTCATTGCCGTCGGCAGTATACGGAGACGGCGCTGAAATCTTTTCTGCGGGATTTGCGGTTCGCCACGAATACCCGCTCAGGCACGCCGCTATGGTCGCCGGCCAGGTGCCTGATGACTCCTCCCAACCCGAACTCGACGCCCTCTGGCGGGCGACCCAGGACCGGCTCCGAGCCTCGGTCCCGGAGTCGACCTTCCGGCTCTGGCTGTTGCCACTGCGGGCGGTTGCCAGCGGCGGCGACACCCTCTTCCTGAGCGCTCCCGAGGGCATCCGCGCTTGGGCCGAGCGCCGCTACACCGGGCTGATCGGGGAAGCGCTCGCCGACTCCGGGACGGGCCTGAGCCGGGTCAGCTTCGCCGCCGACCAGGAGACCGGGGAGGGCGGCGGCGAACTCGCGGGAGTAGACCTCAACCCGCACTACACCTTCGATCGCTTCGTCATCGGCGCCGGCAACCGCCTCGCCCACGGAGCCGCGCTGGCGGTCGCCGAGGCCCCTTCGGAGGCCTACAACCCGCTCTTCCTGCACGGCCCGCCGGGGCTTGGCAAGACGCACCTGCTGGCGGCGGTGGCCAACTACCTGCGCGCCAACGCCCCCGGGCTCAGCATCCGCTACACGACCGCCGAGTCGTTCACCAACGAGTTCGTCGCCGCCCTGCGCTCGTCCGGCGCCGATGCCTTCAAGGCGCGCTACCGCGACATCGACGTCCTCCTGATCGACGACGTCCAGTTCCTCGAAGGCAAGCCCAACACCGAAGAGGAGTTCTTCCACACCTTCAACGCCCTCTACGAGTCTGGGAGCCAGCTGGTGCTCTCCGCCGACCGCATCCCCAGCGAGCTCTCGACCCTGGCGGCGCGCCTGCGCGACCGCTTCGAGTGGGGCCTGACCGTCGCCGTCGAGCCGCCCAACCTGGCGACCCGGCTGACCGTCCTGCGGCGGTTGGTCCAGGAGTCCGGGGTCGAGATCGCCGATGCCGGGGCGCTCTCCGAGCTCGCCAACCGGATCGACGCCAACGTGCGCCAGCTCCACGGCGCCCTCACCCGCGTCCTCGCCCATGCCTCGCTGATGGCCCGGCCGCTCAGCTCCGAGCTGATCGCCGAGGTGATCCCGCGCGGCTCCCGCTCCGCCCAGGCGACCTCGGTCGAGGAGATCCAGCAACGGGTGGCCGAGACCTTCGGCATCTCCCGCGCCGAGCTGATCGGCTCCAGCCGCGCCGCAACGCCGCTGCGGGCGCGCCAGGTGGCGATCTTCCTCACCCGCGAGCTGACCGACCTCTCGCTGCCGCAGATCGGCCGCCTCTACGGCGGCCGCGACCACTCGACCGTGCTCAACTCGCTGCGGCGGGTCGAGGCGGGCATCGGCAGCGATCCCGACCTTGCCAGCCGGGTCGAGGAGTTACGCGGCGCTATCCACAATCCCACCGGCGAGAAGCGCTGACGGCCGATGACACTGCAAGAATCGGCCCCTTCCCACAAGCGCTTCCACAGCCACCGAACCGCATTCCGAGGCCAAATCCTCCGCGGTTCTCCCGCTTTCCACAAGTCCTAACTCAACTCAAGAAGGCATTCACTCACTTGAAGCTCACGACCAAACGCGAAGAACTAGTCGCCAAGCTCTCCATCGTCTCCCGCGCCGTTTCCACCCGCGCCGCCACCCAGGCCCTCTCCGGAGTGCTGCTGAGCGCCGCCGAGGGACTGGTGACCCTCTCCGCCACCGACCTCGACATGGGGCTGGAGACGGCGCTCGCCGCCGACGTCGCCAGCGAGGGCTCGGTCCTGTTGCCGGGCAGGCTCCTCGCCGAGGTCGCCCGCTCGCTCGCCAACCCGACGGTGGAGATCGAGTCGCGCGAGGCCGAGCACGACGTCGAGATCCGCAGCGGCAGCTCCAGCTTCCACCTGCGGGTGCTGCCCGCCGAGGACTTCCCGAAGCTGCCCGAGGCGGGCGAGGAGGCGGGGCTGAAGATTCCGGCCAAAGAGCTCTCGGAGAGCATCGACCTGGTCGCCCGCGCCGCTTCGCGCGATGACATGCGCCCGGTCCTGACCGGCGTCTTCGTCACCGCCAGCGGCACCGAGATGACGATGGTCGCCACCGACTCCTACCGGCTGGCGGTGAAGCGGACCGAGCTCGAGAACGAGCTCGGCGGCGAGATCGAGGCCAACATCCCGGCCCGGGCGCTGCGCGAGCTGGGCCGGATCCTCGCCGCCGAGGGAGCCGGTGAGGCGACGGTGACGCTGCTCGCCAACCAGGCGATCTTCGAGGCAGGGTCGATCACCCTCACCACGCGGCTGATCGAGGGCCAGTTCCCCAACTTTCGGCAGCTGCTGCCGGAGTCCTACGAGCACGACGTGCGGCTGCCGCGAGGCGACTTCCTCGACGTCGCCCGCCGGGTCAGCCAGCTGGCGCAGCGCAACGCGCCGCTGCGCCTCTCCTTCTCGTCCGGCGAGCTGACGGTGGCGGCGGAGACCCCCGACGTCGGCGACGCCGAGGAGACGATGCCCGCCGCCTTCGAGGGCGAGGCGCTGGAGATCGGCTTCAACCCGGAGTTCCTCAAGGAGGGGATCGAGAGCGTCGACGGCGACGAGATCCTGCTGCGGCTGATCTCGCCGCTGCGGCCCGGGCTGCTGCAGCCGGTCGAGGGCGAAGACTTCCGCTACCTGGTGATGCCGATCCGCCTCAACGTCTGAGGGTGGCCGGTGCTGGTCACCGCGATCGAAGCGCGGCCGCTGCGCAGCCTCGATCGGGTCCGGGTCGAGCTCGAGCCGGGGATCGTCAGCGTCGTCGGGCCCAACGGGGTCGGTAAGACCAACCTCGTCGAGGCGCTCTACTTTGCCCTCACCGGGCGTTCCTTCCGCACCGCCGACCGCCGCGACCTGATCCCCTTCGGCGGCTCGCTGGCCCGCGCCGAGGCGACGGTGCGCGACGAGGACGGGCTGGAGCGGCGACTGCTCGCCTCGGTCAGCCGCAGCGAGGGCCGCCGCCACCTGCTCGACGGCAACGCCGCCGAGCCGGCGACGCTGGCCCGCAACCGTCCGCCGGTGGCCGTCTTCGCGCCCGATCGGCTGACCCTGATCAAGGGGCCGCCCGCGGAGCGCCGCGCCCACCTCGACGGCTTCGCCGCCGCCCGCTGGCCGTCCCGCGGCGAGCTGCGCAAGCGCTACGGCCAGGCCCTGGCGCAACGCAACGCGCTGCTCTCACGCCTCGCCGCCGGCATCGGCTCGCCGCGCGACCTCGGCACCTGGGACGCGAGCCTCGCCGCCGCGGCCGCGCCGCTGATCGCCGCCCGCGGGGAGGCGATCGCCGAGCTCCGCGACCCGTTCGCCGAGGCCGCGGAGGAGCTCGGCCTCGAGGCGGCGGCGCTCTCCTACGCCCCGCGGGCGGAGGGCTCGGAGGAGGAGCTGCGGGCCGGGCTGGAGCAGCGACGCGAGCAGGACGTCCGCCTCGGGCGCAGCTCCTGGGGTCCCCACCTCGACGAGCTCAAGCTCGAGGCCGGCGAGCGGTCGCTGCGCCGCTACGGCTCGCAGGGCCAGCAGCGGGCCGCCCTGCTGGCCCTCCTCTTCGCCGAGCGGGAGGCGCTGCTGGCGGCGCGGCGGGTGACGCCGCTGCTGCTGCTCGACGACGTGATGAGCGAGCTCGACCCCGGCCGCCGCGAGCGCCTGGTCCGCCGCCTCGCCGCCGGCGGTCAGGCGTTGATCACCGCCGCCGACGAGGAGTCGCTGCCGCCGCCGGCGCTGGCGGCGGTCGTGCGGATGCCGCCCCCCTCCACCCGCGACAGCGCCGTCGCCGCGTGACCCACCGCCGCGCCCCCCGCCAGGCCTCGGCGGCGATCCGCGCCGCCCGCGACCTCGCCGCTCCTCGCACCGGCCTCGCCGCGGTCCAGGCGGCCTGGTCCGGCGCCGTCGGCGAGCGTCTGGCCGCCGTCGCCACCCCGGTCTCCGAGCGAGCCGGGACGCTGACGGTCGAGTGCGCCGACGCGGTCTGGGCCCAGGAGCTCGACCTGATGCAGGCGCAGCTGCTGGAGCGCCTGCGCGACGAGTTGGGGGAGCGCGCCCCGACGGCCCTGCGCTTCCGCGCTAATGCGGATCGTTTCTAGGCACACTTTATCCACGATTTGCAGGGAATTTACTTCACCTCCCACGCTCATCCGCAGCCCTGAACTGGTATTCTTATGGCAACTTGATTTGCGCCCCGATCTGGCTGGAGTAAGGCCTCCAGGCGTCGGGGTTTTCTGTGTCAACCGGAAGGGACTCATTGCCTGAGAAGAAAGCCAGCTCGTCCACCACCGACGCCTCCTATGGCGCCGAGGACATCACCGTCCTCGAGGGACTGGAAGCGGTTCGCAAACGTCCCGGCATGTACATCGGCTCGACCGCCCCCCGTGGTCTCCACCATCTCGTCTACGAGGTCGTCGACAACTCCGTCGACGAGGCCCTCGCCGGCCACTGCGACAGCGTCCGGGTCGTCCTGCATCCGGACAACAGCTGCACCGTCGAGGACGACGGCCGCGGCATCCCGGTCGAGACGATGGCGAAAGAGGGCCGCCCGGCGGCGGAGGTCGTGCTGACCGTCCTCCACGCCGGCGGCAAGTTCGGCGACGGCGGCGGCTACAAGGTCTCCGGCGGCCTGCACGGCGTCGGCGTCTCCGTCGTCAACGCGCTCTCCGAGCGGCTCCACCTCGAGATCAGCCGCGACGGGCACGTCTGGTCGCAGGACTACGAGCGCGGCAAACCGATGACCGAGCTGGCCAAGGGCGAAGCCACCGGCGCCCACGGCACCAAGATCACCTTCCTCCCCGACCTCGAGATCTTCGAAGAGATCGAGTTCGACTTCCAGACCCTGGCCGAGCGCCTGCGCGAGACCGCCTTCCTCACCCGCGGCCTCAGGATCGAGCTGATCGACGAGCGCGGCGCGACCAACAGCGTCGTCTTCCAGTACGAGGGCGGGATCGAGGACTTCGTCCGCCACCTCAACGAGAACAAGGACGAGCTCCACCGCAAGGTCATCTACTTCGAGGGCAGCGAGGAGGAGGGCCAGGTCGAGCTGGCGATGCAGTGGAACTCCTCCTACCAGGAGTCGATCTTCAGCTTCGCCAACAA
>CAZIOS010000035.1:0-21371 GCA_964540905.1 uncultured Conexibacteraceae bacterium | reverse complement strand
CCATGCGGTGCATTCCTCTCCCTGGCTTTTCCCTGTGCCCGGTCCCATCCGGGGCGACGATGCTTTCCCTGTGATTCAGTTCAGTCCGCGAGGAACTGAACTATGTCGTACATGAAGCAGGCGTCATTGAAACACAAGGCGTTCGGAGGGTCAAGCAAAAGTTGATGTTTCTAAAAACACGCAGGAGCGCCGCGGAAGCCAGGCCGGCTCCCGCAGTGGGAAAAAGCGTTGGGTACGAGGGCGTGATACGGCCAGGCGGCCGTCACGCCGGAGACATCACGTTTCTGAGCTAAACCACGCCCAGCGCCGCTTCGATCTCGGCGATCGCCGCGGCCTCGGCCTCGCTGACAGCAGCCGCCTCGCCCTCCTTCTTGGCGGCGGCGACGCGCTTGGCCAGCGAGGTGACGAAGAGGCGGTAGTCGCCGAGCTCGGCGGGGGTTGCCTTCTGCTCGACCAGCGCTACCGCTTCGCCGATCCGCTTCAGGCCGTTCGCCTTCAGCTCCTCGGCCGAGTGGACCCTGGTGTGGTCCATCTCCGGCTTGCTGGCGACGAGCTCATCGAGCAGTGCCGAGTCGCCGTGCTCCTTGCGCGCCTCGGTGTAGGCCTTGGCCATCGCGATCGCCTCGCGGAAGCTGCCGCCGCGCTGCGCGGCGGAGACGACCATCCCGGCGCTGGTCGGGCCCTCCCTGACGATCTCCCACTCCTCCTTGGTGAAGTCTGCGCTTCCGGTCATGCACGATCTCCTCTCGCAAGCTCCTCTGGACGCTTCACGCTACTGGCCTAGTCGAGGCCGGGGATCGGCTCGATCGGCAGCTCGCCGTGGAGCGACTCCAGCTCTTCCAGGTCGCGCTTGTCCTGGGGCCGACCCGCGAGGCGCTTGAAGCCGACGACGCTGGGCAGGCCACCCCGCATGATGTCAACGATGCCGTGGCGGCTTTTGACGCTAAGATGATGGGCGCCGATCACGACATAGGACAACCCGACCGCGTTGGCGTCGGCGACGACACCGTCCAGATCAGGACCAGAAGGCTCGTCTTGGGACATTGCCAGCTCGTATGGACGCGGCCAGCAGCGACACCGCCTGCTGGGAGAGCTTCTGGCCCTGGGCGATCCGCTCGGACGGCGTCAGTGCCCGCGCTACCCCCTGGTGGTATTCGCGCTTCTCGCGATTGAGAACGGCCCACTCGGCCTCGTGGCCGGGCTCCAGCAAGGTGCGCGAGGAACGGGTCATGCCCTCAATGCTACGCCGACGCACAGCGCCGGGCGGGCGAACGCGTTCAGGCCTCGACGGCGATGCCGTTGGCGGTCAGCTCGACCTCGATGTTGCCGCGGGTGGCGTTGGAGTAGGGGCAGACCCGGTGGGCGGCGCGGACCAGCTCGACCGCATCGGGGCCGGCGACCGAGGGCAGGGTCACGTGCAGCTCGGCGGCGATCGTGAAGCTGCGGTCCTCGGCGGTCATCAGCTTCACCTTGGAGTCGATCTCGACGTCGCCGACCTCGGCCTTCTGGCGGCGGGCGACGGCGGCCAGGGCGCCCTCGAAGCAGGCGGCGTAGCCGACCGCGAAGAGCTGCTCGGGGTTGGTGCCTCCCCCCTCCCCGCCCATCTCCGGCGGCGTCCGCAGGTCGACCTCGAGAACGCCGTCGCTGCTGCGCCCATGACCCGCGGCGCGGCCGCCGGTGACATGGGCCTCGGCGGTGTAGAGGACCTTTGCCATGCCCTAAAGGTAGTGGGTGGCCGTCCCCGCCCCAGAGCTGGGAGGCGTTTAGGCGAGATCGGTAGCTTGCCGAGCGTGCGCCACCGCCACCCGATCTCATCGCTGGCCCTGCTCGGCTGCGCGCTGGCGGCGCTGCTCGCCGGCTGCGGCGGCTCCGGTGGCGGCGGCGAACGGCCGGCGCCGCCGGCGACCGAGTTCCCCGCCGCCAAGGGGAAGACGATCTCGCAGCTGCTGACGGACTCGGGGGCGAAGCCGACCAAGCTGGTGATCGCGCCCGCGTCCCAGACCTTCGACAAGGGCGAGAACCGCTACTCGTTCGGCGTCTTCACGGTCGGCAACAAGCAGGTCAGCGACGCCGACGCCGCGATCTACGTCGCCAAAAACGAACACAGCCCCGTGCAGGGGCCGCTGCCGGCGCGGGTGACCTCGCTGGAAACGAAGCCGGCCTACCGCTCCCAGACCAGCGAAGTCCCGGGCGAGGCGAAGACCGTCTACGTCGTCCCCAAGGTGAACTTCACCAGCAACGGACCGTGGCTGGTGGTCGCGATGCTGAAGGGGCCGAAGGGGCTGGAAGCCTCACGGGTGCCGAGCCCGGACGTCGGCGCCTTCCCGAAGATCCCGCAGGTCGGGCAGCGGCCGCCGCGGATCACGACGCTGACCGCCGCCGACGTCGGCGGCGACCTGGCCAAGATCGACACCCGGGTGCCTCCCGACCAGATGCACAAGGTCGACTTCGCCGAAGTCCTCGGCAAGCAGCCGGTGGTGCTGATCTTCGCGACGCCGGCGCTCTGCCAGAGCCGCGTCTGCGGCCCCGTCGTCGATGTCGCCCAGCAGGTCGCCGACGAGTACGAAGGCAGGGCCGACTTCATCCACCAGGAGGTCTACGTCGAAAACGAACCGAGCAAGGGGATCCGGCCGCAGCTGAAGGCGTTCCACCTGGAAACCGAGCCCTGGACCTTCCTCGTCGACCGCCACGGGATCATCCGCGACCGCCTCGAGGGCGCCTACGGCGTCGCCGAACTCGAAGCGGCGATGAAGACGATCGTCCCCGGCTGAGCGGGCCCGCGACTCACTTTCGCACCCGGCAGGCGCGGATGAAGGTGCCGGTGAGGAAGGTCCCGTCGTTGAAGGTGAATTCGCCCTTGGCCTGCAGGTGGCCGACTTCGCAGCGGGCGTTGACGTAGCTGTAGCGCTTGCCCTTATAGGTCCACTTGCGGCCGATCTTCAGCGAGCCGGAGATCGGCACGCCGCTGCCACCGGCGATCTTCGGGATCCTCGCTTTGGTGCGGTAGCCGTAGACGCCGTCGTGGATTCTTTCGATGACGATCGGGACGATGAAGGTGGTCGGGACCGGGACGGTGGTGTAGGCGTGAGCCAGGACAGTCGGGTCCCCGTCCTTCGGCGGGCCGTTGAAGATCGTGATCGGCGAGGAGACCGGAATCGGCTTCTGTTCCGGAAAGGCGACGACGGCGTGGCCGAAGCCCCTGCCGACGATCGCTTCCGGACAGTTGCGACGCGCCTGCGACACCGTGGTGCTCTGCAGCTTCGCCGCCGTGCAGACCGCCAGGCCGGTGGTCTCGACCGCGCCATGGCGGTCGAACTCGATCGTCAACGTCTGCAGAATCGGCGGCAGGGCTCCCGAAACCGTCGAGAGCTTGCCGCCGCCGTGAATGGTGATCGGCGCGTTTTCGGTCTTCGGCAGTGCCTGGGGGGCGAAGCCCCCGTGGGCCTCGATGATCAAGTCGCCGGCGCGCAGTTCCAGCGCCTCGGCGGTCCCGGCTATGGTGAGCACAGCCAGGGCCAGCGCCCCCACCACCAGGGTCTTCTTGCGCATCTCAAACATCCTCTCGGGTCGATGGGGACGGTTGGCCTTCGGCGAAGGCGCCGCGGACGATCGTCGACAGGGCCGCGGTCATCGCGCCGGCGTCGAGCCGGCCGCTGCCCATCTGCTCCAACGCCATCCCGTACATCACGGAGACCACGGTGCGGGCATGGCGGCTCGGGTCCGGCGCCCCGAGCGCGCCGAGGACCGCGGTGGCAAGCTCCTGATAGGCGGCGAAGCAGCGCCGCGAGGCGTCCCGCAGCTCACGATCGCGGGCCGCGTGCAGGTGCAGCTCCATCTCGGCCAGCGGCTCGGTGCGCTCGAGTCCCGCGGCGATCGACCGCTGCACCTCCACCGAGATCTCCCGCGGGCTGGGATGCGGGCTGCGGCCGCGGAGGCCAGCGGCGATCGCGCCGATCCGGTCGACCTCCTTCCCCACGTAGAGGAGCAGGCTCTCCCGCAGCAACGAGGCCTGGCTGGGGAAGTGGTAGGTGAGCGAGCCGAGCGAGACCCGTGCCGCATCGGCGATGCGCCGATTGCTCAGCTTCCCGATCCCGTCGCGGGCGATCAGGTCGAGAGTTGCTTGAACGATGCGCTCGCGCGCGGCGGAAGCGCCGTTCTCAGCCACGGCCGCGTCATTCCCGGAAGAACCCATGTCGATCGCCTTTCTCCCCTCTCGTTCGTTCGACCGAACGAAGACAGCATAGCCGAACTCCGGGGCTCAGCGCGAGCGGCGCTTGGCGTGCTTCGACTTGGCCGGCTTGGCGGCGTCGCGGAGGGTGCGTTCGCTGGCCTTCTCGGTCGCCTCGGCCATCGTGATCTGGAACATCGCCAGCAGCGCGTCGGAGGCGAGCGGGCGCATCCGGTCGAGCGCCTCGCGCACCTTCGCCCAGTCCTGCTCGGGCCGGCCGGCCTTGTCGAACGGCTCCCAGATCTCCTTGACGAAGAGGTCGACGAAGGCGCGGGCGGCGCCCTCGGCGTGGCGGCGCAGCTTGTCGCCGGTCGCCAGCGCCGACTCGGGGCGGACGCCGAGCTCGACCAGGGCGGCGCCGGCGGCCTGCAGGCGCGGGCTGATCACCTCGATCCGGCCGTCGGGCATCTCGCGCAGGATGCCGAGCTTCTCGCCGTGGCGGATCAGCTTCGGGTCGACCTCCTCCGCCCCCCAGCTGGCGGCGATCTCGGAGGCCGCGAAGATTTCCGGCGCCTCGTCCTCGAACGGGGCGCGGACGGCGCGGGCGAAGTCGACGATCTCCTGCGAGGAGCCGCCGGTGCTCTCGAGCACGCGCCGGATCGCCTCCAGATTGAGCCCGTCGGCCTGCATTTCCCGGGTCAGCTCGATCCGGGCGATGTGGTCCTCGTTGTAGTAGCCGGTGCGGCCCTGGACCTCCGGCGGCGGCAGCAGCCCGCGCGTCTGGTGGGCGCGGATGTTGCGGATCGTCATCCCGGTCCGCTTGGCCAGCTCGCGGATCGTCATCTTGCCTTCGGGCGCTTTGGCGCTCCTGGCCGTCTTGCTCATCGACCCATCGTAAGTGGGAATCGCTGGCCGTTCATCTTCCTCCCCGCATCCGAGCAGAGGAAGGCGATCGCGGCGGCGACGTCCTCGGCCGGGGTGAAGGTGGGGAAGTCCTCCCCCGGGCTTTCCTCCCGCATGCGCGGCGTCAGGATCGCGTCGACGACGACGATGTTGGCGGTGGCGCCGCTGGTCCCGAAGCCGTCGGCCAGCGCCAGCGTCCAGGCCTCGGCCGCGGCCTTCGCCGCCGCGTAGGCGGCGCTGCCGTTGCTCGGCGCCTGCGCCTGCTTGGCGGAGACGAGGACGAAGCGGCCGTGCGGGCTCGCCGCCAGCTGGTCGTGGAAGGCGCGGCTGGTGTGCTGGACGGTGCGGATCAGGAGGTCGTGGAGCAGCTCCCAGTCGGCCAGCGGCGCCTCGTGCAGCGGCTGCCCGCCGCGCCAGCCGCCGACCAGGTGGACGAGCCCGTCGACCCGGCCGAAGCGCTCGACCAGGGCCGCGCACCACTCCCCCGTCGCCCCCTCGTCGAGCAGGTCTACGGCCCGCCCGTCCCAGCGCTCGGCCGGGATGCCGAGCTGGCCGGGGAGCGCGTCGAGCAGGTCCTGATCGCGATCGGTGCCGGCGACCGTCGCCCCGCTCGCGGCAAGCCGGCCGGCGACGAGCGGGCCGAGCCCGCCGCCGACCCCGGCGATGGCGATGACGCGGTCGGCGAGGTCACTCATATGGGGGAGAGAGGATTCGAACCTCTGTAGGCATAGCCGGCAGATTTACAGTCTGCTCCATTTGACCGCTCTGGCACTCCCCCTGGCAGCGGGGACGCGATTCTAAAGGGGCGAAGAGGAAGCCGACTACGTGGTGGCGCCGAGGCGGGCGGCCATCTGCTCGTTGAAGCGAGTGAGGGCCGAGAGCGGGCGCATGAAGACGGTCAGCTCGGCGACCTTGCCCTCCTCGTCAAGCTCGAGGAAGTCGATGCCCTCGAGTTGGCGGTCGCCGACGTTGGCCTGGAAGCGGAGGGCGACGCTGCGCTCGCCGGCGAGCTCGTCGACGTAGGTGAGGTCTTCCAGCGTCGCGGCGACGTGGGTGAGGACCATCGCCACGGCCTCGCGGCCCTCGAAGCCACGGAAGAGGATCGGACTGTGCAGGACGACGTCCTCGCGCAGGGTCTCGGTCAGCAGCTCGAGATCCTTCGCTTCGGCGGCGCGGCGAAAGGGGTGCGGTTGCTCGGCCACACGACTACTCTAAGCCCCGTGCCGAGCGACCGCTTCTACACCTGGGCCTCGACCACGATGGGCGCGCGCGGGCTGCGCTGGACCGGCAAGCTCAACGTGCCGCTCTACCGCTGGAGCGGCGGCCGGCTGTTCGGCAAGCTCGACCGCACGCCGGTGCTGCTGCTGACCGCCACCGGGCGCAGGTCCGGCCAGCGGCGAACCGTGCCGGTCGCCTACCTCGCCGACGGCGATCGCTACGTGGTGATCGGCTCCAACGCCGGCCACGCCCGCGTCCCCGCCTGGTCGCTCAACCTCGAGGCCGATCCCGACGCCGAGGTCGAGGTCGGGCGCAAGCACGTGCCGGTCCGCGCCCGCATCGCCGGCGGCGAGGAGCGCGCCGAGCTCTGGCGCAAGATGAACGAGCAGTACTCGGGCTTCGACGACTACGAGGCGCGCACCGACCGCGAGATCAAGCTCTTCGTGCTTGAACCGGTCGCCGGCTAACTGGCTTCGCGCAGCATCTGGGCCTCGGGAAGGCGCTGCAGCTTCTTCAGCGTGTTGTTCTCGATCTGGCGGATCCGCTCGCGGGTGACGCCGAAGGTGCGGCCGACTTCCTCCAGGGTCAGCGGCTCGGTGCCGGAGAGGCCGTAGCGAAGTTCGATCACCTGGCGCTCGCGTTCGGGCAGCGCGTCGAGCGCCTTGCGCACGCCCTCCTTCTGCAGGTGCTCGCTCGCTTCCTCGAACGGCTCCAGCACGGCGTCGTCGGCGACGAAGTCGCCGAGCTCCGATTCGTCCTCGTCGCCGACCGGTTTCTCCAGCGAGACCGGCAGCTGCGAGACGCGGATGATGTCGCGCACGTCGGCGACCGGCCAGCGCAGCTCCTCGGCGATCTCCGCCGGCTCCGGCTCGCGGCCGAGCTTCTGGACCAGCTGGCGTTCGACGTGGGCGACCCGGTTCAGCTTCTCGACCATGTGGACGGGGATGCGGATCGTCCGCGCCTTGTCGGCGATCGCCCGCGTCACCGCCTGGCGGATCCACCAGGTCGCGTAGGTGGAGAACTTGTAGCCGCGGCGGTAGTCGAACTTCTCGACCGCGCGGATCAGCCCCAGCGAGCCCTCCTGGATCAGGTCGAGGAAGCTGAGGCCGCGGCCCAGATAGCCTTTCGCGATCGAGACGACGAGGCGCAGGTTGGCCTCGACCATCTGCCGCTTGGCGAGCATGTCGCCGCGCTCGATCCGCTTCGCCAGTTCGACCTCCTGGCTCGCGGTCAGCAGCTCGACCTGTCCGATCGAGCGCAGGTAGAGGCGCAGCGAGTCGAGGCTCGGCTCGACCGTGAGATCGAGCTCGGCTTTCTTCGACTGGCCGTTCGAGTCGCCGCCGCGCTGCTCCTTGTAGGCGCTGACCCCGTCCTCCGCGATCACGTCGACGCCGTGCTCGACCAGGTGCGCGTGCAGGCCGGAGACCTGCTCCTTGGTGATCTCGACCTCCTCCAGGGTGGCCGCGATCTGCTCGAAGGTGAGGTAGCCGCGTTCGCGGCCGAGCCCGATCAGCCCGCGCAGCTCCTCCAGCTCCGCAACCCCGTTCTCCTCAGACTCGCGGTCGAGGACATCCGTGACCGTCTCCAACGGTTCGATAGTCACTGCCTCCGCTGCATCCTCTCCCCCATTCCCATGTACGGGAGGCCGGCCCTGAAGCTCCGGCCGCGACGAAGTATAGGCGGAAGAATCTCCGCAACGGGCGCGGCGCTCGCCGGGGCGCCCCGTCGCTTACCCTTCATAAGCTCGATGCCGCGCGAGACCACCGCCACCCCAGCCGCCCCCGACGTCCAGGCCTCGCTGCCGGCGACGCAGGTGAGCCTCTCGCGGGTCGGCGTCACCGGGGTCGAGAAGGTGATCCGGGTCAAGGCCGACGGTGCCGAGAACCTCTTCTACGCCGAGCTCGAGTGCTTCGTCGACCTCAACCCTAGGCAGGCGGGGGTGCACATGTCGCGCTTCGAGGAGATCGTCGGCGAGGCGATCGACGAGGTCGTGCTGGGCGAGGCCTTCAAGGCCGAGGTGCTGGCCGCCCACGTCGCCCAGAGGGTGCGCGAGCGCCAGGGCGGGCTGCGGGCCGAGGTCGCCCTCACCGCCCGCTACCCGGAGACGGTCTCGACCCCGAAGAGCGGCAAGAGCACGCAGGAGATCTACGTCCTCTTCGGCACCGCGGTCGACTCCGAGCGCGGCACCCGCACCCTGACCGGGGTCCAGGCCCAGGGCATGACCGCCTGCCCCTGCGCGCAGGAGATGGTCGCCGGGCTCTCGCGCGAACGGCTGGCCGCGGAGGGGTTTGGGCCCGAGCAGATCGAGCGCGTCGTCGACGTCGTCCCGATCGCCACCCACAACCAGCGCGGCATCGGCACCCTCCACGTCGGCTGCCCCGAGGGCGGTCCGGCCTGGATCGACGCGCCCGAGCTGCTCCGCCTAGTCGAGAGCTCGATGAGCTCGGAGATCTACGAGCTGATGAAGCGCCCGGACGAGATGGCGGTCGTCGTCAAGGCCCACGAACAGCCGCGCTTCGTCGAGGACTGCGTGCGCGAGATGGTGCGCCAGGTCGTCGAGGGCTACCCCGACCTTCCCGACGAGGCTTTCGTGATGGCGCGCCAGGAGAACCTGGAGACGATCCACCGCCACAACGTCGTCGCCGAGCGCTACGGCACCCTCGGCGAGCTGCGGGCGGAGCTGGCCAGCGGCGAGCGGCAGGGGCGGCAGCAGACGATGCGCGAGTGGCTCGAGCAGCCGGGCGCTGCTCAGTAGAGACGGCCGCGGGACTGGCGTTGCACACGCGTCTGCTGCTACCCGCGCTATAGACGCGTAGCAGCAGACGCGTGGGTTGGGGAGCTTCGCGGGGGACCGCTCAGCCAGCGGTCCTGGTCTTCGCTCCCGCCCGCTCTTTCTGCTGCTCTTCGATCCGGCGCCGCAGGCCGAAGAAGTAGTCGGCGCCGCTGACGACGGTGGCGACGAGGGCGAGGTAGACGAGGACGTTGGCCCAGGCCGGGGCCGGGTTGGCAGCGATCAGGGCGATCACGGCGGCGATCTGCAGGACCGTCTTGATCTTGCCGAGCCAGCTGGCGGCGATCACGATGCCGCGCTCGGCGGCGATCGCGCGCAGGCCGGTGACGGCGATCTCGCGGGCGATGATCACCATCGCCACCCAGGCTTCGAGCCGGTGCAGGGAGACGAGCGAGATCAGCGCCGCGGTGACCAACAGCTTGTCGGCGAGCGGGTCCATCAGCTTGCCGAAGGTGGTGACGGCGTCGCGGGAACGGGCGAAGTAGCCGTCGAGTCCGTCGGTGGCGGCGGCGAGGGCGAAGACGGCGGCGGCGAGCGCGTCGCCGTTCGGCGTCTCCCCCAGCAGCGCGACGACCACGACCGGCACCGCCAGGATGCGCAGCAGGGTCAGCGCATTCGGCAGGTTGAGCGGGAACATGGTCGGCTCAGTCTGACGCAGCGCCTGGGGGGTCGGCGCTCGCGGCCGCCCGTTCGGCGTCGCGCTGCTTGAAGAACTCCTCGCCCTCGATGCTGATGTGGGGGACGATCCGGTCGAGCCAGCCCGGCAGCCACCAGGCGCGCTTGCCGAGCAGGACCATCACCGCCGGCACCAGCAGGCAGCGGACCAGGGTCGAGTCGATCGCGATCGCCACCGCCAGGCCGACGCCGAACTCCTTCACCACCGGGTCGCCGTTGAGGACGAAGCTGGTGAAGACGCAGACCATGATCGCCGCCGCCGAGGTGATCACCCGGCCGGTGTTGGCGAGGCCTTCGACGACGGCGCGGTGCTCGTCGCCATTTTGTTTGAAGTGCTCCCGCATCTGGGTCAGGAGGAAGACCTCGTAGTCCATCGAGAGCCCGAAGAGGATCGCGAACATCAGCAGCGGCACGAAGCTGACGATCGGGATCGGGTGGTCGAGCCCGATCAGCGAGGAGCCCCAGCCGAGCTGGAAGACCGCGGTGACGACGCCGTAGGCGGCGGCGACCGAGATCAGGTTCATCGCCGCCGCCTTGATCGGCACCAGCAGCGAGCGGAAGGCGATCAGCAGGACGAGGAAGCTGAGGGCGACGACGATCGCGATCATCAGCGGCAGCTTGTCGCCGATCTGGGTGGCGAGGTCGATGTAGCCGGCGGTCTGACCGCCGACGTAGGAGCGGGTGCCGGTCCCCTGCAGCGCCGCGGGGATCACCGTGTCCCTGAGGTTTTCGACCAGGCTGACGGTCTCGTCGGCCCAGGGCTCCGATTTCGAGATCACCGTGAAGACGCCGACCGTCCCCTGCTTGTCGAAGCTCGGTTCGGTCACCGCGGCGACGTCTGCGGTGCCGGCGATCCCTTTCTGCAGCCCCGGCAGCACCTGTTTGGCTTCGGCCGGGGACCTGAATTCGGAGGCGACCAGGAGGGGGCCGTTGTAGCCCGGGCCGAAGCCGCGGTTGAGGCCTTCGAGCGCCTGGCGCGAGGTCGTGTCCTTGGGCAGGGCGCCGATGTCGTTCTGCCCCAGCTCGAGCTGGAAGATCGGCAGCGCCAGAACGACGAGGATCGCCAGCGCGGCCAGCGCCGAGCGCCAGGGCCGGGAGGCGACGCGTTCGGCCCAGCGGCGCCAGCCGTGCGGCTCGGAGTCCTCCGGGTTGCCCTTGCCGCGCCTGATGCTGAGCGAGTCGATGTGGGGCCCGAGCGCGCCGAGCATCGCCGGCAGCAGCGTCGCCGCCGCGCAGACCGCGATCACGACCGCGATCGCCGCGGTGAAGCCGAGGGTGCTGACCAGCGGGATCCCGGCGAAGGCGAGCGAGCAGAGGGCGATCACCACCGTGAAGCCGGCGAAGACGACGGCGCCGCCGGCGGTCGCGGTGGCGCGGGCGATCGACTCGCGCAGCTCCATCCCTTCGGCCAGCTGCAGTTTGTGGCGGGTGACGATGAACAGCGCGTAGTCGATCCCGACCCCGAGCCCGATCATCGTCGCCAGGGTCGAGGCCACCCCCGGGACCTGGATCGCGTGCTCGAGCAGGCGGATGATCGAGAGCGCGCAGGCGAGGCCGATCACGGCGGAGACGATCGGCAGCATCATCGCCGTCGCGGTGCCGAAGGCGAAGAGCAGGATGATCACCGCGGCGGCGAGGCCGACCGCCTCGCTGGTCTCGGTCGAGGGCTTGGAGAGCTGCTGGCCGACGTAGGCGCCGACGGCGGTGTGGAGGCCGGCGGCGCGGGCGGGCTGCGCGGCGTCGAGGATCTGCTGCGCCTTGGCTTCGTTGAGTTCGCCGGGGCCGAGGCTGAGGACGACGGGGATGTAGCCGATCTGCCCGTTCTTGCTGATCGTGGGGGAGCGTTCGGCGAGCGGGCTGGCGGCCGAGTTGACGTCGGGGAGAGCTTCCAGCCTTTCGACGGTCTGGGTGACCCCGGCGGAGTACTTGGATTCGAACAGCTGCCGCCCCGCCGGCGCTTCCAGCACCAGCGGGTTGCTGCCGTAGGCCTGTTCGGGCAGGTTTTCTTCCAGCAGTTCCGTCGCCCTGGTCGAGTCGGTGCCCGGCAGGGTCAGGTTTTCGCTGGTCTTGCTGCCGGAGGCCTGGCCGATCGCCACCAGGGCGATCGCCAGCGCCAGCCAGACCGCGATCACCGGGTAGTGGTGGCGCGAGCAGAAGCGCCCGATCGCGTAGAGGGGGCCGGTCACCGCGCCATCATCTCCTACGGGGCGGGCGTCGTGCCGTCCTCGAAGGCGCGCGGGACCAGTTCTTCGCCGCCGGCGCCGAGGGCGCGGCGCAGGAGGACGAGGTGCTGGGCCTGGTCGGTGGCGACCGAGCCGAGCAGCGAGCGCGGCCAGGGGGCGCTGAGGTGGGAGATCGCCCGCAGGTCGTCGGCGACGGAGACGCTTTCGAGTTCGTAGAGAAAGCCGAGCGCGCCGGCGCGGGAGCCGAGGCCCGGTGCTTCGATCGCTTCTTCTGCCGGCGCCGCCTTGCCGCCGAGCCCGCGCAGCGCTTTGACGACGGCGTCAACGTGTTCCTGTTCCTGGGCGCGGAAGCGGCGGGCGGCGGCGAGGTCGGCGGCGTGGAGCCGCGGCAGGACGCGACCGTAGGCGTCGATCGCCGCCATCTCCCGGGCCAGCACGTCGTTGAGGATTTCGACGTCGGCGGCTTTGTCGGGGACCGCGGTCGTGGTGGCGGCGCCGCCGCCGCCGCAGGCGGAGAGGGCGGCGGCCACGAGCCCCAGCGCCGCGAGGGCGAGCAGGGCGCGGCGCACGGCGCCGCCTGGCGTGATTCGGTTCGCGGCCATGAGGGAGCGCAGAAGCCTATGAGCTCCGCTCGCGAGCGGGAGCTGGCGGCGCTGGCGGCAGAGGTCCACGGCTGCGTGCGCTGCCCGCGGCTGGTCGAGTGGCGCCAGGCCTGCGCCGCCGAGCCGCCGCGCCGTTACCGCGGCGAGGAGTACTGGGCACGCCCGGTCTCCGGCTTCGGCGACCCGGCGGCGCGGGTGGCGATCGTCGGCCTGGCCCCGGCCGCCCACGGCGCCAACCGCACCGGGCGGATGTTCACCGGCGACCGCTCCGGCGAGTGGCTCTACGCGGCCCTGCACCGGGCCGGCTACGCCAACCAGGCCGAGTCGGAGCGGCGCGGCGACGGCCTGAGGCTGCGCGGCGCTTACGTCACCGCCACCGTCCGCTGCGCGCCGCCGGCGAACAGGCCGGCGCCGGCAGAGCGCGACAACTGCCTGCCTTACCTGGAGCGCGAGCTGGAGCTGTTGGCGGACTGCCGCGTCCTCGTCGCGCTCGGCGCCTTCGGCTGGGACGGGGCGCTGCGGGCGGCGCGTGGGGTCGGGGTGGAGCTGCCGCGACCGCGGCCCCGCTTCGGCCACGGCGCCGAGGCCGACCTCGGTCGCTGGCGCCTGCTCGGCTGCTTCCACCCGAGCCAGCAGAACACCTTCACCGGCAGGCTGACCGTGCCGATGATCGACGCCGTCTTCGCCCGGGCGCGGGAGCTGGCGGCCTAGCCTTTCTTCGGGGTCTCGTAAGCCATCGAGGCGACCGAGACCTGGAAGCCCGGCTCCTTCGCCGCGGTCAGCCGCTCGGCGCTGGCCGCCTGGATCGCGAAGACCCGCTCCAGCGTCTGCGCCAGCACAGCCTTGGCTTCGTCCCAGCCCTTCTCGTCGACGATCATCGGCGTCCAGGCGAGGTGGCGGTCCTCACGGGCGTCGAAGGTGCCGGCGCTGAGCGCCGCGGCGGCGTCCTCGACCAGGTCCTGCAGCAGGGTTGCGGAGAGGGCCGGCCGCACCGACGCCGGCAGCCGCCGCCAGTCTTCGTCGCCGATGAAGACCCGCGAGGTGGCACGGTAGAAGTGCTCGACCGCGCCGCGGCGCTGCGCCGTGTCGACGAGCTCGATGCACTCGCACTCCTTGAGGACGTTGATGTGGTAGCTGACGTGGCCGACGCCCTGGTCGAGCTCCTTGGCGATTTCGTTGGGGCTGGCGACGCGTTCGTTGAGGATCGCCAGCGCCTGGGCGCGGACCGGGTGGGCGAGGGCTTTGATCACGCGCTGGTCGACGATCTCCCGGGTCTGGCCGTTGGCCTGTCCGTCGCGTTCGCTTTTGGGGGTGGCAGCCATTACGGATCCTCCAATCGTTGGGGAAGCTCTGATCAATTGATCGTAGGCTCGATTACTGAGCCTTTTATGAAGATCGCAGAGATTCAAGTGGAATTGCCTCCACCGAGGTAACCTTCTCCACCGATGAATCGGTCTCAAGCGATGGTTATCCACGAGGGTCCGGCGGCCGCCGCTGGGAACTCTCAAAAGGGGGATTCGCAAGTGAAGGTCGCTCGGGCATCGAACGTGGTCCCAACCGTCTCGATTCACAAGCACGGCTAGGCCGGCGTGCAGAGGCCGCGGATCAAAAGGACGACGGAGCCGATCGGGGCGCCCGACGGCGACATCTACCTGCTGCGGCCGAGCGCCGAGAACGACATCCGGATCGAGCGCCCGGACGAGCGCGAACGGGGGCTGCTCGAGGCGCTCGACGGCGAGCACACGCTGGAGCAGCTGGAGCAGGAGTTCGGTCGCGAGGCCGTCGGCGACACGATCTCCAAGCTGCAGGAGCTGGAAGTGGTCGAGGACGCCGCCGACGAAGACCTGCTGCCGGCGGCGGAGCGGGCCCGCTTCGACCGCCAGCTGCGCTACTTCAGCGACATCGGCAGCGGCGGGCTGACGCCGTCGACCTGCCAGACGCGGCTGCGCGAGGCGCGGATCGCGGTGCTGGGAGTCGGCGGGCTCGGCGGCTGGGCGGCCTGGGCGCTGGCCTGCGTCGGGATCGGCGAGATCTGGCTGGTCGACGGCGACCGGGTCGAGGAGAGCAACCTCAACCGCCAGATCCTCTACACCGAGGCCGACATCGGCCTGCTCAAGGTCGAGGTGGCGGCGGCGCGGCTGCGGGCCTTCAACCCGGCGATGAGGGTGACGGCGACGGCGCGGCGGCTGGAGAGCCAGGTCGAGATCGCCGACTTCATCGCCGGCGCCGACCTCGTCGTCGACGCCGCCGACTGGCCCGCGCACGACATCGAGCGCTGGTGCAACTCGGCCTGCTTCGAGGCCGGCATCCCCTACATCACGATGAGCCACTTCCCGCCGATCGCCCGGGTCGGGCCGCTCTACGTGCCCGGGGCGACCGGCTGCTTCGCCTGCCAGGAGACCGCCTACCGGCGCCAGTACCCGCTGTTCGACGTCGCCATCGAGCAGCGCCGCGCCAAACCCTCGCCGGCGGCGACGTTGGGGCCCGCCTGCGGGCTGATCGGCGGCCAGGTCGGGCTCGAGGTGATGCACCAGCTGACCGGGCTGGCCAAGCCCTCGACGCTCGGCGTCTCCCACATCTACGACCTGCGGACGATGGAGGTCGAGCGCGAGCCGGTGGTGCCGGAGTCGGGCTGCCCGGTCTGCGGTCACCTGCAGCCGCAGGCGTCGACGGCGGCGGTCGAGGAGACGGCCGGAGGGTAGGTTGGGGGCGACCGATGCGGCTCGCCACCCCACTCCTGCTGCTCGTCCTCGCCGCGGCGGCGCTGGCCGGCTGCGGCGGCTCCTCGTCCTCGGGCGGCGGCACGACCGGTGGGTCGGGCGCGGGAAGCGAGCCGACTGCGGCGCCGAACGCAGGCGGCGCCCCGGTCGGCGCCAGCGCCAGGAGCTGCGACACCCACGCCGCCGATGCCGCCGGGCTGCGCGCGGTCGGCGTCTCCTGCGACCGGGCGCGGCGGGTGCTGCACGGCTGGCAGCGCCAGGCGGCCTGCGCCGGGCCGGTGGGAGCGTCGCGGAGCGCCTGCACGACGCGCTCCTACCGCTGCCTCGGGGCGCGGACCGCTCGCGGCCTGGCGGTCAGCTGCGCGCGGGCGGGCGAGTCGATCGACTTCGTCGCCAGGCGCGCCGGCTAAGCGTCCGAGCGGGTGCCGGCGAAGCGGCCGGCGGGGTCGAGGAACAGCGCCAGCCACATGAACGGGGCGACGCCGGGGAAGACGAAGGCGACCGGGATCGAGCAGATGAAGACGGCGACGATGTAGAGGGAGCGGTAGCGCTGTTCGACGTGCTGGGCGGGGGCGACCTTGGTCAGCCCGGCCCGGCGCGCGTCCGCCGCCATCCACATGCCGATCAGGACGACACCCGTGAGGTTGGCGGCGTAGAGGACGACCGCCGCGGTCGCGCCGCCGTGCTCGCCGAGGACCTCGCTGGTGAAGGGGATGAGGACGATCCAGCCGAGGTAGAAGAGGTTGAGCGCGATCAGTTTGCCGTCGAAGGCGGTGACGTCGCTGAAGAAGCGGTGGTGGACGAGCCAGTAGCGGCCGATCACGGCGAAGCTGAGCGCGTAGGCGAGGAGGTTTTCTCGCTGGCCCCAGAGCGCTTCGGCGACTTCGCCGCTGGCCAGGTCCTTGGCGATCCCGAGGTTGAGGACGAGCAGCGTGATCGCGATCGAGAAGACGCCGTCGCTGAAGGCGACGATGCGCGAGAACTCGATCTCGTTCCCCTCCCGCTGCTTCGCCGTCCGTTCCCTCGACACCCCCGGATCATCGACCCCGGGCGCGACGGAACCGCGGCGCCCATCCCTCCTAGAATGTCCCCCGCGCCGGCGTAGCTCAGTTGGTAGAGCACTTCATTCGTAATGAAGGGGTCCCCGGTTCAAGTCCGGGCGTCGGCTCTGAATGGGAACACCGCCTGTGTCCCGCCCGGGGCCGAGGCGCCAAGCAAAGGAGAGCGGATGCTGAGAAGAGTTTCGCTGCTGCTGGCTGCCGTGGCCGTCACCGTTGCCCTGTCCGCTGGGGTCGCGCAGGCGGGCGGCGCCCACTCGGCCTCCACCTCGACGCCGGCGCCGCCGGCGATCCACGAGCCGTTCGCTTCCTCTCCCCTGCCCTGCAGCGGCGCGCCCGGCCACCGCACGACGCTGCAGCTCGAAGGGTGTCTGGAGCGCGGCATTCTCAAGACCGACGCGACGATCGAAGGCCTCGATCGGTCGATCGTCTCGCTATTGGGGAAGGCGAGCCCGCAGCGTGGGTTCATCGCCGGCGTTCGCGCCTGGCTCGCCTACCGGAGCGCCGACTGCGAAGCGATGTCCGGCGTCTACGAAGGGGGCACCCTGGCTGGCGTCGTCTACGCCGAATGCGTCGCCGCGCGCAACGTTCAGCGCATCGCGGACCTGCGCAAGTTCCGCTCGATCGCCTCGGCGTAGGGGCCGTGCAGGGTGCTGCGCGGGGGCGGGACGTCGATCCCGTAGGCCTCGGACATGGCGGTGGCGAGGGTGGTCTTGAAGGTACGGCCGTGCCAGGCGTGGGGCTCGGCGGCACGGCCGACGTGGAGGTGGGTGAGCTCGTGCAGGAGGGTCTCGAGGGCGTCGCCGGGGCGGATACCCGGGTAGGCGGTGACCGAGAGGCGGAACTGGGCCGGGACGGCGAAGCCGAGGCGGTTGGGGCGGCGGCGGGCGCGGCGGACCTTGAGCTCCGGGCACCGGGCCGCGAGGGGGCCGGCGGCGAAGGCGGGCAGGGCGCGCAGGCGCTCCAGCTCGCGGTCGAGCGGGACGCCGGCGACCAGGTAGTAGGACGGGTGGCGCCTCATCGCTGGCAGTTGGGGCACCAGTAGGTGGTGCGGTTGGCGTCGCCCTGGCCGCGGGAGCGAACCGGGCCGCCGCCGCACCGCACGCAGGGCCCGCGGCGGCGGTAGATCGCGTGCGGCTGGCGGCCGCTCGCGACCGCGGCCAGCATCAGCTCACGGGCGGCGGTGAGGACGGCGGCGAGCTCCGCGGTGGAGAGATCGCCGACGCGGCGCCAGGGATCGACGCCGGCGGCGAAGCAGGCCTCGCTCTTGTAGATGTTGCCGATGCCGGCGACGACCGCCTGGTCGAGCAGGGCGTCGCCGAGCTCGCGATCCGGTTGGCGGCGCAGCCCCGCGAGCACTGCCTCGAGGTCGAGCTCGGGAGCGAGGACGTCGGGGCCGAGGCGGGCGAGCTGGGGGTCGAGGTGGACCCGGTCGGCCGCGATCAGCCGCAGGGTCGGGCCGCCGAACTGCACCGCCTCCTGGCCCTCGCCGGCGAGGGCCGCCCAGGCCGAGGAGCGCGGCTTGCGCCAGCGCTCGCCGCGGCGGTAGAGGTGCCAGCTGCCGCTCATCCCCAGGTGGCTGTGGAGGACGAGGTCGCCGAAGCGCAGCAGCAGGTGCTTGCCGTGGGCTTCGGCACGATCGAGACGGCGGCCGTCGAGGCGCTCGACGCCGGCGGCGCGGCCGCGTGGGTTCGGGGCGCTGGCGGCGACGGGGGCGCCGACCAGGGCCGCCTCGAGCCGCCGCGCCAGGCGCAGGATGGTGTCGCCCTCGGCCACGCGCGCATCATTACCGCTGGCGCCCAGCGGCTAGATTGGGCCGCGATGCTGCGACGAGGGCGGATCGACCCACTTGGACGCCAGGCGGTGCTGGCGATCGCCGCCGGGCGGGTCGCGATCGGGGTCGGGGCGCTGCTGGCCACGGGCCCGGCGCTGCGGCTGCTCGGCTTCCGTGAGCCCGACACCGCCGGGCGGGCGCTGGCGCGGATCGCCGGCGGCCGCGACGTCGCCCTCGGGCTGCTCACCATCGCCGCCCGCGACGACGTTGCCGCGCTGCGGGTCGCGGCGCTGGCCGCGGCGGCGGTCGCCGCCGGCGACGCGGTCAGCTTCGGGCTCGCCGCCCGCGACCCCGAGGCGCGGCGCGCCGGCCTCGGCGGCCTCCTCTCCGGCGGCGCCGCGGCGCTGACCGGCGCCTGGGCCTGGCGGCGACTGGGCGACGGCTAGGGACGACCGCGGTGAGCGAGGCCGCCTACGACCGGATCGGCGTCGGCTACCGGCAGGTGCGCCGGCCCGACCCGCGGATCGCGGTGCGGATCGAGGCCGCGCTCGGCGACGCCCGCAGCGTCCTCAACGTCGGCGCCGGCACCGGCTCCTACGAGCCGGCGGAGCGCGAGGTGACGGCGCTCGAGCCCTCGCGGGTGATGATCGAGCAGCGGCCCGAGGGGGCGGCGGCGGTCGTCCAGGGCAGTGCCGAAGCGCTGCCCTTCGCGGACGACAGCTTCGACGCGGCGATGGCGATCATCACCGTCCACCACTGGCCCGACCTCGCCGCCGGGCTGGCGGAGATGGTGCGGGTGGCGCGACGGCGCGTGCTCGTCCTCACCTTCGACCCGGCGCCTCTGGCGGACCTCTGGATGATGCGCGAGTACTTCCCCGGGCTGCTGACGATCCACGAAGAGATGATGCCGGCGCTGGCGCGGCTGGCGGCGCTGCTCCCGGATGCCGTCGTCGAGCCGGTGCCGGTCCCGCGCCTCTGCACGGACGGCTTCTTCTGCGCGCTCTGGGACCGGCCGGAGCTGCACCTCGACCCCGAGGTGCGCCAGGGCAGCTCGGTCTGGCACATGATGAACGCGGAGGAAACCGAGCGCGGCCTAGCGGCGCTGCGGGCCGACCTCGAGAGCGGCGCCTGGGACGAGCGCCACGGCGAGCTGCGCTCGGCGCCGGAGCTGGACGTCGGGCTGCGGCTGCTCACCGCCTCTATATAAGGGGAGGGATGGCCGCCGCCGACGAGCCGACGATCCGTCCCGCCCGCGAGGGCGACGCGGAGGTGCTGCTGGGGCTGATCCGCGAGCTGGCCACCTACGAGAAAGCGCCGGAGATGGTTCGCGGCAGCGCCGAGCTGCTGCACCGGGCGCTGTTCGAACAGCGCACGGCGGAGGCGCTGGTGGTCGAGGCCGGCGGCGAGGCGGTCGGCTACGCGATCTTCTTCACCACCTTCTCGACCTGGGAGTGCCGCCCCGGGATCTGGGTCGAGGACATCTACGTGCAGCCGGG
The DNA here is from genome assembly GCA_964540905.1 of uncultured Conexibacteraceae bacterium. Lineage (GTDB taxonomy): Bacteria > Actinomycetota > Thermoleophilia > Solirubrobacterales > 70-9 > VAYN01. Next base: position 1,783 of record CAZIOS010000035.1, on the reverse strand, counting down.
GCACCGCCGCGGCGGCATCGGCCGGGCGCTGCTGGCGCGGGTCGCGGCGATCGCGGTCGAGCGCGGCTATCCGCGGCTGGACTGGTGCGCGCTGAAGTGGAACCGGATGGCGCTCGACTTCTACGCCGGGATCGGCGCGGTGCCGCTTGAGGAATGGCAGTTGCTGCGGCTCGAGGGCGAGCCGCTGCGCCGGCTCGGCGGCGGCTGAACGGTTACTGGGGTCACAGGCCCAGTAATAGTTCACGACCCCCGCAGGCGGAGCTCAGCCGTCGCCGTTTTTGCCGAAGCCGACCTCGGGGGCCGGCTTGAACTCGTGCGAGTCGATCACGCGATCGATCAGCCCGTAGGCGACCGCCTCGTCGGGCTTGAAGAACTTGTCGCGTTCCATGTCCTCGTGGATCTGCTCCGGGGATTTGCCGGTGTGCTTGACGTAGATCCCGTCGAGGCGGTCGCGCAGCTCGAGGATCTCTCTGGCGTGGATCTCGATGTCGCTCGACTGGCCTTCGAAGCCGCCGCTGGGCTGGTGGATGAGGATACGGCTGTTGGGCAGCGCCATCCGCTTGCCGGCGGCGCCACCGGTGAGGATCAGCGAGCCCGCCGACATCGCGATCCCGTAACAGATCGTCTGCACGTCGGGCTTGATGAACTGCATCGTGTCGTAGATCGCCAGACCGGCGTAGGCGGAGCCGCCGGGCGAGTTGATGTAGAGGCTGACGTCCTTGTCGGGGTCCTCGGCCTCGAGGTGCAGCAGCTGGGCGATGATCAGGTTGGCGAGGTCCTCGGTCACCTGTTCCCCGAGGAAGACGATGCGCTGGGCGAGCAGCCGGCTGTAGATGTCGAAGGAGCGCTCGCCGCGAGCACTCTGCTCGACGACCATCGGTACCAGTGGCATTGGGCCTCCGTTTCGGGGGTTGAGTCAGTCAGATCAATGTGCAACCATGTGGTTGCGTGTCCACGCTAGCACACACCGTAGAGCGCTCCATCATCCTCGATGCCGACCCCGAGCGGGTGCGCGAGGCGCTGGCCGACGAGTCGTTCCTGGCGGAGTGGCTGGGGACCGAGGTCGAGCTGGACGAGGCGCCGGCCGAGGAGGCGGAGCGGCTGAGCTTCCACTGGCACCGCGAGGGCTGGGGCGAGAGCCAAGTCGAGCTGATCGTCGACGCGGTCGCCGCCGGCGCCCGGGTGACCGTAATCGAGACCAGCCTCGAGCCGGGAGCGTCCCCCCTGCTCGCCGCCGCCTGGTCGCCGCCGCTGGCGCGGCTGCGGCGGCGCCTGGCCGTCGGGCGCCTGGCGCTCGCCTAGGCCCGCCGTTCGTGGCGACGCCGACCCCCCACTCCCCCACTCCGGCCACCGACGCCCAGGCCGGCGCCGTCTTCGCCGCCCTCGCCGACCCCACCCGCCGCCACCTGGTCGAGGCCCTGGCCGCCAGCCCCGGCGCGACCGCGACCGGCCTCGCCGCCGGCCTGCCGATCAGCCGCCAGGCCGTCGCCAAGCACCTGGCGACGCTGGGCGAGGCTGGCCTGGTCAGCCGCCGCCGCAGCGGTCGCGAGACCCGCTTCGAGCTGGAGCCGCGGCCGCTGACCGACGCCGCCGCCTGGATCGCCGCGGTGGGCGGCGAGTGGGACCGGCGGCTGGAGCGGTTGCGGGGGATGCTCGAGCGCTGAGCCCCTACCGCCCCACCGCCACGAAGGAGACCATCCCAGCGCTTCAGGGTCGAGACCTGACCCTGCCAGGGCCAAAGGCAAGGACAAGAGCGCCGCCGCCGGGCGGCGACGATGCACCC
>CAZIOS010000034.1:0-21477 GCA_964540905.1 uncultured Conexibacteraceae bacterium | reverse complement strand
GCTTTGCAGAAGTCCATGATGTTGACGCCGTGCTGGCCCAGCGCCGGGCCGACCGGCGGCGCCGGGTTGGCGTTGCCGGCCTGGATCTGCAGCTTGATGAGGGTGAGGACTTTTTTCGCCATCGGGATCGAGGAGGGTAGCGGGCGGCGGCTGGCTAGATCTTCTTGACCTGGTCGTAGCCCACCTCGACCGGCGTCTCACGGCCGAAGATCGAGACCAGGACCTTGAGTTTGGCCGCGTCCTCGTTGATCTCGGCGATCTCGCCGGAGAAGTCGGAGAGCGGCCCGGAGATGACTTTGACCGATTCGCCGATCGAGAACTGGGCCTGGGTGCGCGGCCGCTCCGCGGTCTCGCGGTGCAGCAGGCGGTCGACCTCGGGTTTGGAAAGCGGCACCGGCTTGTTGCGGGAGCCGACGAAGCCGGTCACGCCGGGGGTGTTCTTGACCAGCCCCCAGGCGTCGTCGGTCATCTCCATGTTGACGAGGACGTAGCCGGGCATCGTCCGTTTCTCGCTCTGGACTTTCTGCCCGTCCTTCATCTCCGAGACCTGCTCGGTGGGGACGACGACCTGCCGCACGTTGCGGTTCTGGCTCATCGTCTGCACCCGGTGCTCGAGGTTGTGCTTGACCTTGTTCTCGTGCCCGGAGTAGGTGTTGATCACGTACCAGCGATACAAATCAGAAGCCTTTGTTCGGGGATCCCGGAACTACAGGATCTTCTTTATGAGGAGGTTGAAGAGCGCGTCGAGGGCACCGAGGTAGGCGGCCGCGACGGCGACGAAGAGGATGGTGACGGCGGTTGCCTGGATCAGCGTCTCGCGATCCGGCCACTGGACTTTCTTCAGCTCGGCCCAGCAGGAGGCGAGGAAGCCGATGACACCGCCGCGCTGGCGTTCGGCGCTCGCCTGTTTCTGTTTTTTCGCCAGCTGCGCCTCCTCCTGGCGCTTGCGCTCGGAGCGTTTGCGCTTCTCCGCTTCCTTTTCGCGCTTTGCTTCGGCGCGGCGCTGGGAGCGCTTGGGCGCGTCCGGGGTCTCGAGCTGACTCTCGGCGGCCCCCGCCGCGATCCCGGCCTCGACCGCCTCGATCTCGGCGATGTCGCCGGAGACGGGGACCTGGGTGTCGTGCTGCGCGCGGGACTCGATGCCCCGCTCACCGTCGGAGCGTTTGCGCTCCTCAGCTTCCCGAGCCCGGCGCTCGGCCTTGCGCTGTGCGCGGGTCTTTGCCATTGAGTGCTACCGGGTCTCCTTGTGCGCGGTGTGGTGGCCACACCAGCGGCAGAACTTGCGCAGCTCGACGCGGTCCGGCGAGTTGCGCCGGGACTTGTTGGTCTGGTAATTCCGTCGCTTGCAGTCTTCGCAAGCCAAAGTCACCGCGATGCGGACATCTCCGCGAGCCATTGTCTCCTCGTTCCGTCCGGACAGCCGTCGTTACAGAAGAAAGCCTCGTGCCCAGGGCGCGAGGCCGAAGGCAAGGATAGCGATCCTGAGCCGGCTCGCGCCCCCGGGTTCAAGCGTGGGCGACGACCAAGCCGACGAAGCCGAGGATAAGGGTGGCGATGCCGCCACCGCCGAGCTGAACGATGAGGCGGTGCAGGGAGGCGAACTGAGCATCGGTCCGCGCCTGGGCGGCCTCGAAGCGACTGTCGATCCGCGACTCCAGGGAGTTGAAGCGAGCGTCGACCTGGGCGAAACGGGCATCGACACGGTTGAAGCCGCTCTCGACTCGGTGGTTGAGGTCGTCGAGCCTCTCGTCGGTCCAGGTTGCCCTCTGCATCGCCTCCATGACTCCCAAGGTAGCCGGATGGATGTGACGTGTGGTGCGCTGAATGTGCCAATTGCGAGTCTGCGGGCTCGCAAATTGGCGAACATCGACGCCGCCACCTCTGCGGATCCTAGCGCAGACAATAAGTCGCGGCGACAGGCAGCGCGCTCGGCGGGGGATGCGATCGGGACTACGGCTTGACGACGGTCGCCTGGAAGGGACCGCCGCCGTGGAGGCTGCGGACCTCGAGGCGAAGGGAGGCGTGGCCGCAGTTGCCGTAGGAGATCTCGGTGCTGCCGCCTTCGCCGGTGGTGCCCTGGGAGACGACGCGCCCGCTTTCGGAGTCGCGCAGGGCGACCGCGAAGTCGGCGCCGGCGGGAGCCTGGAGGGAGACCGAGACGGTGCCGTCGAGCGGGGTCGTGATCACCTGTTCGGCGATCCAGGGTGGCGCTCCGACGACGCTGGCGCTGTCGATGCCGGCCTGGGCGTCGCCGGCGACGAGGTGGGCCGGAGCGGCGGTCGAAGGTTCAGCGAGAGTGCCGCCGACGGTGGAGCTGACGGGGCCGTTCCAGGGGCGGCTCAGGTCCTGGCGGATCTTCGCGAGCGAGGCGGCGGTCGGCTGCAGCAACGCCGTGTACTGCCAGGACACCCTGGCGCTGGGATCGGTGAGGTGCGCGTAGGACTCGGCGAAGGCCTCCTCCGGGTCTTCCCAGTAGTGGTTGCCCTGGTCGCCGGGGTAGAGATCGTGGCGGCGGGTGAACTGGCAGACCCGCTCGTAGGTGGCCCAGCGGATCGTCCCCGACTGCAGTGGCGAGAGCAGGTCGCCGCGCTGGGTGTTGGCGATGTGGTGACCGTACTCGTGGGCGATCGCGAATTCCCACGGCACGCCGGCGACGGGACGCTCTTCGCCCGAGACGACCATCTCCATCTTCGCCGGCAGGTAGCAGGCGACCACCGTCGCCCCGCAGATTTCTTCGATCTCAGCGGGAGTGGCGAGGTAGACGGAGAGCTCGGAGAGCTCGGGGCCGTGGTCGAGGCCGCGCAGGACGGCGGCGACCGCGTCCATCTGTTCGGTGCCGTAGTAACTGGAGGTCACTTTCACTTCGTCGCCGCCGATGGCGATGTGCTGGGCGGTGCCGCTCTCGAGCGCCCGCAGCGCCGCGGAGCTGGGGTGCGCGACGGGTTCGGCTTCGCCGCCGGATCCGTGCAGGGCCGCGAGCGCCACCGACATCGGCTCCCGGGTTGCGGCGGAGCTGCTGGAGGCCAGCGTCAGAGCGACTAGCGCGGCGCTGACGAGCGCGGCGAGGCGGGCGAGGAAGCTGGTTCTGGGTTGCACCCCCGGCGTATCGACTGTCCAGGGGCACTTGCGTCGTGCCTGTCCTCAGCTTGGACGAACGTCCAGCCAGGCGCCTCCATTAGTGAGTAGGAAGGTGGTGCCGGCCCCGCTTTCTGCAAGGCCGGCACCACTTCCGATGCCGTGACTAGCCCAGGCGCAGCTTGCGCGAGGTCCGGAACGGCCGTCCGGAGGGCTGCTCGGTGCGGGCGACCGCTCGGGCAGTTAGCGAGGTGACACCAGCCAGGCTCTGGCTGGAGCCCAGTGGCACCGTGATCGTCGCCTGCTTGCCCTTGGAGACCGTGTAGACGACCTTATGGGCCTTTCCGCTCACCTTCAGCGTCAACGTCCCGACGCAGCGCTCCGCGATCGACCCGTTGCAACGAACCAGAACTGCTGCGTTGCTACCACTGACCGAACCCGTGGCCTTGGGGAAGCTGATGCTCATTTTCCGCTTCAGCGCCAGCGAGCCCGAGTTGGTGTTCCCGGTGGCGCTGGTGCCGCTGGCTCCGTTGCCAGTGGCCGATTTGCCGGTTTCGCTCGATGCGCTGATCTTCATCGCGATCTGGCTTTCGCCGACGGACCATTCGGTCGGTTCCTGGGTGTAGTGGAAGACGCCAGTGTGGTCGCTGTACGTCTTCGTTCCCCAGTAGACGCCACTGAGGACTTCCGTCGGGTTCTGGCCGATGAGAGCGGGGCCCTCGAGCCCCACATTGAGTGAGTTCATCGGCCCTTCGACACCAGTTGGCGCATAGCCCCACGTCTGCGTGTTGTAGGCGACGGAGACGATGACCTTGCGCGGCAGGGTCTTTGCGAGTTTGAACTTGATCGCCTCTGGCTTGCCGTGATCGCAATGGCCATTGGCGTCTTTGAACGCCGTTCCATCGGGGCACGATGGGTCCGTGCTCGGCCGGTATTCGAGATTGAACGTGCCCGAGACAGATTCGATCAGGGCTCCCGGCTTGTTTTCGTAGGTCACTTCGTAGACCTTCAGCGTGATGGGTGCTGAGAACGTCGCCCCGGGCGTCGTGACGCAGGTGGCACCGCCCCCGGTCTGGCACGACCACACGCTCATCAGGACTTCGACTTCGGGTTCCTTGCGCGCTTCACCGGCAAGGACAACCTGGGAACCGAACTCGGAGGTACCGGTGGCCTGGTAACCGAGGCTGACTGGATTTTCGACCAGCGTCCTCGGTTCGATGTTGTTGTAGACGACTTCGGCACCCGCCGAGGCGGCCAACGCAAGCGCCGTCAGCGCTGCGAGCGCGAAGGCGAGCGTCACCTTCCTCGTCCTATCAAGTCTGCTTACTGCTTTCACTGCTTCTCCCTTCGATGGCTGAATAGCCTGATGTGGATCGAGCGTTCAGCCCGACTTCCTGCCTAATCAGTGCCGGAGGCTATGGCATCTCTGGACGTACGAACGTAGGTTCCTCTAGTAAATGCGTCCAGGCTTACCGAAAAAACTCAAGTCTTTCCCAAAGTACTTGTGTGTAGAGGGAGATGGAAACCTGTTGTCTGCGCTAGGATCGAAGGTGATCGCGTCCGCGACCGCCGCCGTTCGAATTTCGCGAGGACGCCGGCGCACAATTGGCGCACTCAGCGCGCCACGCGTCGTACTTATCCGGTTAGCGTGGAGATGTGGAGGCGATGCAGAAGCGGGAGAACTGGACCGACGAGCGCCTGGACGACCTCAGCCGTCGGGTCGACAACGGCTTCAACCGGCTCGATGCGCGGATCGACAGGGTCGACGCGCGAATCGACAAGGTCGATAGCCGGATCGATGCTTTGCGCGGCGAGATGAATGCGGGCTTCGAGACTGTGCGCGGCGAAATCGGCGGAGTGCGTGGCGAGGTCGCCGGAGTGCGTGGCGAAATCGGCGGGGTGCGCGGTGAGATGAACGCGGGCTTCGATGTTGTGCGCGGGGAAATCGGCGGAGTGCGTGGCGAAATCGGCGATCTGCGCGGCGAGATGAACTCTCTCCAGCGCACGATCTGGCAGATCGGCGGCGGCATGATCGGCACCTTCGTCCTCGGCTTCGTCGGCCTGGCGGTCACTCACGCCTGAGGCGCGTGGAGGCTCAGAGGCCGAGCGTTTTGGCGATGATGCCGCGCTGGATCTCGGAGGTGCCGCCGTAGATGGTCGAGACCAGGGAGGTGCGGACGAGGCGCTCCATGTCGTACTCGGAGGAGTAGCCGTAGCCGCCCATCATCTGCATCCCCTCGAGGGTCGTGCGCTTGGCGACTTCGGTGACGAAGAGCTTCACCATCGAGGCCTCCTTGGGCAGCATCCGGCTGGGATCCTCGTCGGTCAGGCCGGCGACCCAGTAGGTCATAAGCCGCGCCGCTTCGAGGTCGGTGGCGAGGTCGGCGAAGCGGTGCTGGAGCGCCTGGAAGGAGCCGATCGGGCGGCCGAACTGGCGCCGCTCCTTGGCGTAGGCGAGGGCGTCGTCGAAGGCGCGCTGGGCGATCCCGAGCTGGGTCGCGGCGAGGATCAGGCGCTCGACGTTGAGGCCGGCCATCAGCTGCGTCCAGCCCTGGTCGACCTCGCCGAGCACGGCCTCGGCGGGGGCGGCGCAGTCGGTCAGGTAGAGATGGTTGGTCTCGCGTCCGCCCATCGTCTCGATCGGGACGATCTCCATCCCCTCGGCTTCGCGCGGGACCCAGATCATCGTCAGGCCCTCGTGCTTGGACTCGCCGCGGGTGGTGCGGCAGACGACGAGGACGTGGTCGGCGATGTGGGCGTTGGAGATGAAGACCTTCTGGCCGTTGAGGACGAAGCCGCCGTCGACCTGCTCGGCTGAGCAGGTCAGCGAGCCGACGTCGGAGCCGGACTCGGGCTCGGTCATCGCGATCGCCTCGACCGAGCCGGCGGCGATGCCGCCGAGGATCTCGCGTTTCTGCTCCTCGCTGCCGAAGCGCTGGGTGGCGCCGGCGACGATCAGCGTCGTCGCGTAGCCGCCGATCGGTGCCAGCCCGCGCGCGGTCTCCTCCATGAACAGGCAGGCGTCGACCATCGAGCCGCCGGAGCCGCCGTACTCCTCGGGGATCGTCACCCCGAGCCAGCCCAGCTCCGCCATCAGCTTGTAGATGTCGAAGCTGTGGTGCTCGCGGTAGCCGTCGGTGAGGCGCTCGCGCTGGTCCTGCGTGCCGCACTCGCGGTCACAGAAGTCGCGGATCGCGTCGACGAAATCGCTCTGCTCGTCGCTGAGGGCGAAGTCCACGGGCGGCAGCCTATATACGTCGGGCGGGGATTGGCCGAGCAGCCAGGTCAGCGCCAGCGCGCTCGTCCTGCCAGATACTGATCTGTACACAGATCGGTAGAATTGTGTACCTAATTGTCTTCAACGGGAGTGCGGATGGCGGGTGGCGAATTGCGGCGGCAGGCGATCCTCGAGGCGATGATCCGCGTCGCCGGCGACAAGGGTTACCAGGCGACCTCGGTCGCCGACGTGCTGGTCGAGGCCGGCGCCTCCCGCACGACCTTCTACAAGCACTTCGACGACAAGCACGACTGCTTCCTCGCTGCCTACGAGCTGGTGGTCGAGCGGGTCCTCGCCGCCGCGGTCGCCGGCTGCGCCGAGCGGGAGGACTGGCCAGCGGCGGCGCTGGACGGGCTGGCGGCGGTCGTCGAGCTCTTCGTCCGCGAGCCGGAGCTCGCGCGGACGGCGGTGGTCGAGGCCGCCGTCGCCGGGGTGCGGGCACGGCGACGGCAGGGGGCGGCGATCGACAGCCTGGCACGGCTGCTCGACGAGGGCTGGGGACCGCGCCGGCGGCCGCAGCTCCCGGCCAGCACGGCCCTGATGGCGGTGAGCGGAGTGGTCGGGCTGATGTTCGACCGGCTGCAGGCCGGCCGCGCCGACGAGCTGCCTCAGCTCCTGCCCGAGCTGGAGTTCGCGCTGCTGGTCCCGTTCGTCGGGCCCCGGGCCGCGATCGGCGAGATCTCGCCGTCGCCGGAGCGCTCGGAGTCCCTGTAGGGCAGCAGCAGGTGGTCGGCGAGCTGCGGCGCCAGGCCCGGCAGCAGCTCGGTGGCGCCGCTGAGGACGTAGGAGCCGGCCAGCGCCGCCACGTTGGCGACCAGGATCCGCTCGGTCTGCTCGGGCAGGTCGGCTGCGTCCAGGGAGGTCCGGTTGCCCGCTCGCAGGAGGGCGGCGAGACGATCGAGGGCGCGCCGGTGGCGTTCAGCGATCGCCTCCCCCGCGGCCCGGGCCTCGAGGGTGAAGAGCCGCCCCGTGGCCGGCTCGGCGGCGAGGAAGTCCAGCGCCGCCCCAACCGCGGCGTGAATCCGGTGCGGCCAGTCCGGCGCCGCCGCCGCGGCGGCCGCCGCGGCCTGCGCCCAGACCCGCCGCTCGGCGTCGTCGTAGGCGGCCAGCAGGCAGTCCTCGCGGTCGTCGAACTGCTCGTAGAAGGTGCGGCGCGAGACCCCGGCCAGATCGACGACGTGGCCGACGGTGGCGCGGGCGTAGCCATGCTCCTCCAGAGCGGCGACCATCGCGACCAGCATCCGACGCCGCTGGTCGGACTCCACCGCCTCCGGGGAGAGGCGATGGCGACCGCGCGGCAGGGACCTCCGCGGGGAGGGCATGGCGGTCATGGGAAGCCCGGAACGAGACTCGAACTCGTGACCCCTTCCTTACCATGGAAGTGCTCTACCAACTGAGCTATCCGGGCGGAGGAATCAACTTTACCGGCACAGGCGTTAACAGGCAGGCGTCGGCCATGTACTAGGGACGATGTTGCCGGTGCTCCCATTGGTGGCCCCCGCCTTGCCCTGTGCAGGGGGTTATCGAGAGAAAGCCAAATCGCCATGCCTAGCCGAGTCGCTACCGGAGTCAGCGGCGTAGGCAAATAGGGTGGGAGCATTGGCATATGCCCGCTCCTGGGCGTCTCCTTTGTCAGAACATCTCGGTCAGCGCGGCCGTTTCTCCAGCGCTGTTGACGTACTCGCCGGCCGCTACGCAAAAGGTCGAAGACGGGCAGGACACCCCACCATTCAGTGAGCTCGATATCGCACCGGCGGGATCTGGCGTCAACTGGATTTTCCAGGTAGAGCCGTTCCAACGCTCCGCCAGCCCCTCGACCGCGCCCAAGCTGTTTTTATACGACCCAACTGCAGTACACAGCAAGATAGATGAGCAGGACACTCCGCTCAATTCGCTTGAAGAGGCGCCGGTAGGACTCGGGGTGGATTGCTGTTCCCATTTACCCAGTAGCCAGCGCTCTGCAAGAATCACCTTGGTTCCTTCGCTGTTGATGTACCAGCCACTGGCCACACACCTTGCCCCTTCTCCTTCGCCTTGACATGACACGCCGGTGAGGACGGTGCCTTTGGAGCCGGTTGGCACTTCCACTTTGACCTGTTCCCAGCTCGAGGATTTCCCCTGATAGGCCACGGGCAGCTTTTTGCCTGAGCTGTTTTCATACCATCCGGTAGCCATACAGTGAGGCCATTCCCAGCACGACACTCCGGTGAGAACGGTCTTCGTGGCTCCGCTGGGAGACGCAATGGACATTTCCGACCATTTTTTCCCATTGTTCGTGCCCTTATTGATAAGGCCGCGAGTGACACCGCCGCTGTCGACGTATTCCCCGGCGATCAAGCACCGTGCATGGGTTTCCGCTGGATCGGGAGTGCAGTTGACCGCGTTCGCCGCACTCGACTGCGCCCCGCTGGGAATCGCCATCGGGCTGAGTTCCGAGAACGTCATGTTGCTTTTGATTTCATATTCGGATTCGCCGAATTCTTTGCCTTCGTCGTACTCAGCGAACGCGGCGCTGTTGCCTTTGCTGTTACGGTACCGCCCCACCGAGACGCAGTCGTCCGGCGACGCGGTGCACGAAACGGATGTCAGGGTGGCGTTGAGCGATTCTTCGGGATCGCTGAAGATCGTCGTCGGCCATTCGAACCCTCGCCATTCATGGATGACCTCTATTTCTTCCTGCGGTTCGGGGAAATAGAGACTATGGTGTTCTCCGACGACCATGCAATGGGTCGTGGAGACGCACGCCACTCCGTTCAGAACGCTCCTGTCCGATTCGTAGATCGGCGGCACGGAGTCCACCCAATCGTAGGTTGCGAAGGTGCGGTCGGCGCCATAGGTGGTGCCGTTGGCGTTGGTCGCCACCAACCTGTAGTGGTAGGTGGTGCCCGGCTGGAGGCCGGTGATGGCCTGGCTCGCTTTCACGGCGCTCGCACCCGCCCCAGCGCTCGCACCCGAAACCGGCGCGCTCGCGCCGTACGACGTCGAGGTGCCGTATTCGAATCGGTAGGTCGTTTCGGAGCCGTGCGGGTTCACGCCGCCATGCAGCGACGCTTCGCTTTCCGTCACGCCGCTGCTCCATCCCGTCCACACGGCGGGCGTGGTCCAAGCTTCCGACGGCACGTTCAGCGGACCGTCCGGCGCGCCGTTGCCGGTTGGGCCGTCATATCCGGGGAGGGCGTTGCACCGATATTCGTTTTCGCGTTCCACGGGAGAGCTGCAGGCCCCGTTGCTGCCCTTGGTCACGTCGAACAGGGCGCTCGGGTCTCTGTAGAAGGCTTCCGCTCCGGCGTTTCGCGAGCTGGAGCTCGAGAGTCCCTCGACGCCCGCAACGAATGGCGTCGAGGCGCTCGTCCCGCCGACCAGCATCCAGCCTCCCTGGTGGAAGGTGTCGTATACCGAGACCGGGGTTTCGGGGTCGGCCACCGCAGAGACGTCCGCCACCATCCTCGTCGGGCAGGGCGTATCCGTCTGCCAGGCGGGCTTCGGCTCGTATGCGCTGCAATAGCTGCCTCCGCCGATCCATGGGTACCAAGGAAGTCCTCTCGTCCTGAACCAGACTTCTTCTTCCCATCCACGAGGGGTTTCGGGTGCTTTCTTCAACGAGGTACCGCCGACCGAGATCACGTACGGTGAAGCAGCCGGGTAAGTGGGGTTATAGGCGGAGTCGCCGCCGGCAAAGAGGATCGGTATCCCAGGGTGGTTCAGGAAATGATCGAGGGAGGTCTCTTCGGGGAACTCGCCGTTGGTGCCCCAGCTGTTGCTGATCACCGTCGCTCCGAGCGCGACGGCTTCTTCCTCGGCTTCGAAGAGTTCAATCCCTTCGTCGCTGTACGACTCGACCAGCAGGATGCGACATTCCGGACAGGCGGCCGAGACCATGTCCAGGTCGAGCGAGATCTCCACCGCCCAGCCCACTTCGAAGGGATAACCTTCGGATTCGGTGCCCAGGTTCACCTTTTCGAAGCAGCCGTTCGCCGTCGTACACGGCGGCAGTCCGTACTGTTCCCGGTATGCGCTGAGGTCCGCTTCCGCATTGGGATCGTCGTCTGCGTCTACGATCGCGATCGTCTGCCCCGCACCCCCCGATTCGGGCAGGTTGTAGGCAGACCGCAGGTCTTCCGGACTGAAACCGCCTTTTTCTCCGCTGCCTTCGAGGCTCGGCTGCTCGTTGGTGCGCGCGGCGACGAGTGCGCACGTGACCTGACCCGCTTCGGTAGCCGGCGGGCACGGAGTCGATTCTTCGCTATGCAATGGGTGCAGCGAAAATTTGATGCTCTTTTTTTGCGCAGAGGCCGCCGGCGCGAAAGCACCGCTGAGCAGCGTGGCGAAAATCAGCAGCGAGACGGAAGCAAGGAGAGTGCGCCGGTGACTGATCCGATTGTCGTCGGCGCGAACGGTGATAGGACACGTCTTGGCTCTTGCGATCACTTATCTCTCCTGTCCTGGATGTGTTCATTAGATGCGGTCATCACCCAACTCACCGCGTCCACCGCTCAACCCGGTCATTACCCCCATCGGCGACCCAGATGTTGCCGTTGGAGTCGACTGCGAGGCCGTCGGGTTCGGCGAAGCTGAACTGCCCGGGGCCCGCTCCCGTGGAGCCGAACTGGGTGATGTATTCGCCGGCTTCGTTGAACTCCTCGACGCGGTTGTTGACGCTGAAGCCGTCGCCGTCGATCACCCAGATGTCGCCTTCGCCGTCGACCTCAAGGCCGTTGGGCTCTTCGAACTGGCCGGCTTCTTGGCCTTCGGAGCCGAACTGGCGCAGGTATTTGCCCATTTCGTCGAACTCCTCGACGCGGTCCGTCCACCAGTCGAGCACCCAGACGTTGCCGCCGGGACCGATGGCGATGCCCTCGGGCAGTTCCAGCTGCCCGGGGCCCGAGCCTTTGGAGCCCACGACCCTGATGAATTTGCCTTCCGGGCTGAACTCCTGCACCCGTCCGTTCCAGGTGTCGGAGACCCAGACGTCGCCTTTGGCGTCGACGGCGATGCCTTCGGGGTATTCGAACTGGCCGTTTTTGGTCCCTTCTTTGCCTACCTTGCGGATGTATTTGCCGGCTTCGCTGAACTCCTCGATGCGATCGTTGTTGCTGTCGGCGACCCAGACGTCGCCTTTGGCGTCGATCGCCAGGGCCGTCGGGTCCTCGAGCTGGCCATTCGCTCCGCCTTCGGAGCCGAACTGGCGGATGAAGGCGCCCGCCGGGCTGAACTCCTCGATGCGGTCGTTGCCCGAGTCGGCGACCCAGAGGTCGCCTTTGGCGTCGACGGCGACGTCTCTCGGGGCCCTGAACTGGCCGCTGCCGGCACCTTCGGAGCCGAAGGAGGACATATATGCCGGAGCGGGCGCCGCGAAGGCGGCGTCGGCGCCGCGGACGGTTCCGCCTTCGTTTTCCGCGACCACCCTGTAGTGATAGACGGTTCCCGGTTCGAGGCCACCGAGCGTCTGGGATACCGCCACCCCGGTCGTCCCCGAGCCTATGTCTTCGGCCACTGCCGGCACCTTGGTGCCATGCGGACCTTCGCCTTCCCCGTATTCGCTGGTGTCGTATTCGAAGTAATAATGAGTGTCGCTTCCCTCCGGGTTGACGGTGGCACGCAGTTGCGGTTCCAGCGTGTCGGTATGGGAGGCCGCTTCCGTCGCCGCTTCCGGTCGCGGCGAGAAACCGATGGGACCGTCCGGAGTGCCCCAGCCCGTCGGACCGTCGAAGCCGATCCCCGCCTGACACCAGTACCCGTCTTCTTCCGGAGGCGTGCAGGCCCCGTCGCTGCCCTGCGTGACGTCGAACAGATATTCCTGCCCTTCCGCGCTCCAGAAGGCTTTGGCGCCCAGCGCCCGCGTTTCAGGAGGCGAAAGCCCCTCGACGCCGGCGACGAACGGCGCCGAGGCACTGGTGCCGCCAGCCAGCTTCCAGCCGCCTTCATATGAGTCGTATACCGCCACCGGCGTGCTTGGATCGGCAACCGCCGCGACGTCGTTCTCTATGCGCTTGGAGCAGGCCCCGTCGGTCTCCCATGCCGGCTTCGCCTCATAGATGCTGCAGCCACTTCCCGTGCCCCGCCCCTTTTTGTCGGCTGGTTTGCTGGGGTGAGACCAGACGCTCTCGGTCCATCCGCGGCCGCTTTCCGGATCGGCTTCGAGGGCGGTGCCGCCAACGGAGATGACGTTTCCGGACACAGCCGGATAGCGCACCGCGTACCCATAGTCTCCCCCCGAGAAGAAAATCGGAGTCCCAGGGTGGTGGAAATCTGGGTCGTATTCTTCCTCTTCTTTGGCCGAAATGCAGGGTTCTTCGCTGCAGTTGACGTTCCAGTTCGCTGGGTTCCCTTCCTCGAATCCGAAGTTCCAGCTGTTGGTCACCGCCGTGACCCCCAGTTTGTTGACGGCTTCCTCGTCTGCTTTGACCATGCCGCTGCGCCCGGACCCTTCCATCAAGACGATGTGGCATTCCGGGCAGGCCGCCGAGACCATGTCGAGGTCGAGGGAGATCTCGCCGATCCATTCGCTGACCTTTTTTTTCGGCTTGTGGGGTTCTCCGTTTTCGTTGACCTGGCTGAAGCATCCATTTCCTTCGGTGCATTTCGGCAGGCCGAATCGTTCCCGATACGCCGCGAGATCGGATTCGGCGCGGGGGTCGGCCAGACCATCGACCACCGCGATCGTGCTTTCGGACCCGCCGTAGTCGGGCAGGTGATAGGCAGAGCGAAGTTCTTGAGGGGTAAACCCCCCTTCGGGTCCGCTTCCTTCGTATTCGAGGCCCGGAACCGCTGAGGGCAGGGGCGCGAAGATGACTTCGCATTCGGGAGAACAGGTCGGCGTCCAGGCTTTCGTGGCCAATGGGCTCGACGAAACCTGGACTTCTTCGGCACTCGCCACGGCCGGGAGGCAAGTCAGGCAAACCGCTATACCCAGCAGGCAAGTGGATAGATGGCTGATCCGAATCGACACTGTGCGGACCCTCTCATCCGTCGCTCACCGCCCGCACTACCAATGTGGTAGGGGTGTGGATCGGTGTCCTACCGGTTGGAAGAGATGTACTCGATATTCATGAGTCCGCATCCACACTCCGCCCAGCCCCCCGCCTTCAAGTCGCAGCACTGCTCATCGGCTCTTCGAGCGACGAGCGCCGAACCGAGGGAGGGTCGAGCTCGCCCAGCCGCAGCGCCGCTTCCAGCTCCGCCCCGCAGGCGCCCAGCGGCCGGCCGAGCCTCTCCTCGACCACCCGCAGGCGGCTGGTGATCGTCTGCCGCGCCACCCCCAGGGCGGCGCCGGCCGAGGAGGCGTTGCGCCCGGCGGCGAAGTAGGCGCGCAGGGTGCGGCGCATGGTCTCGCCGCCATCGCGCTCGCTGCCGAGGGGCACGAGGTAGGTGTCGGCGAGGAAGGCGAGCAGGTCCTCGTCGCGCAGGATCGCAGCGAGGAAGGCGACGTCGGCGTAGCGGGTGAGGGGCTGGGGGCGGCGCCGGGCGACGGTCAGCGCCACCTCGGCCTGGCGGTGGGTGAGGCGCCAGCCGCGCGGGCCGGGGGCGGGCTCGCCGAGCGCGAGCGAGACCCCCGGCGCCCAGGCGCCCGGGGGCGGGCTCGCGAGGTCGGCCGGGTCGAACTCGCGGCGGCCGCCGAGCCAGGCCCAGAAGGTGGGCTCGCCGGGGCTGACGAGCAGCAGGCGGCGATCCAGCGAGGCGGCCAAGTCGCGCAGCAGCCGCTCGGCGCCGGGGCCGGTGGCGATCGCGCCGAGGTGGTGGGCATCGAAGTCGTAGTCGAGCTCGGCGGTGTCGAGGGGCTCGCCGGCGAGCAGGCGCTTGACCCGCTCGGCGCGGCGCTGAGCGGGCGCCAAGGCCGAGCTTTCGGCCTCGCGCCGGTGCTCGGCGCCGAGCGCGGCAAGGAGGCGGTCCAGGAGGGCCGCCATCTCCCCCTGCATGCTCTGCAGGGCCGCCGCCGGGAAGGGGGCGTGGCCGCGGCGCACCTCCTGCAGGACGAAGTCGCTGAGCACCGTGTAGCCGGCGACGTAGCGGCGCAGCACCGTCTCCAGCCCGACGCCCTCGCGGGCCGCCTGGCGGGCCTGGGTCAGCACCGCCGCGGGGATGGGGCCGCAGCGCTCCTCGCCGCGCTCGATCCCGGCGAGGGCGTAGGTGAGGCCGGCGGCGAGGGCGGCGCGCAGCCCCTCGAGGTACTCGGGACCCTGCTCGCTGGGGTCGGAGACGGCGTAGAGGCGGGCGAGCACCACCTCCTCGATCTCGGCGCGCCTGCCCTGCAGGCGCGAGGCGAGCTCGGCGCGGGTGCGGTCGGCCGCGTGGCGGTGGCGCTGGCCGGCGCTGTGGGGGCCCGGCGGCACGGCGGCGCGGCTACCCACGCACCTTGCAGCTGCGGGTCAGGGTGGTGGTGAGGGTCTCGTGGTGGGCGAAGCCGAAGCTCGCCCGGGCGAAGGGGAAGGTGGCGCCAGGGAAGCCCTTCGGGGCGGGGCAGGCGGCGCTCAGGTAACTGTGGGGCCTGCCGCGGTAGCGATAGGCGCGGCCGAGGGTCATTTCGAGGCCGGTGACGTAGCCCCAGTTGGCGGTCACCTGGGGCAGAGAGGCGCTCAGGAGGATGCCGTAGGTGCCGCTGGCGCGGGAGATCGCGAAGGGGATGGTGGAGGAGGTGGGGGCGGGTTCGGTGCCGTAGACATGGGCGAGGATCGCCGGCTTGCCGTGAAAGGTGCCGTTGAAGGCGTAGACCTTGCCTTCGGAGGGGAAGGGGGACTGCTGGGGCAGGAGCACCTTGGCCGAGAAGCTGCCTTCCCCGACCAGGGAGCCGCGGCAGGCGGCCAGGGCGCCGGCGGTGGTCGAGGGCTGGATCTGCTTGAGGGTGCAGCTCGGCAGCCCGGCGAGGTCGAGGCGACCCTCGCGGTTGATCGCGATCGCGATCGTCTGCAGCTGGGGCGGGCTGGAGCCGTCGGTGGTGGCGATGCGCCCGCCGACCGTGACCGCGACGGGGGCGCTGCCTTGGCGGGGCAGGGCCTTGGGGCTGAGCCTGCCCTCGAAGCTGACCCGCAGGGTGCCGCGCTGGGTGGTCTCGGCCTGGGCGAGGGTGGCCAGAGCGAGGGCAATGGCGGCGGCGAGGAGGGCGATTTTGACGCGGGCGGCCATCAGCGCCTCTGAACCCGGGCCTTGGCGGCTCTGTGCCGGCGGCGATGGCGGCGCCTCACGCAGCGGACCTTGCCCCCCACCTTGCGCCTCGCCAAGCCGCGTCCGCACTTCATCGGGACGGGGGCAATGGAGAGGGCGCCGGCATGGCTGGCGGCCGGCGCGAGCGCCGCTTGGGGAGGGGTCGCGGGGACATCCGCCGCCGGGCTCAGGCCCGCGTCGATCGAGACGGCGCCGGGGGCGAGGAGGGAGACCTGGTTGGCGGCGGCGAGGTTCGGCTCCTCGTCGTAGTACTGGGTCAGGTAGCCGTCCGCTTCGGGGCTGAGGAGCCCGGCGGCGGCGAATTCGCTGAATTCGGGAGAGAACACGAGGGTGTAGGAACCGCTCGCCAGCCCCGGTATCGCGTACTTACCGCCGCCGTCGGTGCGGGTGCAGCGTTCGGGGCCGGGGGCGCCCACCTTCAGCACGCAGACGGCGATCCCCGGCAGGTCGGCGCCGCTGGCGGCATCGCTCACCGTGCCTTGGATCCCTGCCCCTTCGTGCAGCCGGGCGTCGATCCCCGGGGTGGGCGTGCCCGCGGTGACCGCGACGGGGTCGGCGGTCGCGAAGGTGGTTTCTTCGTAGTACTGAGGGAGGTAGCCCGCGCTTTCCCCTTCGCCCCAGAACCCGACCTCATAAGAGCCCGGGGCCAAGCCCGGGATCGTGTATTCGCCGTTGGCGTCGGTGTGGGAGCAGCCGACCACCGCGGCGCCGATCGCTTCCTGCGCGCAGGCTTCCACCTCGGCGAGAGGCAGGCTCGTGGCAGCGTCGGTGACCCTGCCTTCGATCTGCCCGCCCTTTTCCAGCACCGCATCGATGCCGCTGACCGGGGAGAGTTCGCCCACCGTGACCTTGTTGGCCTGCGCCGGCGAAGACTTGTCGTTGAAATACTGGCGCAGGTAATGGGAGCGATAGCTCGGCAGGAACTCGACCACGTAGGCCCCGGGCGCCAGCAGGAGCGAGTAGTGACCGTTGGCCGCCGGGTAGGCGCAGGTTTCAGACGGTTCGCCTTCGAGCACGCAGACTTCGACTTCTTCGACCGCGCCCGGGGCCGAGACGGTGCCTTCGATGGTCGCGGCCAGCGCGGCGGGCGCCCCGAGCGCCGCCGTCAAGCAGCAGAGGGCGAGGACGATTCCCGCGATGGACGCTGATCTTGCATTGGGAAGTGGCATCGACTCTCCTGCGTGAGACCTCGAGGACCGGGGCCCTAGTCACGCCCTCCTCTGCCGCGAGGCTTCCTCGAGCGACGGGGGCAGCTGACACCCAGCCTCGGCCGCAGCGCCAACCCGCTGTCGTTGTGGCCGAGGAAGCGGGCGATGGCGAGCGGCGGGGAGGCGCAGAGGTTGGCGGCGTTGACCAGAAGGCCGCGCTTGCGCCCGCCGGCGATCGTCATCGTGAACTTGCTCACCGGGGCGTCGGGGAGCCCCTCGAAGCTGGCGCGCAGGCCACCGTGGGAGGAGTCGATCCGCCCTTCGAGCAGGATGCGGATGCCGCGGCCGTGGAGCACCGCGACCAGATCGGGCAGCGGACGTTCGCCGCCGTTTGAGCGCAGGTAGACCGGGCCGCGCAGCGGTTCTTCGAGCAGCGGCGTGGTCGCGCTGGCGTGCCCGTAGACCGAGCCGGGCGGGCAGGCTTCGGCTTCGAGCTGGGGCCTGGTGCAGACTTCCCTGATGTGGCCCTGTTCGAGGAACTCGGTCGGCGGCAGGGTGACCGCGGCGGCGGCGATGTTGGCTTCGCCCGGGTGGGGCGTGACGGTCGCCCGCAGCGAGGGGTAATCGCCCCGCCTGGTCCCCCCCTTCAGCCTCAGGCGGAGCTCAGGGGCGAAGCGCAGCGAGGAGCAGAAGCGGACCTGGAAGGGGTCGGTGGCGCTGGCTGAGGCGTCCCTGGGGTCGGTGAAGGGCGCGCTCGAGCCGGTCAGGGTGGAGGTGACCGAGAACGGTTCGCAGCTGGTCGGGTTGAGGGTGAAGTCAGGGCGGGAGACGTAGACGCGGATGTCGCGCAGGTGCAGCGGGATGCCGTCGCGGATGTGGGGGATCGGGTCGGTGCCGGCGGAGTCGATCGAGACCTGGGCGCTGCGGGGGTTGACGTCGATCGCCGAGCGCACGACGATCACCCCGAGGTCGAAGGGGCCGACCTTGGCCGAGTCGATCGCGACGATCGAGAGCGGGGCGCCGTGGTAGGGGCCGGCGAGGTAGAGCTTTCCGGGGGCGTAGGCGAGGACTCCGCCGACCCCGTAGCCGGTGTAGGTGTGGCCGATTTCAGAGGAGGCGGGGCAGCTCGGGTGTTCTTCCTCCTCGGTTCCCGTCTCCGCCTTGGCGGCTTCGATGTCGGCGTCGGGGCAGAAGGGGACGCCGGCGATCCTGCCGAGTAGGCCGGGTGGCAGCGCCGCCGAGTAGGAGGTGATCTCCTGTTCGGAGTCGGTGCGGGTGAGGTGCAGGTAGAAGGGGGTGTAGGCGCCGGCGTAGGAGTTGAGGGTGCCGGCGCTTGCCGCCGGTTGGAAGGGTGGAGTGGCGGCGGCGGGGCAGGGGCTGCCAGCGAGGCCGCTGAGGATCGGGGATTGGGAGCTGTCGTGGCCGGCGCCCCCGGGGCCCGACCAGGGAGTCAGGTCGATCTGGGTGGTGTAGGAGCCGCAGGCCGCCGGGGTGATCAGCGGGGCGCGCTGGCCTTCGCGGAAGTGGACGTTCAGGTGGGTGTAGGGGAGCTGGGGGAGGTCCTCGAAGCTGGCGGTGAGCTGGCCGGTGGCGAGGTTCGGTGCGACCTTGCCGGCGGCCTTGACGATCAGCCCTCGTTCGGGGGAGCGGGCGATCATGTAGAGGGCGAGCAGCGAGTCGAAGGGGTTCTCGGCCCCCGGCGCGGTGGTCGCGGGATTGTCGGGCTGGGCGAGGAAGATCGAGCCGTTGACGATCCCTTCGAGCAGCGGGCTTTCGGCGGTGAAGTCGCCGATCTTGGAGTCGTTGGGGCAGCCCGCCCCGGGCGGGGTGGAGGCGGCTTCGGATTCATACTGCGCGGGGGTGCAGGCGCCGAGCCCGGCGGCGAGGGAGGGGTTGACCGTGATCCCCGCCGGCAGCGAGACCACCGCCTTGCGGAGCTGGGAGGGAGCCAGGCGTTTCCTGGCCAGCACCCCCGCGCCGCCGACCGTGAGTTCGAAGTGAAAACCGCTGGCCGAGGAGGCCCTGGAGTTCGTCAGTTGGCCTGCGGACACGGCTTGGAAGCCGAGCGCTTCGCAACCTTCCAGGGTCAGCGGCTCTCCCTGGCTGTAGTGGCTGAAGAGGCCGGCGGTGGCGGGGTTCGGCTGCTGCCAGGAGTCGGCGCTCAGCGACCACGCCATCGGCCCCGCGCAGGAAGTCGGCCAGGTCAGGTAGGCCCGCGCCGAGATCGCCCCCGAGACGTTGACCGAGCAGCGGCCGAAGGGCACGGCGGGTTCTGGCTCATCGAGGCAGTTGCCGCGTTCGGAGTCGTGGCTGGCGACCCCCGGGGCCCCCCAGAGCGTCAGCTTGAACCCGTAGAAGTCGACCAGCTGAGAGAGATCGGCGGCGCCCAGGGTGAAGCCGTATGCGGCGCCGGCTTCGCGGAGGTGGGCGATCAGCGCGATCGGGGCCCCGTAGGGGTTGAAGCCGAGCTCGGAGGGAACACCGGGCGGCGGAACGAGGTTGAAGACGCCGAAGGTGCGGGTCGAGCCGCCGCCGTAGGAGGAGTGAACGGCGACGACGCCGACCTGACTCTTGTCGGGGCAGCTCTCACCGGAGCGGCTCGCTTCGTAGGGGGAGACGCGGGGGGTGTGGAACTGCGTCTGGGTGCACTGGGCGGTCGCGGTCGGGTTTTGCATCAGCCCCAGCGGCAGTTCGAGCCGGAGGTCGCGGACGTCGCCGTCGGTGAAGGGGACGCCGGGCTGGCCCGGGGATTCGCCGGCCAGGTTGAAGTTGACCTCGGTGGTGAGCGCGTAGGGATGCGAGCCGGCGCGGTTGTCGAGCGAGCCGTTTTCTTCGGTCGCGGTCACCTCGAAGCCTTCCGTGCCGGGGAGCAGGCCGAAGGCCGCCTGGGCGGCGGGGGCGAGCGGGAGCGAGGCCGCGGTGGCGATCGCCACCGCCAAGGCGATCCGCCTCATCGCCGGCCTCGCTTGCGTGACCCGTGGCGGCGCTTTTTGTGGTGCTTCTTCTTGTGGTGTTCCCTGGGGAAGTGGGCCGGCGGGTTGCCTTCGCCCGGCACGAGGGTGCCGGGGGTCGGGTCTTCGGGTTCGGCGGGCAGGCTCTGGCAGGCGTCGCCATCGCATTCGATCGCCCCGTGGGCCTGCGGGTAGCCGCCGCCTTCGCGGGCGTCGTAGAGGTCGGCCGAGCCGGGATCTTGTGGCAGCAGCGATTCGGCGGTGAGGAAGAAGACGTCTGAGCCCTTGGCCGAGGCGTCGATGAACTCGGAGCCTTCGCCGGACTGCCCGCCGGAGATCAGGCTGATGCAGCCCGCCGCCTTCTGGCAGGCGCCCGCACCTTTGGCCTCCCACTCATAGGCGTCGGGCCTCTTGTTGGAGTCGGTGGCGACCAGCGAGTCTTCGGAGTCGAAGAAGAGCCGGGAGCCGTCTGCGGAGAGGTCGCGCGGCTTGTAGGAGTCGGTGGAGCCGGGGGCGGCGCCGTTTGGGATCGCGCCGGGGATGGTCGAGGGTCCGAGCGGCGCCTTGCCGGAGGGGTTGCAGGAGACGCAGGCGAGGGTCGAGGCGCCGCCGAGCGGCGGCGGCCCGTAGAGGTAGACCTCGGAGTCGCCGCCGTTGGCGTAGCCGGTCAGCGAGGCCTTGGAGAGGAAGGCGAGGTGGGCGCCGTCGGGGCTGACGCGGGCGGTGCCGGTGGCCGGCGGGTAGTCGTCGGCTTCGGCGGCGGGGCCGGAGTGGAGCTGGGTCGTGGTGCCTTCGTGCCACTGGTCGAGGCCGGCGGCGGTCTCGTAGTAGAGGTAGGCGCCGCTTTCGGAAGCGCCGAGGACTCCCTGCACTTCGCCCGAGGGGGTGAGGTCGGCGGCCATGGGCCCGGCGGCTTCGTAGCGGTAGAGATGCCCGGCCTTGGTGAAGAAGGCGACAGAGCCGTCGGCGGAGGCGGTCTGGAAGCTCCCCCCTCCTCCCACCGATTCGTCGACCTGCCTGGTCTGGGCGCCTTCGCGCAGGTAGAGGTCGCCGCCCTGGGTGAAGTAGACCCGGTTGCCGTTCGTGGAGACGGCGAGGCCCTGGGCGGCCAGCGTTGCTCCCGGGGTGCCCTCGGTTTCGCCCGGCAGCAGGTTGACGAGGCGCAGCTGCCCCGCTTCCCACTCGTAGAGGTTCGGGTCGGCCGCTTCGCAGCCCCCTCCCCCACTCGGGACTTCGGTCGCTTCGGCGGTGAGCTTGGCGCAGGTCGAGAGGACGACGTGGTCGAGGTCGGGGGAGGCGCCGGCGAAGCGCAGGTCCGGCTCTTCGGGCGAGGGAGCGAGCACGCCGCTTTCGTCGTCGCGCAGCGAGTATGAGCGCGGGCATTCTTCGCCTTCGCCACAGCGCCTGCCGTTCAGCAGCAGGCCGTGGGCCAGGTCGGGCGAGAAGAGCTGGTAGGGGACGCCATTCGGATGATCGCCGTAGGAGCCGGAGAGCAGGGGGGTGGTGATGTTCTCGGTTGCCCAGCCGGCCGCGCTGCGGCGGGCGATGTATTGGCTGGCGGGCGGAGCGCCCTGGGCGCCTTCGCCGAAGGAGGCCGAGGAGCTGTAGGTGATCGCTTCTCCGCCGGCGGCACCCTGCAGGACGCCGCCGCCAAAGAGCTGGCCCGGGCCCTGGAGCTGGCCGCCGTTCTTTTCCAGTGGGGAGACCAGCTCGTAGGCGCGGCAGTCGGGCAGGGTGGTGGAGTCGTCTTCGATGCGCAGGGCTTCGTTGGGGCAGGCCGCGGCGGCGGTGCCTGGCCCACCACCGAGCAGGGCCAGGGCCAAAGGCAAGGACAAGAGCGCCGCCGCCGGGCGGCGACGATGCACCC
>CAZIOS010000033.1:0-22627 GCA_964540905.1 uncultured Conexibacteraceae bacterium | reverse complement strand
TGGAGGGCCCGGATGCCTCTCAGGCGTTCACAAGGTGTGTGGGCGGGTCAACTAGGCCCGCAATCGCTCTGCGCGGGCTCCTATTTCGGTGACGATCTGGTCGACGACTGGATCGACGTGCTCGGGTTCTCTCGTCAGCCGCTCGGCCGCGTCCAGTACCGCTTCCACGAATGGCAGCAGGCGCTGCTCGAGAAAGCGAGGCGCGAAGCCGACCTCCTCGGCAAGCTCCCTGAATGCGGGCAAGTCGACCTCCTCAAGGCGAATCGCCCCGTCGATGGACATCGCCAAGCGGGTGGTCAACTCAGGGTAGGCCGCGGTGGAGACGAGATCGTAGAAGGGCGAGAGGTTGGGTGCCTCGGAGTCGTAGAGGAGTGAGTAATTCTTACCGTGGGCGTCGCAGTTCCCGATCAGAATGTTGAAGAGGAGGCCGAACCACAGTCTCTGGCGATCGCGTGCGGGCACCGCCGACTCGGCGTCGATCAGGCTCATCGCCTCGGCGACCGTCGGCCCGCCCTCCTGCTGGTACTTCTCGATGTGGAGCTTGCCCAGCGCCTGGCAGAGGTCCTCCTGGTGCAGTCGGCGGATCGGCTCCTGGGTGAGGTCCCGGTCGTAGCGGGTGACGATCAGGATAGGCAGCCCCGAGATCGTTTCCGCTCGCCTCACATCGGCCACCGAAAGGTCGACCTCGGCTGCGAGACGCATGCAGAAGAACTCGTTGCGCACCAGTCCCGGCAGGCCCGCTGGCTCGGGCTTGATGATGTGGGTGGTGGGGAGATCAGAGCTGTGGGGCAGGGCGAACGCGCCTCCCGGCAGTTCGACCACGGGCAGCTTGCTCTGCGCTCCGGCCAGCGACATCCGCACCTCGCCCTCCTTGTCGGTGGCTAGTGGTCGCTGGGGTAGCTCGGTGAGGACCTGGTCGAGACGCTGGGGCGAGAGCTCTTCGAGGCGCCCCTCCGTCTTCTTGTCCCCCTCCTTTCCTGAAGGCGTCAGGGTGACGGCCCCGGCAACATCGCCACCGAGGCGCTCGAGCAGCTTGTAGTCGTTGGCCACCGAGATCCCGGTGGTCAAGGCGATTTGCTTTCGCACGTCCTCCTCGGGCAGGAGGTTGCCGAAGAAGGCGAGGCAGTCGCGGTGGGGGTAGGCATCCTTCCTGACTGGGAGGTTGATCGAGAGCGGCGGGCCTTTGCTTTCGATGTAGCCGGGGTCGTAGCGGAACTGGAGATTGCCATTGTCCTTACGCCTCAGGACACCGGCCAGCCTGCCGAAGAACTCGATATCAAGTGTCCCTTCGGCCACGCGCCTCGACTCCCACGTTTAGACCCAGCGCCCGCGCCGCGTTCAGGGCGATGTCGAGGCGAACAGTCTCCTTGCCGCCCTCGAGCTGTCCGATTACCTTGCGGTTGACCCCGATCGATAGCGCCAACTCGTCCTGGGTGATCCCCAGGGAACTCCGTCGCCTGCGTATTGCGGAGCCGAGCGCTTGTGGGGAGTCCGTCCGTTCCACGGGGGGAGTATAGAGCGATGCGACCGATCAGTCGCATTTCTCCGGAGACGGGCTATCGCGACCAAGATGCGACCGATCTGTCTCACTCTGCCTCTGTGACGCCAGAATGAAGCCAAATGCGACCGCTCGCACCCAGCGAGGGCCGCCGTCGCTTCGTCCGAAGCTGACCTACGTCAATGTGGCCAATGAATCCTGACCGGTGCCGTCAGGCGGCCGCTCGCGCCGCCCGCAGGGGGGGACGGGCGGCGCGGATAGCGGCACCGGGAAGGCGGTAGAAGTGCTCGGTGGCGCCGCGAACCTGGCGCTCGCGGACGAGCTCGATCAGCCCCGATTTGGCCAGCTCGGTGACGTGGTAATTGGTGTTGCTGAGGGGTATCTGCAGCTCCTGGCCGAGGTCGCTGGGGGAGAGGGTGCGGCCACCGTCGATGCCGAGGACTTCGAGGATCGATACCCGCAGCGGGTGCGCGGTCGCCCGCGCCAGTCGTTCCCAGTCGACCGGGATCGAGCCGCGCCCGTTCCCGTTGAAGTGGCCGTTCTGCGACGCCATCTGGCGATATTACCAAAAAATGTTGATTCATGTACAGAAAATCGGGTAGGTTAATTCCGGGATGAACAGAGGAGTTCGTGGGATCAACAGAGGAGGAGAGCAGACGATGGCTGCAAAGGCGAGCGGTTCCGCATCGACGCCGTTACTGGCGACGGCCCTGGTCTTGGTCGTCGTTTACGCGTTGCTCCTGGCCGCAACGGCAGCGGCGGACACCGCCGGCATCATCGCCCCGAGCGACCCCCACAACCCCCAGGTCGACTCCGGCTGGCAGGCGGGCACCTGCAAGCAGGAACCGCCCGAAATCGCCCAGCCCTGCTCCGTCGCGACCACTGACGATTTCTTCGAAACGGCATCGGCGCACCCGAACTGGGGCTTCACCCAGTTCATCGTCAAACACACGACCGAAGAAATCGGCGGCAGCAAACTCGAAAAACCGGTTGATGAAGTCGCGACGGTCCGGGTCGACCTCCCGGTCGGGCTCAGCGTCAACCCCGGCGCAACGGAACGCTGTCCGCTCGCGGTCTTCGAATCCGGAGCCGAAAACTGCCGCACCGCCTTCCCTGGCTCCGCAGTCGGCGAAAGCGAGGTTACGGCTTCGCTGCTGGGGATCGTGACCGAACCGACGGCGCCGCTCACCCGTGTCCCCGTCTACAACGTCACCCCGGTCTTCGGCGAGTCCGCTCGCTTCGGCCTCGAACTTGCTGGTCAAGAAGTGTTCCTGCGAGGCGACGTCGCCTGGAGCGGTGACTACCACGAGGGATTCACGATCGACGTTCCCAAGACCCTGCCGATCGGCGGCCTGGTTCTGGCGAACCGCCTCGTCTTCAAGGGCACCTCCGGCGACGGCACCTTCATCACGACCCCCAGCACCTGCCTCGGCGAAGCCTTCACCGAATCCGGAAGCGTCTACTCGACCTTGCTCCTCGCCCAGTCCTGGAGCGAGAAAGAACAAGAAGCGGCGGGAGGAGGCTACGCCTTCCCGGCCAGCGCCGATCCCGCCTTCGAATCGCCGATCCCGCCCGGCACCTCGCCGAAAGAATGCGGCACGATCCCGTATCGGCCGGCGGTCGCGGTCGATCCGGGGACGGGCGCGACCGACTCGTCCGCGGGGGCCGAAGTCGCGGTCGCGGTTCCCCACATCCTCGGCGAAGACAGCCAGGACAGCTCCGACACCAGGACCGCCAGGGTCTCGCTGCCGGTCGGGATGGGCATCGACCCGTCGGCCGCCAACGGACTGCAGACCTGCACCGACGCCCAGTTCGGCAAGGGCACCAGGAACGAAGGCAACTGCCCGCCGCAATCGAAGATCGGCAGCGTCGAAATCACCTCGCCGCCGCTGCCCGAAGGCAACCTGACCGGCAGCGTCTTCGTCGGCAAGCAGGAAAGCCGTGACCCCACCTCGGGCCAGGAGTACCGGATCTTCGTCGAGGCCGACTCCGACCGCTACGGGATCAAGGTGCGGCTGGTCGGCAACGTCAGCGCCGACCCGCAGACCGGGCAGCTGACGACGACCTTCGCCGAAGCTCCCCAGGTCCCGTTCACCTCGTTCACGCTGCGCTTCGACGGCGGCCCGCGGGCGGTGCTGAGCAGTCCCGGCGCCTGCGGGCCGAACGCCGCCACCGCGACGATGACGCCCTGGTCGGGCAACCCCGCCGCGACGCCATCGGGCCCGTTCACGTTGACCAGCGCTCCGGGCGGCGGCTCCTGCCCGAAGACGCTCGCCGAACGGCCCTTCGATCCCTCCTTCGCGACCCAGTCGACGAGCCTCAAGGCCGGCGCCTTCAGCCCCTTCTCGGTCGACATCGCCCGCGCCGACGGCCAGCAGGAGCTGAAAGGCGTCGACGTCACCCTGCCGCCGGGGCTGAGCGGCAAGCTCGCCGGCACTCCCTACTGCCCGGCACCGGCGCTTGCCGCCGCCGCGGCCAACAGCGGCGCCGCCGAGCAGGCGCAGCCGAGCTGCCCGGCGGCGAGCCAGATCGGGATCGCCAAGGTCAGCGCCGGCACCGGCGCGGCGCCGCTGCGGATCGAAGGCAAGGTCTTCCTCGCTGGCCCCTACCACGGTGCCCCGCTCTCCCTGGCGGTCGTCACCCCGGCCACCGCCGGGCCGTTCGATCTCGGCACGGCGGTGGTCCGGGTGGCGCTCTTCGTCGATCCTGAAACGGCGCAGATCCGCGCCGTCTCGGACCCGATCCCCGACGTCTTCGGCGGCGCCAAGCTCGACATCCGCGCGGTCGCGATCGACGTCGACAAAAAGGAATTCACGCTCAACCCGACCAGTTGCGGGCCGCTTGCCAGCGCCGGCGCTCTGCGCGGCGGCGGCGCCAACCCGGCCGACCCGGCGGCGTTCAGCTCCCTCGCGGTCAGCGCGCCCTTCCAGACGACCGAATGCGGCTCACTTGGCTTCAGGCCGAAGCTCTACACGCGGCT
Source organism: uncultured Conexibacteraceae bacterium (assembly GCA_964540905.1). GTDB lineage: Bacteria > Actinomycetota > Thermoleophilia > Solirubrobacterales > 70-9 > VAYN01. Next base: position 18,149 of record CAZIOS010000033.1, on the reverse strand, counting down.
CTACGGCGGCCTCGGGACGACCAGGCGCGCCCGCAACCCGAAATTCCGCGCCGTCCTCGTCACCCGCCCGGGGGACGCCAACATCGGCCGCGCCGCCTTCACCCTGCCGCACTCCGAGTTCCTCGACCAAGCCCACATCCGCACGATCTGCACCCGGGTCCAGCTCGCCGCCGAACAGTGCCCGGCCGGCTCCGTCTACGGCTACGCGCGGGCGCAGTCGCCGCTGCTGGCGCAGGAAATGGCCGGCCCCGTTTACCTCGTCTCCTCGAGCCACGAACTGCCGGACCTGCTCGCCGACCTGCACGGCCAGGTCGACGTGCAGCTGCACGGCGTCATCAGCGCCGCCAAGGCGCGGATCAAGACCGTCTTCTCGGCGGTGCCCGACGTCCCGGTCAGCAAGTTCGTGCTGACGATGAATGGCGGCAAGCGCGGCCTGCTGGTCAACTCGCGCGACCTCTGCGCCAGGCCGTCCTTCTCCTTCCTCAACTTCAAAGCCCAGAACGGCAAGCAGCTGAAGATCAAGAGGCTGCCGCTGCGCGTGCCGGCCTGCGGCGATTGAGCTTCGCTGCGAATGGGTAGGCCAAGGGGGAGGACGATGAGGAAACGGACAGGGGCCTTAAGCGCAATCTGCTTCGCCACCATGGCGCTGGCGCTCGGTGCCGCGGCACCGGCGGGAGCCGTCGACATCATCGAAGCGCAGTCCGAAACGGCGTCAGCGGGATGGCAGGCCGGGACCTGTGAACTCGACCCGACCGAATCCTGCTCCCCGGCCAACCCCGGCCTGTTCTTCACCCAGGCCGCCGGCCATCCGCCGAAAGGCTTCACCCAGATCTACGTCAAGCACCAGGGGCTCTTCGAAGAACCGGTGGGCAATCTGAAGACGGTCCTGGTCGATCTTCCGCCGGGCCTCAGCGTCAACCCTCAGGCGACCCCGCAGTGCGAACTCGAAAACGGGAAATTCCCCGCCGCCGGCTGTCCGCTCGCCACCCTGGTGGGCACCAGCACCATCACCGCCTCTGTCACCTCGGCGCCCCCGATCACGGCACCGCCGGTCAACGTCTACAACCTGGTGCCGAGGCCCGGGGAACCGGCGCGCTTTGGCTTCACCCTGCCGCTCGGGATCGGCGAAGTCTTCCTCAACGCCGGCGTCGCCTGGGACAAGGACTACCACGAGTACTTCACGATCCACGTGCCGAGCCTGGCCGGCATCAAGATCCTCAAAAACCGGCTCACCTTCTTGGGCACCACCGGGCAGATTGGGGAAGGCGGGGCCTTCCTGACGACTCCCAGCACCTGCAACGACTCCGAAGTCGAACCCTTCCGAAGCCAATACACCACCTACCTTCATGCCGACTCGGTCGAGGAATCGGCGCCGAGCGACGAATACGACGTGGCAGCCCCCGCGCCGCCGGCCGATGCCTTCGTCCAGGGCTCCCAGTTCGCTGCCTCGCCGCTGCCGAAAGGGGTGCAACCGGGCGGCTGCGCGAACGTCCCCTTCGGTCCGACCACCTCGGCGGACCCTGGCACCGCTCAGACCGACTCCCCGGCCGGCGCCACCGTCCACGTCGACGTGCCCTTCGAACCGGGGGCCTCGATCTACCAGTCGAACGTGCGCGAAGCGAGGGTCTCACTGCCGCCGGGGATGGGGATCAACCCCTCCGCGGCGCCGGCGCTGAGCGCCTGTAGCGACAAACAGTTCAACGAGGGCAGCCGGGGCCCGGTCGCCTGTCCCGCCGGCTCCCAGATCGGCACGGTCGCGATCGATACCCCGGTGCTGCCCCACGGCACCCTCGCCGGCAAGGTCTATCTGGGCGAACAGCTCAGTCGCGACCCCACGAGCGGCAACGAGTACCGGATCTTCCTCGATGCCGAGTCGGTCAGCCGCGGGCTCTCGATCCGCCTCACCGGCAACGTCATCGCCGACCCGAAGACGGGCCAGATCACCGCCGTCGTCCACGAAGCGCCGCAACTGCCCTTCGACGACATCACGGTGAAGCTGAACGGCGGCGACGGCGCGACCCTGACCAGCCCGCCGACCTGTGGGCCGAATGCCACCTCGCACGCGATGGTCGCCTGGTCCGGGACGCCCGACGGTGGCGCCAAGGACAAGGGCTTCACGCTGAGCAGCGCCCCCGGTGGGGGTCCCTGCGCGAAGACGCTCGCCGAACGACCCTTCGCCCCCAGCTTCTCGGCGACCCCCGGCACGACCAGGGCCAAGACTTACACGCCTTTCTCGGTCAGGATCACCCGTGCCGCCGGCCAGCAGGAGCTGAAGGGCGTCAATGTCACCCTGCCGCCCGGGGCAACGGCGAAGCTGAAGGGCGTCCCCTACTGCTCGCCAGCAGAGCTCGCCGCCGCCGCCGGCGCCGCCGGGCGGACGGAGCAGGCCCACCCGAGCTGCCCCGACAAGAGCCAGGTCGGAGTCGCCACGGTCGCCGCCGGCAGCGGCAACTCACCCCTGCGCATCAGCGGCAAGGCCTACCTCGCTGGTCCTTACAAGGGGGCGGCGCTCTCGCTCGCCGTGATCACCCCCGCCGTCGCCGGCCCCTTCGACCTCGGCACCGTGGTGGTCCGGGTGCCGCTCTTCCTCGAACCGGAAACGGCGCAGATCCACGTCGACACCAACGCGATCCCCGACGTCTTCGGCGGCGCCAAGCTCGACATCCGCTCGATCGCGGTCGACGTCAACCGCAAGCAGTTCACCCTCAACGGAACCAACTGCCGCAAGGGAGCGACCAGCGGCTCGCTGCTGGGCGGCGGCGCCGACCCGACCAACCCGGCCTCGTTCTCGGCTTTCGCGGTCTCGGTTCCTTTCCAGGCCACCAAGTGCAAGCCGCTGCGCTTCAAGCCGAAGCTGCACCTGCGGCTCTACGGCGCCACGCGGAGGGCGCAGCACCCGCGCCTGCGCGCCGTCCTCCAGGCCCGTGGCAAGGACGCCAATATTGCCCGCGCCTCGGTGGCGCTGCCGCACGCACTCTTCCTCGACCAGGCGAGCCTCTCGAAGATCTGCACCCGGGTCCAGTTCGCCGCCAACGAATGCCCGAAGAAATCGATCTACGGCCACGCGGTGGCGACGACGCCGCTGCTCGGCAAGCCGCTCAAGGGCCCGGTCTACCTGCGCTCCTCCAACCACACCCTGCCGGACCTGGTGGCGCACCTGAAGGGCCAGGTGACGATCGACCTGGTCGGCAAGATCGACAGCTACAAAGGCGGCATCCGCACCACCTTCCAGCACGTCCCAGACGTGCCGGTGAAGAAGTTCACGATGATCCTGCCCGGTGGCAAACACGGCCTTCTGGTCGCCTCGCAGAGCCTCTGCAAACCGGTCAAGGCGATCGTCCAGCTGAAGGCTCAGAACGGCCGCAAGGCCAACCGCCACACGACCCTGCGGACCCCCTGCAGCGGGGGCAAGAAGCCCCCCAAGCAGGGCAATGCGAAGCGGTAGCGGCGACCCATCTTGACGATCGATCTCAAGTCTTTGTTCCAATCCGCACTTGATTCGACGGGCAAGGTCTGTACTGTCCTTGACGGGAGAAGTTCCGAGCGCTACGCAGGGGAAGCGTTACCGCTCAATGGGTCACGAGGAGGATGTGAATGATTAGGCGCTTACTGATCGCATCTGCGGTTATGTGCTTGGGTGCCGTTTTCGCCGCGCCCGCCGCACAGGCAGCGTTCAGCACGGTGTACGGCGGGGCTGTCACCTGTACCGCCAAACCCGCGAACGGCAACATCCGTGCTTGCAGCGGCACCACCACCACCTTCGACGGCACGAGAATCGACGTCAACGTGTTCCTGCCGCCGGAAACGGGCGGCACCGAAGGTCCTTATCCGCTGATCGGCGACTTTCACGGCTGGGGCGGCGCGAAGCTCGGGTTGAGCACGGAAGGCCCGGCTCCAGAAGTCCCGTACCAGCAATCTGACCCTCGGATCCAGGGGTGGGCCGAACACGGCTACGCGGTCTTCAGCATGAGCGACCGCGGCTGGGGCGAGTCGTGCGGCAAGTACGACCCCGAAAAAACCCAACCGATATGCGCCAAAGGCTACAACCACCTCATGGACGATCGCTACGAAGTCCGCGACGCCCAGTACCTGATCTCACAGCTGGCCGACGAAGGGGTCGCCGAGCCGAAGAAAATCGGCGCCACCGGCGCCTCCTACGGCGGCGGCATCTCGATCGCGCTGGCCGCACTGCGCAACCGGGTGATGCAGCCGAACGGTTCGCTGATCCCGTGGAAAAGCCCGGGCGGCAAAGAAATGGAACTTGCCGCCGCGGTGCCGCAGTGGCCGTGGACGGACCTCGCCTACGCGCTGGCGCCGAACGGCCGCAACCTCGACTACGTGACGGAATCGACCTACAAAGGGCCCTCCGGGAAATTCCCGGTCGGGATCATGAAGTACAGCTGGGTCGAAGGCCTCAACACGGCGGGCGAAGCCCTCAGCAACTACTCCACCACCGACCCCGAAGCCAACATCCCCGCCTGGCTCCTGCGGCTCAAAGCCGGCGAGCCCTATACCGACTCGAGCATCACGGGGATCATCGAAGCGCTTACGACCTTCCACTCCTCCTTCTACATCAACCACGCGGAAGAGCCCTCGCCGCTGCTGATCCAGAGCGGCTGGAACGACGACCTCTTCCCGGCCGACGAAGCGCTGCGCTTCTACCAGCGGACCCGGGCCCAGTATCCGGGCGACCCGATCTCGCTCTACTTCATGGATGACGGCCACGCCCGCAGCCAGAACAAGGCAGCCGACGCCGCGGCCTTCAACCAGCGGCTCGAAGCGTGGTTCGCCCATTACCTGAAGGGCGAAGGCGCGTCGCCGAGCTCGAGCGTGGAAACCCTGACCACCACCTGCCCGAAAACGGCACCGTCCGAAGGCCCCTACACGGCCAAAGACTGGAGCTCCCTCTCGCCGGGCGAGATCCGCTTCCAGTCGGCCGCGGCGCAGACGATCGTGCCCTTCGCGCACCCTGAAAACCCGACCGAATCGAGCGCGGCCTTCGACCCGCTCATCGGCCAGGGCGCCTGCGCGTCCGTCTCCAGCGCCGACCAGAGCGGCATCGCCAACTACCGCCTCGCCGCGGCGCCGGCGGGCGGCTTCACCCTGATGGGCTCGCCGACGATCACCGCGAGGGTGGAATCGCCGAGCCCGAACTCGGAGATCGCCGCGCGGCTCGTCGACGTCAACTCGGAAGGCAAAGAGAGCCTGATCGCCCGCGGCCTCTACCGCCCGGTGGGCGGCACCCAGGAAATCGTCTTCCAACTGCATCCGCAGGGCTACCACTTCGCCGCAGGTCACGTGGCGAAGCTGGAACTGCTGCCCACCGACTTTCCGTACGGGCGGTTTTCCAATCTGCAGACGACGATCACGGTCTCGAACCTGGAACTGCGCCTCCCGGTGATGGAGCAGCCCGGCTCGCTCGGCGGCCTGGTCCAGGCCCCGGCGGCGAAAGTCGTCCCGGCCGGATACCAGCTGGCGGCGGAATACCAGCAGAAAGAAACGAGCGGCGGCGGAGGCACGACCCCCACCGCTCCGGTGATCAAGATCGGCGCCGGCGGGTTGGCTGGAAAGCTCAGCGTGACCCGCACGGCCGTCCTCGTCCCGCTGCGCTGCAGCGGCGATGGCGCCTGCTCGGGCCGGGTCTCGGTGTCGGTCAAGCGGCCGGGCGGCAAGGGCCGCACCACGCTCGGCCGAGGTGCCTACTCGATCGCGTCCGGCGGCACGGCGACGGCCCGATTGCCGCTCACCAAGGCCGGCCGCAAGCTCGTCAAGAGTCTCCTCGGGGGCAAGGGCGGGTCGAAGAAGCTCGACGGCTTAGTCCAGCTGAACGACTCCGGCCGGCCGACGACCCTGACGTTGAAGCGCGCGGTGCGGCTGCCGCGCGCCCACTGACATGCGCCGGCAACCGACCGCGTCTAACGGAGGAGGATTGATTATGAGGCGTTTGCTGCTTGTTATCGCGGTGGGAGCTCTCGGTGCCCTGTTCGTGGCGCCGGCCGCCCACGCCGCGGTGGGAGTCCACAAATGGGAATCACTGACGTGCAAAGAAAATGCTGATCTGCCGGCGCCTCTGCCGGAAAAATTCGGGAGCAAAGAAGAAGTCCACCCCGAATCCACCATGCCGACCCCGGCGGGGCAGTGCCTAGGCTCGACTCCGGCAAAGCTCTTCACCCAGGCCGCCGGTCACCCGAACTACGGGATCACCGACTTCAGGATCGACACCTATCCGAAATTCTTTGGAATCGGCGGGTTCCCGACGTCCTTCCTCAAAGACATCCAGGTCGATACGCCTGAAGGCCTGAGCGTGAACCCGGAAGCGCTGGCCCAGTGCAAAGTCGAACAGCTCGAAAGTCTGACCTGCCCGGGGGAATCGCTGGTCGGCGTCAACTACCTGACCGTGGCGGCGCAGAGTCCGAACAACGAAAACAAATGCACGGCGCCGGCGCCCGAAGAATGCCTCCAGCTGCGGATCGCGCTGCCGGTCTACAACCTCGTGCCGTTCGTCGGTTCGCCGTCGATGGTCGGCTTCATGACCGAAGGCGGACCGACCTTCATCGTCGGCTCGCTCAGCCCGGTCGACCAGCACGTCACCTTCACCATCAGCGGCATCCATCCGCCGTCGCTGACCAGTCCGCCGATCATCGAGTCGCGCCTGCTCTTCTTCAGCGCGAAATCGACGAACCTGAACCCGTTCGCCGACGGGACCTACCTGACCATGCCGAGCAACTGCGCAGGCGGACAGGTCTCGGGTCTGAAACTGGATACGCAGGGCCCTCCCTACGAAACCGAAGCTTCCAGCACTGAAGCGAGTTACACGACGCCGACTGGCGCCACGGGTTGCGAAAACGTCCCCTTCAAACCGACGATCGGGGTCAGCACCTCGGGAGGCGCGGTCGACTCGCCCGAAGCGACCACGGTCGAAGTCGGGATTCCCTGGAAAGCCTCGGACCCGATCGCCAACTCCTACCTGAAGACCGCCAAGGTGACGCTGCCCGAAGGGATGGGGATCAACCCCTCTTCCGCCAACGGCCTGGTTGCCTGCACCGAAGCGCAGTTCGGGTACCACACGAACAACTCGATCGAATGCCCGGAAAAATCGAAGATCGGCACCGTCGAGGTCGAAACCCCGTCGCTGCCGGCGCACACGATCGGCGGCGACGTCTACGTCGGCCAGCCGAAGAGCAACAACCCGAGCAGCGGCGAACAGTTCCGGATATTCATCCACGCTTTCTCAACTAAACGCGGCGTCAACGTGCGCCTGATCGGCAAGTTGTTCCCGAACTTGGCCACGGGACAGCTAACCGCCGTCTTGGAAGAAAACCCGCAGGCCACCTTCAGCTCCTTCAAGCTCCACTTCAACGGTGGCGCCCAAGGGACGCTGACCAGCCCGCCGACCTGTGGCCCGAACAAAACGACGACGGAAATGACCCCGTGGTCCGGGCACAACGACGAAAACACGCCGTTCAGCTCGTTCAACCTGACCAGCTACCCGGGCGGCGGCAATTGCCCGAAAACGCTGGCTGAACGGCCGTTCTCGCCGTCCTACACGGCGAAGTCCGCCAGCACCCAGGCGGGCGCCTACAGCCCGCTCCGGATCCACATCGGTCGTCCCGACGGCCAGCAGGAGGTGAAGGCGGTCAGCGTGACGCAGCCCAGGGGCCTGGTCGGCAAACTCGCCGGCATCCCCTACTGCTCCGACGCTCGCATCGCCGCCACCGCCGAACGCAGCGGTACCGCCGAGCAGGCGTTCTCGCTCTGCCCGGACGAAAGCTATATCGGCAGTGCCACGACCGAAGTCGGCAGTGGCAGCGCGCCCTACAAGCTCGCCGGCAAGGTCTACCTCGCCGGTCCCTACAAAGGGGCGCCGCTGTCGCTGGTGGTCGTCACCCCGGGTGTCGCGGGCCCCTACGACGTCGGCACCGTCGTCGTCCGGGCCGCCCTCAACATCAATCCGGAAACCGCAGTGGTCAGCGCCGTCTCCGACCTGATCCCCAACGTCTACGGCGGGGTGAAGCTGGACATCCGCGGGATCGACGTTAACGTCGATCGCAGCAAGTACATACTCAACCCGACCAATTGCGAAAAGGGAGCGTTCAGCGGCACGATCAGCGGCGGTGGCTCGAATCCGGCCAACCCGGCCGCGTTCAGCAACTACGCCGTCAGCGCGCCCTTCCAGGCGACCGGCTGCGCCAGCCTCGGCTTCAAGCCGAAGCTGCACACCCGCCTGTCGGGCCCGACCACGCGGGCGAAGAACCCGCGCATCCGGGCGGTTCTGGAAGCCCGTAACGGCGACGCCAACGTCGCCCGCACGGCGCTTACGCTGCCGCACTCGCTGTTCCTCGACCAGAGCCACATCAAGACCGTCTGCACCAGGCCGCAGCTGGCCTCGCAGACGTGCCCGTCGGGGGCTGTCTACGGCGAAGCGGAAGCGAAGTCGCCGCTGCTCAGCAACAAGTTGAAGGGGCCGGTCTACCTGGTCTCCTCCAACCACAAATTGCCGGACCTCGTCGCCGACCTGCGCGGCCAGGTGAACATCCAGCTGCACGGGGTGATCAGCTCCAAGCACGGCGGTCTCAAGACCGTCTTCCCGGCGGTGCCGGACGTGCCGGTGAGCAAGTTCGTCCTCAACATGGACGGCGGCAAGAAGAGCCTGATCGTCAACTCGACCAACCTCTGCAAGGGCAAGCAGTCGGCGGTCCTGAACATCAAGGCTCAGAACGGCAAGCAGGTCAAGAACAACAAGTACGGCCTCAACGTCAGCGGTTGCGGCGGTAAGAAGAAGTAGAGGCGCCTCGGGTGCCTCGTCGGGCACCGGCGCGGACGGCTGAATAGCCTCCGCGCCGGTGCGCCCGACGCTCTCCGTCCTCATCGTCGCCTGGAACAGCCGCGCGGAGCTGCGGCGGACCCTGCCGGCGCTGCTGCCGGAGCTGGGGGAGGGCGACGAGCTGATCGTCGTCGACAACGCTTCCGGGGACGGCACCGCCGAGCTCGTGGCCGAGCTGGCGCCGCCGGCGCGGCTGGTCCGCCTGGACCGCAACCTCGGCTTCACCGGCGGCTGCAACGCCGGCGGCGAGGCGGCCGGTGGCGACCTGCTGGTGATCCTCAACCCCGACGCGGCGCCGCTGCCGGGCTGGGGCGAGGCGATCCGGAAGCCCTGGCGCGACGGTCGCGGCTGGGCCGCCTGGCAGGCGCTGGTCGCCGACTCCGGCGCGACCCGGATCAACTCGGCCGGCAACCCGATCCATTTCACCGGCATCTCCTGGGCCGGCCGCCACGGCCGCCCGCTCGCCGAGGCACCCGCGGCGGGCGAGGTCACCGGCCTCTCCGGCGCCTGCCTGGCGATCCCGCTGGCGACCTGGAGGGAGTTGGGAGGCTTCCCCCAGCGCTTCTTCCTCTACCACGAGGACGTCGACCTCTCGCTGCGCCTGCGGCTGCGCGGCGGCACTCTCGGCATCGAGCCGGCCGCGGTCGTCGACCACGACTACGAGTTCGGCGCCCGCGAGCACAAGTGGCGCTGGATGGAGCGCAACCGCCTCGCCGTCCTGGTCCGCGTCTACCCGGCACCGCTACTGGTGCTGCTGGCCCCAGCTCTGTTCGCGACCGAGCTCGCGCTGATCCCGGTCTCGATCGCCGGCGGCTGGGGGAGGCAGAAGCTGACCGCCAACCTCGAAACGCTGCGCTGGGCGCCGCGCCTGCTGCGCGAGCGCCGCTGGATCCAGGCGACCCAGACGATCTCCGCCGCCGAGTTCGCCGCCTCGCTCACCCCCGACCTCGACTCCTCCCTGATCGCCCCCACCGCCCGCTCCCGCCCCATCCGCCTCCTCCTCCGCACCTCCTGGCGCCTCGTTCGCACCCTCCTCGGCGCTCGATGAGTTGACCCGGCTATAGGCGGGTCAACTCATCGAGCGCTCAGCCCGGCTGCGAAGTCGGCCGAATCAGGATCTCGTTGACATCGACCCCCGGCCCCTGCTCGAGCGCGTAGAGCACCGCCTTGGCGATGTCGGTATCGCGCAGCGCCGACTCGCCGGGGCTGTTGTCGAAGAAGGGCGTGTCGGTCATCCCCGGCTCGATCAGCGTCACCTTGATCGCCGTGTTGCCGTGCATCTGGCGCAGCTCCGCCCGCAGCGCCTCGCCGATCGCCGTCGCCGCCCACTTGGTCGCCGAGTAGAGCGAGCCGGGCAGGGCGCGGCGCCCGGCGACCGAGCTGGTGACGAGGAAGTGGCCGTCGCCGCGCTCGAGCAGGTGGGGGAGGGTGGCGCGGATCGTCAGCGCCGCCCCGTAGACGTTGGTCAGGACCATCGAGCGCCAGTGCTCGACCGACTCCTCGAGGAAGCCGCGGGTGGCGCCGAAGCCGGCGTTGGCGAAGACGGCGTCGATGCGGCCGAAGCGCTCCAGCGCCGCCGCAGCCATCGCCTGCACCTGGTCCCACTCGGTGACGTCGCAGCGGATCGCCAGCGCCCGCTCGCCGCCGCCGAGCTCGGCGACCAGCTCTTCAAGCGGCTCCAGGCGCCGTGCCGCCAGCACCAGCCGGTAGCCGCCGGCGGCCGCGCGGGCGGTTGCGGCGCCGATGCCGCTGCTGGCTCCGGTGATCAGCAGGACGGGGTCGTTTGCTCGCTCTCCACTCACTCGTCGATTGTCTCAACTCTTGCTTTGGCGACCAGTTGCGATAATCCCCGAGTTCGTGGACCCTCAGCGCAAGCGGAAGATCCGGCTGGTCGTCGCGTTAAGCGTCGCCGTGATGCTCTCGGTGGCGCTGATCTACACCTCTTTCTCCGCCGCGACGGACACCAAAGAACCGTCGCAGCTGATCGGCGCCGTCCCCGGCACCAGCTACGACATGAACGCCCGCGTCGTCAGGGGCTCGGTGCGCAAGCGGGGCAACGGCATCGCCTTCCGCGTGATCGACCGCGACGGCAGCGGCCAGACGCTCCCCGTCACCTACACCGGCACCGTCCCCGACCCCTTCCGGGGCGGGCGTGAGATCGTCCTGACCGGCAGCCTGCACGACGGCACTTTCGTCGGCGAACCGGAAACCCTGATCACCAAGTGCCCCTCGAAGTTCACGACCAAGAGCAATGGCTAGCCTCGGCAGCGTCCTGCTGGCGCTGGCCTTTCTCGCCGCCGTCTCCGCCGCGGTGCTGGCGCTCGTCGGCCGCCGCGGCGAGGAGCGCTGGGTAGACCTCTCCCGCCGCTGCGTCTACGCCTTCTTCGCGCTGCTCACCGGCTGCGTGGTGATCATCGAGGTCGCCTTCGCCAACAACGACTTCTCCTTCAACATCGTCCAGCAGCACTCCTCGATCGAGACGCCGTCCTTCTACAAGCTGGCGGCGATGTGGTCGAGCCAGGAAGGCTCGCTGCTGCTCTGGGCCTGGGTGCTCTCGATCGTCTCCAGCCTCTCCCTGCTGGCGACCCGCAACAAGCTGCGCGAGATCGTCCCCTGGGCGACCGCGGTGCTGATGGGCGTCGCCGCTTTCTTCACCGGACTCATGTTGTTCGCGCCCGACGTCAACCCCTTCGCGACCCTGAGCTCGCCGCCGGCCGACGGGATCGGCCTCAACCCGCTGCTGCAGCACCCGAGCATGATGATCCACCCGCCGATGCTCTACTCGGGCTACGTCTCCCTGACCGTGCCCTTCGCCTTCGCGATCGGCGCCCTGATCAGCCGTCGCCTCGACGCCGACTGGATCCGCGCCACCCGCCGCTTCGCCCTGATCGCCTGGGCCTTCCTCGGCTTCGGCCTCCTGCTCGGCGCCCGCTGGTCCTACACCGAGCTCGGCTGGGGCGGCTACTGGGCCTGGGACCCGGTCGAGAACGCGGCGCTGATGCCGTGGCTCATCTGCACCGCCTTCCTGCACTCGATCATGGTCCAGGAGCGGCGGGGGATGCTGAAAGTCTGGAACGCCTGCCTCGTCGTCGGCAGCTTCTCGCTGGCGCTGCTCGGCACCTTCCTGGTCCGCTCCGGGGTGCTGCAGTCGATCCACGCCTTCGGCGACAACACCGTCGGCCCCTACATCCTCGCCCTGATCGCGGTCGTCCTGGTCGGCTCGACGGCGCTGATCGTCTCCCGCCTCGACGACCTGCGCTCGCCGAAGCGGATCGACTCGCTGATCTCGCGCGAGTCCGTCTTCCTCGTCAACAACCTGCTGCTGGTGGCGCTGACCGCGGTGATCTTCTGGGGCACCTTCTTCCCGCTGATCTCCGAGCTCTTCACCGGCAACAAGGCCTCGCTGGCGGCGCCCTGGTTCGACCGCTACACGACGCCGCTGGCGATCCTGCTGGTCCTCTTCACCGGGATCGGGCCGCTGCTGGCCTGGCGTCGCTTCAGCTGGGCCTCGGCGAAGCGCGTCTTCGTCGTCCCGGCCGCGGTTGGCCTCGTCGCGGTACTGGGCCTGGCGGTCTTCACCGACGCCGCCCGCAAGCCCTGGGCGCTGGCGCTGTTCGCCTTCGCCGCCTTCGCCCTGACCGGGCTGGCGCAGGAGTTCTGGCGCGGCGCCGTGGCGCGGCGCTCGCTCGTCGGCGGCTCGCTGCCGGCGGCGCTGGTCGGGCTCGTCTCCCGCAACCGCCGCCGCTACGGCGGCTACATCGTCCACGCCGGCATCGCCGTGCTCTTGATCGGGATCGCCGCCTCCTCCTCGTTCCAGACCAACCGCAACGTCACCCTGCGCCCCGGTCAGAGCACCGTCATCGACGGTCGCAAGGTCACCTACCTGCACCCGAGCGCGAGCGTCACCGGCCTCGCCTTCACGGCCGGCGCCCGGCTGCGTGTGGAAAAGGACGGCAAGGCCTTCGACCTGCAGACCAATCGCCGCTACTACCGCCCGACCGGGGTCGCGGGCAACGCGACGATCTCCAGCTACTTCGACGGCGAAGCCGACTCCGACGTCGGCCTGCGGGCCGGGCTCGTCAACGACGTCTGGGGCGTCGTGCAGCCGGACATCAAAGGCGTGCAGCGGCGTGCCCGCGCCGCCGACGCCGGTTTCAAAGCCTGCGTCGCTGGCGGGCCGGGGACGCCGCCGCAGTGCAAAGCGCTGGCGGCGACGATGCGGGCGGCGCTCGCCAACCCGCGCCTGCGCCCGGCGGCGCTGGGACAGATCGAAGCCCTGCAGGAGGCGACCGCGAAGCGGATCGCCGCCGGCTACGTCGCCGAAGCCGCCCCCGCGACCTTCAAGGTGATCGTCAACCCGTTGGTCACCTGGATGTGGATCGGCGGCCTGATCGCCTTGGCGGGGGCCCTGATCGCGCTCTGGCCGACCCGCGCCCGCCGCCGCACCGGCTCGCTCCTGCGGACCGAGGCCGACGCGCTGAAGGAAGCCAAGTACCGCGAGATCCGCGACGCCGAGCTCGACCACGCCGCCGGCAAGCTCTCCGACGACGACTACGCGATCCTCGACGCCGAGCTGCGCAAGGAAGCGGTGGAGATCCTCGACCGGGCCGAGAACGGCAACGGCAACGGCAACGGCGCGGCGAAGACGCGCGAGAAGGTCGGGCAGGGCTAAACTCCCTGGCCGTGTACACGCTGCTCAGCATCCTCCAGGTCATCATCGCCGTCGTCCTCGTCTTCCTGATCCTGCTGCACTCGGGCAAAGACGCGGGCCTTTCGGGCGCGTTCGGAATCGGCGGTGGCGGCAGCTCGATCGGCGGCGGCTCGATGGTCGAGCGCAATCTCGACCGCGCCACGGTCGTCTTCGCCGTTCTCTTCGTCCTCAACACCTTCGTCCTGCTGAAGATCTAGAAGGGTGCCGGCCCCCGCGAGGGCGGGGGCCGGCCACTCACTCAGCCGCCCTTGGCGATGGACGTGCTGGGAAATATCCGCTCGGTTCCGGTCTTCAAAACGATCACCTCCTTCCTGGCTGGCACAAGCGAGGGACCGTTTTTTGGTGGAGACAGTTCCCTTGGTGGAGGGATCTCCCCGATCTGATCGGTTATGGGTCGGATTGAGCAACTAGCATCAAGCGCTCAGAGGACTTTCGGAAGGAGCGAGATGGCAACCAAGGCAGCGCGTCGACAGGCAAACGAGAACCGGCTCAAGGCGATGCAGCATCCCCTGCGCCGGGCGATTCTCCTGTTGCTGGTCGAGAAGGGGGTCTCGAGCCCGGTCGAAATGGCGCGGGTTCTCGGCGACGACACCAGGAGCGTCACTTACCACGTGAAGCGGTTGGTGGACCTCGATTGCGCCGAGCTGGTGCGGGAGGAGAAGGTGCGCGGCGCGATCAAGCACTACTACCGCGCGACCGATCGCCACCTGGTCGACACCGACGAGTGGGAGGACCTCGACCCGGCGCTGCGGGACGGTGTGCTGGCCGACGTGATGCAGCCGACCGTCGACGACTTCACCGCCTCGGTGCAGGCCGGGATCCTCGGCTCCGACAACCGCTTCCACGTCACCCGGACGCCGCTGACCCTCGACCAGGCCGGCTTCGGCGAAGCGCTCGCCGCCCACGAGCGGCTCTACCACGAGCTCTTCGAGATCGAGGCGAAGAGCGCCGAGCGACGGGCCAGATCGGGCGAGACGGGTCTTCCCATCTCCTCTTCGCAGGGCTGCTATCTGGTTCCCGGCTTCTGATTCACCCGGTTTACAAAATGCGCTAGTCTGTCAACTGCACGGACACCTACCGTCAATTTGACAAGGAGGAGGCCAGATGGAGGCCACCGCTGCAGACGCGCATCGCTCGCACCACCATCACCACGAGCACGAGCGGATCGAGCTCAACCCGGCGACCTGGACCGACCCCAAGCGCTACGCCTGGCTGCTGGGGATCGTCGTCCCGCTGGCGCCGTTCATCGCCTACGGCCTGGTCGCGCTGACCGGCTTCGGGGGTTTCTGGTTCTTCGGCCCGCTGCTCGTCTTCGTTGCCTTCCCGCTGCTCGACATCGCGATCGGGCTGGACGCGAGCAACCCGCCCGACAGCGTCCTCAAGTGGCTCGAGCAGGATCGCTACTACCGCTGGTGCACCTATGTCTTCATCCCGATCCAGTACGCCGGCCTCGTCTTCGCCTGCTGGGCCTGGTCCAACGGCGACCTCTCGGTGCTGGAGAGCGTCGGCCTGGCGCTGACGATGGGCGTGGTCGGGGGCGTCGCGATCAACACCGCCCACGAGCTGGGGCACAAGCGCGCCGACCTCGAGAAGTGGCTGAGCCGGGTGGCGCTGGCGCAGACCGGCTACGGCCACTTCTTCATCGAGCACAACCGCGGCCACCACGTCCGCGTCGCCACCCCCGAAGACCCGGCCAGCTCGCGGCTGGGAGAGAGTTTCTGGGCCTTCCTGCCGCGCACCGTCGTCGGCAGCCTGCGCTCGGCCTGGGGGATCGAGGCCGCCCGCCTGGACCGGATCGGCAGGTCGCACTGGGGTCCGCACAACGACATCCTCGGCGCCTGGGCGATGACGGTCGGGCTCTTCGCCGTGCTGGCGCTCGGCTTCAGCCCGGTCGTCCTGCCCTACCTGCTGATCCAGGCGGTGCTCGGGTTCTCGCTGCTGGAGGTCGTCAACTACCTCGAGCACTACGGGCTGCTGCGCGGCAAGCGCGAGGACGGGCGCTACGAGCGCTGCCGCCCCGAGCACAGCTGGAACAGCAACAACGTCGCCTCCAACGTCCTCCTCTACCACCTGCAGCGCCACAGCGATCACCACGCCAACCCGACCCGCCGCTACCAGGCGCTGCGCCACGTCGACGAGGCGCCGCAGCTGCCGACCGGCTACGCCGGGATGATCGTCCTTGCCTGGTTCCCGCCGCTGTGGCGGCGGGTGATGGACCCGCGCCTGCTGGCGCATTTCGACGGCGACGTCAGCCGCGCCAACATCCAGCCGCGCAAGCGGCCCAGGGTCCTGGCCCGCTACGGGGCGGCGGGCGGGACGGCTTCGTGAGCGCCTGGCGCTGCCCCAGCTGCGGCTACGTCTACGACGAGGCCGAGGGTCATCCCCGCGAGGGGTTCCCGGCGGGGACGCCGTGGAGCGAGGTGCCCGACGACTGGGCCTGCCCCGACTGCGGCGTCCGCGACAAGGTCGACTTCGAGCCCGCCGAGGACGACGCTTGACCGCCGCCGCTGCGACCATTGGCGGCATGGCCAGCGCCAGGACCCCCTACCCACAGGCGGCGCGCGAGCTGCTGCGCCAGACCCTGTTCGGCGCCGCCCGCGACCAGCTCGAGCACCGCGCCTGGTCGGAGATCACGATGTCGGACATCGCCGCCGCCGCCGGGGTCAGCCGCCAGACCCTCTACAACGAGTTCGGCAACCGCAATGAGTTCGGCCTCGCCTTCGTGATCCACGAAGGCGAGCGCTTCCTCGACGACGTCGATGTCGCCGTCAAGCGCCACCTCGACGATCCGCGGGCGGCGATCGCGGCCGCCCTGGAGTTGTTCCTGCGCACCGCCGGCGAGGACCCGCTGATCCGGATCCTGCTCAGCGACGACGGCACCGGCGGCATGCTGCCCTTCGTCACCACCCAGGGCACCCCGGTCCTGCGGTGGGCCAGCGCCCGGCTGACGGCGACGATCGAGCAGGGCTGGCCGCAGGCGCCGGCCGCCGACGTCCGCCTCCTGGCCGAAGCCCTGGTCCGGCTCGCGATCAGCTACATCACCGCCCCCAGCGAGTCGCCGCAGACGACCGCGGCCGCCGTCGCCGAGCTGCTCGGCCCCTTCATCGACCGGGCGCTCGGCGCCAGTGCCTCCTAGCCGGCGCTGACCGCGGCCGCCCGCAGTGGCGCCACGCCCTTGATCAGGTCGGCGGCGCGCTCGGCGAGGGCGATCGTCGGCGCGTTGGTGTTGCCGCGGGGGACGGTCGGCATCGCCGAGGCGTCGACGACGCGGATTCCCTCCAGGCCCTGCACCCGCAGCTCGGCGTCGAGGACGGAGCCGATCGCGCAGGTGCCGACCGGGTGGTAGATCGGAAAGGTGGTGGCGGCTACGTGGGCGCGGATCGCCTGCTCGGAGTCGTCGGCGGGGCCGCTGAACGGCTCGGCGGCGTAGGGCCGCATCGCCGGCTGGGCGCAGATCTCCGCCGCCAGTCGCACCGCCGCGACCGCCCGCGCCATGTCCTCCTCCTCGGCGTAGAAGCCGTTGCGGACGATCGGCTTCGCGGTCGGGTCCTTGGAGGCGAGCCGGACCGAGCCGCGGCTGCGCGCGGTCAGCAGGCAGGGGGAGACCCAGACGCCGTGCGCGTCGGGGTCGGCCAGGCCCTCGTCGACGATCTGCAGGGGGGCGACGTGGAACTGGACGTCGGGCGCCGCGGCGCCGTCCCCGACCCGGGCGAAGCCGCCCGCCTCGGCCAGGTTGGAGGCGAAGGGGCCGGTCTGGGTCGCCGCGAAGCGCTCCAGCGCCGCCGGCTCCAGCGCCTGCAGCAGGCTCTCCGGCTGCGGCGTCGTCCAGACCGCGTAGGTCGCCGGGTGATCGCCGAGGTTCTCGCCGACCGCCGGTTGGTCGAGCACCGGCTCGATCTCGCGCAGCGTCAGGTGCTCGGCCGGGCCGACCCCGGAGAGCATCAGCAGCTGCGGCGAGTTGTAGGCGCCGCCGCAGAGCAGCACCTCGCGCTCGGCCCGCAGCTCCTGGACCTGGCCGAGCTGGCTGGCCTCGACCCCGACCGCGCGGGTGCCCTCGAAGAGGACGCGGTTGACGTGCATGTAGGGCATCACGGTCAGGTTCGGCCGCTCGCTCGCCGGGTGCAGGTAGGCGACGGCGGCGCTGGCGCGCATGCCGCCGCGCTGGGTCACCTGGTACATGCCGACGCCGTCCTGCTCGGCGCCATTGAAGTCCTCGTTGTGGGCGAGGCCGGCTTCGACCCCGGCCTCGACGAAGGCGGGGGTGATGACGTTGCCGGAGCGCTGGTCGCTGACCGGCAGCGGCCCGCCGGCCCCGTGCCACTCGGAGGCGCCGCGCTCGTTGTCCTCGGCCCGCAGGAAGTAGGGGAAGAGGTCGTCCCAGGCCCAGCCGGCGACCCCCCAGCCGTCGTAGTCGGCGCGGTTGCCGCGGATGTAGACCATCGCGTTGACCGAGGAGGAGCCGCCCAGCACCTTGCCGCGGGGCAGCGAGATGCGGCGGCCGTTGCAGTTGGCCTCCGGCGCCGAGCTGTAGTCCCAGTCGATCTCGGTCCGGGTCAGCTGCAGGTAGCCGAGCGGGACGTGGATGTTCTCGTTGACGTCCGGCGGCCCCGCCTC
>CAZIOS010000032.1:0-26095 GCA_964540905.1 uncultured Conexibacteraceae bacterium | reverse complement strand
AGGGTGCGCGACGAATTCCCCCAGAGGGTGACCGGCTCCCCTCTCGGACGGGCCTCGTCCCTAGCGTCCCGGGCCACCCCCGAGCCGCGCCGTTACTCGTTCGACTCGTCCCGCAACCGCTTGGCGACTTCGGCGGTGGCGCCGGTCACCATCCCGAGGTCGGCGGCGTCCTCCTTGTGCCCGTGCACGTAGCAGCAGAGGGTGCCGTTGACGAGCTCGAAGGCGAACTTCTTCGGCGCCGAGTCGGTCAGCCAGACGATGAAGGTGGGGGCGAAGAGCTGGCGCAGCCAGTTCGCGTCCTGGCCTTTGCCGGCGAAGATCTCGTACTTGTCGTCGAGCGCCTCGCTCTCGAGCTTGACCCGTTCTTTGGAGCGGCGGAAGACGTCCTCGAGCTTCTCGAAGGCGCGGAAGCCGAACTTCTGCTGGCAGTAGAGCTCGGGCACGTGCGCGGCGCACTCGGGCACCTCGACCAGGCCCAGCGTGTACTTGTAGTAGCTGGTCTCGCGGTTGCCCTCGCTGTCGGTGGTTTCTTCCTCGTACGTATAGAGAGCGAGGGTGCCCTCGAGGCCCTCGGCGAGCTGGCCGCTGAGGGTGCGCTCGGCGTAGCGGTCGTCGCCCTTGCGCAGCAGCGGCGTCGCCGCCGGCAGCGGGCCGCGGCCACCCAGCTCGAGCCCGTGCTGCTGGGCGTAGACCTCGAAGAAGGAGTCGGCCGCCTTCGAGTCGGCGATCGCGAAGACGATTCCGACCCCGACCAGCAGCACGACGACGGCGGCGACGAGGCCGACGATCGGCCCCGCCCCGGCGGTGCCGCCGATCGCGGCGAGGACGACGAAGACGCCGATCAGCACCCGGGTCAGCGTCTTGCGCAGCAGGCGCTTGAAGTGGAAGCCGCGCAGGTCGTTGGCGTCGTCGACGGCCTTGCTGGGCGCCGCCGCCGCGGCTGCGTCCGTCGCGGCGGTCTCGGCAGCTGCGTCCTCGGGAGTGCTCATGGCGGGAAACCTACCCCAGCCGTCGACGGGGGCCAAGGCGGCGCGGTCTGCAAATGGGCTTGCAGGGCAAGGTTGTGTTGCAAAGTGGGGGAGAGTGGGTTATTGTGGCGCTCGAGTTGAAGCCCAGGACCGGGGTGGTGAGGCTCCTCCCACCTCATCACTCCGGTCCCAACTCTTCCGCCTTCCGCACTGAACCCGCCCTCCCGCTCAGAAAGGAACCGCCGAGGTGGCTTTTCGGGGTCTCTACGAGCACAGCCTCGACTCCAAGGATCGGCTCACGGTCCCGTCGCGGTTCCGCGCCTCCCTCGCTGACGGAGTGGTTCTGTCCAAGGGCTTCGACCCCTGCGTCTGGGTCCACACGACGGCGGAGTTCGAGCAGCTCTCCGACCGCTTCCTCTCTCCGCACAGCCCCTTCGGCCGCGACGCGCGGCAGCTGCGCCGCCGCTTCCACGGCGGCTCCTTCGACGAGAAGCTCGACTCCGCCGGGCGCATCCGCATCCCCAGGTCCCTGGCCGAGCACGCCGGGCTCGACGGCAACTGCGTCGTCGTCGGCGCCGGCGAGTACCTCGAGATCTGGAACGCTGAGGCCTGGGCCAAGCAGGAGGAGGAGCTCGACGCCGCGGCGCCGGAGATCGCCGAGGGCCTGGCCGGCGCCGAGGCGAGTGCGTGACGATGAGACTCAATGCCGCCCGAACCCCAACCTCCTACAGCCACGACCCGCGGCCGGCCGGGGCGATCGTGCCGATGAGCGAGCACCTGCCGGTGCTGGCGCCGGAGCTGACCTCGCTGCTGGCCCCCGAGCCGGGCCAGGTCGCCGTCGACTGCACCTTCGGCGCCGGTGGCCACGCCCGCCGCGTCGCCGCCCACCTGGGCTCGCGGGGGATGCTGATCGGGATCGACCGCGACCCCGCCGCCGCCGCCCGTTTCGCCGAGTTCGCCGCCGAGGCGCCCTGCCGGACCCGCTTCATCGGCGCCGACTTCGCGGCAGGGTTGCGCACCCTGGGCGGCGAAGGCATACGCCCAGAGATGATCTACATGGACCTCGGAATGTCCTCGATGCAGGTCGACGCCTGGGAGCGGGGCTTCTCCTACGCCTACGACGCGCCGCTCGACATGCGCATGGACACGCGCCAGGAGTTCGACGCCGCCGACCTCCTCAACGAGTGGCCGGAGGCGCGGATCGCCCAGGTCCTGCGCCGCTTCGGCGAGGAGCGCTACGCCGGCGGCATCGCCCGCGAGATCGTCCGCCGCCGCCCGCTCGCGACCACCTCCGAGCTGGTCACCGCGATCAAGGCCGGGATGCCGACCGCGGCCCGCTTCGGCGGCGGCCACCCGGCCAAGCGCAGCTTCCAGGCGATCCGGATCGCCGTCAACGGCGAGCTCGACTGCCTCGAGGAGTCGCTGCCGCTGGCCTGGGACCTGCTCGCCGACGGCGGCCGCTTCGGCGCGATCTCCTTCCACTCGCTCGAGGACCGGCCGGTGAAGCGGTTCCTGGCCGAGAGGGCGCGCGGCTGCGTCTGCCCGCCGGAGCTGCCGGTCTGCGTCTGCGGCCACGAGCCCGAGGCGGAGCTGCTGACCCGGCGCGCGGTCGCGCCCGGGCCCGAGGAGGTCGCCGCCAACCCACGCTCGCGCTCGGCCCACCTGCGGGTGGCGCTGAAGATCGCCGCCGAGCCGGCAATCGGGGAGGCCGGCTGATGGCCGTCGCCGCCCCCGCTCGCAGGGCCGCGCCGGCCCCGCCGCCCTCGCGCACCAGCCCGCCGCCGGGGAAAGCCGCGCCCTCGCGGCCGGTCCGCCACCGGCCAAAGCCGCGCGCTCGCGCCGTCGCCGCGCCGGCGCCGGCCCGCAAGGCTCCCGCTCGCAAAGCCCCGACGCGCTCGCCGCGCCGAGCGGCACCGAGGACGAAACGCGTCAACGGCCAGCTGATCCCACTCGCGGTCGGCCGCACCGCCGTCGCCGTGCGCCAGCTGCCGGACTCCGGCCTGGTCGTGCGGATGACCCGCGGCCGGGCCTGGATCGGGGTGCTCGGTCTGCTGCTGGTCGGGATCGTCGCCCTCAACGTCGTCACCCTCAGCTTCGCCGCCTCCTCCGGCAAGATCGACGAAAACATCCAGGCACTCGAACAGGAGAACGGGGTGCTGCGCGGCCGCGACGCTCGCACCTCCGGCATCGGCCAGGTCCGCCGCGCGGCGGCCGCACAGGGCCTGGTGATGCCCGCCAGCGACACGATCGACTTCGTCAAGGCCAGCCCCGACGACGTCGCCACGGCGGCCCAGCGCCTCGCCGGCGCCGGCTAGGGGCGGGCGCGGATGCGCTTGATCGAGCGCCGGATCGGCCTTCTCTTCGCCGCCTTCCTGATCTGCTTCCTCGTCATCGTCGGCCGCGCCTTCTGGCTGCAGGGGGTGCAGGGCGCCCAGCTCTCCTCGGAGGCGATTTCGCAGCAGACCGAGAGCGTCATCGTGCCCGGCCTGCGCGGCAGCCTGCTCGACCGCCGCGGCAA
The DNA here is from genome assembly GCA_964540905.1 of uncultured Conexibacteraceae bacterium. Taxonomy (GTDB): domain Bacteria; phylum Actinomycetota; class Thermoleophilia; order Solirubrobacterales; family 70-9; genus VAYN01. The sequence goes on along the minus strand of CAZIOS010000032.1, from coordinate 22,609 downwards.
CGCGCTCGCCGTCTCCGAAGACGCGGCGACGATCTACGCCACGCCCTACCAGGTCAAGAACCCGCCCCAGGCGGCGGCGAGGCTGGCGCCGATCCTCGACCTGCCGAAGGCCGAAGTGCTGGAAAGCCTGACCGCCGAATCCGGCTTCTCCTACCTCGCCCACAAAGTCACGATCCCGGTCGCCAGCCGGGTCGAACGGTTGGAAATCGAAGGGATCGGCGAGCTGCCGGACAGCCGCCGCAGCTACCCGCAGGGCGAAATGGCGGGTCAGGTGATCGGCTCCGTCGGCTCCGAAAACCAGGGCCTGAACGGGCTCGAGGCGGGCGAGGAAGAAGTCCTCAAGGGCAGCGACGGCGAACGCCGGATCGTCCGCGACGCGCTCGGCGAGCCGATCAAGCTGGAAACGGTGAAAGAAGCGAGCGACGGCGAAGACGTCCAGCTCACCCTCGACCCGTTGATCCAGGAGAAGACCGAACGGGTGCTGGCCGAAGTCGGCGAAACCTACGCGCCGCTGAACGCGACCGCGATCGTGGTCGAACCGCAGAGCTCGCAGGTGCTGGCGATGGCGAACTGGCCGCCGGTCGACCCCAACGACCTCTCGGAAGCCAGCCCCGAAGACCTGATGAACAAGGCGACCGGGCTCAACTACGAACCGGGCTCGACTTTCAAGGCGTTCACGGTCTCGGCGGCGCTGGAAGAAAAACTGGTGACCCCGGAGACGACCTTCACCCTGCCGCCGACGATCCAGGTCGCCGACCGCACGATCGAAGACGCCGAGCCGCGGGGGACGGAAACGATGAGCGTCGCCCAGATCCTCGCCCGCTCCTCCAACGTCGGCGCGGTCACGATCGGGCTGCGGCTGGGGGCGGAAAAATTCAGCAAGTGGATCGACCGCTTCGGCTTCGGCCGCGGCACCGGCCTGCGCTTCCCGGGCGAACAGAGCGGGATCGTGCCGAAGCTCGCCGACTACTCCGGCTCGACGATGGGCAACCTGCCAATCGGCCAGGGCGTCGCGGTGACGCCGATGCAGATGGTCGCCGGCTACACGGCGATCGCCGACGGCGGCATCCTGCGGCCGCCGCAGCTGATCGAGCGGGTCGGCGAAGAAAAGATCGCGGAGCCGAAGGGCCACCGGGTGATCAAGCCCGAGGTCGCGGCGCAGGTGCGGGAAATGCTCGAGGGGGTGCTGGCCGCCGGCGGCACCGCCTCCGAGGTCAGCGTGCCCGGCTATCAGCTGGCGGGGAAGACGGGGACGGCGCAGGTGGCCGAAGACGGGGGGTACTCGGAAACCAAGTTCGTGGCGTCCTTCATCGGGTTTGCGCCGGCGCAGGATCCGAAGCTGCTGGCGGCGGTGATCGTGAATCAGCCGCAGGGGGAAATCTACGGGGGGTCGGTGGCGGCGCCGGCGTTTGGCAAGATCGCGGCGTTTGCTTTGCCTTATCTCGGGGTGGCGCCGGAATAGGGGCTCTTTGGGTTCGCGGCGTAGGCCGGCGACCGGGTGCCCCTCTCATTTCGCTGGGATTTTCGCCGTTAACGATGCTTCTCTCGCCGAGTGCGCCGCCGCGAAAATCAGGGACGCCGCTCATGAGAGGGGCACCCGATCCCCGGCCTAGACTGCGGGAACTATGAGGCTGGACGAGCTTGTGGCGGAAGCCGGTGCGCGTGAAGGTGGCGCCGGGACGGGAGCAGAGGTGCTTCGGATCGTTGGCGATGGGTCGGTGGAGGTGGCCGATCTCGCTTACGACAGCCGGAAAGTCGGGCCGGGGACGCTGTTCTTCTGTGTGCCGGGGGAGAAGGTGGATGGGCATGAGTTCGCGCTGATGGCTGTGGAGGCTGGGGCCTCGGCGCTGGTGGTGGAGCGGGAGTTGGAGGTGGGGGTGGCGCAGGTGGTGGTGGCGGACGCCAGGGCGGCGATGGCGCCTTTGGCGGCGCGGTTCTGGGGGGAGCCGACGGGGAAGCTGCGGGTGGTCGGGGTGACGGGGACGAACGGGAAGACGACGACGGCCTTTTTGATCCGCGAGATCCTCGAGGCGGCGGGGGTCTCCTGCGGGCTGCTGGGGACGGTGAAGCAGGTGGTCGGCGGGGTCGAGGAGGCGGTCGAGCGGACGACGCCGGAGGCGATCGAGCTGCAGGCGAGCTTCCGCCGCATGCTCGAGGCCGGCGACCGCGCCTGCGTGATGGAGGTCTCCTCGCACGCCCTGGCGCTGCACCGCGCCGACGCGATCCACTTCGAGCTGGCGCTGTTCACCAACCTCACCCAGGACCACCTCGACTTCCACGCCGACATGGAGGACTACTTCCTCGCCAAGCGCGGCCTCTTCGCGGCCGGCCCGGGGACCGCGATCGTCAACGTCGACGACCCCTACGGCCGCCGCCTCGCGGAGGAATTCGAGTGCGTCACCTTCTCCGCCGAGGGCGGCGAGGCCGACTACGCCGCCCGCGAGGTCCGCTTCGACGCCGCCGGCGCCGAGTTCGTGGTCACCGGCCCGGCCGGGGAGACGGCGGTCCGCACCGGCATCCCCGGCCACTTCAACGTCGCCAACGCGCTCGGCGCCTTCGCCGCCGCCGCGGCGCTGGGGCTGCCGCCCGAGTCCGCGGCCGGCGGCCTCGCCCGGGCGGCGCGGGTGCCGGGCCGCTTCGAGCCGGTCGACGAGGGCCAGGGCTTCGCCGTCCTGGTCGACTACGCCCACACTCCCGACTCGCTGCAGAACGTGCTGCGGGCGGCGCGGCGGATCACCGCTGGGCGGCTGATCGCCGTCTTCGGCGCCGGCGGCGACCGCGACCGCGACAAGCGGCCGAAGATGGGGCGGGCCGGGACCGAGCTCTCCGACCTCGCCGTCGTCACCTCCGACAACCCCCGCTCCGAGGACCCGGAGGCGATCGTCGCCGAGGTCGCCGCCGGCGCCGACCCCGGCGCCGAGGTCGAGATCGAGGTCGACCGCCGCGCCGCGATCGCGCTGGCGCTGGCGCGGGCCGAGCCCGGCGACACCGTCGTCATCGCCGGCAAGGGGCACGAGCAGGGCCAGGAGTTCGCCGACGGGCGCAAGGTCCCCTTCGACGACCGCGAGGTGGCCGGCGCCGAGCTGCGGAAGCTGGGCAACCCGGCGTGAGGCTGACGGCGGCGGAGATCGCGGCGGCGCTCGGGGCCGAGGTGGTGGCGGAGGGGGAGGACGGACCGCCGCGGCGGGCGACGATCGACTCCGGCGCCAGCGGCTCCGGCGACCTCTTCTTCGGCCTGCGCGGCGAGCGCCGCGACGGCGGCGAGTTCGCCGCGGCGGCGATCGCGGCCGGGGCCTGGGGGGCGGTGGTCGGCGCCGAGCGCGCCGCCGGCCTCGACGGCGCCTGGGTCTTCGCCGTCGCCGAGCCGCTGGTGGCGCTGCAGGCGCTGGCCCGGGCCTGGCGGCGGGCGCTCGGCGCCCGTGTCGTCGGCGTCACCGGCTCGGTCGGCAAGACCTCGGTCAAGGACATCGCCCGGGCGCTCCTGCCCGGCCGCGTCGACGCCAACCGCGAGAACCTCAACACCGAGATCGGGCTGCCTCTGACCGTGCTCGAAGCCCCCGCCGAGACCGAGACGCTGGTGCTGGAGATGGCGATGCGCGGCCCCGGCCAGATCGCCGAGCTGGCGGCGATCGCCGAGCCCGAGGTGGCGGTGATCACCAACGTCGGCCCGGTCCACGTCGAGCTGCTCGGCTCGGTCGCCGCGATCGCCGCCGCCAAGGCCGAGGTGCTGGACTCGCTGCCGGCCGACGGCACCGCGGTCGTGCCGGTCGCCGCGGGCGAGCTGGAGCCGCACCTGGAGCGGGCGCCGCGGCTGCTGCGCTTCGGCCCCGGCGGCGATGTCGCGGCGCTGGAGACGAGCGTCTCCGAGGGGGTCACCGAGGCGCTGATCGCGACCCCGCTGGGGGAGCAGCGCTTCCATTTCCCCTTCGTCGAGGCCCACCACCTGACCAACGCCCTGGCGGCGATCGGCGCCGGGGTGGCGCTGGGCGCGTCGCCGGCCGAGATGGCCGACCGCGCTGCGGGCATAGGATTCTCCCGCTTCCGTGGCGAGCGACTGCAGCTCGGCGACGGGATCGTCCTCGTGAACGACTGCTACAACGCCAACCCGGTGTCGATGCGAGCGGCGCTCGACCATCTCGCGACGCTCGAGGCGCCGCGCCGCGTCGCCGTGCTGGGCGAGATGGGCGAGCTCGGGCCCGGCGCCGCCGGCTACCACCGCGAGGTCGGCGCCCACGCCCGCGCCGCCGGCACCGACCTGCTGATCGGGGTCGGGCTGCCGTCCCGCGACTACGACCCCGACGAGCTCGTCGCCGACCCGGCCGAGGCGGCGGAGCTGCTGGCGGCGCTGCTGGAGCCCGGCGACGCGGTGCTGGTCAAGGGCTCGCGCTCGGCCGGCCTCGAGGCCGTCGCCGAGGCGCTGCCGGCGCTGCTGGAGCAGGTCTGATGGGCGAAGTGCTGATCGCCGGGATGGCGGCGATGCTGATCTGCATCTTCCTCGGCCCGAAGTTCATCGAGTACCTGCGGGTGCGCGAGTTCGGCCAGCACATCCGCGAGGACGGGCCGCAGGAGCACCACGCCAAGGCCGGCACGCCGACGATGGGCGGGCTGATCATCTTCGCCGCGATCTGCGTCCCCTACCTGGTCCTCTCCGACCGCGACGCCCAGAGCCTGGCCGTCTTCGGCGTCGCCCTGGGCTGCGCCGCGATCGGCTTCGCCGACGACTTCATCAAGATCGTCAAACGCCGCTCGCTCGGCCTCTCGGCGCGCTGGAAGCTGCTCTTCCAGCTGATCCTGGCGCTCGGCCTCTGGTGGGTGGCGCGGCACGAGGTCGGGCTGGAGCCGATCCTCTACTTCCGCATCGGCGGCGGCAGCGTCGACCTCGGCCCGGTCCTCTACTTCGTCCTCGTCTTCCTGGTCATCGCCGGCACCTCGAACGGCGTCAACCTGACCGACGGCCTCGACGGCCTCGCCGCCGGCTCCTGCGCGATCGTCCTCCTCGCCTACACGGCGATCGCCTTCGTCGCCAACCAGCAGCAGAACCTGGCCCTGCTCTCCGCCTGCCTGGTCGGCGCCTGCATCGGCTTCCTCTGGTTCAACGCCTTCCCGGCCTCGATCTTCATGGGCGACACCGGCTCGCTCGGCTTGGGCGGGGCGATCGGGGCGCTGGCGGTGATGACCCAGACCGAGGTGTTGCTGATCATCATCGGCGGCATCTTCGTGATCGAGGCGCTCTCGGTCGCGATCCAGGTCTTCTCCTTCAAGACCTTCCGGCGGCGGGTGCTGCTGATGGCGCCGCTGCACCATCACTTCGAGATGATGGCTTGGTCGGAGACGAAGATCATGCTGCGGTTCTGGATCGTGGCTGCCGTCTGCAGCGGGATCGGATTTACGCTTTACCAGCAGTCGATCGGGCGCTGAGCGGGCGGGGAAGGCCAGGGGTGCCCCACCCGCTTGCTGGGATTTTCGCCGTTAACGCTGCGTCTCTCGCCGACGGGCACTGCGAAAATCAGGGACGCCGCTGCGCTGGAGGGGCACCCCCGGCCTTCTGGCGTCGGCGCTCGGCTTCGATCGCTTCGACCGATGCCTCTCCGGCAAGTTCCACGGGCTCGGTCGAACGCAGGGCTCGGGAGAGGACGAAGGCGCCCCTCGGGGCCGGCGAGCTCGGCCAACAGGAGGCCGTAGAGTGCGCTCGCCTCGGCGAGGATCTGCTGACCCCCAGTGCCCATGTAGCCTTGGTGTCGGATGGCGGAAGTTGAGCTTTCGGTGGGGGTCGTCGAGTACGGGGACACGGGCGGCGAGGGGCCGCCGCTGGTCTTCCTGCCGGGCCTGGCGATGGACGGGCGCCAGTGGCAGGGAGTCATCGACGCGCTGCGGGCCGAGCACCGCTGCCTGACCCCGGTCCTGCCCTTCGGCGCCCACCGCCGGCCGCTGCGCGCCGACGCCGACCTCTCGCTGCGGGGGGTGGGGAGGATCGTCACCGAGTTCCTCGAGCGGCTCGACCTGCGCGACGTCGTCCTCTGCTTCAACGACTGGGGCGGGGCGCAGACGATGATCGCCGACGGCGGCGTCGAGCGGGTCGGCAGGCTGGTCCTGGTCTCCTGCGAGACCGCCGGCAACTACCCGCCCGGCCTCGGCGGCCACGCCGCCTGGCTCTCCTGCAAGCTCCCCGGCGGCCTGGCGATGATGCGCCAGACCTTGCTGCGGCCGTGGCTGCGGCGGCTGCCGTTCGTCTACGGGCAGATGAGCAAGCGCGGCATCCCCGAGGAGCTGATGCGGGACTGGCTGGAGCCTCTGCGCCGGCCCGAGATCCGCCGCGACCTGCGCAAGTACGCCGGTGACGCGATGCGGGGCAAGAAGGCGATCCGGGCGGCGGCCCCGGCCCTGGGCTCCTTCGAGCGCCCCGTCCTGGTCGTCTGGGACCGCGAGGGCAAGATGATGCCCAACGCCGAGGGACGCGAGCTGGCGAATTCTTTCCCCGACTCCCGCTACGTCGAGCTGCCCGACTGCTACACCCTGATCCCGCTCGACCAGCCGAAGGCGCTCGCCGCCGAGATCCGCGACTTCGTGCGCTGAAGGGCGCAAATCTGGGCGAGAGAATTTGCATTTAGCGCGCCATGTGTGCGCCGGCTGTTCCTACGGTCGTTCGGTGCTTCCCGCGGCCGCTCTGCCAGATCTCTCCAGCCCGAACATCGTCGCTCTCGGCGCTGCGCTGGGCGGCTATTTCGGCGAGACGCGTGCCCGCTGGCTGGGCTACGATGCAGACAAGCGTCTGCGGACCGTTCTTGTCGGAAGCTATTACGGAACGGGGGTGACCATATGTTTATTCGTCTTCTTCAACTTGTTCTCCGGCCTCTTCTGAGAGTGCGCCGACGCTCCTGGATCGTGCCGACCGGGATCAGCTTGGCCGTGGTCTTGGGGCTCGTTTTCCTCGTCGATGCGCTTGGGTGGAGCCGACAGGCGCTCGGCTGGATGGGGCTTGCCGTGATCGGCTTGTCCACGTTGCTCCACCTCCACATGCTCGAGGCGGAAGAAGAGCTCGAGTCGAACAGGAAGCGGGTGCGTAAGCCCCGAAGATAGGCGGTATGCCAGGACCGCCGCCGAAGGAGATCCGCCCGCCCTTGCCGGCGGGGCCGTTCCTGGTGGTCGGGCTGGCGCGGTCGGGGCAGGCGGCGGCGCGGCTGCTGGCGGCGCGGGGGGAGAGCGTGATCGGGGTCGATTCCGGGCATCCGCGGGGGGCGGCAGGGCTGCGGGGGGTCGGCGTCGAAGTCTTCCTGGATGCGGATGGATTGGCCCAGCTCGACGGAATTCGCACGGTCGTGAAGAGCCCCGGGGTCCCGCGGGAGGCGCCGGTCGTGGCCGCGGCGCTGGCGCGCGGGGTCGAGGTCGTCGGCGAGCTGGAGCTGGCCTGGCGGGCGCTGCCCAACCGCTTTCTCGCCGTCACCGGCACCAACGGCAAGACGACGACGGTCGAGCTGCTCGGCCACCTCTACCGCAGCGCCGGCGAGCCGGTCGCCGTCGCCGGCAACGTCGGCACCCCGCTCTCGGAGCTGGTCGGCGCGGTCGAGCCCGAGGCGACCGTGGTCTGCGAGGCCTCCAGCTTCCAGCTCGAGGACACCTCCCTCTTCGCCCCCGAGTGCGCGGTCTTCCTCAACCTCGCCCCCGACCACCTCGACCGCCACGCCGACCTCGAGTCCTACCTGGCGGCGAAGCTGCGGATCTTCGCCAACCAGGGCAACGACGACGTCGCCGTCTACAACGGCGACGACCCGGAGCTGGCCGGGGTCGACCTCGGCGGCTGCGCCCGCCGCGTCGCCTTCTGCCGCGGCGCCGGCCCCGACTGCGAGGTGGCGCTGGCCGCGGGCACGATCTTCTACGACGGCGAGCCGCTGCTGACGGTCGCGGAGCTGGGGCTGTTCGGCGAGCACAACGTCGCCAACGCGATGGCCGCCGCCGCGGCGGCGCTCTCGCTGGGAATCGACCGCGACGCGGTCCGCGCCGGGTTGCGCTCCTTCGCCGGCGTCCCCCACCGGCTCGAGCAGGTGGACGAGATCGCCGGCGTCCGCTTCGTCAACGACTCCAAGGCGACCAACGTCGCCTCGGCGACGGTCGGCCTGCGCTCCTTCGCCGGCGGCGTCCACGCGATCCTCGGCGGCAGCGAGAAGGGCGAGCCGTTCGCGCCGCTGCTCGATCCGGTCCGCGAGCGCTGCGTCGCCTGCTACCTGATCGGCGCCACCGCGACGCGTCTGGCCGAGGAGCTGGCGCCGGCGCTCGGCGCCGGAGTCGAGCTGCACCGCTGCGAGGACCTCGAGGACGCCGTCCGCCGCGCCGCCGCCGCGGCCGGCCCGGGGGAGACGGTGCTGCTCGCGCCGGCCTGCGCCAGCTTCGACGCCTTCGAGAACTTCGAACGCCGCGGCGATCGCTTCCGCGAGCTCGTCGAGGGCCTGCGATGAGCTCGCTCCCGCTCGCCCTCGGCCGCCTCGCGGGGCCGGCGAAGGCCGGGCGCAGGCCGGCCAAGCGCGCGCGCCGCGCCGCTCCCTCGACCGAGTACAACATGCTGCTCACGGCGACCCTCTGCCTGCTCGCGCTCGGCGCCGTGATGGTCTTCTCCGCCAGCTCGACCACCCAGGTGCTGGAAAACGGCAACCTCTCCAGCAGCGCCTACTACCTGAAGCGAATGCTGATCTTCGGCGCCGTCGGGCTGCTGATCATGCACCTCGTCGCCCGCCACGGCCTGGTCGCCGTGCGGCGGCTGACGCCGCTGCTGCTCGGCGCCTCGCTCTTCCTCCTGGTCGCGGTCCTGGGGGTCGGCTCGACCGTCAACGGCGCCAGCCGCTGGATCGGCTCCGGCTCGCTGCAGATCCAGCCCTCGGAGCTGGCCAAGGTGGCGCTGATCCTCTACGGCGCCGACCTGCTGGCTCGCAAGCCGGCGCGGGCGCGCTCGCTGCAGGGGTTCATGCCCTTCCTCCTGGTCGTCGGCGCCGCCTGCCTGCTGATCCTGGTCGAGCCCGACATGGGGACGGCGATGGTGATCGCCTTCGCCGTCGGCGCCACCCTGATCGCCGCCGGCGCCCGCCCCCGCGACCTCGGCCTGATCGCGCTCGCGATCGGCGCCGCGGCGCTGCTGATGACGATCGTCGAGCCCTACCGGATGGCGCGTCTGACCGGCTTCCTCAACCCCGGCGCCGACGCCGCCGGGACCGGCTTCCAGGCCGCCCAGGCGAAGATCGCGCTCGGCTCCGGCGGCATCTTCGGCGTCGGCATCGGCAACGGCGTCCAGAAGGCCTACTACCTGCCCGAGGCCCACACCGACATGATCTCGGCGGTGATCGGTGAGGAGCTGGGGATGATCGGCATCTTCGGCGTCGTCGGCCTCTTCGCGATGTTCGGCTACGCCGGGCTCAAAGTCGCCCAGCGGGCGAAGGACAGCTACGGCAAGCTGCTGGTCGCCGGGCTGACCTCGCTGATCCTGATCCAGGCGACGATCAATCTCTTCGCGGTGATGGGGCTGGCGCCGCTGACCGGGGTGCCGCTGCCCTTCGTCTCCTACGGCAACAGCAGCCTGATGGCGACCCTGTTCGCGGTCGGGCTGATCCTCAACGTCGCCCGCGGCGGCACCGCCTCGGTGGCGGCCGTCGACCGCGGCTCCGGCAAGCGCCGCACGGCGCGATCCTCCGGCACTGGCAAACTGCGCGTCGTCGAAGGCGGGCGCGAGCCCGCGCGCGAAAGGAGCCGAGCGAGCGGTGCCAGGAAAGCCAAAGGTGGTGGTGGCGGCAGGGGGAACGGCGGGGCACGTCGTGCCCGCGATGGCCGTCGCCGCCGAGCTTAGGGCCAGCGGCGCCGAGGTCTCCTTCCTGGGCACGCGGGAGCGGATCGAGGCCGAGCTGGTCCCGGCCGCCGGCTACGAGATCGACTTCGTCAAGGTGCGCGGGATCGACCGCCGCAACCCGCTGCGGGCGGCCGCGGCGGCGGCCGAGGCGCTGGCCGCGGTCGGCGGCGCCCGGGCGGCGCTGCGCCGCCGCGGCGCCGACGTGGTGATGGGCGGCGGCGGCTTCGTCGCCGGGCCGGCCGGGCTGGCGGCGGCGCTGACCCGGACGCCGCTGGTCCTGACCGAGGCCGACAGCCACCTCGGCCTCGCCAACCGGCTGCTGGCGGGCCGGGCGCGGCGGGTCTGCCTCGCCTTCCCGGTCGCCGGCCGCGAGGGCGAGCGCTACCTGCTCACCGGCAGGCCGGTGCCGGCGGCGGTGGTCGCGGCCGGCCGCGACGCCGCCCGGCGGCGTTTCGGGATCGCGGCGGGCGCGCGCTGCCTGCTGGTCGTCGGCGGCAGCCAGGGGGCGCGCTCGGTCAACTTCGCGGCGCTGGAGGCCTTCGCCGAGCGCGACGGCCGCGACTTCGACGTCCTCCACCTCGCCGGGCGTCGCGATTACGAGGAGCTGCGGGCGCGGCTGGCGGCGGCGGCGCACGGCGAGCGCTACACGCTGCTCGCCTACGAGCCGGACCTCGGCGACGTCCTCGCCGCCTGCGACCTGGTGCTGGGCCGCTCCGGCGGCTCGATCTTCGAGCTGACGGCGGCGGGGCGCCCGGCGGTCCTCGTCCCCTACCCGCACGCGACCGCCGACCACCAGAGCGCCAACGCCGCCTGGATGCGGCGGGCGGGCGCGGCGACGGTGCTGCGCGACGAGGAGCTCAGCGCCGAGCGCCTGGCCGCCACGGTGGGGGCGCTGCTCGGCGACCCGGCGCGGCTGGAGCAGATGACCGCGGCTTCGCGGGCGCTGGCAATGCCCGACGCGGCCCGGCGGATCGCCGACGAGGTCCTGGCGGCGGCCTCATGAGCGGCTGGGCGGGGCGCAGGCTGCACTTCATCGGCATCGGCGGCGCCGGCATGAGCGGGCTGGCGCTGGTCTGCGCCGGGCTCGGTGCCAGCGTCAGCGGCAGCGACCGCGCCGACTCCTCTTATATGGAGCGCCTGCGCCGGGCCGGGCTGCGGCCGGCGGTCGGCCACGACGCCGCCAACCTGCCGCAGGGCGCCGAGGTCGTCGTCTCGACCGCGATCGGCGCCGACAACCCGGAGCTGGCGCTGGCCCGCGAGCGCGGGGTCGAGCCGATCCACCGCGGCGCCCTGCTGGCCGAGCTCTGCGCCGAGAAGCGGCTGATCGCCGTCGCCGGCACCCACGGCAAGACGACGACGACGGCGATGGCGGTCTGGGCGCTGCGGGCGCTCGGCGCCGACCCCGCCTTCTTCGTCGGCGGCGAGGTCCCCGGGCTGGGCGAGGATGGCGCCGCCGCCAACGCCGGCTGGGGCGGGGGGGAGTGGGTCGTCGCCGAGGCCGACGAGAGCGATGCCAGCTTCCTCGAGCTGCGGCCCGAGATCGCCGTCGTCACCAACGTCGAGATGGACCACCACAGCCGCTGGGGCTCCCTGGCCGAGCTGGAGGACGCCTTTCGCCGCTTCGCCGCGCCGGCGCGGGCGATCGCGATCCCGCTCGGGGCGGGCTCGCCGGCCCCGATCCGCCGCGATCTGCAACGGGCCGACGAGATCCTCTACGGCGGCGCCGATGCCGGGGTCCGGTTGGCTCATTTCGACGCCGAGTCGCCGGGGCCACCGGCGTTGCCGCTGAGCGTCCCCGGGCTCCACAACCGCCTCGACGCCCGCGCCGCGCTGGCGGCGATCGAGTTGGCGGGCTTCGACCTCGAAGCGGCCGCGGCGGCGCTGGGCGATTTCCCGGGAGTGCGGCGGCGGCTCGAGCTCAAGGGCCGGCGCGGCGGCGTCCGCATATACGACGACTACGCGCACCACCCGACCGAGGTCCGCGCCGCGCTCGCCGCTCTGCGCGAGCTGCGGCCGGCGCGGCTGATCGCGGTCTTCCAGCCCCACCTCTACTCGCGCACGAAGGCGCTCGCCGAGGAGTTCGGCGCGGCGCTGGCGCTGGCCGACGAGATCGCCGTGCTCGACGTCTACCCGGCCCGCGAGCAGCCCGTCGGCGAGCTGGCCGGGGTCAGCGGGCTGCGGGTGGCCGAGGCCGCGGCCGAGCATGCCGGCGGCCGCCGGGTCTGGTGGCTGCCGCAGGCGGATGCGGCCCAGCGGGCGCTGGCCGAGCGCCTGGATCGCCTCGGCGCGGCGGCAGAGGGCACGGTCCTGGTCACGATCGGCGCCGGCGACGTCTTCCGGCTCGGCGAGGCGCTGGTCGAGGAGGCGGCGTGACCGCGCTGCCCGCGGGCGTTCGGAAGAGCTACCCGCTGGCGCGGCTGACGACCGTGCGCACCGGCGGCGCTGCCGACTGGTTCGCCAGCCCGAGCGACAGCGAGGCGCTGGTCGAGCTCTTGCGCTGGGCCGATGCCGAGCGGCTGGCGGTAGGAACGATCGGCTCCGGCTCGAACCTGCTGGTTGCCGACGATGGATTCCACGGCCTCGCAATCAAGCTGGACGGCGAGCTCGCGACGATCGAGCGCGAGGGCGCGCTCCTGCGCTGCGGCGGCGGCGCCCGGCTGCCGACGGTGGCCAGCCGCGCCGCCGGCTGGGGGCTGGCCGGGATCGAGTTCGGGGTCAACATCCCCGGCACCGCCGGCGGGGCGGTGCGGATGAACGCCAACGCCTACGGCGGCGAGCTGGCGCGGGTGCTCGAGTGGGTCGAGGTCTGCACGGCGGCCGGCGCCTCCCGCCGCGCCCCCGACCAGCTTGGCTTCGGCTACCGCGACTCGAACCTGGGCGCCGGCGAGGTCGTCTCCCGCGCCAGCTTCCGCCTCCGTCCCGGCGACCCGGCGGCAATCCGGGCGACGATGGCGACGCTGCGCAAGCGCCGCCACGAAGCCCAGCCGAAAGGGATCAAGACCTTCGGCTCGACCTTCAAGAACCCCGATGACGAGCGCGCGGAGGGGCGCTCCGCCGGGCAGCTGCTGGAGGCCGCCGGCTGCCGCGGCCTGCGCCACGGCGGCGCTCGCTTCTCGGCGGTCCACGCCAACTTCGTCGAGAACGAGGGCGAGGCGACCACCGCCGACGTGCTGGCGCTGATGGCCGCCGGCCGCCGCCGCGTGCACGAGCGCTTCGGGGTCGAGCTGGAGCCGGAGGTCCAGCTGCTGGGCGAGGTCGAGTGGCCCGGCGACTGGGAGCTGTGAGGCGCTGGCTGGCGGCGATCGCCCTGCTCGCCGTCACGGTCGTGGCGGCCTACCTCCTGCTGTACCGGCCCAGCAGCGTGACGCCGACGCTGAGCGCGCCGGCGGCGACGGCGACGATCGCCAGCGGCTCCAGCGTGGTCGGGGTCAGCGCCGAAGGCGCCGTCCTCGCCTGGCTGCCGCCACCGCCGGGATCGCTGCCGGCGCTGCCGGCCGGCAAGCTGCCGCCGGGCGGGCGTCTCGCCGGCCCGATGCTCGAACAGGCGCGGGTGCTGGGGGCGGTGCCGCCGGCCCTGCGCCGCTACGTCGCCCGTAGCTACTACGGCGAAAGCGGGGTCGACGTCGAACTCAGCTCGGGGATCGAACTGCGCTTCGGCGACGACTCGCAGGCGGCGAAGAAGTGGAAGGCGGCGGCGGCGGTGCTGGCCGATCCGACGATCACCGCGCTCGATTATGTAGACCTGCACTCGCCCGGGCATCCGGGGGTCGGCGGCTCCGGCCACAGTCTACCGCCGGCGCCGTGAGCCCCGGCCGGCTTCGCAACCCAACCACGTCGCAGCGCCCGCGATCCCGCCCTGCAAGCCGGTTACGGCGCCCCGCAGAGCCGCCCGGGCAAAGGCTCGACCTTAGAGTGAGAATAGCCAAACCCTCAAGTTAGCATCGAGAGTTCGCGCATGCAGGATGCGTTTCTTCCGTTTGACAGACCCGTCACAATGCCCTACGTTCAGCGCAATTTCCGCTCTTGAGGCGAAGGCTCAAACCCTTGAGCATCGCTCCAGGCTCGGACGGAACAAGGGCTCAACTCACATGGAATCCACTTACCTCGCGGTCATAAAGGTCGTCGGCGCGGGCGGCGGCGGCACCAACGCGGTCAGCCGCATGATCGACGCCGGCATTCGTGGCGTCGAGTTCGTCGCGGTCAACACCGACGCTCAGGCGCTGCAGGCCTGCGACGCCGACATCAAGCTCTCGATCGGCCAGGAGCTGACCCGCGGCCTCGGCGCCGGCGGCAACCCCGAGGTCGGGGCGGGCGCCGCGGCGGAGAGCCGCGACGAGATCAAGGAGGCGCTGAAGGGCGCCGACATGGTCTTCGTCACCGCCGGCGAGGGCGGCGGCACCGGCACCGGCTCGGCCCCGGTGATCGCCGAGATCGCCAAGGAAGAGATCGGCGCCCTCACGGTCGGCGCCGTCACCAAGCCGTTCGAGTTCGAGGGCAAACGGCGGATGCAGCAGGCGCTCGAGGGGATCGAGAAGCTGCGCAACAACGTCGACACCCTGATCATCGTCCCCAACGAGAAGCTGCTGCAGGCGGTCGAGCGGCGGACCAGCGTGCTCGAGGCGTTCCGCCAGGCCGACGACATCCTGCGCCAGGGCGTCCAGGGCATCACCGACCTGATCACGATCCCGGGCCTGATCAACCTCGACTTCGCCGACGTGCGCACGATCATGCGCGACGCCGGCTCGGCTCTGATGGGCGTCGGCTCGGCCTCCGGCGAGGCCCGCGCCCTCGACGCCGCCAAGGCGGCGATCACCTCGCCGCTGATCGAGGAGTCGATCAAAGGCGCGACCGGGATGCTGCTGAACATCACCGGCCCCGAGGACCTCGGCCTGTTCGAGGTCAACGAGGCGGCGCAGCTGGTCCAGGCCGAGGCCGACGACAACGCCAACATCATCTTCGGCTCGGTCGTCGACCAGTCGATGCGCGACGAGGTCCGGGTCACGGTCATCGCCACCGGCTTCGAGGGCTTCGAGCTGCTGGCGCGCTCGCCGCAGCGGGTCCGCCGCCGCTACGAGAGCCGGCCGCGGGTCTCCGCCGAGGACACCGACATCCGCAAACTGCGGGTCTCGGACGACGACATCGACGTGCCCGGCTTCCTCAAAGACTGAGCCAATAGCCTTGGGCGCCGTGAGGACGGCGCTTTACGAGCAGCATCTGGAGCTGGGGGCGAGGATCGTCCCCTTCGCCGGCTGGGAGATGCCGGTGCAGTACGAGGGGATCCGCGAGGAGCACTCGGCGGTGCGCACGCACGCCGGCATGTTCGACGTCTCGCACATGGGCGAGGTCGAGGTCGAGGGGCCCGGCGCGCTCGCCTTCCTGCAGCTGGTCCTCTCCAACGACGTCGCCAAGATCGAGATCGGCGGCGCCCAGTACTCGTGCCTGTGCCAGGAGGACGGCGGCGTCCTCGACGACCTCTTCGCCTACCGGCTCGGCGGCGACCGCTACCTGATCGTCACCAACGCCGCCAACCACGCCGCCGACCTCGCCTGGCTCGGCCGCTGGAGCCGCGACTTCGACGTCGCCGTGCGCGACGTCGCCGACCGCTACGCGATGCTCGCCGTCCAGGGCCCGCACGCGCGGACGGTGCTGGCGGCGGCGCTGAGGATCGAGCTGCCGCCGCGCCTGCACGTCGCCGCGGTCCGGGTCGGCAACCGCCCGGCGCTGGCCTGCGGCACCGGCTACACCGGCGAGGACGGGGTCGAGCTCCTGCTCGACCCCGAGGTGGCGCCGCCGATCTGGGCCGAGCTGCTCGACGCCGGCATCGTCCCCTGCGGCCTCGGCGCCCGCGACACCCTGCGGCTCGAGGTCTGCTACCCGTTGCACGGCAACGAGCTCAGTCCCGCCCGCAACCCGATCGAGGCCGGCCTCGGCTGGTGCTGCGCGGAGGCCACCGGCTTCCTCGGCTCGGCGGCGGTCGCCCGCGCTCGGGCCGAGGGCACGGCCGAGAGCCTGGTCGCCTTCACGATCTCCGGCCCCGGCATCCCGCGCGCCGGCAACCCGGTGCTGCACGGCGGCGAGCCGGCCGGCGCCGTCACCAGCGGTACCTTCGCGCCCTCGCTCGAGCTCGGTGCCGGGATGGCTTACGTGGGCGCCGAGCTGGCCGCGCCGGGGACCGAGCTGGAGATCGACGTGCGCGGCAAGCGTCGCCCCGCCCGGGTAGCTTCCAGGCCCCTCTACTCACCGCGTCCACGAAGGAGCTGAGCCTTGGCCGAGGCGAACTACCCCGACGACCTGCTCTACCACGACCAGCACGACTGGGCGCGGCTGGAGGGCGACGAGCACGCCGTCTTCGGGATCACCTGGTACGCCCAGGACTCGCTCGGCGAGGTCGTCTTCTACGACCCGCCCGAGGTCGGCCAGGCGATCGACAAAGACTCCTCCTACGCCGAGGTCGAGTCGGTGAAGGCGGTCTCCGACGTGATCGCGCCGCTCTCCGGCGAGGTGGTCGAGGTCAACGACGCGCTCCAGGACAGCCCGGAGCTGATCAACGCCGACCCCTACGGCGAAGGCTGGCTGGTCAAGGTCCGGCTCGGCGCCCCGCTGGAGGCCGAGGCGCTGCTCGGCGCCGCCGAATACCGCAAGCTGCTGGAAAGCTGAGCCGGACGGCCCGCCCGGCCACTTCCGTAGCCTTCCCGAGGTGACCCGCTACACCTCCGCGACGCCCGCCGACCGGGCGCAGATGCTGGCCGCGATCGGCGTCTCCGACCCGGCCGAGCTGTTCGAGCAGATCCCGGCGCCGCTGCGCCTGGGGCGCCCGCTGCAGCTCCCCGACGGCCTCAGCGAGGCTGAGGTCTGCGAGCGCCTGGCGGCGCTGGCCGAGCGCAACGCCGACGCCGAGGACCAGGTCTGCTTCCTCGGCGCCGGCATGTACGACCACTACGTGCCGGCGATCGTCGACGCGATCACCTCGCGCTCGGAGTTCCTGACGCCGTACACGCCCTACCAGCCGGAGATCTCCCAGGGCGGCCTGCAGGTGATGTTCGAGTTCCAGACGGCGATGTCGGAGCTGACCGCGCTGCCGGTCTCCAACGCCGGCCTCTACGAGGGCCCCTCCTCGGTCGCCTCCGCCGGCTACCTGGCGATCGGGGCGACCGGCCGACGCCGCTTCGTCGTCTCCCGCGGCCTGCACCCGCACAGCCGCGAGACCCTCGTCACCTACTCGCGGGGCTACGGCGCCGAGGTCGTCGAGGTCGGGCTCGAGGGCGGGCTCACCGACGCCGCCGCGCTGGCCGCCGCGGTCGACGGCGAGACCGCCGCCGTCTTCCTCCAGAGCCCCAACTTCCTCGGCGCGGTCGAGGACGTCGAGGCGCTCGGCGCCGTCGCCAAGCGGCACGGGGCGCTGCTGGTCGTCGCCTGCGATCCGATTACCCTGGGCATCCTCAAGCCGCCCGGCGAGTGCGGCGCCGACATCGCCCTCGGCGAGGGCCAGCCGCTCGGCAACCGGCTCGACTTCGGCGGGCCCTCGTTCGGCTTCTTCTGCGCCACCGAGGCGCAGATCCGGCGGATGCCGGGGCGGATCGCCGGCGAGACCGAGGACGTCGACGGCCGCCGCGGCTTCGTCCTGGCGCTGCAGACCCGCGAGCAGCACATCCGCCGCGAGAAGGCGACCAACAACATCTGCACCGCGCAGGCGCTGAACGCGCTGGCGGCGATGGTCCACCTCGCCTGGCTCGGCCGCGCGGGCTTCCGCGAGCTCGGCGAGCTGCTGGCCCGCCGCACCGCTTACGCGCGCCGGCGCCTAGCGGCCGTCGAGGGGATCGAGCCGCTGCACGAGGCTCCGGTCGTGCGCGAGTTCGCGGTCCGGCTCGCGGCGCCGGTGGACGCGGTGCTGGAGCGCTGCGCCGAGCGCGGCATCGCCGCCGGCTACCCGCTCGGCCGCGATTACCCCGAGCACGGGGACGGCCTCCTGGTCGCGATCACCGAGCGCCGCAGCCGCGAGCAGATCGACGCCCTAGCGGAGGCGCTGGGCGCCGCGATCGCCGCCGAGCGCGAGGGGGTGGCGGCGTGACCCCGCTCGCGGAGACGCCGATGCAGCGCGAACGCGCCGAGACGATCTTCGAGAAGTCGAAGCCGGGCCGCCGCGCCGCGACCCTGCCGGCCGCCGGCGTGCCGGAGTCGCCGCTGGCGGAGCTGATTCCGGTGCGTCTGCTGCGGGCCGAGCCGCCGCGGCTGCCGGAGATCGCCGAGCCGGAGATCGTCCGCCACTACAACCGGCTCTCGCGCCGCAACTTCGACCTCGACAGCGGCTTCTACCCGCTCGGCTCCTGCACGATGAAGCACAACCCCCGACTCAACGAGCGGGTCGCGGCGCTGCCCGGGCACGCCCGCCTGCACCCGGCCCAGGACCCACGCCGGGCGCAGGGGGCGCTGGAGCTGATGTGGCTGCTGCAGGGCTCGCTGGCGGAGATCTGCGGCCTGCCGCACGTCAGCCTGCAGCCCTCGGCCGGCTCCCACGGCGAGCTCGCCGGCCTCTTGCTGACCCGTGCCTACCACGCCGACCGCGGCGAACGGCGGACCAAGGTGCTGGCGCCCGACACCTCGCACGGGACCAACCCGGCTTCGGTGACGATGGCCGGCTACGAGGTGGTCAAGGTCGCCACCAACGAGCGCGGCGGGGTCGAGATGGACGACCTGCGGACGCAGATCGACGCCGACCCCGAGCAGGTCGCCTGCCTGATGCTGACCAACCCCAACACGCTCGGCCTCTTCGACGAGAACATCGCCGAGATCGCGCGGCTGATCCACGCGGCCGGCGGCACCCTCTACTACGACGGCGCCAACCTCAACGCGGTGATGGGCCACTCGCGCCCCGGCGACATGGGCTTCGACATCGTCCACGTCAACCTCCACAAGTCGTTCAGCCAGCCCCACGGCGGCGGCGGCCCCGGCGCCGGCCCGATCGCCGTCTCCGACCGGATCGAGCCCTACCTGCCGCGGCCGCAGGTGGTCCGGCGCGAGGGCGGCAACGGCCACGGCCCGAGCTACGACCTCGACCACGAGCGACCGAAGTCGATCGGGCGCCTGCGCGGCTTCCAGGGCAACTTCGGCGTCTTCGTCCGCTCCTACGCCTACATCCTCAGCCTCGGCGCCGACGGCCTCGCCGAGGCTTCGGAGACCGCGGTCCTGAACGCCAACTACCTGAAGGCCCGCCTGGCCGCGGGCCGGGCCGGCGAGCGGCTGCCGGTCGCCTTCGACCGCCACTGCATGCACGAGTTCGTCCTCTCCGGCAAGCCGATGAAGCGCGAGCTGGGCCTCACCACCCTCGACCTCGCCAAGCGTCTGCTCGACTTCGGCTTCCACCCGCCGACCGTCTACTTCCCGCTGCTGGTCGAGGAGGCGCTGATGGTCGAGCCGACCGAGACCGAGACCAAGGAGAGCCTCGACGCCTTCGCCGACGCGGTCGAGCAGATCCTCGCCGAGGCCGAGGAGGACGCCGAGGTGGCGAAGAGCGCTCCCTACACAACCCCGGTCCGCCGCCTAGATGAGGTCAGGGCTACCCGCCGCCCGGTCGTCCGCCAGGCGTTGTAGGTGGGCTCTCAGAGTTCCGGCAACTCCTGCTCGAGTTCGAGCACCGGCGCGAAGAGGTCGCCGTGGTGCTCGATGCGCTTCAGGACTTCGCCGGCCTCGAAGACGAGGGTCGAGCCGTCGGCGCTGTCGGCGACCGCTTCGACCTCCTCCCAGGTGACCGGGGTCGAGGCGGTTGGGCGGTCGCGGGCGCGCAGTGAGTAGACGGCGATCGTCGTCTTGCGCGGGTGGTTCTGCGACCAGTCGACGAAGACCTTGCCCTCGCGTTCGACCTTTTTCATTTTCGAGACGACCTGGTCGGGGGTCTGCTTCTCGAGCAGCTGGGCGATCGCTTTGGCGAACGGTTTGGTCACCTCGTAGGAGGTTTTGTTGTTGAGCGGGACGTAGATCTGCAGACCCTTGGAGCCGGAGGTCTTGGGGAAGGACTCGACGCCGAAGTGGCCGAACATGTCGCGTAGCCGCAGGCCCACCCGGCAGCAGTCGACGATGTCGGCCGGCGGCCCCGGATCGAGGTCGAAGGCCAGCACCGTCGGGCGTTTCGGCGCCCGCGAGAGCGAGAGCGAGGGATGCAGCTCGATCGAGGCCAGCTGCGCCATCCAGACCAGCGTCGGCAGCCCGTCGCAGACGCAGAAGTCGATCTTGCCGGCGTGCGGGCCGGCCTCGACCCGCGCCGTCTTCACCCATTTGGGCCGGTGCTTGGGGCAGCGCTTCTCGAAGAAGGCGGCGTCGAGGTCGTCGACCCCTTCCGGGAAGCGGCGCAGCGTCACCGCGCGGCCGCTCAGGTGCGGCACCATCGCCGGCGCCACCCTGGCGTAGTAGTCGACGACCTCACCCTTGCTGAAGCCGGCGGCGGGGTAGAGGACCTTGTCGAGGTTGGTGAGCTTCAGCTTCCGCCCCTCGACCTCGACCTGCCGGCTCGCGGCCACGGCTACTTCGAGGACTTGGCTTTGGCGCCGGCGGAGGAACGCTTCGGCTTCGCCGCCGCTTTACTCTTTTTCGCGGCGGCTTTGCGTTTCGTCGGCTTGCGGGCGCTGCCCTCGCGGTCCTTGACCGCGGCGATGCTCTGCTCCAGCGCCGCCATCAGGTCGGGGGCTTTGGTCGCCTGCGGCTCCGCGCTCTCGACGGCGACGATCTCCTTGCCTTCGGCCTTGCGTTCGATCAGCGCCAGCAGCTGCTCGCGGTACTCGTCGCGGTAGGCGCCGGGGTCGAAGTCGGTGCTGAGCGAGTCGATCAGCTGCTCGGCCATCTCGCGCTCGCGCTTGGCGACCTTCGGCGCCTGCTCCGGCAGCACCTCCGCCAGCTCGCTGGTCGGCACCACCTCGTCGGCGAAGCGCATCGTGGTCAGGGTGAGGACACCGGCGCTGGTGCGGATCGCCGCCAGGTGCTCCTTGTTGCGGAAGACGAAGCGGGCGATCGCGACCTTGCCAGAGGACTCCATCGCCTGCGCCAGCAGCGCGTAGGCCCGCTCGGCGCCGTCGGCGGGACCGAGGTAGTAGGGGCTGTCGAAGTAGATCGGGTCGATCTGGTCGAGGTCGACGAAGTCCTGGACCTCGATCGCCCGCGTCTTCTCCGGCGCCAGCGCCGCGATCTCGTCCCTGCTCAGCGGCACGTACTGGCCCGGGGAGAGCTCGTAGGCCTTGACGATGTTCTCGTAGGGAACCTCCTCGTCGGTCCCCTCGGCGACGCGCCGGTGTTTGATCCGGGCGCTGTCGGAGTCGCGGATCTCGCGCAGGGCGATGCTGCGCCGGGCGACGGCGCTGTAGAGCTTGACGGGCACGTTGAGGAGCCCGAAGCTGATCGAACCGGACCAAATCGCTCTCGCCATCAGCGCATCACCTACCCCGATTGTTCCAGCCGAAAGCCGGCGCGTCACCCCGGGGCGCCGCCGCGGCAGCGTTCTTGCGTGCCGCCGCCGGCCGGCCGCGGCCCCGGCCTAGACTCGATCCGTGTCCCGCCAGCAGCGCCTGACGCTGATCGCGACGATCCTCGGCTCGACCGTGGTCTTCCTCGACGGCACCGTCGTCAACGTCGCCCTGCCGGCGATCGGCGACGGCCTCCACGCCGGCCTCGCCGGTCAGCAGTGGGTGGTCGAGGCCTACCTGCTGACGATGGTCTCGTTGCTGCTGGTCGGCGGCTCGCTCGGCGACCAGTTCGGGCGGCGGCGGATCTTCCTCCTCGGCCTGGTCGGCTTCGGCGCCACCTCGGCGCTGTGCGCGGTCGCGCCCTCGGACGAGTTCCTGGTCGGCGCCCGCGCCCTGCAGGGGATCGCCGGGGCGCTGCTGGTGCCGGGCTCGCTGGCGATCGTCGCCGCCACCTTCGAGGGCGCCGAGCGGGGCAAGGCGGTCGGCACCTGGACCGCCTGGACCGGGATCGCGACCGTGCTTGGCCCGGCCGGCGGCGGCGCCCTGATCGGCCTGCTCTCCTGGCGGGCGATCTTCTGGGTCAACCTGCCGCTGATCGCGGCGACGGTCTGGCTGACCCTGCGGGCGGTGGCGGAGAGCCGCGACCCCGACGCCTTCCACGGCATCGACTGGCTCGGGATCGCGCTCTCGGCGGCGGGGCTCGGCGGCCCCGTCTTCGCCCTGATCGAGCAGCCGACCCACGGCTGGGGCGACCCCCTGGTCTGGGCGCCGCTGCTGGCCGGCGTCGCCTGCTTCGCGCTCTTCCTCCTGCACGAGGCGCGGGCGCGCGAGCCGATGCTCGACCTCGGCCTCTTCCGCATCCGCAACTTCGCCGTCGCCAACGTCACCACCCTCGCCACCTACGCCGGCCTGATCGGCGGGCTCTTCTTCGTCGGCCTCTACCTGCAGCAGGTGGCCGGCTACTCGCCGCTGCAGGCGGGGCTGGCGACGACGCCGGTCTCGATCCTGCTCTTCGCCCTCTCGCCGCGCTGGGGACGGCTCGCCTCCGGCACCGGGCCGCGGCTGCCGATGAGCGCCGGGCCGGTCGTCGGCGGCCTCGGCCTCTTGCTGATGCTGCGGGTCGGCGGCGGCGCCGACTACGCCAGCGAAGTCCTGCCGGCGGTCCTCGTCTTCGGCCTCGGCCTCTCGGCGACGGTGGCGCCGCTGACCGCGACCGTGCTCGACTCGGTCGCCGAGCGCCGGGTCGGGATCGCCTCCGGCGTCAACAACGGCGTCTCCCGGGTCGCCGGCCTGCTGGCGATCGCCGTCCTCGGCGCCGTCATCTCCGCCCACTTCG
>CAZIOS010000031.1:0-26762 GCA_964540905.1 uncultured Conexibacteraceae bacterium | reverse complement strand
GGGAGACCGGCCGCCGATCAGCCGCGTTCACAACGTCTGTGGGTAGGACAGCTAGTGGAAGCGGACGACGGGTCTCGAACCCGCGACCGGGGCCGCATCTCGAACCGATTAGGCCCGCGCTCCAAAAGCCCTACGAGGAGCCAGGTGTAGAGGTTGGATTCGACTTCGCGAAATCAGATTGGTGGTGAGAGGCGAGGGGCGCTGAGGCCCGCAGATTGGACGGGGCGACCAACCCCTCCAAACGGACATCTCAGGTGTGCCACTAGCCCAGAGCCATTCCCTCGCGCAGCTCGATTCCGCCCCCGCCCGGTTCCTCGATCAGTCCGAGGAGCTACGCATGGACCTCTCCAACGAGCAGCTGATCGCCGAGGCGATCGAAATCAACCACGCTGGCGTCGGCAAGGAGAAGACGCTTGAGCGCTACCGCGACCACCTCGTCCACTACGACCACTATCTAGTCAGCGTCCACCACGCCACCTTCTACACCGCGCGGCGCAAGCACGTCCGGCTGTTCATGAACCACCTGGAGAAGTCGGGCGGCGTGCGCCCGCACGACTCGCGGCTGCGCTGTGAGTGGTGCAAGGTCCGTGGCTACCCCAATGGACGCTCGGGCGCCGGCTGGTCTGCCTCCTACCGTAAGAGCTATCTCTCGGGGATTAAGTTCCTCTACCGGCACTTCCTGGCCGAGGACGACCTGCCCGACCACAACCCGGCGGCGCTTGAGACCTCGCCCAAGATAGTCCACCGCCGCGGCTACACCCCCAGCCGCGAGGACGTGAAGCGGCTGCTGGCAGCGCCGGGCTCGCCCAAGGCCCGCCTGCTGGTCCACTGGTTGTTCTACGCGCCCTCACGCCGGGCCACCTTTGCCGACGCCCGCTGGCCCGACCTCGACCTCGATCTCGGGACTTGGGAAGTGATCGGCAAGGGCGATCAGGTCGACGTCTTCGCCCTGGCGCCGCCGCTGCTGCGCCAGCTGCGGCTCTACCGTCGCTGGCAGCTCTCCGAGGCGCAGCGCAACCCGGCGATCCGCGACGCACTGAGCGACCCTGAGAAGGCCTACGTCCTGCTGACTCGAACCGGCAAGCGCACCTATCCGGAGACCATCTACAAGATGCTCACCTGGCACGCCGTGCGCGCCGGGGTCGGGGTGTGCAAGGCAAACGGGCGCTGGGACTCGCCGAGCGGGCGTACCTCCCGCATCTCCCCGCACGCGATGCGCCGCGCCTGGGCGACCATCGCCCTCAACGAGGAAGAACTGCCGATCGACGTGGTGTCGGAGGTCCTGAAGCACAAGGACATCGCCACGACGCGGCGCCACTATGCCCCAACCAAGTCCGACCGAGCGCGAGCGGCGCTGGTCAACATGCGGGTGGACTGATGCGCGGGTGGGCGGGGGCGGCGGTGCCGTGAAGGCCTCGGTCGGCCTCCTGCCCCTTCAGCGGCATGTCCTCAGAGGAGAGAGCCGCCGCCCCTCCAGGTCGATGTGAGGGGCGAACTCGCGATGAAATCCGGGCTCATCACGGGATCCGCAAGAAGAAGCCCGGCGGCACAGCCAGACGGCCTCGCGCGCCTCCCGCACCGGCCTTTCGAGACTCCCAGTCAGGGCTCGGCCCCAACATGACCGCGCCCCCGCACGGCGAAGCCGTGCGAAGCTGGCCGGGAGCGTCGGGGCCGAACCACCGCCCCGACCGTCGACCGCCTGCCTCAATACCCCTTCGGGTGGCGCAGCTCGAAGCGAGTCAGGTAGGAAGCTGAGAAGGCGCTTTCGGGTATCCACCCCGGCCCATGCCCCGGCGCCACGAGCCCGCTGGTGCCCCAATATCGCTCCGAGGCCGGCGTCACCCCCGGCATGAACTCGATCACCGTGTGGGCTTCGGGTTCATAGGGCTTGACCAGGACCGTGATCCACTTGCCGGGACCGGGTTCGCCCCAGGAGGCGAGCCCCACCGTGTCCATCGTCGGGTTGCCGAAGCCGCCGACCTGCAGCAGGTGCGAAACAGCCGAAGAGCAGTCGAACGGCCCGTTGGCCGGCGTCGGCGACTCACCGTGCGACCCTCCCCACACGTACGCCGTCTGAGGCCGCAGGGCGCTGAGGCGCGAGGCCTCGGCGATCATCTTCGCCACCGCTTCGTCGGGCGCCAGCGCTTCGCAGCTGGCCACGGAGACGGCGGCGCCGGTCCCCGCGTAGCGCTTGGCCCGCGCCAGTACCTCGCTGACGTACCACTCGGCGTGGTTGTAGGAGAAGACCGCTTCGTGCCAGTCAGCCGGGGCGCCGCTGGCCTTCAGCAGCCGGGCGGCGGCGAAGATCGCATCCCAGGGATCGGCGGGGTCGGCGGCGCCGTCGCCGTCGGCGTCGACCCCGTAGGAGGCCCAGCTTTCCGGGAGGAACTGCATCCAGCCCTCGGCACCGGCGCCCGAGGGCCCCATGTCGGTGCCGAAGTCGGTCTCGTAGTAGTTGATCGAGGCCAGCACCGACGGTCCCTGGGCGCCGAGCCCGTAGCGCGCCGCCGCCTGCTCGTAGATCGGCACCAGCTTCGCCGGGACGCCCTTGACGGTCCCGCTCGCCTCGGCGCCGCAGCCCGCCGAGCCGCCGAGCAGCGCCGCGATGCAGACCGCCGCCCCGACCATCAGGACAAAGGCGACCGCCGGCAGCGCCAGCAGCAGCGAGACCCCGGCCGAGCCGCGCTGGCGCGGTGTGTGGGTGGCACCCATCGAGGGGTGTGTGTCCACAGCGAGGGCCGCGTGCCCCGCGGAGTTGGCGCGGCGAGCCCACGGTGAAATCGGCCGGGGCGTTCGTGCTCCAGGCCGGACAACAGATGTATGAGGGAGCGGCTGCGATCCGTGCGGACCCCGCTGCTGTTTGAGGTACGTGAAGGCAGGGGCGGGGTGAAGTGGAGGCGTTAACCGCCTCGGGAGGGCTGAGCAGGCGCGAGCTGCGGGCGGCCGAGGACGGCTTCCTGCGGCTGCTGCGCTGCAAGCGCTTCACCAAGGTCTGGATCGCCGAGAACGCCGCCGACCTCTTCGCCCAGGCCCAAAAGGAGTACGCCGAACGCCTAGCCGAAGGCCGCCCCGCCGAGAACCCGGTGGGCTGGCTGATCGTCTGCGCCTGGCAGCGGGCGAAGAACCTGCTCGACGCCCACCGCCGCCGCCCCCACAGCGAGCCGATCGAGGAGGTGATCGGCCTCGCCGACACGGCAACACCGACCCCCGAGGAGGAGGTGATCGACCGCGATCGCCTCGAGCGCCTGCGCCGGGCGATGGGCTTCCTGACCGAATCAGAGCGCTGCCTGTTGGAGCTGACCTACTTCGAGGGGATGAGCATCCGCGAGGCCGGCCGCGAGCAGGGCTGGGGCAAGTCGAGCGCCGACCGCCACCACGCGGCGGCGCTGGCGCGACTGCGGGCGCTGCTGGGCGACCAGCGCGACCTGCTGGCCGGCGAGCTCGGCCTGGCGGTCTGGCTGGCACGCCCCAAGGCCCACGGGGTCAGGCTGCACGTCGCCCCCGGCCTCCTTGGCACGGTGACCGAAGGCGCCCAGAATGCCGCCGCCTGGCTCGGCCACTGCGTAAGCGACGCCTGGCGGCGACTCAGCCCCTTCACCGAACCCGGCGCCGGCGCGGCGCTCGGCGGCCCGGCGCGGGCGGCGGGCGCCTGCGCGGCGGCGGTGGCCTGCATCGCGACCGGCGTGATCGGCCCCGGCGTCGGCGGCGTCGACCTGATCGACCACGCCTCCGCCCACGCGGCAAAGCCGGCCGCATCGAGGCAGGCGCCGCCGGAGACCTCGGCGAGCGGCGGCGCGCCGGTTACCGAATCCCCACTCGCGACCCAGGCCGTCGGCGCGGGCGAAAGCGCGACTCGGGAATCTTCGCCGCGACTCGGCCACCGAAGCATCCAAAAGCGCGCCAGGCTGTCCTCCCAGCCGGCCCGGTCGCAGCGCCACGACGACGGCAGCGCCTCCGAACAGACGGTCACCGAGTTCGGCCTGGAAGGCGGCGACTCGGGCGCCAGCGCCCCGGCGCCGGGGCCCGAAGCGACGCCAGCAGTCTCGAGCTCGACGGCCACCGGATCCTCCTCCTCGCAGCCGAGCGCGAAGGGGTCGGGGAGCGCGGCGGCGAACGAGTTCGGGATGTAGCGGCGCGCGAAGCACCACTGAGATCGCGATTTCGAGGGGCGTTCACCCTCACTGACTGACACCTCCTCCTACTAGCCACTGCAACTCAGCAAAGGAGGCGGTTCGGTTGTCAGCAATCGAGGGGGTCAAGTTTCACCTGACGCGGGTGCTGGGGGCGGTCAGCGTCAGCCCCAACCCGAGCGGCCTGCCGGGGGCCGACGCTTTCCAAAAGCTCCTGAACGGCGCCGCGGCCCTGGGCCTCCTGGCCTGCGTCGGCGCCTTCGTCTGGGGCGCCGCGCAGTGGGGCTTTGGCAGCAAATCCCAGAACTACTCCCACGCCGCCGACGGCAGGGAGAGGATGTTGAAGGGCATCGGCGGCGCCTTCGCGATCGGCGCGGTCGCCGCCGTCATCAACTTCTTCTACAACGCCGGCACCGGGGTCCACTGATGCGCCGGGTGGCGGCGATCGCGGCGCTGGCGCTGGCCGCGGCGGCGCTGGGGCGCCTCAGCGCCGGCGCCGACGAGGCGTCCCCGAGCGCCGCGGCGCCGAGCGGCCCCAGCCGCGAGGTGGCCGGCGTCGAGTTCGGCTACCCCGACACCAGGGCCGGTGCGGCGGGCGCCGCCGCCGGCTACCAGCGCGCCTTCGCCGACGCCGCGATCCTGCGGCCCGGCGCACTGCGGGAACGGGTCGAGGCGGTGGCGACGCCGGACTTCGCGCCGAGGATGCTGGCGGCCAACGCCCCGGGCGAGCGCCGCCTCGCCGCCGGGCCGCTGGGCACCGGTCTGCGCGCCGGCCTCCCCACCCTCTACACCGGCGTCCCGGTCGGCTATCGCCTCCTCTCCTTCGCCCGGCGCCGCGCGGTGGTGCGGATCTGGGGCTTCACCCTGATCGGCAACGCCGCCGCGATCGAACCGCGGGCCTTCTTCGGCACCAGCCGCACCGCGCTGATCTGGAGCCAGGGCGACTGGAAGATCGCCGCGACCAGCGCCGCCTTCGGCCCGACCCCGCGCCTGGCCGGCCCCCGCCAAGGCGAAGAAGGCTTCGCCCTGGTCGCCCTCACCAAGGAGCTGCGGCCCTATGCCAGCGCTCCCTAGGGCGGCGGCACTCGGCGCCGCGGCGATCGCCCTGGCGGCGGCCCTTTGCCTCGCCGACCCCTCCCCCGCGCCGGCCAGCGCCAACGTCCCCTGCGAAATCGTCACCGGCCCGGCCGGGGCGCTGAGCGGCGCGGTCGGGCTGGGCAACCCCGCCGGCGATGCCTGCGACGCGGTCACCGGCCCGGCGCTGGGGGCCGCCGGCAAGGCGCTCGACCCGATCGAGGGCGCGATCGGCTCGGTCGGGCAGGGCATCTTTCAGGGCCTGACCAGCTGGGTCGCGGGCGGCGCGAGCTGGCTGATCGGGCAGGTCGTGGCAGCAACCGATGCCACCACCTCGCCCGACCTGCTCAGCCAGGGCTTCCTCGAGCAGTACCGCAGGATGGCGCTGATCGCCGCCTCTCTGGCGGCCTTGATGGTGCTCTTCGCGGTGATCGACTCGCTGGGGCGCGGCGACGCCGGCGGCCTGGTCGAGGTCTTGTTGATCCGGGTGCCGCTGGCCGCCCTGGCGACCAGCGCCGCCTACGTCGTCGTGGCGCTGCTGATCGGGGCGAGCGACGAGTTCTCCGCAGCGATCTCCGCCTCCACCGGCAAGGACACCCACGACTTCTTCAAGGGCGCCACCGAAGCGCTGGCCAGCGCCGGCGGCGCGGCCGGGGCGGCGGTCGGAAGCGGCGGCGGGCCGGCGGGCGCGGCGGCGGGGGCTGGTGCCGGTGCCGGCGCGGTGCCGCTGTTCGTCGGCTTCATCGGCGCCGTGGTCGCGGCCTTCGCGGCGCTGGCGGTCTGGGTAGAGCTGCTGATGCGCTCGGCGGCGATCTACGTCGTGGCGCTCTTCGCGCCTCTCGCCCTGGCCGCCTCGATCTGGCCGCGCTGGTCCTCGGCGTTGCGGAAGACCTGCGAGCTGCTGATCGTGATCGTCTTCAGCAAGTTCGTGATCGTCAGCGTCGTCGCGCTGGCGAGCAGCCTGCTCGCCCACACCGGCGGGCGGGTCGAGCACGTCCTCAGCGCCGCGGCGCTGCTGACGCTCGCCTGCTTCGCACCGTTCGTCCTCTATCGCCTGGTCCCCTTCGGCGAGGGCGCCGTCTCCAGCCTCTACAACCGCCAGAGCGCCGCCAGCGCCGGGGTGCGCAGCGTCGAGTTCGCCTCCTCGGTAGCGCTGCTGCGCCGCTCGGCGCTGTCCAACTGGGGCCAGGGCGCCGGCGGCGGGGACGGCGAGGACGGCGGCGGTTCGTCGGGCGGCGGCTCCAGCTCCGCTGGAGGCGGTGGCGGGAGCGGCGGCCGAGCTTCTGGCGGGCGCCAGGACGGCGGCAGCGATGGTGGCGGTGGCGGTGGGGCCGCAGGCGCGGCGGGTGCCCCGGTCGCGGCCGGGATGGCGGCGGCGGGCGCCAGCAAGGGCGCCGCCGCCAGGCTGGCCGGGACCGGCATCGCCCAGGGCGCCCAGGGCAGCGATCAGGGATCGGGTTCGGACCCCGCCGCGGCGGGGTCGAGCGCCGGCGGGCAGAGCGGCGCGCCCAAACAGGCGCCACCACGCCCGCAGCCCAGCGAACAGTCCTCCGCAAGCACCCGAAGCGCCCCGACGCCGGCGGGCGGCGAGGGCGAATCGGCAGCTGGTGAGGGCGCCCCGGCCGCGGCCGCGCCGTCAAAGCCGCCGCGCCCGCCCGCCGCACTCGGGACGGCCGGAGGCGGCGGCGGCGCGGCGGGAAGCGGCGGGGGCGGGGGCTCGGCCTCCGGCGGCGGCGCGGCCGCAGGCGCGGCGTGAGCGCCCGGCGCCACTACCGCTTCGGGCCGCTTGAGCAGGCCGGGGCGCTGGGGCCGCTGCGGCTCGGGCAGGCCGTCGTCCTCGCCGTCGGCGCGGCGCTGGGGCTGGCGGCGCTCTACGCCGAGCGCAGCTGGTTGGGGATGGGCCTTGCCCTGACGGTCCTCGGCGCCGCCGCCGCCACCGCGCTGATCTCGATCGAAGGGCGCACGGCCGAGCAGTGGGCGCCGCTGGCGGCGCGCTGGGCGCTTCGCGGCAGGGCCGAGCGGCGCGGCTACCGCAGCGCCGCCCCGATGGCCGGCGCCCGGCTCGGCGCAGGCGGTGAGGCCCAAAACCAGCTCTCCCTGCCCCCGGAGCTGGCGGGCCTTCGGCTCCTGGAGGCCCCCTACGGCTCCGAGCGGGTCGGGGTGATCTGGGACCGTGCCGCCGGCACCTACACCGCAGCGCTGGCGGTCAGGGCCGGGGCCTTCTCGCTGCTGGGCGGCGCCGAGCAGGAGCGAAAGCTCGACGGCTGGGGCGCGGTGATCGCCAGCCTCGCCCGCGACGGCAGCCCGGTCGCCCGCCTGCAGTGGATCGAGCGCACCCTGCCGGCGCCGGGCGATGAGCTGGCCGGCTACCTGCAGGCCGAGCGCGACCGGGCCGTTCCCCTGGACTGCGGCCTCGTCGCCTCCTACATCGAGCTGGTCGAGTCGGCGGCGCCGAGCACCCAGGAGCACGAGATCCTGCTGGCGCTGCAGGTCGACGAGCGCCGCGGCGCTCGGGAGCTGCGCCGCCTCGGCGGCGGGCCCCAGGGCGCCTGCGAGCTCTTGCTGCGCGAGGCCGAGGGCCTCGCCGAGCGCCTGGAGATCGCCGAGGTGAGCGTCGCCGGCCTCCTGCGCCCGCGCCGCCTGGCCGAGGCGATCCGCGACGCCTTTGACCCCTACGGGCGCCAGGGCCGGGGGCGCTCGGGCCTCGGGGAAGCCGGGCGCGAAGGCGTCGAGCCGGCCCTGATGGGGCCGGTGGCCGAGCTGGAGGGCTGGTCGACCTATCGCTCCGACTCGGCGATCCACGCGACCTACTGGGTCTCGGCCTGGCCGCGCACCGACGTCGGCGCGGCCTTCCTGACGCCGCTTTTGATGCAGACGAACGTGCTGCGGACGGTCTCGGTGACGATCGAGCCGGTCCCCTACCGCCAGGCGATGCGCCAGGCCGAGGCCGCCCGCACCGCTGAGGTCGCCGAGGAGATCCAGCGCCAGAAGCAGGGCTTCCTGACCACCGCCCGGGTGCGGCGGCGAGGCGAGGCGGCGGCGAGGCGCGAGGAGGAGCTGGCAGACGGCCACGCCGCCCTGCGCTTCGCCGGCTACGTCACCGTCTCGGCCCGCGGCGAGGCCGAGCTGGAGCGGATCGCCACCGAGGTCGAGCACTCCGCCGCGCTGGCCCGCCTGGAGCTGGCCCGCCTCTACGGCGAGCAACGCTCGGCCTTCTGCTTCGGGCTGCCGCTGTGCCGGGGGCTTAGGTGAGGCGGGCGCGGCGCGCCGAGCGCCCCGGCCACAGCGCCACCACCGCCCACGCCCAGGCCGCCTACCCCTTCCTGGCCGAGGCGGGCCTCGGCGCCCCCGGCCCCTACATCGGCCGCGACGCCTGCGGCGGGGCCTTCGTCTTCGACCCCTGGGCGGCCTACCAGGCGGGGCTCCTCAACGGGCCGAACCTGCTCGTCGTCGGGCAGATCGGCAAGGGCAAGTCGGCGCTGCTGAAGACCTACCTCGCCCGCCAGCGCGTCTTCGGGCGCCAGGGCTGGGTGCTCGACCCCAAGGGCGAGTTCACGCCGCTGGCCCAGGCGCTCGGCGGCTCGGTGATCGCCCTGGCGCCGGGCGGCTCGGTGCGGCTGAACGCGATCAGCTCGCGGATGGGCCGCGAGGCGCAGCTGGGCCTGCTGCGCGCCGTCGCCGCCGCCGCCCTAAGTCGCGAGCTGGCGCCCGAGGAGGACGCGGGCCTGCGGGTGGCGCTGGGCGCGACGACGCGGGGCGCCGCCGAGCCGACCCTGCCGGCGGTGGTCGAGGCGCTGCTTCACCCCAGCGCGGAGATGGTCGCCGAGCTGGTGATGGCGGCGGGCGAGTTCGCGATCGCCACCCGCCAAGTCGCCCTCGCCCTGCAGCGCCTCTGCTTCGGCGACCTGCGCGGGATGTTCGACGGCCCCACCTCGCCGGGCCTGGACCTCGACGCGCCGCTGGTCGTCCTCGACCTCTCCGCCGTGCAGGACTCCGCGGCGCTGGGGATCCTGATGACCTGCGCCGCGGCCTGGCTGCAGGGCGTGGTGGCGCAGCGAAAGCGGGCCGCCGAGACGGGTGGCCCCGAGGAGGCGAAGCTGATCGTCGTGGTCGATGAGGCCTGGCGGATCACCGCCGACCTCGGCGTCGCCGAATGGCTGCAGCAGTCCTTCAAGCTCAGCCGCGCCCACGGCACCCAGAACGTCATCGCCCTGCACCGGCTCAGCGACCTGGGCGCCGCCGGGGCCGCGGGCTCGCGCGAAGCGCGGATCGCCGAAGGGCTGATCGCCGACGCCGACACCCGCGTCGTCTTCGCCCAGCCCCCCGACCAGGTGCCGGCGCTCCGCAACCTGCTCGGCCTCACCTCGACCGAGGCCGAGCTGGTGCCGACCCTGCGCCGCGGCGAGGCGCTGTGGCAGGTCGGGCGGCGCTCCTTCCTGGTCCAGCACCGGCTCTCGAGCTTCGAGCGGGCACTGGTCGACACCGACGCCCGCATGCTCGCCCACCGCGGCCCGGCCGGGGGAGCGCCGGCGGCGTGAGCGCGGCGAGCCTCGCGATCGGCGCGGTCCTCGCCCTCGCGGCGCTGGCGATCGCGGCACTCGACCGCCACATCCGCGAGGGCGGCGGCGCCCGCCGCCGGCCCCAGGCGGCGCGCTGGGCACGGCGGCGCGACCTGCGCGCGCTGCAGGTTCCCTCCCCTCAGCCCGGCCGCGTCACCCTCGGCCGGGCGGGGAGGCGGCTGATCGCCGCCGAGCGGCGGGCCTCGGTGATCGTCGTCGCCCCGACGCAGTCGGGCAAGACGACCGGGCTGGCGGTGCCGGCGCTGCTGGAGTGGCAGGGGCCGGCGGTGGCGACCTCGGTCAAGAGCGACCTGCTGCGCTCCACGCTGGCCGCCCGCCAGGCCCTCGGCAAGACGATGGTCTTCGACCCGACCGGGGTGACGGGGATCCCCGGCGTGCGCGCCACGCCGCTCTCGGGCTGTGGCAGCTGGCGCGGGGCGATGCGGATGGCCCACTGGCTCGCCAGCTCGGCCCGCGCCAGCGCCGGCGGCCTCGAGGACGCCGAGTTCTGGTACGCGGCGGCGGAGAAGCTGCTGGCCCCCCTGCTCTACGCGGCGGCGGCCGGCGGCGCCCAGATGGCCGACGTGGTGCGCTGGTTGAACGACGGCGACGATGCCCACAGCGAGGTCTCCAAGCGGCTCGACCGGATCGGCGCCGAGGAGGCGAAGAGCGCCTGGCGGGCGAGCTGCAACCGCGAGGAGCGCCAGCGCTCCTCGATCTACACCACCGCCGAGACGATCACCGCCGCCTTCGCCGACCCCCGCGTCCTCGACGCCAGCGCCGCCGCCGACTACACCCCCGCCGAGCTGCTCTCGGGCAAGGCCACGACCCTCTTCCTCTGCGCCCCCGCCCACGAGCAGGAGCGGCTGCGGACGCTGTTCGCGACGATGGTCTCCGAGCTGGTCGCGGTCGTCTATGAGAGCGCGGCGCAGACCGGCCGCCCGATCGACCCGCCGCTTTTGATCATCCTCGACGAGGCCGCCCACGTCGCACCGCTGCCTCATCTGGACGAGATCGCCGCGACCGGCGGCGGGCAGGGCATCCAGCTCGTCTCCGTCTTCCAGGACCTCTCCCAGATCCACGCCCGCTATGGGAAACGGGCGCAGACGATCGTGAACAACCACACCGCCCGGGTCTTCAGCGGCGGCGTCGCCGACCCCGAGACGCTTTGCTACGTCAGCCAGGTCAGCGGCGCCGCGGAGTTCCGCCAGCGCTCGGAGACCGCCGGCGAGCGGGGACGACGCTCGGCGACCGAAGCCTCGACCTTTCGCGACCTCACCCCGGCCAACGTGGTCCGCGAGGCGGCGCCCGGCAGGGCGCTGCTGATCTACGGGCACCTGCCGCCGGCCCGGATCGCGCTTAGGCCGTGGTATGAAGACAAGGGACTGACGGGGTTGGTCGAAGCCGAGCCGGTGGGGGCGCGGCGATGAGGCGCAAGGTCAGCGAGGCTCAGGAGCGGCTCTGGAGCGAGGATGCTGTGGCGCTCGAGCGCTCCGCGCCGGCGCCCGTGAGTGCCTCGAGCGAGCGGCCGAGGCGCTTGTCACGCGTTCGGAAGCTGGCTGGCGCTGCGCTTGTGATCGCGATCCTCGCCTCCGCGGCGCTCGTGCTGGGCGCAGGCCACGGTGGGCGAGGTGAGGGAGCACCCCCAAGCACGAAGGCGCCGTCCAGCACCCGCCCGCCGCGTGCCCAGCCGCACCCACGCCTGGCTCGCACTGACCGCAACAACCCCGCCCGCAAGCGCCAGCGGCGTCGTCGCCGGCGACCGAAGCCTCCCAGCCAACGGCACCGCCGTCGCCATCTCGCCGCAAGGCCATCATCCGCCCCACAGACACTCGCCACCTATGCTCCACCGGCCCCCCTGCTGCCGCCTGCGCCTCCCGCGGCGCCCGAACCGCCGGCTCCTGCCCCCGCGACCCCACCCGAGCGTGAGTTCGGGATCGAGCACTGAGACGGACCCCGCACCTCCCACCACCAGTCCTCGTCATAGCAGCGTGCGGCGTGCGAAGCCGTCACCGATCACGTTGGGCCTGCCCGGCGTCGTCGCCGGTGCGGTGATCTGCGTAGAGACCCTGCGAGGAGTGGCCTCAACCAAGCCATCGCGGGGTCGAGCTCATAGCGTGGCGCTCGATCCCCGGTGGACTCATGACTCAACCGCTTTGCGCCCACTCGCCCTGTCTGTCGTCTTGCTGCTCTACTTTCGAGCAGCCCCACCGCCTCCGCTTGGCAGCGAAGGAAATTGGGCGAACAGTACGATATTGAACAACACGATCAGGGCGATGATAACAACGATACCAACTACACATAATACAACTCCACCATAGGCAACAACCGCCCCCAAAACAAACATAATCACGAACAAAATAGCCGTTAGCAACACGATTAATCCCCAACCCAGCGGTTCCATTACTCGAAGAGCGTCCAAGCGCTCTTTTACAAGACTCTCGGCGTCGTCACCGTCAATTCCAAACTGCTCGCGCCAGCCTAGTACCGCCTCCTTGCGGAGATGCCACAGCAGCGGGCCGAATAGAGCAAGCCCGATTCCCAAGGCTACCGGCACAATGAACTCGTAGCTCTTCATCGGCCGCCCCCTGCAGGTTCTACCCGTGCCCTCGCCACCGCGTAGCTCACGATCGCACACTACGTTTACATATGGGTTGCATTCTTACACTGCTCTTGTGATCTCTCCACGCGCTGAGTGCCAGTGCGAGCAGCGTCAGAATCCAAATCACCACAGCTCCCAGCGCTACCGCCAGGTCGCCTGCGACCAGCGCAATACCAAGCGCCACCGTTGAAAAGCATACGGCGAGGACGCGCATTAGCTTCATGCGCCGGCGCCCTCGATAATTGGCAGTGGGAACACTCTGCATCTGGGTTACTAGCTTATCACCAGGTACGCCATTCATTTCCTCGAGCCGCGATAAATTGCCCGGACAATTTGCCTAACACCACCCTTCGTGCCCAGCCACGTCCGCTCCATCTCCGGCCAAATCAGCGGAACCACCAATAAGAGTTATTGGAACGCCCGCCGGGGCCCCGATCCCCGTCGCATCAAGGCCAACCCCAATGACAGTCGCTATGCTGCCCGCAGTGTCCAAACCTATGCCAGCAACTTTGCAAACGGACCACCCATTCTCTTCCGTCGGCCTTTTTGCATGAGGATGGGCTTCGCTCCACCTACGGTACTTCCGTTCGAGGCGATTAGTTACCCGGATGACATGTTCAGTTTTAAGCTTCAGGCCTTTTGCATGATTTGCACACACTTCGACGTTGCCAATTTCCGCTAGATGGATGCACAATTTTTCTCCGGCAAGGTCGAGTCCGTTGACGGGATCTTGGTCAGCGTAGTCGTACGCGTTGGCTGAGCCACCTCGCACCGGATCAGGACTGATAAAGCGACCCAGCGCCGGCACATAGCTGCGCTTGCCCATCTGGATCACCCCAGAGGCCAGTTCGGTGCGCCGCCCTTTGCGCCCGAGCCAGCCATAGCGCGGCGTTTCGCTCTGCTCGGGCACACCGAACGCGTCGAACTGGAAGGTTTTGGTCAGCCCGGTGGCGCCAGTGCTGTCGCTGGCGGTCGCGACGACGTCGCCGTGCAGATCGGAGAGCTGCAGCATCGTCGTCCCGGAGCTGCTCTGCAGGGCGCTGACGCCACCGCCGATCCCGGCGATGTTCTTGGTCCAGGTCGAGCCGAGTTCGCTCCAGGCGACTTCGTCGGAGGGATTGTCGTAGTGGAAGACTTCGGTGCCCATCGTGCCTGACTGGGTGCGTGAGCGCTGGCGCATCGAGGCGTCGAGGCCGTAGGTGTTGGTCACCCCGCCCTGAGTTTGGCTTTCGACCATGTTGTCGGAGAAGTATTTGGTCGTCAGGGCGCTGCCCCCGGCGTATTCGCCGGGCAGTCTGGTGATGCGGCCGAAGCTGTCGTATTCGATCCCGCTGGCGGTCAGGCGATCGGCGGCGTCGTAGCTGTAGCTCTGGGTGGTGCCACCGGATTCGGTGTTGCAGGCTCCGCCCAGGCCCGGTTCACGGGTGACCATCGCGGTGCGGTTGGAGTCAGCATCGTAGCTGTAGGAGCGGGTGGTGCAGGAGCCGGCATGAGGGGTTTCCTCGGCCAGCTTCAGCCTGCCGGCCTTGTCGTAGGCGTAGGTCTGGTTTGAGAGCGTGCCGCTTTCGTCCATGACCTGCCCGTAGACCGAGCGTTCGGCGCTGGATTCCAGCCAGGTGCAATGTTCGGAGCAGCCGCTCTTGGTGTAGCTGAGGGCGGTGGGTTCCTCGGCTTCGTTGTAGGTGGTTTTGGCGACGAGGCCGCCCGGCAGCCCTTCTTCGACGACGTTGCCTTCGGCGTCATAGCTGGCCGTGAAGGTGCCGACGCCGGAGTCTTCGAGTTCGGTCAGAAGGCCCGTGGTCGGGTCGTAGTGGCGGGTTTCAGTGCCCTTGTTATCGGTGGTGGTAACCGGCCGCCCGTCGACGTCGTAAGTCGTTTCCGATTTGTTGCCGTCGGCGTCTTCGTATTTGGTGACCTGGCCCAGGGCGTTGTAGTTCGTCGTCGTCGCCTGACTGTCGAAGCCGGCGCCGTTGGTCCACTTCTGGATTCGGTTGTTGCCGGTGTCGGCGACCCAGATGTCGCCTTTGCCGTCGGCGACTAGCCCCATCGGCCAGCCGAAGCTGAACTGCCCGGCGCCGCTGCCCGAGGTGCCGAA
This sequence comes from uncultured Conexibacteraceae bacterium, assembly GCA_964540905.1. Classification (GTDB taxonomy): domain Bacteria; phylum Actinomycetota; class Thermoleophilia; order Solirubrobacterales; family 70-9; genus VAYN01. The sequence goes on along the minus strand of CAZIOS010000031.1, from coordinate 12,302 downwards.
CTTGGCCTGGTATTCGCCTTTTTCGTTGAACTCCTGGATGCGCTCGTTGTTCTGGTCGCCGACCCAGACGCTGCCGCCGGCTTCGACTTCGATCACGTCGGGGCGCTTGAACTGGCCGTTGCCGGTGCCTTCGGAGCCGAACTGGCGCACGAATTCGCCTTTTTCGTTGAACTCCTCGACCCGCTGGTTGCCCCAGTCGGCGACCCAGACGTTGCCGCCGGGGCCGATTGCGATGCCGGTCGGTTCGACCATCTGCCCCGAGCCGGTCCCATAGGAGCCGACGACTTTGATGAATTCGCCTTTTTCGTTGAACTCCTGGATGCGGCCGTGGTAGGTGTCGGCGACCCAGATGTTGCCTTTGGCGTCGATCGCGATCGATTCGGGGCCCGAGAACTGGCCGTTGCCGCTGCCCGAGGTGCCGAACTTGGCCCGGTATTCGCCTTTTTCGTTGAACTCCTCGACGCGATTGTTGCCGGCATCGGTGACCCAGAGGTCGCCTTTGGAGTCGATCGCAATGTCGGTCGGGCGCGAGAACTGGCCATTGCCGGTGCCGGTCGCGCCGAACTTAGTCAGGTATTCGCCTTTTTCGTTGAACTCCTCGACCCGGTTGTTGTTCTCATCGGCGACCCAGAGGTCGCCTTTGGCGTCCAGGGCGATGCCGGCGGGGTGGGCGAACTGGCCGTTGCCGGTGCCCGAGGTACCGAAGGACGAGGAGTAGTTGAGGCCGCCGCATTCGCTGCCTTCGCAGACGAAGTGCTGCTGGGTCGGCATGCCCATCGTTGCGCTGTAGGTCGTTTCGATCTTGGGGATGGAGCCGCCGCCGTTTTCGATCTTCTGCGTCAGCTGGCGGCCGGCGGCGTCGTAGGTGGCGATCGTCTTGCGGACGCTACTGGTACCGCCGCCGGGGCTTTCGGTCACTTCGGTCGGCTCGCCCAGGGCGTTGTAGGCGGGGAATTTCTTCACGAGGAGTTCCGGCAGCCCGGCGGTGCCGGGCTGGGCCGCCGGCGTCACCTTGCAGGGGAGGTTCGCGTACCGAGGTGAGCCTTCGCATTCGCCTGAGCCGGTCGCCTTGTAGTAGATCGTCTTCGTCGTGCCAGCTTTGCCGCCTTCGGTATTGGAGGGTTGGCGCTGTTCGACCGGCAAGCCGCTTTCTTTGTCGTATTCGGTCGTCGTGGTGATGTGCAGGTGGCTCCCGGTGCCGGGGTCGACGATCGTCTCGGTCGGCTTGCGCAGGGTCCAGTTGTACTTGTATTCGGTGGCGCGCTGGTCGAGCAGGCTCCCCCCGCTGAGAGCGCCGCTGGTTTCCTCGGTGGGCAGGCGCGGATCGGGGGTTATGCCTTCGGGCTTGCCTTTGTCGTATTCGATGTCCTTGTAGAGGCGGGCCTGGGTCGTGGTACCCGATTCGAGTCGGACCTGGTGAGTCGGGCCCCATTCTTCGAGCAGCTCGGTGCCGTCGGCGGAGTAGACACGCTTGGTTTCAAGTTCCTTCCAGCGTTTTTCTCTTTCCGCTTCCGAGGCGGCCAGGACCCGGAGGCGGTTCTGCGGGCTCAGTTCGCGGACCACGTTGCCGAATTCATCGATCTCCGAGGTCGAGATCGACGGGGCCGAGGTGCCGGCGCCCGCAGTGGTCGCGGTGTTTACCGCATGGCCTTCGGCATCCATGTAGTAGACGGTCGCGTGGGAGTAGCTGCTCGGCGGGCTGGCCGGCACCTGGTCGGGTGGGAAGATCGCGGTGGCATCCATTGGCACGTCCCGTTGGCCCCACTGGGCGACCGTGCTCGGCCCCATTTCATAGGGGGCGCCGCTGCCGCTCAGCGGCACGCCGTAGGCGATCGTCGTCTGCGCGGTCGAGGGGCTCGAGAGCAGGCTCGGGCGCTTGACGCTCATCAGCGCCCCATCGCTCCCTTCTCCTTCGAGGACGCCGTATTCCATCGTCCAGGCTTCCTGGCCCGGGGGCTTGACGGTGTGGATCTGGCCCCTGGTTTCGTAGCTGTAGGTTTCTTTGAGTTCCGGGGAGATTCGCGGGTCCCACTCGGCGACCAGCTGGCCTTTGTTGTAGCTGTAGTTGGCGACTTCCCAGGATCCCATCGTCGTCGCGCTAGTCGCCGCGTAGTAGGTGATGGTGGCCAGGCGTTCGCCCATGCTGGCTTCCCCTCCTTCCCAGGCGGTGGCCGATTTGTAGGTGAAGGTCAGGGCGTGGCAGCCGACGGTGCTGGTCGCGCCGCCTTCCGAGCAGGAGACGCCCTGTGCGGTCGGGGCGACCACCATCGTCAGGCGCTTGTGGCCTTCGGCCAGTTTGTAGAACATCCGCGTCTTGTTGCCGGGGCCGCCGGGCTGGGAGACCGAGACCGGCACGTATTCGCTGCCGCCGCCGATGTTTTCGAAGGTCGTCGTATTCCCCGCCGGTTCGGTGAGGACGAGCTTGCCTTCTTCGGAGACCAGCGACCAGCCGGTCATTTCCGGCGGGGTCACGTAGGTCGAGCCGTTCTTTTCGAAGGCGATTTCTTCGCCTTCCAGGGTCGTCAGCAGCGCGTAGTGGTAGGTGATCGACCCGCCTTCTTCGACTACTTCGCCTTCTTCTTCTACGGCTTCCCATTCTTCGGTGAAGGTTTCTTCCTTGACGCTCTTCCAGGACGAGCCGCCCGCTTCTTCAACCGGCACCCCCGGCACCCAGCCCGGGCCGAGGACGCCCTTTTCTTCGGCTTCGGCGTTGCGCGAGTTGAAGCTGCGCGAGAATTCCAATGCCGAGCCGAAGCCGGGGATCGCGACGTCGGTGCGGGTGACGTTGAGGTTGCCGGTCATCAGGTCGACACTGCCGGGGCCGACTTCGGCCTTGGCGTCTTTGGGGCCGCCGAGGTCGCGGTTCAGTTCTACTTCCACAGGCCCGGTGTAGCCTTCCGCGCTGGGAGAGCCGGAGAGCACGGCGCGGATTTCGACCGGCACTCGCGGCGCTCCACCGCCGGCTTCGATGGCATTCCAGTAGACGGGAGTCGATTGGTGCGCGCCTTCGGTTGGCAGGGGCCATTTGACGGCTTTCCCGTTCTGTTCGGTGACCATCGATTCGGGGACAACCCGCCAGGTGCCGCTGTACGAGGGTTTGTATTCGAAGCTGACGCCGGTCACTCCGGCATGGGTCCACTTGGCGGCGAGCTTGAACCGCTTCGGCGAGTGAGTCCCCAGCTTCGGCAGCGACACTTCGCTGTCGCTGGGCGCCGGAGGCGTATAGACGATCGACAGGTAGGGGCGAAGTTCTGCCGGCGATTCGGCGCTCGAATAGAATTCGATGCTGCGTCGGAGACAGGTCGGGCTGCATACACGTGGTTTCTCCTCCCACTGGCGGACCAGCAGACCGTAGTTGGGATAGGCCCCCGACGCCCAACCCTGAACCAATTCCGGCTGTAGCCGAAAGTTCCACCAACCGGGACCGCCTCCCCCCCGGCTTTCGGTGAGCAAGACGGCCTCCGCACTATTCGCATATCCCCCCGCTTCTTTCCACGGGTTGCACGGTGGGCACCCGGTGGTGTACAGCCAGGAGGCTGCTTCGTTCCAAGGTTCCCCGATCACTCCCAATTCCACGCCGACGGTGTCTTCAGCGGGGCTCGGTGAATACAACCCAACCGTCGCGCTGTCGACGAACGCATTCGAGGGAATGGCGCCGACGACCGGGAAGAGGAGAGTGGAATGTTCGTACTTATCGGCCGTTTCTTCGTGGTATTGGGCATTGACGAACAACAATCGCCAGCCCTGGTTGCCGCAGAGATTCCCGACGGTTTCTATACTGGTAGATAGCACGCAGTCACTAGAGGCTTCCGGCAGCACGACGGTCGGGTCGATGGTGACCGGCCACTGGCGAGAGGGCTGATCCAGCCATTCCCTCGATGCTTCGACGGTGAGGACCCAGGCGCCGGAGCCGTGCGGTTCGAGCTTGTATTCGACGGCGGCTGACAGTTTGCCGGGCCCCTGCGAGCTGTCATACATCATGGGCGCCGGCAGGGTCGCGACGAGCTTGCCGGATTCATCGCGGAACTCGACCGAATCATCGGCGAGGAGCTTCGGCGTGACGCCTGCTGAGGCCGATAGTTCGAAGCGGTAGGAGCTCGGGGAGGAGGGCCCGGCGAGTTCGATGTCCTCGTTGATCCCGTTGGCCAAGCTCGAGAGCCGGATGCTCGTCCCGGCGCCAGCTCCTTCGTAGGTCGCCGTGTTGGCCTTCACTTCCACGGGTTCTGAGTCGCCGCCCAGGAGCTTTGAGGAGACCCACTGATCTCCCAGCGCCAGCCGGACCGCTCCATCGCCCATCCGAGCGGGCAGCTGCAGGTCGAAGCGGTTGGCGCGATTCGTAAGCGCCGCGCCGTCGCCGCCTTCGAAGCCTTCGCGAATCGGCTTCCATTGGCCCTGCGCATCACGGTAATTGACCGGACTCTCGAAGATGCGCGTTTCCCGCTTCCCATTGGGGAGGCTGAACGTCTGCGAGGTGGCCGTGCGGTCGGCCTTGATTTCGGCTCCAGCGAGGTCTTTGGGCGGTGCGCTCAGGCTCGCAGACGGACGCTGGGATTGTTGGGGGGAACTGTCGGGCGCCCCGAGGGCGATGCTCGTGCTAAGGAGCAGCAGGACCGCGAAGATGGCCGCCAGCACGAGCTTGGCCCCCGTTGCGGGTGCCTTCGGGGCTGCCTTCGCAACGGCGCGCCTGACCTTCTTCCCGTAACCGCTCATCTATTCCCCCTGCTCGATATGCGACGAGCACACTCAAGTGCCCGACTGGTGGACAACACTCTTTACGACTGATCGGCCCGCGTCTATACCGACTATTCGATCAATAAATACATGACACGTGGGTATGTAGGTCAAACGCCTGTTTCACGGTGATTTCGACCCTTCAGGCTGCTGCTGTTTGAGTGGCAGTCGCCTGGGGCCCGGCTTCGCTGGAAGCCGAGAGAGGCCACCACGACGGAAGTGGCATGATCGTCAGCCTGGCCGCGGCGCAGGCTCGAGCGGGCCTCTATGTCCCTGATCCGCTGCCGATGCGCAGCCTGCTCAGCTGCTATCTCGATGCGACCTTGAGCATCCACCTCAAACCAACCCCAGGTAAGCGAGGCGCAGGGATCGCCGGCGATCTTCCCCGCCCAAAGCGAGGCCAACGCCTCGGCCATGCTCGCCTGAAGGATCCGCCCGTAGACCTGCTGCTTCTCCGCGTCTGTCTTGGCGGCAATTTCCTCATGGCTCACGTGGGAATGAGTGACGGCGCGGTAGAGGTTCCGATCGAGGTTGCGCACCTTTTCGGTCTTGACGATCTCTATGGAGCCCGAGTCCAGAAGTTCATTGATGTGGTAGACGACCTTGTTCAATGGCTGGCGGACCATGCGGGCAAGTTCGTCGGCACCGCGACTCTCCTCATTGAGGATCGCGAGCATTTCGATCCGTATCCGGTGACCGATTGCATAGCTGACGGCCTCCTCGATCGTTCTCTGCGAGCCCAAGGTCCGCCGACAGTGCTCGGTGCCCTTCGTGCTCATCTCGGGCGTCTCCCGGTGACGGGAGGCCTGCCAAGCGCCGACTCCGATCGTCTGGATGTCTGGACTCTCGGCGTCGACGCAGCGGCCTCCGCCTCTACTCGCTTTCTCGCGTCGTAGCCGATCTGAAACGCGCAGATCGCGACCGCTCGCGAGTTCGGATGCGCGCCGTAAGTTTCGACAAGCCGATACAGCGCATCCTCCTCGACGCCGTTTTCCTCACACCAGGCCGGGATGCTCTGCTTGCTCCGCTCGCAGCCGGCTTCGAGCTCTCTCATCGCCCGTCGATCGATCACTCTGCGATCTCCCCCGCCCTGACCGAGGAGGCCAGCACCCCGCCGCCGCCGCTGAGGCTGCCCGTGATGAAGACCGGCGCCCCCAATTGCAGCTCGCCGCCCGCCTCGGCGGCGATCGCCGCGGGCACCTCGACCTCGCAGCTCGCCGCCGTCGGAGCGTCGCTGGGCAGCGGGTCGGGGGCCAGGAAGGCGACAGTCAGCAGGGTGACCGGCTCGCCGGCGCGGTCGCTGTCGCTCTGGGGGTCGTCGGCGAGGACCCCGCTCAGGTAGACGGCGTTGAGCCTTGGCAGCTCGAACACCGGAGGGGCATCGGGCGTCTCCGTCATCGGCAAGTCACCGCAAGCGTGTCCGCATGGCGCCCTCAGATCCTGCTTCGTCGGGCTGAGCGCCCAGCGGCCGCGCTGGCAGGACTCGCGCAGGCGCGAGGGGAGGAACCTCACGCCCCTGCCTCCTCGGCCTGCGCTTGCTCCGACTCGTTGGCCATTCCGACCAGCTCCTCCACGAACTCGCGCGAGCCGAAGGGTTCATAGAGAGGGGCATTGCTGTCAAGGTCGACCGCGACGTAGCGGACTCCATAGCGGGGGCCACCGCGGCGCCGGGCGCGCTGGCCTTCCAGGCGCTGGTGGGCCGTGAAGCCGAACTGGATCCCTGCCCTCGCGGCGGCGGCCTTGGTCGGCTCGGCGGCGCAGGCGTCGATCGCCATTTGCATCGCGTCTTCGTCGAACCTGTTATCTGCCCACCAGTGGGGCGTGGCCGGGGGCCAGCCGTCCCTGAGGATCTCCCTCACGTCGTGGCGCTCGATCGAGGGACCGCCGCGGACCCGGCCCGGGTCGGCGAGCTCGGCGTCGAGGATCCCCAGCACCCGGTCGCAGGCTCCCTTCACCAGCGCCGAGCGGCGCCGGTAGTGCTCGGCATCCGTCTCATCCTGCGCTTCCGTGGCGATCTGCACCTCGACTCGCTGGCGCAGGCTGGCGAACAGGCGCCGCAGCTCCTCCGGCGGCAGGGTGAGCCTGAAGGCGGCGCGTTCGACATCGTCGCCCCAGTCCAGGTCATAGAGGATCAGGCGCTGCTCGTCGGAGAATTCGAGGCTGAGCCGCTGGGCGGTGTCGAGGTCCCCGCGCCCGATCGCCAGCCTCAGATCGTCGAACCCGCTGAGGTGATCGAGCGCGAGCTCATAGATCGCGTCGCGCTCGGCGAGGCTGAGGGTTAAGGAGAGCATCACTTGATCTCGGCTGCCGATCCGCCGATCGCGAGTGCCTGTCCCTCCGCCTTGGCCCTCGGCGTAACCGGGATCGGAGATCTCAATATCTTCGCTTGCGACACGTGGCCGACCCTTTCCGTCATTCGCAGCCCCCGGAGAAACGACGCTTGGCCCTTGAGGCCCCGTGGCATCTGCTTTTTGTCTCGACGGACCTCCATCACTCGTCCCCAAGCTCCGCAAGGACGTGCCGACATGCTTCCTCGATGAGGCGGTTGCGCTCTCCCACCTCGCGCAGTTCGGCCAACTCTGGCTCATGGCCGGCGCTATGGCGGCGGACTGCTTCCTCCAAGCGGGGCAGGGCTCGGCGCAGAATCTCCGGGGAGGTTCTCAACTCCACATTCCCGCCACTCCTATCATCGCCCCAGCCGAGGTTTAGTACAAGTTGCAGGTCGTCGGACACCTCGCGACCCAGACGCTGCGCGGTGTCGAAGTCTCCTTGTTGCGCTGCGATGCGAACGTCTTCGATCCCGTCTAGGCGATCTAGCAAAAGATCACAGAGCGCGTCGCGCTGCTTGGCTGTAATCGTGATCGCCATACTCAACCATTGAAGGCAATCTTGTAGAAGGTCTCCGTGACACCTCTAACCTGGCGGTTTCGCACTTCTTTAAGTACCCCCATCTTCGCCAGTTCATTGACGTGATAGGAGATGAGGCCCACGGTTTTACCCTCCTCGTCAAAGAGCTTTTTCAGATCGGTGGCCGAAAGTGGCGTACCGACCCAAAGCAACGCTTCGATAGTTGCAACCCGCAGTGGGTGAATGCAGAAGGGGACGAGCGCACACCAGTGAAATGCGGTCTCGTCCCCTTCTGCGGGCTTACCACCCTCCGTCCACTGACAGGGAGAGGCAAGCATTGGGGGTGACATTGGAGGAAGGGGGTTCATATAAGTAAACCGACCGCCGCCACCGTGACGATCACGATCTCACCCTGATTGGCCTTACTAGATTGAGATCATTCGGCGTAGGTCGAGTGATGAACGGTTCCAGATAGGAACGCGACCGTCAATCGCGTGGCCTGCGACGCTCACCGTTTGCTGAGTGAGCAGGAACCTCACTTGCTCTACGGGCGCGCTCATAACCAAACTGCGTCACGATGATCGACTCAAGTTTCGCCTTCGATGTCGCACGCCGATTGACCGATTCGGCTTCGATCTCTTTCATTCGGTCCCAAAACTTCTGCTGTTCGTCGGCAATGGCTTGACGCCCTTCATCATCTACGAGGAACCAGCGCCAAGTGAGCCAAACTCGGGGATCGTCCCGTAGCTTTCCAGCCCAGAGCGCAGCCATGACCTCCGCGAGTGCGGATTGAACGACAAAGCCGTAAGTGACCTGTCGCAGCTCCGGGGTCATGCTCTCCATTTCCTCGTCGGTGTAAAACGGCAATTGGATCGCCCGGTAGTAGTGCTGACGGATGTTCTTCTTGTGCTCCGTTTTCACGATTTCTATGGAGCCGGCTTCGGCTAGCTGTCTGACGTGATTCGAGACGTTGTTGAGCGGCTCGCCAATGATCTGTGCGAGCTGCGCAGACGTATAGGCGGCTTCATTTAGGAGGAGAAGGATCTGAATCCTGATCCGGTGGCTCAGCGCGTAGGCGACCACTTCCTCGATGCCTTTTCTTCGGCCCTGGCTGACCCTGGTGGTCATCAAGCTTTTCCTCCCATAGTTGGCCGTGTTTGGTTATTCAAGATGGGCTTGAGCATAAAAGAGCGCGCAAGCACCGGGAAAAATGTTCACTCACCAAACGATTGATGCTCTGATTTTCCTTAGCATCTTTTCCCCCTAGCGGCTCGCGCTGGGCTGGCAAAACGGAGGGGAGGTGAGCTGTCGATGAAGATCACGAAAGTGGCGCCTGTGCAGGTGAGCGTCAAAGTCGCGAAGGCCGGCTGAATCACAGCCAACGCGCGGGCCGATCCCAAAGTTCACAGCTTTTGGATCGGCCCAATTCATGGGCAAAGTGAATAAGACATTGAACGCTCAAGAACTCTACACGAGCCATGCAAAGTTTTGCATGGTAGTCGCGTCTTGCAACATGGACGATCCTCGGCGTGGGCAAACTCGGTCCCAATCTGCGGGCGGCCCGCATAAAGCTCGGCCTTACGCAGGAAGAGGTCGCCCACCGCAGCGGACTTCAGCCGGGAGAGATCAGCCGGATCGAGCACGGTAAACGCGACCCTCAGGTCTCGACGGTTGAACGGCTAGCCAAAGCGCTTGAGACCACGCCGGGAAAACTTCTCGACTAGCGGAGGGGCGCCAGAAACTTCTCGCCAGCGGCAGCTCGCGCTCGTCGACCGCGACCCGGCAGGGTTCGGGTCAGTCTCAGTCGAGGTCGGCCAGGCTCAGCGCGATCCACTCGATCTCACCATTGACGAGGGGGATCTCCTCCGGGTAGCGGCCCGCCCAGATCACGCACTCCTGGCGGGTCAGCGCCCCGCCCCGATACATCTCCAGCCGGCGCTCGGGCCCCAGCGCGTCGATCTGCCGGGGAGTCCTCGGCAGTCGCCTGCGGGGCTCGCGGGCCGGCCGGCGGCGTGGGCCGCGCCTGGGTCGGCGCCGGGGCTTGGGAGTGGGACGGATCGGCGCCGAGAGGGGCTCGGCCGGGAGCACCGCCGGCCTCGGCGGCGAGTCGATCGTTGACATCGGCATGGCTACCTCCTTGTCGCGGCGCCCGCCGGGTGCGGGAGCCGATGACCCGCCGCCGCACGCCGAAGGCGTGCGAAAATGGCGGCGGCCTCGGCTCCCGCTCGGCGGGCGAGGGGACGCGGCCGGACGGGACCGGCCACGCGGCGCCGCGGCGCGGGCCCGAGGGGAGGACTCGGGTCGCATCTGACCGTGGCGCTCATCGGGGCCTATGTCCGCGAGGGCGCCGCAGCGCCCCGGCCGATCGCAGCGGTGGCCCTACCCCTCCGCGTCGCAGAGCAGGATCACCTCGATCGTCACCGCCGGCGTCCTCGCGCCCGCCCAGAACTCCAGCCAGCGCGGCTGACCGGGGCGGCCGGCGCCGAGGAAGGCCCGCAGGTCGGCCTGCAGGTCAAGGGCGGCGCCGCTCGCGAAGTGCAGCATCACCGGGGCGCCGGGGCTCGGCAGCGTCTCGACCCGCTCCAGCCGGGAGACGAAGGAGGCGCCGAAGCGCTCGTGGGCGGTGACGGTGACCATCAGCCGCCGATCCAGGAAGCCCTGAAGCTCCGAGAGGGCGGCGGTGAACTCGATTTCGCGTAGGCGGGTCTCCACCTGCCCCCTAACGATCTGGCTGGCCATTCTCGCCCCCCTCCATCGCCCGCAGGGCGGCGCGGCCCTCGCTGAGGCAGCGGTTGAGCTTGGTGCGGGTCCAGTTGCAGCGGGCCTGGATCTCGAGGTAGGTGTAGCCGAAGGCGACGAGGGTCAGGGCGATCCGCTCGTCGCGCTTTAGCTTCGAGAAGAGCGCGACTTTGCGGCCCAGCTCGATTCGCAGCTCAAGCCGTTGCGCTGGGCCTTGCTCGGCCTCTGCGGGGAGGCCCTGCACGGGGTCCTCGCCCCGGCCCTCGCGGGGTGGAGAGACGCGCCGCCGCGCCTCGTGGCGGACGCGCCGGCCGAGCTCCCAGGCGCGGTGCTTGACGACCACCAGCGTCCACTTCAAGGCGTAGTCGAGATCCTCGCCGGGGCCATCGAACTTGCGCAGGAACTGGACGCCGGCGTCCTGCAGCGCGTCCTCGGCGTCGTGGTGGTCGCGGGAGTGGCGGCGGGCCTGAGCGCGCAGCAGTGCGCCGTGACGGGCGAGCAGGCGCTCCAAAAGCGCGCCCTGCTCGGCGGGTGTGCGGGGACGTGGGGAAGCGGTCTGGGTGTCCATGCGACCGACCCGCGCGGGCGCAGCCCGTGCGAAACTCGGTCGCTGGACGCCCAGACCGCTTCCCGCTCTCCCCTACACGTCACCCTCACCCCCGCTCCGGGCCAACGGACCCGGCTAGCGCCCGATCGAGATCCCCTTCGCGCCGCCGCGCTCGGCGGCGCGGGCCTGGCCGCGCCCGAGCGCCTTTCGCGCCGCCTCGACCGTCCGCCGCGCCCGCTCGCGCTCGGCCCGCGCCGCGGCGCCGCGCGGCTGGCGGCCGAGGGCCCGGTCGGAATCGCGAACCCCATTCCGCGCCCGGTACAACGCGATCGCGCTCGCCCCCCTCCCCCAGGCCAGCGCCTTGGCCGGCTCGCCGGCGGGGAACGGGCCGAGGGTCTTGTAGATGACGTCGCTGGAGTCAAGGCGGGCGTTGGCGACCTCGCGGCGGGCGAGGACGGCGATCCGCTCCTCGATCAGCACCGCCTCCAGGCGCCGCTGCGGCTCTGCCGGCTTGGCGTCCTCGCTGCGCCGCGGCGCCGGCCCCAGCGCCTCGCGCTCGGCGCGGCGAAGCGCCAACGACTCCCGCGCGCTGGCCTCGGCCCCCCGCGCCCAGGCCAGCTCGCCCGGCGCGGGCTTCGCCATCGCCTCGATCGCCTCGCGCTCGCCGGCCAGCCGCTCGACGCCGCGCTCTGCCACCGCGACCGCGCGCTCGGCGCGCTCGCGACGGGCCAGCTCGGGGTCGGCGGCGGCGCCCTCGCCGGCCAGGGCGGCGCGGCGCTCCGCCAGCTCGAGCGCCGGCGTGGACTCGATCCGGTGGCGCAGCGAGACCTCGGTCGCGGCGTAGTCGGCTCCGGAGCGCTCAATCGTCTCGCGGACGTCGTGCAGCTCGTCGGAGAGCTCGCGGCGGGCCGGGCCGAGGCCGGGGTCGACGAGCTCCGAGGAGGCGACGGCGTAGACGCTCGCCACCTCGCGGCCGCGGCTCAGGGCCACCAGCTCCTCCTCGAGGCCCGAGGCCGCGTCGAGCAGCGGGTAGGCGCGCTCGTAGGTCTGGGCCTGAGCGCCGAACTTGGTGATCGCGTAGGCGTGCTGCAGAGCAGGGGCGTTGTCGGGGGTGGTGCGCTTCAGGTAATCGGCGCCCAGCGTCACCTCGCGGCGATCGCCGCCGAGCCGGCGCAGGCGCACCTTGCGGGCGAGGCGCCCGACCCCGACCACCTCCCAGCGCTCGCGGTTGCAGACGCCGGCCATGTTGATCCGCGTCTGCACCCGGTCGCCGAGCGCGACCGGCGTGGTGCCGACCATGATCTCGCGGCGGCCGAGCTTGCCTTCGGCGGCGCGCAGGGATCGCGCCCCTTCGTTTAGGAACTGCACATCGCGGTTGCGCCTGGCGATCATCACCACGTCGTTGCCGGCGGCGAAGTCGCGGTGCCAGTCGGCGAGC
>CAZIOS010000030.1:0-26804 GCA_964540905.1 uncultured Conexibacteraceae bacterium | reverse complement strand
GCATCCGCGTCCAGGACCTGCTCGACGAGAAGATCCTGCGGACCAAGATCCGCGCCGCGCTGGAGCCCAAGCAGCAGGCGCTGCGCGAGCTCTCGGTGCAGCGGCGAAAACTGCGCAAGGAAGCCGGCGAGGAGTCGGACAAGAGCGCGGTCGAGGCGAAGGGGGCGGTCCCGGACCCACGGCTCGACCTGCACTCGATGGTCGAGGAACACGTCAACTTCGGCCACCGCCTGGAGCCGCACATCGCCGACACCGCGCGCCTCTGCTGGGACGCCCTCGACAGCGGCGAGACGGTGATCTTCGAGGGTGCCCAGGCGACCCTGCTCGACCTCGACCACGGCACCTATCCCTTCGTCACCTCCTCCAACCCGATCGCCGGTGCCGCCACCGTCGGCGCCGGCATCGGACCGGCCGACATCGACGAGGTCTGGGGAGTCGCCAAGGCCTACGCGACCCGGGTCGGCGCCGGCCCCTTCCCGACCGAGCTCGAAGACGAGGCCGGCGACTATATGGTCGAGCGCGGCCGCGAGTTCGGCACCACGACCGGGCGGCGGCGGCGCTGCGGCTGGATGGACCTGGTGGCGCTGCGCTACGCGGTGCGGCTCAACACCCTGGACTCGCTGGCGATCACCAAGCTCGACGTCCTCAGCGGCATCGGGCCGCTGCGGGTCGCGGTCCGCTACCGCTCGAAGGAGGGCGCCGTCCTCGACAGCTTCCCCTACCACCAGTCGATCCTGCACTCGGCGACACCGGAGTACGAGGAGCTGCCCGGCTTCGACGACGACATCGGCGACTGCCGCGAGGAGGCCGACCTGCCGCGGGCGGCACGCGACTACCTCGGCTTCATCGCCGAGTTCGTCGGCGTGCCGATCCGCCTCGTCGGCGTCGGCCCCGACCGCGAGCAGACGATCTCGATCGACCGCTGAGGTCTGCCGCGGCGGCGGCGCAAAGAGAAGGGCGGCCATCTGGCCGCCCTTCTCGCTACCGACCCGTCTTCCCCAAGACAGGTTTGCGAAGGAACTCCTGGATCAGCCCTTCGGGGTACAGGTGCGGATGATTTCCGCTTTGGCCTTGGTGCCGTCGCTGAACTTCGCTTCGCCCCTGGCGTAGATCTTGCCGGTCGGGCATTTCAGCGTCAGGACGCCCTTTTTCGTGATCGAGAGGCTGAACGAAGTGACCGAGCCGCTGCCGCCGGCGATCTTCGGCACCGACGCGATCGACTGCAGGCCGTAGGGGCCGTTGTGGATTTTCTTGATCTTGACCGTGGTCACGATCGCGGCCGGGGTCGGCACGGTGATGTAGGCGTGGATGAACAGCGTCGTCGTCCCACCCGAGGTGCCGCCGTTGAAGACCAGCAGTTTCGAGCTGACCGGGATCGGGGCCTGTTCCGGGAACTGGATCTGGACGTTGGTCGTGCCGGTGCCGATGATCGCCGATTTGCAGATCGCTTCGGCGTGCTTGGTGTCCTGCGACTGCAGTTTGCCCGAGGTGCAGACCGGCAGGCCCTTGACGTTGATGGCGCCGTTCTTGTCGGTTTCGACGTTGACTTCTTTCAGCGCCGGCGGGTGGGTGCCGTCGAGGGTGGCGATTTTGCCCGAGACGCTGAGCGTGATCGGCGTCGGTTTGGTCCTCGAGAGGACCTTCGGCGAGAAGCCGCCGTTGAAGGTGAGTTCGAGATTGCCCGCCCGCACCTTGACCGGCTTTTCCGCTTGGGCGATGCCCGCGATTGAAATCGCGATCAAGGCCGCGAGGGCCATCGTAATCATCAGGTACTTGCGCATATCCCTATATCTCTCCTTTTGCGGCTTGCCCGTCCAGAGCCGTGCCGTCGAAAGCTTGCATGGGTGAATCTCTCCAGCAGGTCAACTTACCACCCCCGCTATTAGGTAAACCCGTCGTCTGCGGGAAAAGAGCGGCTTAACAAGCGTCGGGTGGCGCTAGCTCTCAAGCATCGAGAGCCGCACCCGCTCGCGCTCGGCGGCGGCGCCATCCGCCCCGAGGAAGGGCAGCGTGATCCAGAACATCAGGTCCGGCAGCCGGCTGGGCAGTCGCGCCGCGGCGCCGTGCAGGATCTCGCTGTAGAGCAGCTCGTTGACGCCGCCGGCGAGCGAGAGCGAGGTGATCCCCGGCAGCTCGACCGAGGTCTCGGCCCGGCCCGACTCGAGGAAGCCGGTGAACTGGCGCAGCGCCGCGTCGCGGCGGGCCAGCGCCTTCGGCCCCGCCGCCAGCACCTCGACGATCGCGAAGCGGGCCTCGTCCGGATGCTCCGCCAAGTGCTCCAGCAGCGCCCCAAGGCCGGCGGCGACGCGCTCCGCCCACGGCGCCCCCTGCTTCGACTCGAAACCACCGCCGGTGTCGCTCAGCAGGTTGCCGAGCAGGACATCGTAGGCGGCGAGGAAGCAGTCCTCCTTGCTGTCGAAGAGTTCGTAGAAGGTCTTGCGGGAGACGCCGGCGACGCCGATCACGTCGACCACGCGGGTCTCCGGGTAGCCGCGCTCGGAGACGACCTCGATCATCGCCTGGTGGATGCGGTTGCGTTGGGATTCGGTCACCGCCTCCCTGGGCAGACCGTGTCTCCCCCTCGGCAGCCGCTCGTTCAGCTTAGCCGCGCGTCTACTGGAGGCCACCCTGTGACTGTAGAGCAGAAGCGGGCCGCTGCCCAGCTACTTGCCGGTCTGTTCGAAGGTGTGCTGGTAGGCCGTGGCAGCGCCACCGCCGTAGATCGGTTCGAAGGGACCCTGCTGGGTGCAGGGAGGGGCGGGTACCGAGCCGGTGCTGCTCTGTTCGGCGAAGGCGTACTTCTTCAGGCGTTTGAAGAGTTCTTCAGATTCTTTGAGTTCGCCTTTTTTGGTCCGTTCCGCGAAGGCAGGGCTCTTCGGAGTTTCCGGATCGAGGGTGGCGGTGACGCCGGACGCGCACTGGCGCGTTTCGAAACCGGGCAGTCCAGATGCCAGGTTCTTGGCCCAAAGCGGAGGGCTGTAGGCGCTGTTGCGATTGACAGTCAGACGCTTGGCGTAGGTGGAAACCGTTTCGGGAGTGAGAGGCACCAGCACACGCAGGTAGTGGAACCGTTCGCCCTGTTCGTTTTCGACCGGCAGCACTGCGTTGGTGGCCGCGGTGACGTTGCCGAAGAGGGACGTGACCTCGTGCTTGTAGAGGCTGAGCCCGGTGAAGATCGGGTTGAGGTTGCGCAGGAACGGGTCGACGGCGCGCAGCAGCGGCGGGAAATCGTCGCGGAAGAGCCTGCGCAGGGCGGGGAAGCCGGTCGGGGCGCGGGCGATCACCGGCGCCAGGCCGTTGAAGAAGCCCTTCGCTTCCGGCGCCAGGTTGGAGAAGGCGATCAGGGTCGGCGAGAGCTGTTCGGCGGCGGGGACGAGCTGGCGCATCAGCGGGTCGGCGTTGAGGGCGAAGCCGCGCAGGCGGGTCAGCGTCGCTTTCGACTGGTCGAGGAAGGTCGGGAAGGCGCGGAAGAGGGCTTCGATGTCGCGGTCGCGGCGGGCGGTGGTCTGGAAGACCGCGTTGGAGCTCTTGATCAGGCTCGCCAACTCGCCTTCGCGGCCGCGAAGGGCGCGGAAGGTGGTGGCGCCGTTGCGGAAGAGCTGGGCGACCGCGAGGCGCTGGCTGTCGAGGTTGCGGAAGAGCTTTTCGAAGTCGGTGAAGGTCGGTTCGAACTCGCCCAGCGCGTAGGAGAGGCTGCCGCCCTGGCCCTCGATCGCGACCGCGGCTTCCTGCATCCAGCTCTGGAACGCCGCCCGGGTCTTCGGGTCGAAGGTGCGGAAGATCTCGTCGAGCTGGACCGATTCGGCGATGTTGGCCTCGGGCAGGGTGCCTTCGTCGGCGAGCTTGGGGCCGTTGCGGTTGCCGGGGGTGAGTTCGATGTAGGTCTCGCCGAGCAGCGTCTTCGTGCGCAGGATCGCCCGCGTCGATTCCGGCAGCGGCGCGTACTTGTCGTCGATGTCGACGGTCGCCAGCGCCTGCTTGCCGTTCGGCGCCAGGGCGATGTTCTGGACTTTGCCGACGTTGACGCCGGAGATCCGCACGTCCGACTGTTCGGCCAGCTGCGTCGCCTCGTTGAAGGGGACCTTGATTTCGTAGGGCTTCGCCTTGAACGGGGTCGGCCCGCCGAAGGTGACCCAGAGGAAGAGCAGGATGCCGAAGCACGACAGCGCGAAGCCGGCGATGACCAGGAGCTGCGTGGTGCTGGGGGCGCGCTTGCTCATTGGGTGGCTTTCGAGCCGCAGATCGCCGTGGGGAGTTCTGGATCGGTGATGTTCGGGAGTTCCTTCGGCCGCGGCACGTTTGCCGTTTCCAGCAGCGTCTCGAAGGGGGGTCGGGTCAGGCCAAACCCGAAGGCGAGGTTAGAGGCGTTGCAGGTGAGCATCACCAGGCCGCGCTGCACGGGACCACCGGCGTCGCTCAGGTTGAAGCTGGCGTTGTAGTCGTGGTTGAGCCAGGGCACGTAGAAGAGGTAGCTCTGGCGCGAGCCCTTCGGCTTGTAGGCGAGCTCATTGAAGAAGGAGTTGAGGCCGCCGAGCGAGTTGCCGAAGCTGCGCACGGTCTTCTTGAACGGGCCGGAGGCTTCGTTGCCGTGGGTGAGGAAGGGGCGGATCTGGCGGGTGAAGGGGCGGATCTGGTCGCGGATCGGCGCCGTCGTCTGGCTGAACAGCCGCTCCGTCGCCTTGAAGGCGGGGGTCAGCGCCTGCGCCTGCGGGATCAGCCCGGTCAGCGCCGAGTAGGAGACCTTGGAGAAGCGCTCGGAGCTGGCGAGGCCGGCGTTGGCGGCGCGCAGGGTCGAGGGGAATTCCCGCAGCGCGTCCTGGATCGCCTGCTGCTGGTTGGCGAAGTTGCCGAGGACGGCGTCGGAGGAGCTGACGAAGCGCCTGACCTCGGAGTCGTGGCGGCCGAGTTCGGTCGTCAGCAGGCTGAAGTCGTGGATCACCCGGGCGAGGGCGACGTGGCGGGCGGCGACCGCTTTGTTCAGCTTCGCCGTGTAATGGACGAAGGGCTCGAAGCGGCGCAGGGCGCTGCCGAGCTGCTTGCCGCGACCGCCGATCCCCTGGGCGCCGCCGGAGACCAGCAGCTGCAGGTACTGGCGGGTGTCGCCGTCGAGGGTGGCGAGGAAGGCTTCGAGGTTGGTGTTCGGTTCGGTCTGGGCGAGGGTGAAGTTGGCGCCGTCTTCGACGTGCTTCTTGCCGCTGCCCGGTTCGACCTCGACCACCATGTCGTTGAGGCCGGTTTTCGGCCGCAGCAGGAAGGAGGCGTTGGGGTGGATCAGCTTCATGTACTTGGGCTCGATTTCCATGCCGACGACGGCGTGGCCGTCTTCGAGGTCGACCGAGGCGACCTTGCCGACCTGGATCCCGGCGATGTCGACCGACTGGCCCTGCCCCGGGGTGACCGCCTGCGCGGTCGAGAACTCGGCGGTGATGTGTTCGAATTCTTCGCCGACCAGGGGCAGCCAGGACGGCAGCGAGGCCTTCTGCTCGGTGAAGATGCCGAGCGTCATCACGATCCCGGCGAGCGCCAGGACGATGATCGCGACCGTGTCTTTGCGGTGCCCGCGCGCCTGCCGCGAGAGCCAGGCGCGGAAGTGGCGCCAGCGACTGACCTGTGGCGTCGGCTCGCTCATGGGCTGACCACCGCCGGGGAGGGAGGGCCGACCTGGCCGAGAGCGCCGTTGACGTTGGGAACAGGATTAGTGTCGCAGCGCACTTCCGGCTTCAGCGGGGGCATTCCGCCGAGTCTCGGCTGCGTGCCCAGCGGCGCGGCCGCGGTGTGAGCGAAGTTGACTTCGTCGCTCTTGAGTTTCGCGTCGGGATTGACTTCGCCGACCAGCTTCGAGCCGCCGCCGCCCTGCACGCGGAGATAGGGCCCGTTGCCGTCGTAGTTTTGGCCCTGCCCGGCGAAGTTGACGAAGTTGTAGAGGAACTCGCGGTAGTTGGGGCCGCCGGTGCTGAAGCGGTCGCCGATCACCTCGTTGCCGGTCGGGACCAGGACCTTGGTCGTGCAGAGGCTGAGCTGGTTGAGCTGCGGCAGCGCCACTTCCTTGCCGGCCTGGGCGGCGCCGGCGAGGCCGGGGGTCGATTCGCTCAGCAGCCTGGCGACGCCGCCGCCCTCTTTGCCCGAGAGCAGCGCCCGGGTCTGCTGCAGCCAGGGACCGGAAGACCGGATCAGGCCCGGCAGCTCGGCGACGGCGGGGGTCAGCTCGATCGCGTAGGTGCGCAGCGGCGGCAGCGAGCGGTTGAGGGCGACCAGCGAGGAGTGCGCGGTGCGCAGGGTCGGCGCCAGCAGGTGGATCGTCGTCGCCAGGTTGGTCGACTGGCTGGCCAGGGCGCCGGTGAAGACGTTGAAGTTGGTAATCAGCCCCTGCAGGTCGGACTGGCTGGCCGCGAAGGCGCCGAAGGTGCGGCCGGCGCCGGCGACGAGGCGCGAGAGGTCGCGCTGCTGGGTGCCGAGGAAGGCGTTGGTCACCTGGGCGCTGTAGCGGCCGGCGTCGCCGCCGTATTTGAGCGCGCCGTTGAGCGCCTCGCCGCCGCTCTTGCCCTGGACCTCGGGCAGCTGGTTGGCGTCTTCGGCGGCGTCGGGCCTGTGCGTGAGGGCGGTTCCGTAGCTCTCCAGCAGGCGGCTGAGGTCGGCCCGCACCGGCGACTGCAGCGCCGTCAGGACTTCGTCGATCTGGACCGCGGTGGAGGTGTGGGAGACCGGGATCGTGGCGCCGCTGTCGAGGTCCGGCGAGCTGGGGCTGCCGGGGTCGAGTTCGATGAAGAAGTTGCCCTCGAGGAAGATCCGCGGCCGGATCGCGGCGAAGGCGTCCTTGTGGATCGGGCGCCCGGATTCTTCGACGGTGAAGCTGACCGTGGTCGCGTCGCCGTCGCGTTCGGTCGAGATCACGCGGCCGACTTCGACGCCGGCGATCCGCACCGGCGAGTTGAGGGCGATGTTGGCCGAGTTGGAGAAGGTCGCCTTGAGTTCGTAGCCGTAGCTGGTGAAGGGAACGTGGCCGGTGAAGGCGAGGTAGGGCCCGAGCGTGAAGATGAGGATGAAGACGATCGCGATCAGGACGTTGCTCGGGCGCCATTTGAGGCGGCCCGTGGGTGCTTTCTGCGCTCTGAGGTCGCGCTCGGGGAGGCGGGTCATTTGCTTTCCACCTGACCGCGGGTCGTCGTTCCCCAGACGGGCGCATGGCCGATCATGGTTTTGCCGCCGACGTACTTCTCGTTACCCGCTTCGCAGCCGTTCGGCTGCCCCGGGGCGCCAGTGTTTGGATACGGGTTGTAGTGCAGGTGGTTGCCGAAGGTGGGACCGTTCGCCGGAGCCGACGCCGGACCACCCTCGCTGTTCGGGCCTTCTTCGGGCGTAAATGAAATGAAGTTCAGCCAGTGACCGTTGCTGTTGCCGCCGCTGGTGGACAGAACGAGATTGCGGAATGCCAGCGTTATGTAGTTGCAGGTGGTTTGCGCTGGAGCAATGAACCTCAGCGAGGGCTTCAGCAGTTCGTTGGTGTTGGTCAGCAATTCGAGCCCGTTGAAGGTGCCGGGGGCGTTCTGGAAGTCGACCAGGGCTTCGGCGGTCGGCTGCAGCTGGGCGTTCAGCACCGGCGAGGCGTTCAGCACCGGCACCCCGGCGTGCAGCGATTCGGCGATGATCGGCGAGGTTTCGCCGAGCGCTTTGGCGCCCGGCTTCAGCGCCGTGAAGAAGCGGGCGGTGTCGTGCAGGAACGGCCGCAGCGTCGGCAGGTCGGCGATCGCCGTGTCCTCGGTCGGCGGGCTTTTGACGATCGTTTCCTGGATGTAGGGGCGGGAGACGCGGGCGAAGGCGCCGAAGGTGCGGTCGAGGGCGACGAAGAGGCTGGCCTGGGTCTCGGCGACCGGGGCGACCGTCGCCGAGAGTTCCTCCAGCGCCCGCCAGAAGCCGGCGAAGTCGGTGCTGGGGGCGGCCAAGGTGCGCAGCACCGGCTGGCCGTTGACGACGAACCGCCGCAGGGCGCCGATCGCTTCGTTCAGCTGCGGGCCGCGGCCGGCGAGGGCGTTGCCGAAGCCGGCCAGGTTCTGGCGGATCGCCTCGCGGGTCGGCTTGTCGAACATGTCGAAGAACTGGTCGATGTCGACCGGTTCCGGCGTGTAGGCCTTGAGCGGAATCGTTTCGCCGGCGGCGAAGCCGCGGCTGGAGTTGCCGGGCGAGACCTGCAGGAACTTCAAGCCGAGCGCCGACTTCGGCCGCACCGTGATCGTCGAGTCGACCGGCAGCGGTTCGACCTCCTTGTCGAAGCTCAGCGACAGCTGGGCGGCGACGCGGCCGTTGCCGAGCTGGACCGGCACCACCGACTTGACCGTGCCGACCAGGGTGCCGCCGATGCGGATGTCGTTGCCTTTGACCAGGGCGTCGGCGTTGGGGACCCGCGCCTTGAGGTCGTAGGTGGAGACGAAGGGCAGGCCGTTGTTGGCGTTGTAGGCGAGGAAGACGGCGACGATCACGACCAGCACGGTCACCGCCCCGACCAGGATCGGGCTGCTCGCCACGCCGCTGATGCCGCTGCGGTTCCTCATGGCCCCAGCAGGTAGTTGAGAAGCGGCTCGGTGCCGCCGGTCTTCGAGGCCCGGCCGAGACCCGTTTCGCCACCTTTGCCGGTGCCGCCAGCGGCGGCGCCGGCCTGGCCGATCGCGGTGGCCGGGCCTTCGGCAGCGACGGTGCCGCCGGTCTTGGCAGCGAGCCCGGCAGCAAGGAGACGGTAGAGGCTGGCGGCACTGGCGGCAGAGCTTGCACTGCCGGGGCCGTTGAAGCGGGATGAGCAGCCGCCGCCTTCGGAGCCCGCGGTTCGGGATATGTAGTCGACGCAGTTGGTCAGCGTCGCCAAGGTGCGGCCAAAGTGGCCGTACTGGTCGAAGCCGTTGAAGGACGCGGTGGTGTTGTAGATGAGTTCGACCAAGGCATCCCAGCCTCCGGTCTGTTTGATGTTGGTGAATAGCTTCGCGAGTTCGCTCGTTGGCACCACACCCGACTTGGCCAGTTCACGCGCCTTGATCACGACCGGGTCGGCTTCGGCAAAGATCGGGCCGGAGGCTTCGCCGGCGTCGCCGAGGCTCTTCAGCGCCACCGTCGTCGCTTCCGAGAACGGGGTCAGAGTGCGGGTGGCGTCGGTCAGCGACGGCGCCGCCTTGCCGAGGTAGGAGAGGACCGGGGTGCCGGCGTCGGAGAATTCCTTGAGGCTGCGCATCGTCAGCCGGAACTCGCGCAGGAAGTGGGGCAGCTTGGCGAAGCCCGCTTCGAGTTGGGCGCCGCGTTCGGCACTCGCCTGCGCCGCGGCGCCGGAGTTGGCGAGGAAGCCGACGACGTGGGCGCGCTCGCGCGAGAGCGGCCCGAGGATTTCCTCCGAGTCGCTGGCCAGCTGGGCCAGCTGCTTGCGCTGGGCCGAGAGCTGACCGAAGAGGATGTCGACGTCGCGCAGCACCGGGTTGGCGCGCTTGATCAGCACTTCGAGGTCTTCGCCGCGGCCGGCGAGGGCGGCGCCGAGTTCGTTGAAGATGAGGCGGAAGCGCTGTGCGTAGGGGAGCGTCTGGATGTCGTTGATCAGGTCCGGGTCGACGCTGGTGCTGTTGTTGCCGAGCGGCAGCAGGTACTCGCCGGCGCCGGGCTGGCCGGAGGGGATTTGTTTGAGCGACGGCGGCGGCTTCGAGCCGGGCGCCCGCGGCAGGGTCGGGCTGCAGTCGACGAACTTCTCGCCGATCAGCGACTGCGGCCGGATCAGGCAGCTGGCGTCTTCGCGGAAGTCCTGGAAGCCCGGGTCGGTGATGTCCATGACGATGATCGCCTTGCCGGGGACGGAGGCCGGCTTGCCGTTGCGGTAGGCGACCGTTTCGCCGGGCATCGAGACGCTGACCGATTCGATCGTGCCGACGTTGGCGCCGGCGACGCGGACCTGCTCGCCGTTGACCATGAAGGCGCCGTTCTCGAAGATCGCCCGCACCCGGTAGCCGCCGCCGGATTCGCCGCCGCCGGAGGCGAGCAGAACCACGACGACGACCGCCGCCACCAGCCCCGCCGCGAGTATCAGGCGCCTGGTCATGGTCCGGGGGGCGCGTCGGCCCGGTTGCATTCGGAGGGGCTGACGCTGCTGCCGTTCCAGGGCGGGTTGACGTAGGGGTTGGAGTTGTCGCCAGCCGATTGGGTGGCACCGCCGGGGCAGCGGCGTTTAACGCCGGCTTCGGTCCCGAAGGCTTCGTATTGCTGGGCCTTGGTGATCGGTTCGAGGACGCCGCCATTGTCTTTGAAGAGGTTCTGACCGGTGGCGACGGCCCGAGCGTAGTGCCCGTTGCCGTCGTAGTAACCGGTGACCTGCCCGAGCTTGCCGATGCCGTTGAAGAGGTCCGGCGTGTAGGAGCGGATGAAGTTGAGGTTCGGCTGGAAGGCGGCGATCGCTTCTTCGGCGTGGGGGAACGCGCTCGAGGCGAGTTCCTGGACCCGGGGCAGGATCGCCAGCAGTTCGGCGGCGTCATTGCCCTTGCCGGGGCGGCTCACGGTCAGCCGCAGGTCATGGAGGAAGGGCTTGAATTTGGAGAGGACCGGGCGCAGTTCGGCCAGGAACGGGGCCAGGTTCTTGGTCGCCGGCTTCGCCGTGTTGACCAGCGGTTCGAGGTCGTCGAGGGCGGCGCGGAGGTTGACGAAGGTGGTGTTGCTCTGGCGCAGCACCGGCGGCAGCTCCCGCAGGCTCTGGTCGAAGGCGACGTTCTGGCTGGCGATCGCGCCGAAGGCCGTGTTGGCGTGGGAGATCGCGTCGGAGAGCTCTTCGCCGCGGCCGGCGATCGCCGTCGTCAGCTTGCTGGAGCTGACGACGAAGCGGGCGAACAGCGCTTCGTCGGCGTTCAGTTCCTTGACGAAGGCGTCGGTCCGGTTCAGCGCCGGGCCGAAGTACTTGTAGGCGTTGTTGGCTTCGGGCCCGACGCCGGTGTAGATCTCGGCGTTGCCCTTGATGAAGTCGCTCAGCCCCTTGCGCACCGCGGGCGGGAAGGTGTTGAAGAACTGGTCGATGTCGACCGGGGTCGTGGTCGAGGAGAGGCCGAGTTCGGCGCCTTCGTCGAGCGCCGGGTTGCTGTTCGGGCCGGGGCTGATCGAGACGTAGTGGTTGGCGACGCCGGAGAGCGAGGTGGCGCGGATCACCGCGGTCGAGCCTTCGTGCAGCTGCTGGCTGATTTCGACCTTGACCTCGGCCAGGTTGTTGTCGCTGAGTTCGATGCTTTCGACCGAGCCCACCGGCGAGCCGCCGATCAGCACCTGGTTGTCGGGGACGAGCTGGCCGGCGTTCTGGAAGATGAGCGTGTACTTGTGGCCGCCACCGCCGCCGAAGAAGACGACCGCCAGCACGATCACGGCAACCGCGAGGGCGGCGATGACGGCGATTCGGGCTGGGGTGACCCCACGGCTTGGCGCCGAGCTTTTCTCCTCGCCTAAGGGTTTGGCAGCCACGGGTCGTCGCTTGTTCGTTCCCCGGCCTCCGACCCGGTGGAACGGGCGCGGGAATCGTATCCGAGCCACCCCCGGGCAAGAGCGTCGCGAGCGGGTACTTAACTGGAAATCAACGCGTTGCTCAGACGTCGAATCTGGGCAGCGCCCGCGCCAGCGGTCGCGGCAGCCACCAGACCCGGTCGCCGATCAGCAGCATCAGCGCCGGCAGCAGGACGATCCGGACCACGGTGGCGTCGAGCAGCACGGCGACGGTCAGCCCCGTCCCCAGCTGGCTGACCGTCGACACCGAAGCGCCGGCGAAGACGACGAAGACCGCCATCATGATCGCCGCCGCGCCGGTGATTACGCGGGCGGTCTTCTCGAGGCTGAAGCGGATCGCGGCGGCGTTGTCGCCGTCGCGGTCGTAGTGCTCGCGCATGCGGCTGAGGATGAAGACCGCGTAGTCGATCGAGAGCCCGAAGACGATGCCGAAGATCATCACCGCGCTGACCGCGTCGATGTAGTGGTGGCCGCCCAGCGGCCAGCCGGCGGGGACGTGGAAGAGCAGGGTGAGGATGCCGAAGGCGACGCCGACCGTCGCCAGGTTGAGGCCGACCGCGATCGCCGCCAGTGGGATCGCCCGCAGCACGGCGACCAGGACGAGGAAGGTGACCAGCGTGATCGCCAGGATCACCCACGGCATCCGCGCGCGGGTGACTTGGCTGAAGTCGTTGAGCTGGGCGGCGCCGCCGGCGACGCCCGTCGTCAGACCCGCTTTTTCGTGGACTTCCGCCGCTTCGCCGTTGAGGCGCTTGTTGAGCGCGATCGAGCCGGGGGTGTTGAGCCGATGCGTGGAGACGACCGTGATCGCGCCGGCCTGGCCGCCGCGCGGCAGGTCGATCGTCGAGGAGGCGGCCTGGCGCGCTCGCGGCGGCGCCCCGTCCAGCGCCGAGAGGACGAAGTAGCCCGAGTTGAAGAGGCCCGGCGAGGCCTCGCTGACGCGCCGCGCCTGGCGCCTGATCTGCGCCCGGCCGGAGATCACGCGGACGCTGGCGCGGCGCAGACCGCCCTGCAGCGGCGCGGCCTTGACAAAGCCGGCGGCGAGGCTGTGCTGGAGCGCTTCGGTGCCGCCGGTGAGGCGGTCGATGCCGGTGACCAGGGCCGTGGCGCCGCCGCTGAGCTGTTCGATGCCGCCGCCGAGGCGGCGGGCTTCCTTGGCCAGGCGATGGGCGCCGTGGGCGATCTTGTTGCCGCCTTTGACCAGTTCGAACATCCCTTCGTTGAGTTTGATCAGGGCGTGCTGGACTTTCTCCATTTCATGGCTGGTGCTGTTTATGTAGGCGTTGACTTCCTTCGCTTCTCCGTGGTCCGCCAGCAGCCGTTCGTCGAGCTTCGTCAGTTCCGTCGGCAGGCCCGCGTAGCCCGCCGCGTAGGGCTGGCCGTTGGCGGGGTTGGTGCCGGTGAACGCCGCCGCGGCTCCCTCCACCGCCGCCAGCGCCGCCGTGTAGTTGGGGTCCGAGCGGCCGACGGTCATTCCCTGCAGCTGCGCGAGGGCGGCCTTCAGCTGTTCTTCGGTGGCGCGGGCGGGTCCGATCAGCTGCGGCAGCTTCGTGTTGGCCTCTTCGTTGAGGCTCTTCTCCAGCCGGCGGCTGCGCGGCCGCGCGTTGCGGATCAGGGTGACCATCAGCGAGTTGACGCCGAGCTTGACCTGGATCACGGCCAGCGAGGCCAGCCGCAGTGAGTTCGCCAGTTTGTGCGTGCCCTTGGCGAAGCGAGCCAGAGCGTCGATCGCCCGCTGGCTGCCGCCGCTGGCCCGACCGAGGCCGCTGGCGATCAGCTGCGCGCCCGCTCCGGCGCGTCCCGACCCGTCGGCCAGCAGCCCGGCGCCGTCGCTCGCTTCGTCGAGGCCGCTGCGCAGCTGACCGACCCCACCGGCGGCGATGGCGAGGCTGCGGCCCAGTTTGCCGAGCTGCTTGACCGGGCCGAGATCGCCGTCGGAGGCGAGGATGGCGTTGCCGGTTTCCTGCAGGGGGGTGACCGGCTTCGCCGCCTGGGCCGGCCCGATCACCAGCTGCACGCCGGGGATCTTCGCGATCCGGCGCTGCCAATGCTCGAGCGCGGCGAGGTTCTTGGCGCTGGTGATAGGGCCCCGCGGGCTGACCGCGATCACCTGGTAGGGGGCTTCGAAGCCGGGGCCGATCGTCTTCGCGATCAGTTCGGCGTCCTGGCGGGCGGGCGAGTCGGTCGGCAGCTGTTCGGTGCTGGGGGGACCGGTCTTGAGCCCGATCGCGGGCGCGGCGAGGACCAGCACGACGGCGCCGATCGCCAGCGCCGCCAGCGCCGGCCGCTTCAGCGCCGCGCTGACGAAGACCATCACCCCGGAGTCGCCGCTCGGGGCCGGGCCGAGCCGCCAGCGATCGATCCTGTCGCCGACCAGCAGCAGCAGCGGCGGGACCACGAGGGTGGCGACGGCGACGCTGAGGACGACGACCATCGCCACCGTCCCCGCCAGCGAGGCCAGCAGCGGCCCCGGCACGACGAAGATCGCGACGATCATCGAGAGCAGCAGGGTGCTGCCGGCGAACATCGTCGTGCGGCCGGCGGTGCGGCGGGTGATGCGCGCCGCCTCGAGCGGGTCTTTCCCCGCTTCCAGCTCCTCGCGGAAGCGCGAGACCATCAGCAGCGCGTAGTCGACTCCCAGCGCCAGCCCGATCATCGTGCAGACGGTCAGGGCGAAGGCGTCGATGCTGAACCAGGCGGTGAAGAAATGGAGGATCCCGCGCGAGGCGATCACGGTGATGGCGCCGAAGACGAGCGGGATCGCCGCCGCGATCGGCGAGCGGAAGACGAGCAGGAGGACGATCAGCAGGAACGGGATCGCCAGCAGCTCGCCTTGCTCGCTGGCGTTGATCGATTCCTGCTGCAGCGCCCGCGAGAGGGTGGCGAAGCCGGTCTGGGTGGCGCGCACCGGCGGCCGCACCCGCTGTTCGAGGGTGCGTTCCAGCGCCGGCACCGTCTTGTTGACGGCGGTGGTGACGTCGGTGTGGAAGTCGGCGAGGATCAGCGCCTTGCGCGGACCCGGCCGCAGCAGTTCGACCGCGCCCTTGTCCCAGGGGGAGATCGTGCTGACCCGCGGGTCGCGCCGCAGGGCGCGGATCAATTCCGGTCCCTGATGGTCGAGTTCGGCGGCGGGGCCCTGCAGGAGGATCGCGAAGGGAGCCGAGTTGCCGAAGTGTTCGCGCAGCAGTTCGGTCGAGACCGAGGACTTGGTGCCGGGGATGTTGACCGTCGTCGGTTCGAGCTTGCCCTCGACGTTGGCCCCGATCACGCCGAGCACGGCAAGGACGAGCGCCGCCACGGCGAGCACCGCACGCGGATGGCGCAGGGTCAACGGGGGGCGATCGCCCGGATCCATGCCCGCGGATTCCGGCGATCCCCTGCTACTCCTCCATGACACTCGTGGTAGTTTGCCGGTTGGGGGAACGGGAGGGAGGAAACGTTGCGGAAGAATGTGTTAAGGACGCTCGCGATAGCCGCGGCGCTCCTGCTTACCGTCGGCGGTTCTGCCTACGCACTGCGGCTGCAGGTCGGCAACATCATCGTCGTCACCGAAGGCGGCTTCTCGCCGACGACCCTGCCCAAGCACAAGTTCGCGCCGATCAAGCTGCATGGCTTCGGCAAGTTCGAAACCGCCGACGGCTCGCCGCCGCCGATCCTCAAAACGATCGTGCTCTGGTTCGACAAGCACGGCTCGGTCGAAACCCGCGGGCTGCCGGTCTGCACGCAGGCGAAACTGGCGGCGACCACGACCGCGGTCGCGCGCAAGCTCTGCCCCGGCGCGATCGTCGGCACCGGCTTCGGCAAGGCGGTCGTCAACTTCCCCGAACAGGGACCGATCCCCGCCTCCTCGCCGATCACGATCTTCAACGGCCCGAAGAAAGACGGCAACCCGACCGTGCTGGCGCACGCCCACATCGACGTCCCCGGACCGACCACCTTCGTCGTCCCGATCGAGATCCAGAAAGTCCACGACGGCCGCTACGGGTTCAAGACCGTCGCCGAAATTCCCAAGATCGCCGGTGGCTACGGCACCCCGATCTACGGCCGCCTGAAGATCGGCAAGGAATGGGTCTACAAGGGGAAGCGGCTGAGCTACGCCAACGCCAGCTGCCCCGACGGTCGCCTGCAGGCCAAAGGCCAGTTCATCTTCAAAGACGGCACCTTCCTCCAGGGCGACCTGTTCAAACCCTGCAAGGGCGTCTAGTGCGGGCGGCAAAGGTCGTCGTCGCGGCGGCTCTGATCGGCGCGGTCTGCTGCGCCGCCGCCTCCGCGCTGACGATCCAGATCGGGGCGATCGAAGTGAAGGCAACGGCGACGATCGCCCCGACGACGCTGCCCGAGCACCGCAACGCCCCGATCACGATCGAAAGCAAGACGCGGATCAAGACCAACGACGGCTCGACTCCGTCGGCGCTGCACAAGCTGCTCTTCGCCTTCGACAAACACGGCGCGATCGACACCGCCGGGCTGCCGGTCTGCACGCTGGCGAAGCTGTCCGAAACGACCCCGGCGCAGGCCAAGGCGCGCTGCCCCAAGGCGATCGTCGGCGAAGGGCTGGGGCGCGCCACCGTCAACCTCCCGGGCCAGGCACCGCTGGCGATCAGCTCGCCGATCACCCTCTTCAACGCGCCCGCCGACCACGGCCGGCCGGCGCTGATCGCCCATGCCTACGAGACCGTGCCGGTGCCGAAGGCGCTGCTCGTGCCCTTCTCGATCGAACGGATCCACAACGGCCGCTACGGCTACCGGGTCGAAATCGAAATGCCGCCGATCGCCGGCGGCTACGGGGCGGTGACCCTGGCCAAGGCGAGGATCGGCCGCACCTGGAAGGCGGGTGGGGTCGAACACAGCTACGCCAGCGCCCGCTGCGAAGGCTCGCGGCTGCAGGTCCAGGGCTCGATCGAACTCGCCGACGGCAGCTTCTTCCCCGGGACCCTGGCGCCCTCATGCAAAGTCGGCGGCTGAAGGCGGCGCTGGCGCTCTGCTGCGCGGCGCTGCTGCTGGCCGCCGCCGGCGCCGACGCGGCGCTGGTCGAAGTCGAAGGTCTGGTCCTCCATGCCAACGGTGGCTTCCAACCGCGGACGCTGCCGCGCCACCGCTTCGCCCCGATCGACTTCCAGGGCCACGTCGACCTGCGCGCCAAGGGCGGCGGCGAGCCGCCGGCGCTGCAGCTGGCGATCGTCGACTTCGATCGCGACGGCCGTCTCAGCGCCGGCGGCCTGCCCACCTGCGCGGCGGAAAGGGTGGCGAGCGCGAGCACGGCGGAAGCGCGGCGGCTCTGTCGCGGGGCGATCGTCGGCACCGGCCGGGTCGAAGCCCTGATCGACCTCGGCATCGGCACCGTCACCGCCAGCTCGCCGCTGACGATCTTCAACGGCCCGCCCGAAGCCGGGCACCCGACGGTCGTGATCCACGCCCAGACCCGCGTGCCCGCCACCCAGACCTTCGCGATCCCGGTCCCGATCGAACGCCGCCGCGGCGCCTTCCGCTACCGCGCCACGCTCGCGGTTCCCCCGATCGCCGGCGGCCTCGGCGCGATCACCCATATCGACGTCGACGTCGGCCGCCGCTTCCGCGCCGGCGGCCGCCGGCGCAGCTACGTCTCCGCCCATTGCTCCGACGGCATTCTCGACACCCACGGCCGCTTCAGCTTCGCCGACGGCACCGTGATCGACGGCAGCGTCGAGGAGCCCTGCACCCCGAAGTAGCGGCGCTCGCCGCGGGCGGCGCGGCTTCCTATACTTGCCGGCCCCGGGCCGTTAGCTCAGTTGGTAGAGCAGGAGACTCTTAATCTCAAGGTCGAAGGTTCGAGCCCTTCACGGCCCATCCCGCCGGGACCGCGGCTCAGGGTTCGGTCAGGGCGCCGCCGCCGCTGAGGCCGCCGAGCGGGTTTTCGAGCGCTTCTTTGCCCTGGCCCTTGGTCGCTTTGTTCTCTTCGGCAATCTGTTTCTGGAATTCGTGGGCGCGTTTGGTGATTTCTTTGAGCTGGTTGCCGAGGTTTTCGCGTTCGAACTTGGTGTGGGCGTATTTTTCGGCTTCTTTGGCCGCTTTCGCGGCCGCCCCGTAGTCGAAGGAGTAGGTGCGGTAGATCGCCAGGTTGCTGAGCGAGCCGAGGCTCGGCTGCGCATCGGCGATGATCTGCTGGGCGTTGGCGGCGGCCTTGACGTTGGCCTCGGCTTCGTTGCCGCTGCGCGAGAGCTGGGCCAGCGTGAAGAGGGCGGGGGCGACGAGCACCGCGCCGTTGGGGCTCGGTTCGCCGGTGGCCTTCAGGTATTCGGACCAGACGTTGCTCGCCTTCTCGAGCTGGGAGCGACCTTCGATGCTGATTTCGGTGCCGCCGGTTTCTTCGTTGACCGTGGTGAGCGAGTTGCCGGCGTTGATCCGCGTTTTCGTTAGGTTGAGCAGCAGCGCCGGGTTTTCCGGTTCTTTTTTCAGCCTGTGTTCGATCTTCTCGGCTTCTTCTTCGAAGATCGCCGCCGAGTTGCTGGTGGAACTGCCGGTGCCGAGCAGGCTGCCGATGTTGACCGGGCCGACGACGAGGAAGAGGCTGGCGCCCATCAGCAGGGCGAGGATCGCGTAGACGAATTTGACGACGTGTTTACGCCGTCCCCGGATGTCGAAGACCATCCTCCGCTCGCCACCGCTTGCCGCCATCAGCTCCTCACTGCTCCTGGGTCGAGGGTTCCGCCACTCCTCCTGCCGCTCCCGGCCGGCCAAAGGCCCGCGCGAGCAAGATACTCAACTCGAACAGAACAAGCAGCGGGATCATCTCGATGATCATCGAGACCGGGTCGACCCCCGGCAGCGCCGCGGCGATGATCGCGATCGCCAGGTAGGCGTAACGGCGGTTGGCGCTGAGCTGCTCGACCTTGACGATCCCGAGCCTGGTCACGGCGAGGATCGCCAGCGGCAGCTGGAAGACGAGGCCGCAGGCGAGCATCGTGGTCGAGAAGAAGCTGTAGTAGTCGCGGGCCCTGACCTGGACGTTGAACTGGCTGTCGTTGAAGCCGAGCAGGAACTTGACCGCGGCCGGCATCACCGCGAAGTAGGCGAAGGCGAGGCCGGCGAGGAAGAGCAGCGGGAAGAGCAGCAGGATCGGCAGCACGACCCGGCGCTCGACCTCGCTGAAGGCGGGCAGGATGTAGGCGTATAGCTGGTAGAGGACGATCGGCAGCGCCAGGATGATCGCCCCGTAGGCGGCGACCGTGATCGTCGTCGTGAAGGGCTCGGTGATACCGAAGGTGATCAGCTTCTTGTGGTCGTGCGGCAGCGGCCCACCGGCGATTTCCAGCAGCAGGTGGTTCTGCCAGAAGCAGAGGGCGAGCGCTACCGCGAAGACGGCGAGGCAGACGACGATGCGCGAGCGCAGCTCGTCGAGGTGCTCGACGAGCGTGAGGCGATCCTCATGGGAGACCGCCTTGACGCGGCGGGGCATCCCAGCTGGCCTCAGCCCTGTTTGTCGTGGGCGACCTCGGGCTCGGCCGGCTGCTCGACTGGAGCAGGAGCGGGTGCCGTCGTCGCTTTCGACGCGTTGAGCGTCTTGACGTCGTCATCGTCGTCGTCCTTCTCGCCGGTGACGGTGTCGCGGAACTCGCGGATGCCGCGGCCGAGGCTGCTGCCGAGCTCCGGCAGCCGTTTCGGGCCGAATACCACGAGGGCGATGATGAGGACGACGAGGATCTCTAGGGGACCGATGTTTCCGAGCATTTGACCCATGGTAACGGGGTTGGGAAGGCGCCGGATCAGCGTCAGACGCACTTTTAGATACTCGGTAGTGGGGTTTTATCGACTTTTTCGCGAATAAGTCCGGATCAAGTTGCTCCCGTTCGGGTTCGATAGGGGTAGGGATGAGAGATCAGGGCAACAGCGAGACAAGGCAAGCGAAAGCGCTGCAGCTGCACGTCTGCCCCGAGTGCGGCTCCGAGATGGTGCAGCCGACCTGCTGGGAACAGGCCGGCGACCGCGCCCACTGGCGGATCTGGCGCCGCTGCCCCGAGTGCGAGTGGTGCTGCGAGGCGGTCCACGACGAAAGCGAGATCGACGCTTTCGACGAGGCCCTCGACCTCGGCGCCAACGAACTCGCCGAGGAGCTGAAGGCGCTCGAGCACGCCAACATGACGGCGATGGCCGAATCCTTCGCCGCCGCCCTCGCCGCCGACCTGATCGGCGCCGACGACTTCGGCCGCTGAGCCGGCCTCAGCTGTAGCGCTGGACGACGCCGTCGGCGACGAGCTCGAGCAGCTGCCGCTGTTCCGGCTCGAAAGCGGCCGTCGCGAGCTCGCGCTTGGCGGCGGCGACCATCTCCAGCGCCCGCGCCCGGACCAGCTCCAGGGCGCCGGTGGCGGCGATGCGGTCGCAGAGCGCCGTGGCGGCGGCGGCGTCGAGGCCGTGCAGGTCGACCGTGCGGATCCCCGGGTCGGTGGCGGCTGCCTCGATCAGCGGCAGGGTGACGGTGCCGTCGAGCAGGTCGGTGCCGCGCGCCTTGCCGGTCCGCTCCGGCGGCCCGGCGATGTCGAGGACGTCGTCGAGCAGCTGGAAGGCGAGGCCGATCAGGCCGCCGAAGCTGCGCAGGTGCTCGTCATCGTGGCCGAGCAGGCAGGCGCACTCGAACAGCCGCGCCGTCTTCAGCCGGCAGCGGTCGAGGTAGCGCTGCTCGGAGACCGAGAGGTCGAAGGCGTCGTGGCGCTGCGCCAGCTCGCCCCGCGCCAGCGCCACCGAGGCCTCGGCCAGCAGCGCCACCGCGCGCGAGTCGCCGGCCTGCGCCAGCAGCGCGAAGGCGCGCGACAGCAGCAGGTCGCCGGTGGCGACGGCGCGGCCGCGGCCGGAGCTGGCGGCGACGGTCGGGTGGCCGCGGCGCAGCGGCGCGGCGTCGAGGACGTCGTCGTGGACCAGGGTCGCCATGTGGACCAGCTCGATCGCCGCCGCGGCCCGCACCGAGGCCTCGCCGCCGCGCTCGCCGGCGCAGAGCAGGACCAGCATCGGCCGCAGCCGCTTGCCCCCCGCCTCCAGGGTCGCCGCGGCGGCGTCGCCCAGCGGCTCACCGTGTTCGGCGACCGCCGCCCGCAACCGTTCCTCGACCTTGCCCAGGCGCGCCGGCAGCCAGCGGCTGGAGGCGTCGAGGACCGCCGTCACCGGCGGCGGCACGGCCGAGGGCCGGGTCACCCGCGGACGCCGCTGTGGATCGCGATGATCCCGCCGGCGAGCACCGTGTAGCGAATCCGCTCGAAGCCGGCGGCGTCCATCTTCTGCGCCAGAGCGGCGGGGCTGGGGAAGCTGCGGACCGACTCCGGCAGATAGGCGTAGGCCTCCGAGTCGGCCGAGAAGCTGCCCAGCAGCGGCACGATCCGGTCGAACCAGAGCGAGTAGAAGACAGAGAGCGGCGGCCTGGTCGGCTGCGTGATCTCGAGGATCACCAGGTGGCCGCCCGGCCTCAAGACCCGGGCCAGCTCGCGCAGGCCGCGGTCGAGGTCGGCGAGGTTGCGGACCCCGAAGCCGACCGTGACCGCGTCGAAGCGCTCGCCGTCGTAAGGCAGCTGCAGCGCGTCGGCCCACTCGAAGCGGACCCCCTGCGCTCCCTGCGCCGTCGCCTTCTCGCGCGCCAGGTCGAGCATCGGCTCGGAGAAGTCGCAGCCGACGACGCGGCCGCCGGGGGCGACGTGACGGGCCAGCTCCAGGGCGAGGTCACCGGTGCCGCAGCAGACGTCGAGCGCCGAGTCGCCGGGGCCGAGGCCGGTGCGCTCGGCGGCGCGCGCGCGCCAGCGGTGGTGCAGGCCGGCGGTCATCACCGAGTTGAGCGCGTCGTAGCGGCCGGCGACGCGATCGAACATGCGGTTGACCTGCCCGGCGAACTGGGCCGAGTCTCGGGACGGTTTAGTTGAGCGAGGAGAGGAAGTCAGCGAGCTCGTTGAGCTTCTTTGGCGGCAGTTCGCGGAAGGAGGGCATGATACCCGGCCCGATTTCGACCGAGCGCAGAATCGCCGCGCGCGGGATCCGCTGCGCGATGTGGGTCAGTTCGGGGCCGGGGCCGTTGTTGCCGTTCTCCCCCAGTTTGTGGCAGGCGAGGCAGCCGGAACCGGCGACGACCTCCTTGCCGGCTTCGTATTGGGGCGCGACCTTCATGTCGATCTCGGTCGGCGAACCTCCGGTCGCTCCGGCGTAGGTGAGGTAGGCCATCGCCAGGATCGTCAGGCAGCCGGCGGTGGTGGCGATCGGCCGGCGCTCGGGGCGGCGCTCAGGGCTGCGGTCATAGAAGGGCAGCAGCAGCAGCAGGACCATGCAGACGGTCGGGATCCCGATCGTCGCCACCGGCACCAGCTCCGGCGGTTTGATCACGCGCAGGACCTCGAAGAGGAAGAAGAAGTACCACTCGGGCCGCGGCACGTAGGTGGTCGTCGTCGGATCGGCCTTCGGGCCCTGCTCGGCGCCGAGGATCAGCGACATCGCGATGATCACGGCGACGACGATCAGCGCCATCGTCGAGTCCTTCAGGACCGCGTAGGGGAAGAAGGGCTTGCCCTTCTTCTTGAAGACCTCGTATTCCTCGAGGTATTCCTGCTTCTGCTTGGGCTTCACGAGCTCGCCGACGCTCCGTTGGCGGGGGGCGCGGCACCGTTGCCCTCGACGCCGGCGTCGAGCTGGGCGACCGGCGCGGCGACCTTCGGCTTATCCATCTTCATCCAGGGCGGCGCGGTGGTGCCGAGCTTCATCACCAGGTAGAGGTGGGCGCCGATCAGGGCGATGATCGCCCCCGGCAGCAGCAGCATGTGGATCGCGTAGAAGCGCGCCAGCGTCGTCGCCCCCAGCTCGGGGCCGGCGCGCAGAAAGTCGCTCAGGTAGGGGCCGACGATGGGGCCGGTGCCGTTGATGTTGATGCCGACGATCGAGGCCCAGTAGGAGCGCTGGTCGAACGGCAGCAGGTAGCCGGTGAACGACATCGTCATCGTCAGGATCAGCAGCACGACGCCGATCACCCAGTTGAGCTCGCGCGGGTACTTGTAGGCGCCGAAGAAGAAGGTGCGGCCCATGTGCAGGAAGACCAGGATCACCATCACGCTGGCGCCCCACTTGTGCATCCCGTGGACGAACTGGCCCAGCGGCACATCGTTGTTGATGTGGGAGATCGAGGCGTAGGCCTGGGTCGCCGACGGCGTGTAGAACATCGCCAGGAAGACGCCGGTGACGGCCTGGACGATGAAGGCGAAGAGGGTGGCGGAGCCGAGCGTGTAGAACCAGTTGGTCCCCTTCGGCACCTTGCGGTAGAGCATCCCGGTGAGGAAGCCGCTGGCGCCGGTGCGCTGGTCGACCCAGGCGAGGACGTCGGCCGGCGCCTCCTTGGCCTGGTCGCCGAGTCGCTGCACGTGCGTCTGGCGCTCCGGGGGCGAGGTCTTGAGGTCGGCCGGGGCCTGGCCCTTGGGCGCGTCGCCAGCGCCCGGCTTGGCCGGTTTGCGCAGCGGCGCCGGCACCACCGAGTCGGGGATCTTGGGCAGCGGGATCTTCGGCATCAGGGCGGTGGGAAGGTGGAGGGGCGCGGCGGGTAGAGGTATTCCCAGATCCCGCCGGTGAACTCGCCGGGGTCGCGGGCGCGGACCGGTTCCATCTGGTTGGTGACGCTGTAGCGCGGCCCGAGCTCGACCTGGCCGTTGCGGACCCGGGTCTGGAAGTGGTCGAGCGGGCGCACCGGCGGGCCGCCGATCCGGGCGCCCTGGAAGTCGTAGACACCGCCGTGGCAGGGGCAGATGAAGTTGCCGGCCGCCTCGACGAAGCGGACCGGGCAGCCGAGGTGGGCGCAGCGGTTGGAGAGGGCGACGTACTGGCCCGGTTTTTCGCCGAGTTCCTTCGAGCTCTTGCGGACGTAGGCGGTGGTCTTGCCGGCGTCGCCGATTCCCTCGGTTTCGGTGAAGACGACCTGGCGGTAAGTGTCTTCGATGAAGTCGCTGAGGGGCCCGACCGCCTCCCAGCGCTCCTTGCCGCGGTGGAAGATCGGGGCGACGGCGAAGCCGACCGCGGGCAGGATGATCGCGGCGCCGGCGATCCCACCCAGCCCCTGGGCGGCGATCGTGAAAGCGCGCCGGCGCGTCATCGACTCCCCCTCGAAGTAGCCGGGGGGGTCGGGCTGCACCCGCTGCTGCTGGGGAGCCTGCTCGGCCCCGTTCATCTTGTCCGCGTCTTCTGCCACGTTGCTTCGCGTATTCGGCCGCGCAGTCTATTGCCTCCGCCGACTTGCCGATGCCGCGACGAACGGCGCCGCTGCCGCTACTATCTGCCGGGGGCAGCCGAGGGTGGTTTGGGAACGGCGCCCGGACTAGACAGGGAGCCAATCTGATGCTGAAAGACAGCCGTAGCTCGAAGATCTTCGCTGGCGCCGTCGCCGCCGCGCTGACGCTCGCCGCCTTTGCTTCGCTGGCGCTGGCGGCGGCGGAACAGACGCGCGAAAGCTACGTCGCCGCCGTCGAGCCGATCTGCAAGACCAACGTCAAGGCCAACGAACGATTCCTGGGCGGCGTCGAAAAGGAGGTCAAGCAGGGCAAGCTGAAGCTCGCCGGCACCCAGGTCGCCAAGGCCAACGCGGCGGGCAAGAAGGCCGTCACGCAGATCAAGGCGGTGCCGATGCCGGCGGCCGACGCGACCAAGCTGACGAAGTGGATCGGCTACCTGGAACGCGAGCAGAAGCTGCTGGGCGAAATCAGCACGGCCCTGAAGGCGAACAAGAAGGCGCGGGTCCAATCGCTGCGGGTGCAGCTCACCCACAACGGGACCCTGGCCAACGACGAAGTGCTCGGCTTCGAATTCCACTACTGCCACATCGAAACGGGCAAGCTCGGCTGACGCCGGGCGACCCCCCGCTCAGCGGCTGGCGCCGCCGACCGCGAGGGCGGCGGCGCGCCATAGCTCCGGCGCCCGCTCGCCGCGACCTTCGGCATGGGTGCGGGCGCAGGCGGCGATCAGGTCGCTGAGGATGGCCACCGCGCGATCGTCGCCGAGCGCCGCGACGCGGTCGAGGCCGAGCGCGTAGAGATAGTCGCCGGCGAGCAGCGCCAGGTCGGCGTCGTGGCCGGCGAGCAGCCGCGGCTCCCCGTAGTGCAGGAGGTAGCCCTCGCGGACCGCCTCGACCACCAGCGCGTACTCGCCCGGGGCGGCGGCGGCCCGCGGCCCGGCGGCGGCGCGAAGGCCGAGCTCGGGGCTGGCGGCCGGCTCGACGACGTGCTCGGAGATCGGCGTTTCCTCCTCGCGCAGCTGCGCCGCCAGCAGCTTCAACGCCGCGGCGGGGTCGCTCACAGCAGCGCCTCGGCGAGGGACTCGGCGGCGGCTTCGAGGGTGCGGTCGATGCTCGACTCGTCGTGGGCGAGCGAGACGAACCAGGCCTCGAACTGGGAGGGCGGCGGGTAGACGCCGCGGTCGAGCAGGGCGCGGCAGAAGCGGGCGTGGGCCGCGGTGTCGCAGGTGCGGGCGGCGGCGAAGTCGGCAACCGGCTCGGGGCTGAAGAAGAGCGTGGCGAGGCCGGGTGCGGTGGCGACCTGGAGCGGCCGCCCCGCGGCGAGCGCCTCGAAGCCGGTGGCGAGGCGCGTGGTGAGGGCGGTGAGGCGCTCGTAGGCGGCGGCGTCGAGCTGGGCCAGGGTGGCGAGGCCGGCGGCGCTGGCGAGCGGGTTGCCCGCGAGCGTCCCCGCCTGGTAGACGTCGCCGGCCGGGGCGATCCGCTCCAGCGACTCGCGCGGGCCGGCGAAGGCCGCCGCCGGCAGGCCGCCGCCGATCACCTTGCCGAGCACGGTCAGGTCGGGCTCGACCCCGTAGAGCTCCTGGGCGCCGCCGCGGGCGACGCGGAAGCCGGTGATCACCTCGTCGAAGACCAGCAGGGCGCCGGCCGCGTGGGTCGCCCCGCGGAGGAACTCGAGGAAGCCCTCGGCCGGCGGCACGACCCCCATGTTGGCGGCGATCGGCTCGGCCAGCAGGGCGGCGACGGGGTGATCTTCGAGCGCCCGCGTCACCGCCTCGCGATCGTTCCAGGGCACGACCACGGTCGCCGCGGCCTGGGCGGCGGTGACGCCGGGGCTGCCGGGGACGCCGAGGGTGGCGAGGCCGGAGCCGGCCTCGGCAAGCAGGCCGTCGGAGTGGCCGTGGTAGGCGCCGGCGAACTTGACCACGACCTCGCGGTCGGTCAGGGCGCGGGCGAGGCGGGCGGCGCTCATCGCCGCCTCGGTGCCGGAGCTGGTCATCCGCACCATCTCCGCCGAAGGCACCCGCTCGACGACCGCTTCGGCGAGCTCGACCTCGGCCGCGGTGGCGGCGCCGAAGCTGGTTCCGCGCTTGGCCGCTTCGATCACCGCCGCGACCACAGACGGCTCGGCGTGGCCGAGGATCAGCGGGCCCCAGGAACCGACCCAGTCGAGGTAGCGCCGGCCGTCGACGTCGACCAGTTCGCAGCCCTCGCCGCGGGCGACGAAGATCGGCTCGCGGCCGATCTGGCGCAGCGCCCGCACCGGCGAGTTGACGCCACCGGGCAGAACGCGGAGGGCGCGCTCGTACAGCCCCTCCGAGGAACTAGGAATGCTCGGCCTCCCAGGCCGCGTAGTCGTCGGTGAAGTAGTGGAGGCGGATCTTCTTGTACTCGGTCGAGGAGTAGAGGGTGGCGCGATCGTCCCGCCCCATCCCGCACTCCGCGGCGATCGAGTCGAGGATCGCGTCGCACTCCTGCTTGGAGCGGCCGTGGGCCATCGTGAAGACGCTGTAGGGCCAGTCCTCGTAGGTCGGTCGCTGGTAGCAGTGGGAGATGCCGCGGAAGGACGCCATCCGGCCGCCGACCTCCATGATCTCCTCCTCGGGCACCTTCCAGACACCCATGCCGTTGGCGGAGAAGCCGGCGCGACGGTGGTAGAGGATCGCCGCGACCCGGCGCAGGATCTTGCGGTCGACCAGCGCCCGCAGGCGCTCGAGCAGGGCCTCGGTGTCGATGCCGAGCGCCGCGGCGGCCTCGTCGTAGGGGCGCTCGACCGCGGCCATCGGCCCCTGCAGGGCGCGGATCAGGGCGACGTCTTCCTCGTCGTAGGGCTGCGGCTCGAGCTCGCGCGGTGGCGCTGCCTCGACCGCGGCGGCGAGCGCGTCGGTGCCCTTCTCCATCTCCAGGTTCATGTTGATCTTGAACAGGGTCAGGGTCGGCAGCTCGCGCATCGACTCGGCCCCGGTCTCCTCCATCAGCGCCTCCAGCGTGCCGTGCAAGCCGAGCCCGGAGTCCGGCGGCGTCGCGATCGTGAACCAGAGGTTGAAGTCGTGGGTGCGCAGGTAGTTGTGGGAGACGCCGGGGTGGGCGTTGA
>CAZIOS010000029.1:0-27187 GCA_964540905.1 uncultured Conexibacteraceae bacterium | reverse complement strand
GTCGCCGGCCTGCTGGCGATCGCCGTCCTCGGCGCCGTCATCTCCGCCCACTTCGCCGCCAGCCTCGATGCCGACCTCGGCCCGCGGCCGCTGGCGCCGGCCGCCGCCGACGCCGTCGCCAGGGCCAAGGCGAAGCCGCTGGCGGTGCCGGCGATCGCTTCGCTGGCGCCGGCCGAAGCGCGCCGGGTGCGGACCGCCGCCGCCGGCGCCTCGACCGCCGCCTTCCACCTCGGCATCCTGATCGCGGCGCTGCTGATGATCGCCGGCGCCGCCGCCGCCGGGGTCGGCATCGAGAACCCGCGCCGGGTGCGACCACGCGTAGGGTTGGCGCCGTGAGCGAGAGCCCGATCGTCTTCTCCGGCATCCAGCCGACCGGCCGCAAGCACCTCGGCAACTTCATCGGCGCGATCCAGCAGTACGTCGAGGGCCAGGATCGGGGCGCCCCGGCGATCTTCTGCATCGTCGACCTGCACGCGATCTCGGTCCCCTACGACCCGGCCGAGCTGCGCGAGCGGCTCTACGACACCACCGCGATCCTGCTCGCCGCCGGCCTCGACCCCGAGCGCTGCATCCTCTTCCGCCAGTCCGACGTGCGCGAGCACACCGAGCTGACCTGGTTGCTCTCCGCGGTCACCGCCCATGGCGACCTCAACCGCATGACCCAGTTCAAGGAGAAGTCGGCGCGCCAGCGCGAGCTGGTCCCCTCGACGCTCTTCTTCTACCCGGTGCTGCAGGCTGCCGACGTGCTCGCCTACCGCGCCACCGAGGTCCCGGTCGGCGAGGACCAGCGCCAGCACATCGAGCTGACGCGGGAGATCGCCCGCCGCTTCAACGAGCGCTTCGGCCCGACCCTGGTCGAGCCGGAGCTGCGGGTGCCGGCGATCGGCGCCCGGATCATGGACCTGCAGGAGCCGCAGCGGAAGATGTCGACCACCGGCGGCACCGCGGCCGGCACCGTCCTCGTCCTCGACGAGCCCGACGCGATCCGCAAGAAGCTCGGCAGCGCCGTCACCGACTCCGGCCGCGAGGTGCGGCGCGGCCCGGACAAGGCCGGGATCGCCAACCTGATCGACATCCTCGCCGTCGCCCGCGGCATCGGCGCCGAGCAGGTCGAGAGCGAGTTCGAGGGTGCCGGCTACGGCGACTTCAAGGGCGCCGTCGCCGAGGCCGTGGTCGAGCTGCTGGCGCCGGTCCGCGAGCGCTACGCCGAGCTGCGCCCCGACCAGGCGGCGCTGGAGGCGGCGCTCGCCGCCGGGGCCGAGAAGGCGCGGGCGCTCGCCGTCCCCACCGTCGCCGAGGTCCGCGACCGCATGGGCATCGGCCCGGCCCGGCGCTAGGCGGCGCTCCCGGGGTCAGGCGTCGGCGCGCGGGCGGTCCGGCTCGGCCTCGGCACGGCCGTAGCGGTCCTCGACCCGGACCACGTCCTCGAGCTCGGGGGTCGAGACCTCGACCACGACCGCGTCCTCGAGCGCCTCGAAGCGATGCAGGCTGCCGGGCTCGTTGCGCCAGCACTCGCCGGGGCCGATCTCGCGCTCGACCATCTCCTCCGCGCTCGGCCCCTGGGCGATCAGGGCGCGGCCGGAGAGCAGGTAGGAGCTCTCGTCCTTGCGCCGGTGGTACTGCAGCGAGAGGCGATGGCCAGCTCTGACCCGCAGCAGTTTGCCGGCGTAGAGCGGCGTCGCGGCGAACCAGAGCTCCTCGCCCCACGGCTTTTCGACCAGCTTCGGCGCACTCGGGTCGATCACCGGCCGCAGTATCCCACGCTCGATCTAGGCTTCAGGCGATGACGGTCGCCGACCTCGATCTCGACCTCGACATCTTCGCCGGGCCATTCGACCTGTTGATGGCGGTCGTCCTGCGTGAGGAGGTGAGCCTGCTCGACCTGCAGCTGGGCGAGGTCGTCGTCGCCTACGTCGAGCACCTCGAGCGCGAGGGCGAGCTGGAGCTGGAGGTGGCGACCGAGTTCCTGGTCCTGATCGCGGCGCTGCTGGAGCTGAAGTCGCGGCTGATGCTGCCGGGACCCGAGGACGGGCTCGACGAGCTCAGCCCCGAAGAGGCGATCGAGGAGCTGATCGCGCGGATGCTCGAGTACCGCCGCTACCGCGACGCCTCGCGGGTCCTGACCGACCGCTTCGAGAGCCAGCGCGGCTACCTCTACCGCGCGGCGCCGCTGCCGGCGCAGCTGCGCCGGGTCGCGGTCCAGGCGGCGACCGCGGTCTACGACCCCGATGCCCTCGGCGCCGCCCTCGGCGACCTGCTGACCGAGCCGCCCGACGTCGACATCAGCCACATCCGCCCGACCGTCTCGCTGGAGCGGCGCCTGCGGGCGCTGCGTGACGTGCTGCGCCGCCGCTCCAGCTTCGACTTCGACGAGGAGTTCGGCGGCGAGGACCGGCTGACCCAGGCGGTGACGATCTTCGGCCTGCTGGAGCTCTACCGCAAGGGCGAGATCAGCTGGGAGCAGCCGCGCCAGTTCGGTCCGATCGAGGTGCGGCGGGCATGAGCGACCTCGCCCGCACCGTCGAGGCGCTGCTCTTCCTCTCCGCCCAGCCGGTCGCCGTCGCCGACCTCGCCGAGGCGACCGAGGCGACCGCGGGCCAGGTCGAGGAGGCGATCGGGCTGCTGCGCGAGGACCTCGCCGAGGGCAGGCGCGGCGTCGTCCTGCGCGAGGTCGGCGGCGGCTTTGCGCTGGCCAGCGACCCGGCCAGCGAGGAGGCGGCGCGGCGGCTGCTGGCGAAGCCGCGGACGCCGCCGCTGACCCAGGCCCAGGCCGAGACCCTGGCGATCGTCGCCTACCTGCAGCCGGTCACCCGGCCCGAGGTCGCCCGCATTCGCGGCGTCTCCTCGGAGTCGGCGGTGCAGAGCCTGGCTGAGCGCGGCCTGATCGAGGAGTCCGGCCGCTCCCAGTTCGGCGCCGCGATCTTCAGGACCTCGGAGCTGTTCGAGCGCCTCTTCGGCCTCTCCGGGCTCGACCAGCTGCCCGACCCCTCGCGCTTCGACCCCAGTCCCGAGGACGCGCGGGAGCTGCGGGAGCGACTGCTCAGGGCCGGGGAACAGCGTGCAGAGCCGTAGGAAACAGCCGGGGGAGGCCCTGGCGGAGCAACAGCGGGGAGGCTCCGCCAGGACCTCCCCCGGCTGTTTCCTGTGAGGCTGGCGAAGTTCCTCGCGCATGGAGGGGTCGCTTCGCGGCGGCGCGCGGAGCTGATCATCTCCAAAGGGCGGGTCACGGTTGGGGGGGAGGTCGTCACCGATCCGGCTCGCGACGTGGGCGAGGGCGACGACGTGAGGGTCGACGGCAGCCCGGTCGCGGCCGAGGCGCGCGAGGTCT
Source organism: uncultured Conexibacteraceae bacterium (assembly GCA_964540905.1). Taxonomy (GTDB): domain Bacteria; phylum Actinomycetota; class Thermoleophilia; order Solirubrobacterales; family 70-9; genus VAYN01. Next base: position 23,859 of record CAZIOS010000029.1, on the reverse strand, counting down.
GGGCGGTCAACAAGCCGGCCGGGGTCGTCTCCACCGCGAGGGAGCCGGGGCAGCGCCCGGCGGTAGTCAGCCTGGTCGACTCCACCGCCCGCCTCTACCCGGTCGGCCGCCTCGACGCCGACTCGACCGGCCTGCTGCTGCTGACCAACGACGGCGAGCTGGCGAACCGGCTCACCCATCCCCGCTATGGAGTCGCCAAGGCCTACCGAGCGCGGCTGCGGGCGCCGATTGCCGACCGCGACCTGGCCCGGCTGCGCGGCGGGATCGAGCTCGAGGACGGGCCGACGGCGCCGGCCGGGGTCACGCGGCTCGGCGAGCGCGAGCTCGAGATCGTCCTGCGCGAGGGTCGCAACCGCCAGGTGCGGCGGATGCTGGAGGCGGTCGGCAACCGCGTCGTCTCCCTGCGCCGCGTCCGCTTCGGCCCGCTCGACCTCGGCGACCTCGGCGAGGGCCGCGCCCGCCGCCTCTCCGCTCAGGAGGTCTCGCGCCTGCGCGAGGCCGCCGGCTCCCCCTGAGCGGCTCCGAGCCGGCGCCAGACCGTGTCGGCGATCTCCTCCGCTTCCCGTTCGGCCTGCAGCCGGGTCACCCGCAGCGAGGAGTAGCCGACCCGGAGCAGTTCCCGGTCGCGCCAGCGGTCGCGCTCGAAGGCGACGCCGGTGGCGTGGAAGTCGCGGCTGTCGGCCTCGAGCACGAAGCGCTGCTCGGCCCAGAGGAAGTCCACCTCGATCCGGCCCTTGACCAGCTCCACCGGGGCGTTGCTGCGCGGCGCCGGCGCCCCTCGTCGCAGCAGCAGCGGCAGCACCATCGCCTCCAGCGGGCTCTTCAGCCGCTGCTTTGCCGCCACCGTCGCCGCCCGTCGCCACTCCTCGACCAGCGCCCGCAGTGCCGGGATGCCGCGGCGCCCGCCGGGCCCGATCGCCGCCTCGATCGCCTCGAGGTCGAGCAGCCGCCGCGCCGCCGCCCGCTCGAAGCCGCTGCGCAGCGACCGCTCCCCGACCATCCCGGCGACGTCGACCAGGGTCCGCGCCGGGCTCGTGCAGGGGATGCCGGCAACCGTGCCGGTCTCCTCGACACGGACCGGTCGCACGTCGTGGACCCGGATTCCGTCGATCTTGCGCCCGCGTGAACCGAGAGCGATCACGTCGACGACAACCGGTGCACGGTCGAGCAGTCCCAGCAGCGCCGCCGCGCTGCGGTGGGAGACAACGGCACCATCACCGCACGCGAGCGCCGCGGCCCGCATCCTCACGCGTTCGCTGCTACGGGGATACCCGAGCGTATAGACGCTTGGGAAGACGCGGTGCAATCGCCTGTCCGCGACGGCCCGGGAGATCGCGCTGTCGCTGAGGCCGATGGCGCGCAACTGGCGCCGGGACACCGCACCGCGCTGCTCAGCCGCCAGTGCCGCCAGGCGCCCCCAATCACTGCGCTTTTTGCCCGCCATACAGACATAAGGCGCAGCGCTGTGCGATTCGCCCCTCCCGCGGCTCTGGAAAGATGTGGGCGTGGACGCCGGTGCTTACGAGGGACCGAGGCAGCGCCTCTTCGCCGTGCGCGGGGCGACACAGGTCGAGGCCAACGAGGCGGAAGCGATCGTCGGCGCCACCGAGGCGCTGATGCGAGAGCTGATCTCCCGCAACGGGTTGGAGCCCGAGGCGATGGTCAGCTGCCTGTTCACGACCACCGAGGACCTCGACGCCGAGTTCCCGGCGGTGGCGGCGCGCAAGCTCGGGCTCGACCAGGTGCCGCTGATGTGCTGCCGCGAGATCCCGGTCCCGGGCTCGATGCCGCGGGTGATCCGGGTGCTGGCCCATTACTACGCGCCGCTGGGCCACGTGCCCGCGCACGTCTACCTCGGCGCCGCCCAGAACCTGCGGCTCGACCTGCAGTCCGCCCAGTAGCGGGCGCCTGCGTCACAATCGGGCCACGATGACCGTCACCTTCGCGGAGAGGCTGGCCCGGATGCCGGGCTACCAGGCCGGCGTGCCGACCGGGCAGGCGCCGGAGGCGATCGCCGCTGGCGGCATCGCCCAGCTCGCCTCCAACGAGTCCTCGCTGCCGCCGCACCCGCGGGTGATCGAGGCGATAACCGCCGCTGCCGGCTCGATGAACCGCTACCCGGACCCCGACGCCACCCTGCTGCGCCGCCGCCTCGCCGAGCGCTACGAGACCGAGCCCAGCCGGGTCGCCGTCGGCAACGGCTCCTGCGAGATCCTGCTCGCCGCCGCCGAGGCGCTCTGCGAGCCCGGGGCCGAGATCCTCTTCGCCTGGCCGGCCTTCTCGATGTACCCGTACCTGGCGGCGCTGACCGGCGCCCGCGAGATCCGCGTGCCGCTGGGCCCGGGCGACGTCCACGACCTCGAGGCGATGGCGAGCGAGGTGACCGCGGCGACCCAGCTGCTGCTGCTCTGCAACCCCAACAACCCGACCGGCACCCACGTCCCCGCCGCCGCGGTCGCCGCCTTCTGCGAGCGGATCCCACCGCACGTGACGATCGTCCTCGACGAGGCCTACGTCGAGTTCCAGGTCGACGACGATCCCGACGCCAGCCTCGACCTGCTCGCCGAGTTCCCCAACCTGGTCGTCCTGCGCACCTTCAGCAAGTGCTATGGCCTGGCCGGGCTGCGGGTCGGCTACGCGATCGGCTCGGCCGGCTTCCGCGCCGCGGTCGACGCCGTGCGCCAGCCCTTCAGCGTCAACGCCCTCGCCCAGGCGGCCGGGGCGGAGGCGATCCTGCACCAGGACGACGTCCTGCGCCGGGTCGAGGCCACGGTCGCCGAGCGCCTGCGGGTCGAGGAGGGCCTGCACGAGCTGGGGCTGGAGACCGCCGCGACCCAGGCCAACTTCTCCTGGATCGACCTCGGCGCCGCCGAGGAGAAGGCGATCGTCGCCGGCCTCGCCGACCGCCAGGTCGCGGTCCGGCCCGGCACCCCCCTCGGCGACCCCGGTCACATCCGGGTCAGCTACGGAACCGCGGCCGAGGACGGCCGCTTCCTCGCCGGCCTCTCGGAATTGCTCGACTAATCGCGCGGCGCGTGGTACAAAGTCCGCCAAGGTGAAGCGGATGGCGAAGACAGCGAGCAGTACCCGCGCCGAGGGCGCCGCGCTCGCTGCTGCCGGCTTCTCCTATTGGTGGCGATTTAGCTAGGCGTCCGGCCTGGCGGCGTTTGCGCTCGCCGCCACAAGACTTTCTCGGCCCGGGCGCCGGCACTCGTGTTCGCGTACGCGGCCGCCCGCGCGGGCTGGCGGCCGCCAGCCAGAAAGTACGATCTCAGAGGTATGGAGAAAGGCGACGGGAAAATGTTCATCGGCATGCAGGAGGGAGCCAAACGAGACTTGGTGCGGGACCAGCGGATCGCGAAAGTGGTCGAGCTCTCCCCACCCGAGAAACTGCTGGAGGATCTGCCGCTCGGCCGCGAGCGCGCGGCGGCGGTGGTGAAGGGGCGCGAGGAGGTCGTCGGGGTGCTGCACGGCAAGGACCCGCGGCTGCTGGTCGTGGTCGGTCCCTGCAGCGTCCACGACCCGAAGGCGGCGCTCGAGTACGCGCGCCGGCTCAGCGACCTCGCCGAGCGCCTGGGCGAGCGGCTGCTGGTGGTGATGCGGGTCTACTTCGAGAAGCCGCGGACGACGACCGGCTGGAAGGGGCTGATCAACGACCCCCACCTCGACGGCTCCGGCGACGTCAACGCCGGCCTCAAGATCGCCCGCCGGCTGCTGCTGGAGGTGCTCGACCTGGGGCTGCCGGTCGGCTGCGAGTTCCTCGACCCGATCATCCCCCAGTACATCTCCGACACCGTCGCCTGGGGGGCGATCGGGGCCCGCACCTCGGAGAGCCAGACCCACCGCCAGCTCGGCTCCGGGCTCTCGATGCCGATCGGCTTCAAGAACCGCACCGACGGCAACGTCCAGGTCGCGGTCGACGCGGTGCGGGCGGCGGCGGCGGCGCACGTCTTCGCCGGCATCGACGACGCCGGCGCGCCGGCGATCCTGCACACCACCGGCAACCCCGACTGCCACATCATCCTGCGCGGCGGGCACGGGATGCCCAACTACCACCCGCCGGAGGTCGAGGACGCGCTGGTCACGCTCGGCGTCGCCGGGCTGCCGGAGCGGCTGGTGATCGACGCCTCCCACGACAACAGCGGCAAGGATCCCGAGAAACAGCTGCTCGCGGTCGGCGACATCGCCGACCAGGTCGCCGACGGCAACAGGGCGATCGTCGGGGTGATGCTGGAGTCCTTCCTGGTCGAGGGCCGCCAGGACCTGGTCCCGGGGGCGGAGCTGACCTACGGGCAGTCGATCACCGACCCCTGCCTCGACTGGGACGACACCGTGGCGGCGCTGGAGCGGCTGGCGGCGGCGGTCGAGGCGCGCGGCGCTTGACGAGGGTCGCCGTCCTCGGGGTGGGCCTGATCGGGGGCTCGATCGGGCTCGCCGCGCGGCGGCGGCTCGGGGCCGAGGTGGTCGGCCACGGGCGCAGCCCGGAGCGGATCGAGCGGGCGGTCGAGCTCGGCGCGCTCGACCGCGGCGCCGACTCGGTCGCCGCCGCCTGCGAGGACGCCGAGGTCGTCTTCTGCGCCGGGCCGGTGGCGGCGCTGCCGGGCCAGGCGCGCGAGGCGCTCGCCGCCAGCGGCCCCGAGACCGTGGTCACCGACGTCGGCTCGACCAAGGGCGAGCTGGTTGCGGCGCTGGGGGGGGACGAGCGCTTCATCGGCGGCCACCCGCTGGCCGGGGCCGAGACCGCCGGCGTCGAGAACGCCCGCGCGGACCTCTTCGCGGGCGCCCGCTGGTACCTGACCCCGACAGAGCGCTCCAGCGGCCTGCTCTACGACCGTCTGCAGCGGACCGTCACCGGCCTCGGCGCCCGCCCGCAGGCGATCGACGCGGGCAGCCACGACCGCCTGATGGCGAGCGTCAGCCACCTACCGCACGTGCTCGCCAACGTCCTCGTCGCCGAGGCGGCGGCGGAGCTGACGCGGGACTCCGAGCGCCTGCCCGAGGTCGGGCCGAGCTTTCGCGACGCGACCCGCGTCGCCGGCTCCAACCCGGCGGTCTGGGCCGACATCTTCGCCAGCAACCGCGACGCCGTCGCCGACGCGGTCGCGTCGGCCGCCCGCCGCCTCGACGAGGCGGCGGCGCTGATCCGCGGCGGCGATCGCGACGCCGTCGCCGCCTGGCAGGCCGCCGCCGCCGAGGACCGCCGCCGTCTCCTCGACGCCGGCTCCGAGGCCGGCCCGCTGCGCGAGCTGCGGATCGTCGTCGCCAACCGGCCGGGGACGATCGCGGCGCTGGCGCTGGCGCTGGGCGAGGCCGGCGTCAACATCGAGGACATGGCGCTGCACCCGGCCCCGGACATGACCTCGGGCGCGGTCTCGCTCTGGGTCGGCGGCGACCGGCAGGCCGAGCGCGCGGCGGCGCTGGTCCGCGAGCTCGGCCACACCGTGACCGTGCTCGGCGCCGGGGAGTAGCGCGCGATGACCCGCTTCGACCCCTCCGGGCCGCTGCGCGGCAGCCTGCGCCCACCCTCCGACAAGTCGATCTCCCACCGGGCGGCGCTGATCGCGGCGATGGGGGAGGGGGAGGTCAGAGTCGTCAACTACCTGGAGGCGGCCGACACCCTCTCGACCCTAGGCGCGGTAGAGCGCTTGGGGGCTACGGTCGAGAGGCTTGAGGGCGCTGCGGTCGAGCCGACTTACCGGATTCGCGGCGTTGGCCTGCGTGGTCCCGCCTCTGCGCGGATCGATGTCGGCAACGCTGGCACCCTGCTGCGGCTATTGCCTGGATGGCTCGCCGGACAGGAGAAGGGCAGGTGGGTGCTCGACGGCGACGATTCGATCCGGCGGCGCCCGGTGGACCGCATCGCGATTCCACTCAGGAAGATGGGCGCGCGCCTTGACGCCCGAGACGACCGGCTGCCACCGCTGGAGATTTCCGCAGCGCCACTGCATGGGATTACCTACGAACTGCCCGTCGCCAGCGCCCAGGTGAAGTCGTGCCTGCTCTTCGCCGGCCTTCTCGCCGCCGGCGAGACCACCGTCGTCGAGACCCTGCCGAGTCGCGACCACACCGAGCGCATGCTCGCCGCCGCCGGCGCCACGATCGAGCGCAACGAGGGTGCGGTCACGGTGCATCCGGCCGAGCGGCTCGCAGTGGGTGAGATCGCGGTCCCGGCCGACGTCTCCTCCGCCGCTTTCTTTGCCGTCGCGGCGCTGCTGGTCGGCGGCAGCGAGGTCGTGCTCGAGCAGGTCGGGGTCAACCCGACCCGTACCGGGCTGCTGGGGATCCTGGGGCGGATGGGGGCGGAGATCGAGGTCGAGCCGCAGGGCGAGCGCGGCGGCGAGCCGACCGCGCGCCTGCGGGTGCGGCCGGCGGCGCTGCGCGGGGTCGAGGTCGGCGGCGCCGAGGTGCCGCTGGCGATCGACGAGCTGCCGCTGGTCGCGCTCGCCGCCTGCTTCGCCGAGGGGACGACGACGATCCGCGACGCCGCCGAGCTGCGGCGCAAGGAGTCGGATCGGATCGCCACCGTGACCTCGGCCCTGAACGCCCTCGGTGGCATCGTCGAGCCGACCGACGACGGCATGGTGATCGCGGGTCTGGGCGGCCTGCGCGGCGGCGCGATCGAGTCCCATGGCGACCACCGGATCGCGATGCTCGGCGCCGTCGCCGGCCTCGCCTCCCGCGAGGGGGTCGAGGTCCACGGGATGGAGGCGGCGGCGGTCAGCTACCCGGGCTTCGAGGCCGACCTCGCGGCGCTGCTCGGCGCCGGCGCCTGACTGGCGCTCGCCGCCGCGGGCCGCCCGCCTCTACGCTGCCGCGCGATGGTTATCGCGATCGACGGGCCCGCCGGGGCCGGCAAGTCCTCCGTGGCCCGCGCCGTTGCGGCCGAGCTCGGCTTCACCTACCTCGACTCCGGGGCGATGTACCGCTGCGTGGCGCTGGCGGCGCTCGAGGCCGGCGCCGGCCTCGACGACGGCGAGGCGCTGGGGGCGTTGGCGCAGGGGCTGGAGATCGAGTTCGACGAGCGCCGGGTGCTGCTCGGCGGCCGCGATGTCAGCGCCGCGATCCGCGAGCCGGACGTCACCGCCGCCGCCTCGCGGGTCTCCGTCCACCCGCAGGTGCGGGCGGCGATGGTCGCCCGCCAGCGGCGGCTGATCGCCGCCGGGCGCTACGTCGCCGAGGGCCGCGACATCGGCACCGTGGTCAGCCCCGAGGCGCCGCTGAAGGCCTTCCTCACTGCCTCCGACGCGGAGCGGGCCCGCCGCCGCGCGGCCGAGACCGGCGAGGACTTCGAATCGGTCCTCGACGCCCAGCGCCGCCGCGACGCCCGCGACAGCGAGCGCGAGCACGGCGCCCTGCGCGCCGCCGCCGACGCGGTCGAGCTCGACACCACCGGCCTCGGCCTCGAAGAGGTCGTCGGCCGGGTCGTGGCGCTGGCGAAGGAGCGGGGGCTCGCGTGAGGCGAGGCGAGTTTCTGACGGTATGCGACAGAAAGTCGCCTCGGCCGGGCCAGCCGTGAGCGCCAGCATCCCCACCGTCGCCGTCGTCGGCTTCCCCAACGTCGGCAAGAGCACCCTGGTCAACCGTCTCGCCGGCGGCAACGAGGCGGTGACCGGGGCCGAGCCGGGGGTGACCCGGGACCGCAAGCGGCTCTCCTGCGAGTGGAACGGGGTCGCCTTCGAGCTGGTCGACACCGGTGGCATCGACCTCGGCGACGAGGCCGAGCTGGCCCGCGACGTGCAGGCGCAGGCGCGGCTGGCGATCGCCGAGGCCGATGCGGTGCTGATGGTGGTCGACGCCCGCGCCGGCCTGCGCGCCGGCGACGCCGAGCTGGCGCGGACGCTGCGCGGCGGCGCGATTCCGGTCCTGGTCGCGGTCAACAAAGTCGACCGCCCCGACGACTTCGGCGCCACCGCCGAGTTCCACGCGCTCGGCCTCGGCGAGCCGCTGGGCGTTTCCGCCACCCACGGGCTCGGCAGCGGCGACCTGCTCGACGCGATCGTCGCCGCGCTCGGCGAGCGCGAGCCGCGCCCGGCCGCCGAGGACGCCGTCCACGTCGCCGTGATCGGTCGCCCCAACGTCGGCAAGTCCTCGCTCGTCAACGCCTTCCTCGGCTCCGACCGGGTGATCGTCTCCGACCTCGCCGGCACCACCCGCGACGCGATCGACACCGAGCTCGAGGTCGACGGCCGCCGCACGATCCTGGTCGACACCGCCGGCCTGCGCCGCCGCGCCAAGGTCGCCGGCACGGTCGACTACTACGCGCAGCTGCGCTCCGAACGGGCGGTCGAGCGAGCCGACGTCGCGATCGTCGTCTGCGACGCCTCCGAGGGGGTCACCGCCGAGGACCTGCGGGCCGCCGAGCTGGCGATGAAGGCGGGCTGCGCGACGCTGCTGGTGCTGAACAAGTGGGACCTGACCGCTACCGACATCGACGACGCCCGCGCCCGGGTCGAGCGCAAGCTGCGGCTGCGCCCGGCGGTGATCACCTGCTCCGCCACCCGCGGGCGCAACGTGGCGGCGCTGCTGCCGCGGGCACTGCAGCTCGCCGACCGCGCCGGCGAGCGCGTCCCCACCCCGGAGCTGAACCGCTTCGTCGCCGACGTCGTCGCCAAGCACCCGCCGCCGGCCCGCCGCGGCAAGCGCCTGCGGCTCTACTACGCGGCCCAGATCGGCGAACGGCCGCCGCGGGTGGCGATCCAGGTCAACGACCGCAAACTGATCACCCGCGACTGGGCCTACCACCTCGAGAACCGGATGCGCGAGGCCTACGGCCTCGAGGGGGTGCCGCTGGTGATCGACTTCGTCCCGGCCAGCGGCCGCCGGCACAAGGACCGCTAGCGAACGGTCATCTAACCTTCCGCCATGCCTAAGACCAAGCCGCTCGCCGAGAACGAGCACCTCTTCACGTCCGAGTCCGTCACCGAGGGGCACCCCGACAAGGTCAGCGACCAGATCTCCGACGCGGTTCTGGACGCGATCATGGCCGAGGACCCGGAGGGGAGGGTCGCCTGCGAGACGCTGGTCAACACCGGCATGGCCGTCGTCTCCGGCGAGATCTCGACCGATGTCCACCTCGACATCCCCGATCTCGTCCGCGAGACGATCCGCGGGATCGGCTACGACCACGGCGACTACGGCTACAACTGCGACCACATCTCGGTCCTGGTCTCGCTCGACAAGCAGTCGCCCGACATCGCCCAGGGCGTCGACGTGGCGCTGGAGAGCCGCACCGACCCCGCCGACGAGGATGAGCTCGACATCGCCGGGGCCGGCGACCAGGGGATGATGTTCGGCTACGCCAGCGACGAGACCGAGGCGCTGATGCCGATGCCGATCCACATCGCCCACCGCCTGGCGGAACGGCTGGCGGCGGTGCGCAAGGACGGCAGCCTCGACTACCTTGGCCCCGACGGCAAGACCCAGGTCAGCGTCCGCTATGCCGACGGCCGCCCGGTCTCGATCGACAAGCTGCTGATCTCGACCCAGCACGCCGAGGGCGTCGACTCGCAGGCGACGATCAGGCCCGACCTCTGGGAGCAGGTGGTGCTGCCGGTGCTCGAGGCCGAGGTCCCCGGTCGCTTCGACGCGGCCGAGCTGCGCGAGGGCTTCCTCGTCAACCCGACCGGCAAGTTCGTGATCGGCGGCCCGGTCGGCGACGCCGGCCTCACCGGCCGCAAGATCATCGTCGACACCTACGGCGGCATGGCCCGCCACGGCGGCGGCGCCTTCTCCGGCAAGGACCCGTCCAAGGTCGACCGCTCGGCCGCCTACGCGGCCCGCTACGTCGCCAAGAACGTGGTCGCCGCCGGCCTGGCCGAGCGCTGCGAGGTCCAGGTCGCCTACGCGATCGGCGTCGCCCACCCGGTCTCGCTGATGGTCGAGACCTTCGGCACCGGCGCGGTCCCGGACTCGCGCATCTCACAGCTGGTCGAAGCCGAGTTCGACATGCGCCCCGGCGCCTTCCGTCGCTACCTCGACCTGCACCGCCCGATCTTCCAACAGACCGCCGCCTACGGCCACTTCGGCCGCGAGCGCGAGGACTTCACCTGGGAGAAGAGGGACCGGGTCGAGGCGCTGAAGGCGGCGGCGGGACTGGCTGCTACGCCTGTGTGAGTGGGAGCCGTAGCAGCGGTCGGACGACGGCGCGCCGCTACTGAGGGGCAGCCGGAGGAGCCGGAGGAGTCTGCTGCGGCGGTTGGGCTTCGCCGAGGCCGTGGGTGCCGGCAGCTGAAGCTCCAGTGGCTTGGTCGACGCGGTGGACGACCTCGGCCGGGTTGGCGACGCCGACGAAGACGAAGTTGTAGTCGCCGGTGGCGGCGGTGTCGAAGTCGACGTCGCCGATCCGCATCAGCCGTTGATAGAGCGACTGGCTGTAGTTGACGTTCTGGACCCGCTCCAGCCGCGTCTCCTGGATCTCCCGCGAGACGATCCCGCGCTTGATGTTGAGGCGGCGGTTGGTGATCGTGTAGGTCGTCGCCCAGCGCTTGAGGAAGCCGACGACGACGGTGAGGGCGAAGATCGCCAGGACGACGAGGAAGACGATGGCGCTGCTGGCGCCAACCAGCTTCGCGATCACGCCGATCACGACTGCGATCAGGAGCCCTTTCAGGTAGAAGCCGAGGATCGCCCGCCAGGAGGGGTGGCCCTCGAAGATGGTCTCCTCGCCGGGGCTGAGGTTGACGCTCACGGGCGGCAGCATACGGCTTCTGGCGGCGCCCCGCCAGCGCTGGCGCCGGGCCGTCTCCCGGCGGCCATAACCTCGGTCGATGGCGATCCTCAAGGTCGAGCCGCTGACCACCGCCCGCGCCCTGCGCGGCCCCTTCGACTACCACCGCCCGGAGGCGATGGCGGAGCTGGGGGTGGGCAGCGTCGTCCGCGTCCCCTTCGGGCCGCGGCGGCTGCTCGGCGTCGTCGTCGAGCTGGCCGATTCCTCGGAGCTGCCGGCCGAGCGACTGGCCGAGCCGATCGAGGCGCTAGAGGCCGGCGCCACGCCGGAGCTGGTCCGGCTCGGGCTCTGGGTCGCCCGCGAGTACTGCTCGACGCCCTCGCGCGGGCTGCAGCTGGTGCTGCCGCCGGGGACCGGCAGCGGCAGCGGCGGCCGCACCGTCCGCGCCAAGCTCGAGCTGCGGGCGCGGATCCTCGCCCCCGGCGAGGCGGCGCTGGCGGGCGGCCCCCGGCTCGGCGCCAAGCAGCGGGCGGCGCTGGAGGCGCTGCGGGCGGGGGAGATGTCGGGCCCGGAGCTGGCGACCGCGGTCGGCTGCGACCGCCAGACTCTGCGCCGGCTCGAGCGCCGCGGCCTGGTCGAGACCCGCAGCTCGCGCCTGCGCCGCCGCCCCGGCGACTCGACCCTCGCCGCCCCCGCCGAGCGCCCGCGCCTCCTCCCCGAACAAGCCGCCGCGGTCGACGCCATCGTCGCCGCCCTCGACGACGGGCCGGGGGCAGAGCGCAAGCTGCTGCTGCACGGGGTCACCGGCTCCGGCAAGACCGAGGTCTACCTGGCGGCGGTCGAGGCGGCGCTGGAGCGGGGCCGCGGGGCGATCGTCCTCGTCCCCGAGATCGGCCTGGCGCCGCAGGCGGTGGCCCGCTTCCGCGCCCGCCTCGGCGACCGCTTCGCCGTCCTCCACTCGGCGCTCTCGCCCGGCGAGCGCTTCGACGAGTGGAGCCGCCTGCGCAGCGGCGAGGCCAGCGTCTGCGTCGGCCCCCGCTCGGCCGTCTTCGCCCCGGTCCGCGACCTCGGCCTGATCGTGATCGACGAGGAGCACGACCCCTCCTACAAGCAGGACGGCGACCCCTGCTACGACGCCCGCGCCGTCGCCCGCCGCCGCGCCGAGGAGTGCGGCGCCGTGCTCGTCGCCGGCACCGCGACGCCGCGGCCGGAGTCCTGGCTGGAGCTGCCGAGGCTGCAGCTGGCGCGCCGGGTCGACGGCCGCGAGCTGCCGCCGGTCGGCCTGGTCGACATGCGCGAGGCCGACCCGCGCTCGGGGCCGCTGCACGGCGAGACCTGGGCGGCGCTGGAGGGGGTCCGCGCCGCCGGCGCCAAGGCGATCGTGATGATCAACCGCCGCGGCTTCGCCCCCTGGCTCACCTGCCGCTCCTGCGGGCACCCCTGGAGCTGCCCCAACTGCGACGTCTCGCTGATCGTCCACCGCCACAGCGGCCGCCTCGTCTGCCACCACTGCGCCCACGCCGAGCCGGCCCCGACGGCCTGTCCCGAGTGCGCCTCGACGACGCTCTCGCGGGCCGGCGCCGGCACCGAGCGGATCGAGGCGCTGCTGCGCGAGCGGCTGGCGCCGATGCCGGTCTTCCGGCTCGACTCCGACACCGCCGCCGAGCGCGGTGCCCACGCCCGCATCCTCGCCCGCTTCGATGAGGCGCCGAGCGGCGTCCTCGTCGGCACCCAGATGGTCGCCAAGGGCCACGACTTCCCGGAGGTGACGCTGAGCGCGATCCTCGACGCCGACGCGACCCTGCGCTTCCCCGACTTCCGCGCCGAGGAGCGGACCTTCGCGATGGTCGCGCAGCTGGCCGGGCGCAGCGGCCGCGGCGCCGCCGGCGGCGAGGTGATCGTCCAGACCCTGGCCCCGAGCGCGTCGAGCATCGAGCACGCGGCCCGACACGACTCCGCCGGCTTCCTCGCCGGCGAGCTCGAGCGGCGCCGGGCGCTGCACTACCCGCCCTTCTCGCACCTGGTCCGGGTCAACCTCGCCGGCGAGCGCGAGGATCGCCTCGAAGCCGCCGCGACGACGGTGGCCGGTGAGCTGCGCGAGGCACTCCCGGCCGGCTCGGAGCTGCTCGGACCGGCGCCGATGTTCCGCGTCCGCAATCGCCACCGCCGCCGCATCCTGATCAAGGCCGACGACCGCGAGGGGACGATCGCCGCGGTGCGGGCCGCGGTCGAGCGCGGCGCCGCCCAGCGCTCCCGCCGCGAGGTCGCGATCGGGGTCGACGTCGACCCGCAATAATCGATCCGGTGAGCGACGAGAACGCCATAGACGCCGAAGAGAGCGAGCGCGACGAGCTCGAGGCGGAGCTGCTGGAGCGGCGCGAGGCGGCGCTCGCCCACGTCGTCAAGTTCGGCGACCCGGTGCTGAAGAGCGTCGCCTCGCCGGTCACCGCCTTCGGGCCGGAGCTGCGGGCCGAGGTCGAGCGGATGATCGCGATCATGCGCGACGGCATGGGGGTCGGCCTCGCCGCCACCCAGCTCGGCGTGCTGCGCCGCTTGCTCGTCTTCCAGGCCGGCTCCGACGGCGAGCCGACGGCGCTGGTCAACCCCCGGATCGAGTGGCTCTCCGACGAGCTCTCGCTGGCCGAGGAGGGCTGCCTCAGCCTGCCGCGGGTCTCGATGGACGTGGAGCGGCCGCTGCACGTGCGGATCGGCGGCCGCGATGCCGAGGGCGAGCCGATCGAGATCGAGGCCTCCGGGCTGGAGGCGCGGGTGCTCCAGCACGAGATCGACCATCTCGACGGGGTGCTGATCCTCGATCGCACCACTCGCGAACAGCGCAAGGGGGCGCTGCGGGCGCTGCGCGAAGGCGGCAGCTACAGCCCGCCGGTCGAGCACGACGCCGACGATGGCGACGAGCTGCGCGAGCCACGCACCGACGCGTGAGCACGGTCTACCTCGGTACCTCCGACTTCGCCGCCACCGTCCTGCGGCGCCTGGCCGACTCGCCGCACCGGCCGAGCCTGGTCGTGACCCCGCCCGACCGCCCCCGCGGCCGCGGCCGCCAGATGAGCTCGCCGCCGGCCGCGAGCGCGGCGAACGAGCTCGGGATCGAGCTGCTGCAGGTGGCTGACGTCAACACGGAGGCGGTGCTGGAGCGGATCCGCGCCGCCGCCCCCAGCGCCGTCGTCGTCTGCGCCTTCGGCCAGCTGATCCGCGAGCCGCTGCTCTCCGAGTCGCCGATCCTCAACCTCCACCCCTCGTTGCTGCCGCGCTGGCGCGGGGCGGCGCCGATCGAGCGGGCGATCATGGCCGGCGACCGTGAGACCGGGGTCTGCGTGATGCGCCTGACCGCGGGGCTCGATTCGGGCCCGGTGGCGCTGCGCGAGCGGCTGCCGCTGCGCGCCGACGAGGACTTCGAGGCGCTCGCGGCGAAGCTGGCGGCGCGGGGCGGCGAGCTGCTGGTCCGCGCCCTCGACCTGCGGGTCGAGGGGAAGCTCGAGTTCGAGCCCCAGGACGAGGAGGGGGTCACCTATGCGGAGAAGATCGAGGCTTCCGAGCGCCGGCTCGATCCCGCCCGCCCGGCCAGCGAGCTGGCGGCGGTGGTGCGGGCGCTGACGCCGCATATCGGCGCCTACCTGGAGACCGCCGACGGCGAGCGGCTCGGCGTCCGCCGCGCCCGCGCCGTCGACGTCAGCGTCAAGACCGGCGCCGTCAAGGCGGAATGGGGGGTGCTGCTGGTCGGCTGCTGCCGCGGCGCCCTGCGGCTCGAGGTCGTGCAGCCGCCGGGCGGCAAGCCGATGCCGGTCGACGCCTACCTGCGCGGCCACTCGCTCCCCAAGTTGTGATTGCGCCGGCGCGGGCGCTTGCCTTCGCGACGATCCGCGCCAGCTTCGAGGACGGCGCCTTCACCGAGCGCGCCTTCCGGGCCGGCGCCGACGAGCGTGGGCTGGAGGGCCGCGAGCGCGCCCAGGCGCAGCGGCTCGCCTACGGCGCCGTGCAGCGCCGCGGCACCGCCGACGCGGCGATCGAGCGCCTCGCCGGCCGCCCGGTCCGCCGGCTCGACCCGCCGGTCCTGGCGGCGCTGCGGCTCGGCCTCTACGAGCTGCTGTTCGCCGACGGCACCCCCGACCACGCCGCCGTCGACCAGGCGGTCGAGCTGGTAAAGGACGCTGGTGCCGCCCACGCCGCCGGCCTCGTCAACGCGGTGCTGCGGCGGGCCGGGCGCGAGCGCGAGGAGCTGACGGCGGCGCTGCTCGGCGACGACTCGACCGCGGAGGCGGCGGCGGTCGCCCACTCGGCGCCGGCCTGGCTGGCGCAGATGTGGTGGCGCGAGTTCGGCGCCGAGACGGCGCGGGCGCTGCTCGCCGCCTGCAACGAACCCGCCGAGGTGGCGATGCGAGTCAGTGCCTCCCGCGAGGCGGCTCTGAAGAAGCTGCGCAATGCTGGCGTCGAGGTAGATGCTGCCGTGGGCGAGTGGCCGCTGGCGGCGCCGGAGATGCTCGTCGTCTCCGGCCGCACCGGCGCCACCGTCCCCGAGCTGGTTGCGGCCGGGACGCTGACGCCGCAGAGTCGCGGCTCCGCCGCTGTGGTCGAGGTGCTCGACCCGCGCCCGGGGGAGCACGTGCTCGACCTCTGCGGTGGCCCCGGGATCAAGAGCGGCCAGATCGCCGCCCGGATGGGCGACCGCGGCGAGGTGATCTCGGTCGAGCTCGACCCCGAGCGGGCCGGCGAAATCGCCGCCCAGGCGCAGCGGCTGGGTCTGCGCGGCGTCACCGTGATCGAGACCGATGCGGCGACGCTGGAGATGGGCGCCGGCTTCGACCGCGTCCTCCTCGACGCCCCCTGTTCGGACCTCGGCGCCCTCGCCTCGCGGCCGGACGCGCGCTGGCGCAAGACGCCGGCGGCGATCGAGCGCCTGGCCTCCCTCCAGGAGCGGCTGCTGCTGAGCGCCGCGCGGATGCTGCGGCCCGGCGGCGTCCTCGTCTACTCGACCTGCACGATCTCGCGCCGCGAGAACGAGGAGCGGGTGGCGGCGCTGCTGGCGGCGGCGGAGGCCGGCGAGGCGCCGGCACTCGAATTGGAGGACCTTGGCGCCCTCGCCCCGGGGCTCGCCTCGCCGCTGCAGCCGCGCTGCCTGCAGCTGCGCCCCGACCGCGATCGCACCACCGGCTTCTTCATCAGCCGGTTCAAGCGCCATGATTAGCGCGTGAGCGAGCCCGCCGATGCCGGTTCCGGGGCCGAGAGCCCGCTCAAGCGGGCGCCCTGCCCGAGCTGCGGCGAGCCCTGGCTGCGGCCGACCCAGCTCCCCGGCCGCCTGCGCTGCGTCAACTGCCTCAGCCGCTTCGAACTAGTCTCGCAGTGCCCCAACTGCGGCGAACACCAGACGATCGCCCGCATGAGCCACACCGAGGACATGCACTGCCAGATGTGCGGCGCCTCGATGTTACGAGCGGCCTGAGCGCATCCGGAGACGCTCAGTAGGCTCTCGCGGATGAGCGAGCGGATGCGCCAGCTGATCGAGTCGCCGCGGGTCGCGCCGTCGATCCTTTCGGCCGACTTCGCCCAGCTCGGCTCGCAGCTGCGCGAGGTGATGGAAGCCGGCGCCCGGGTGATCCACTTCGACGTCATGGACGGCCATTTCGTGCCGCCGATCACGATCGGGCCGCTGGTCCTGGGCGCGATCGCCGACCAGGTCCACGCGGCCGGCGGCGCCCTCGACGTCCACCTGATGGTCGCGGCGCCGGAGCGCCAGATCGAGGAGTTCGCCAGGGCCGGCGCCGACTCGATCAGCTTCCACGCCGAGGCGACGCCGCACGCCAACCGCACCCTGCAGGCGATCCGCGAGCTCGGCTGCTGCGCCGGCGTCGCGATCAACCCCGGCACCCCGGTCGAGGCGGTCGCCGAGCTGCGCGGCTTCGCCGACCTCGTCCTCTGCATGACCGTCAACCCCGGCTGGGGCGGCCAGGCCTTCATCCCCTCCTCGCCGGCCAAGGTCGAGCGCCTGGTGCCGCTGGTCGGCGCGGCGCCGATCGAGGTCGACGGCGGCGTCGACACCGCCACCGCCGCCGCGGTCGCCACCGCCGGCGCCTCGCTCTTCGTCGCCGGCTCCGCCGTCTTCGGCAGCGACGATCCCGCCGCCGCTTACACGGCGATCGCCGAGGCCGCCGGAGCTAGCTGACCCGGCCCCTCGCGATCAGCGCGCCCGTGACCTCCTGCCACCAGGCGCGCTCCGCTTGATCGACTCCAATCCGGCCCGCTCGGCGCTCACACCAGCCGGCTAGGGCGCGCCTGCCGCCAACCGCGATCACGTCGTCGCTGGTCACCGCGTAGCGGCCGTCAGCGAGGGCCGCCATCGCGCCGACGCCGTCGCGGCGGCTGCGCAGCACCGCCAGCACCGGGATCCCGTCGACCTCGCTCAGCGCCCGCGGGTCGTCGCCGGCCCGCGCCGGGCGCACCGAGAAGACCTGGGAGGCGGCGCGGCGCGGCAGCGGTGGCGGTGGCGGCCGCCCGATCGGGCCGTCGCGCCAGGTCTTCGTCAGCGCCTCGACCTCCTCGCGCAGCTCGCTGCGGACGAGCACGTGGAGCTCGTCGCCGGCGCGCAGTTCGGTCGAGCCGCGCGGCGGGATCGCGTGCCCGTCGCGGACGATTACGTTGACCAGCGCCTCGCGCGGCAGCTCCAGCTCCCGCACCCGGTGGCCGGCGGCGGCGGCTCCGGGCGGCAGCCGGTAGGCGACCACGTCGCCGCCGAGGCGGCGGATGCGGCCGGATTCGAGCAGCCGCCGCGGCAGCGCCGGCTCGTCGGTGGTGAGCCCGAGCCGGGTCGCCAGCGGCTCGAAGCTGGCGCCCTGGACCAGGGTCGAGCTGACGACGACGAAGAAGACGATCGCGAACTCCTTCTGGCCGCCGCCGATCCCGGCGACGACCGGGAAGGTGGCGAGCCAGATCGGCGTCGCCCCGCGCAGCCCGGCCCAGCCGAGCATCAGCCGCTCGCGCGCGTCGAGCGGCGCCAGCGCGGTGGCGACGAAGGTCGCGACCGGGCGGGCGACGAGGATCAACGCCGCCGAGAGCGCCAGCCCCTGGAGGGCGACGCCGGGCAGTTCGCTGGGGAAGACGAGCAGGCCGAGCAGGATGAAGAGGGCGATCTGGGCGACCCAGCCGAGCCCCTCGTGGAAGGCGACGACGGTGCGCCGGGCGGGGATGCTGGCCGAGCCCAGCGCCAGCGCGGTCAGGTAGACGGCGAGCAGGCCGGAGCCGTGGGCGACCTCGGCGAGGCCGTAGGCGAGGGCGGCGATCGCGATCGTCGCCACCGGGTAGATCCCGTCGGTCGGCAGCCGGGTCGAGTTCAGCGCCGTCACCGCCAGGCGCCCAATCGCCAGCCCGATCGCGATCCCCAGCACCAGTTTCAGCGCCAGCAGCCCGGCCATGTCGGCGAGGCCGTAACCGGGTTGCTGGATCCATTCGATGAAGCCGATCACCAGCAGCAGCGCCACCGGGTCGTTCATCCCCGACTCGCCCTCGAGCGAGCGCGCCAGCCGCTTCTCCAGGGTCGAGCGGCGCAGCACGGCGAAGATCGCCGCCGAGTCGGTGGCGGCGACGGCGGCGCCGACCAGCATCCCTTCGAGGGTGCCGAAGCCGAAGATCAGCTTCGCCGCGAAGCCGGCGATCACAGCGGTCAGCGCCGTGCCCAGCGTCGCCAGCGAGGCGGCAGTGCCGAGCACCGGCCGGATCTCCGACCAGCCGGCGGTGAGGCCGCCCTCGAAGAGGATCAGGATCAGCGCGATCGTCCCCAGCGTCCGCGCCAGCTCGGTGTCGCTGAACTCGATGCCGCCAATCCCCTGCGAGCCGGCCAGCATCCCGAGCCCGAGGAAGAGCAGCAGGCCGGGGACGCGGACGCGGTCGGCGAGCAGCGCCCCGAGGATTCCGGCCGCCAGCAGGGCGCCGGCGACGAGGATCAGATCGGCGTCGTGTCCACCCATCGGCGGACCCTAGTCAACCGCCTCAGACGTTCTCGTCCAGCAGCGCCAGGCGCGCCTCCAACTCCTCTCCCGAGCCCGGCTCGGGCACGTCCTCGGCCCGTTCGTGCGGGCGGCGATAGACGTAGTAGAGGAGGGAGAAGAGGACGCCGGCGGCGAGCAGGAAGCCGATCTCGACCCGGCGGAACTCGTTGCTGACCAGCGGCACGAAGTTCCAGCCGATGAACAGCGCCGCGCAGCCGATCCAGCGGGCGGCGGCTCGGCGCACCTGGCCCTGGGCGATGCAGGCCTGGTTGACCGTGACCGAGGAGAGGTAGAGGCCCATGCCGACCGAGACCAGCAGCAGGCCCTCGCGGTCGTAGGTGAACTTCTTGCTGAAGGCGATCTGCATCGCTTTCGGCCCGGCGATCAGGACGACGACCACGACCAGCGCGGTGAAGGCGAGGATCCCCAGCAGCACCATCCGCACCGTCTGGCGGAATTCGCGCTCGCTGTCCTCCGCCTTGCTGGTGTGGAGCTTGGTCAGGTGGGGGAGGATGCTGGTCGAGACCGACTGGAACAGCTGCAGCGGCGCCCGCGCCAGCATCAGCACGTTGAAGATGAAGCCGGCCGCGGCGGCGCCCTGGAGGCCGCGGGTGATCAGCGGCCCGGCGTTGAGGAAGGCCTGTTCGCTGAACATGATCAGCAGCACCGCCGCGGCGAAGCCACCGCCCTCGGCGAAGGAGAAGTGGTCAGCCGGCAGCTCCTCCGCTTCGCGTCCGGGGATGCCGGGGGTGTCGTCCTTTTCCTTCTGCGCGCGCCGGGCGAAGGCGAAGGGGACGACCAGCAGGGAGAGGGCGGGAGCGGCGGTGATGCCGATCGCCACCGCCGACTGGCCCGTGAGGATGCCGATCGCGACCATCACCGCGAAGATCGTGCGGAAGCAGGATTCGGAGAGGATCAGCGCCACGAAGAGGCCGAAGCGCTGCTGGCCGGCGAGGAAGCCGCGGGCGAAGTAGCTGGCGGCGTAGAAGAGGACCGAGGAGAAGAAGACCCAGTAGAGGGTTTCGTTGCCCTCGAGCAGGCTGTCCTGGATCGGGCCGCGCAGGGCGAGCGCGACGACGGCGAAGAAGAGCGAGAGGCCGAGCTGGATCGTCGAGGCGACCCGCATCGGCTGGCCGATCGGTTCGCCCTTGACCGTGCGCTCGGAGATGTGGCGCGAGAGCAGCTGTTCGATCGGCCGGTAGAGGGTCGAGATCGTGATGAAGACGGCCGACCAGAGGACCGTGATCTGCCCGTAGTCGGGTTTGGAGAGGACGTGCGAGGCGATCAGGAAGTAGGCGTAGGTGATGACGCCGGTGAGGCCGACCCCGACCGCGAGGAAGCTCGCCGTCTTGCCATACTCGGCCGAGCTGGCGACCGCCGCGCCGCCGCCGTTGGCGGTGGCCCCGTTCTGCCCTCCGGCGCTCATCGCTTCGGCTCCGCTCCGCGCTCGTAATGGGAGGGCGCGACCCCGAGCGCCAGCTCGACCCGGCGCACCCGCTCGAAGGTCCGCTGGGTCATCACTCGCTGCCCCGCCAGGAGGTCGCCGATCACCCCCAGCGCGAACAGCTGCACGGCGGAGATGAAGAGGACCGCGCCGAGGATCAGCGACTGGATGTGGCCGGCGCTGTTGCCGTTGAAGATCCAGTCGATCAGGAACGGCAGCCAGGCGGCGAAGGCCAGCGCCAGCACCACCAGGCCGGCGGTGGCGAAGGCGCGCAGCGGCTCGTAGCGGGCGTAGATCCGCAGGATCGCCGGGCCGTTGCGGCGCACGTAGGCGCCGGTCGAGTCGGACAGCCGCGACTCGCGGGTCTGCGGGTTGGTCGCGACCGTGACCTCGTCGACCGCGACCAGCATCTTGCCGGCCTGGATCAGGCTCTCCAGCGTGTAGGTGAAGTTGTCGACGACCAGCAGCTGCAGGGCGGCCTCGCGGTTGTAGGCGCGGAAGCCGGAGGTGGTGTCGGTGACCTCCGTCCCGGAGAGCCGCCGCACCGCCCAGCTGCCGAGCCGCTGCAGCCCCTTCTTGGCGCCCGAGAAGTGCTCGATCTGGGCGACCTGGCGATCGCCGACGACCATGTCGGCCTCGCCGGCGAGGATCGGCGCCACCAGCTTGGCGACGTCGGCGCCGCGGTACTGGTTGTCGGCGTCGGTGTTGACGACGACGTCGGCGCCGAGCTTCAGGCATGCATCCAGCCCCGCCTGGAAGCCGGCGGCGAGGCCCTTGTTGTTGGTCAGGCGGACGATGTGCTCGACCCCCTGCTCGCGGGCGACCGCGACCGTGCGATCGGTCGAGCCGTCGTCGATCACCAGCAGCTCGACGGCGTCGAAGCCGTCGAGCCGGCGCGGCAGCTCGGCGATCGTCGCCGGCAGCGTCGCCTCCTCGTTAAGGCAGGGGATCTGGATGATGAGTTTCATCGCCCCTCAGCGTATTTGGGAGGGGCCGATATGGCGTCGCATATCCGCGTCCTCGGTCGCTCATGTGCAGAGCACACTGCGCTCCCTGCGTCCTTGATCTGCTTAGCCATATCGACCCAGTACGATTGATTGATTGACGAGTCAATCGGTTCTATGAAAGCCCAGCTGACAATGGCCGACCGAGCGCATTTGAGGCGTGCTTTGGAATTGGCCGAGGCGGGTCGGGGAAGCGTCAGTCCCAACCCCCTCGTCGGAGCGGTGATCGTTCGCGACGGGCAGGTTATCGGGGAGGGCCACCACGCCGAGCTCGGGGGGCTGCACGCGGAGCGGGCGGCGCTGGTCGACTGCTACGAGCGCGGCGAGAGCCCGGCCGGGGCGACGATGTACGTGACCCTGGAGCCCTGCGCCCACGAAGGGCGCCAGCCGCCCTGCGTCGAGGCGCTGCTGGAGGCGGAGATCGGCCGCGTCGTGATCGCCTCCGACGACCCCAGCGAGAAGGCCAGCGGCCGCGGTCCCGGCATCCTCCGCGACGGTGGCGTCGAGGTCCTCGCCGCCGCCGGCGAGGAGGCCGCGGCGGCGCGCCGGCTCAACCAGCCCTTCCGCAAGCACGCCCGCACCGGCCTGCCGCACGTCACCCTGAAGCTGGCGATCTCGCTCGACGGCCAGACCGCCACCGCCCCCGGCGACAGCCCCTGGATCTCCGGCGAGGCCAGCCGTGCCCTCGTCCACCGCTGGCGCGCCGAATCCGACGCGATCGCCGCCGGCATCGGCACCGTCCTCGCCGACGACCCGCTGCTCACGGCCCGGCCGGCCGCCGACGCTTCCGGTGTGCCTTTTCCTCATATGTCGGGGAAAACGAACACCGCAAGCGAGGGTCGGCAGCCGCTGCGGGTGGTGTTCGACTCCCAGGCGCGGCTGCCGCTCGACTCGCGGCTGCTGGCGACGCTCGACCAGGCGCCGCTGCTGGTCGTCGTCTCCGCCGAGGCCGACACCGCCCGGGTCGGCGCCCTCCACGCCGCCGGCGCCGAGGTCCTGGTCGCCGCCGGCGCCAGCCAGGCCGATCGCGTCCACTCGGCCCTCGCCGAGCTCGGCCGCCGCGAGGTCACCAGCCTCTTCCTCGAGGGCGGCCGCACCCTCGCCTCTGCATTCGTAGCTGCGGATCAGCTCGACGAATCCAGGACCTTCGTCGCCCCCGTCCTTCTCGGGGGGCCCGGATCGGAGCCGACCGAACCCGCGCGCCTGAGCGCACTGGAGTCGTCGACGGAGCCCGTCGGGGAAGACGCGCTGATCACCGCCCTGTACAAGGAGTGGTGATGTTCACCGGATTGATCCAGGACGTCGGCACGGTCGAGCGCCTCGGGGCGGGGGCCGACGGCGCCCGCCTGCGGATCGCGACGAAGCTCGGCCCGGAGATCGGGCTCGGCGACTCGGTCGCCGTCGACGGCGTCTGCCTGACCGCGACCGCCGTCGATGCGGGCGGCTTCGAGACCGAGGCGATGAACCAGACCCTCGCCGTCACCGCCCTCGGCGGTATCGCCGCCGGCGCCCGGGTCAACCTCGAGCTGGCGATGAGGGCATCGGACCGGCTCGGTGGCCACATCGTCCAGGGCCACGTCGATGGCGTCGGCGAGGTCGTCTCGCTGCAGCCGGACGGCTTCGCGCGGCGCCTCCGCGTCGCCCTGCCGCCGGCGCTGATGCCCTACGCGATCGAGCGGGGCTCGGTTGGGCTCGGCGGTGTGAGCCTCACGATCGCGGCGCTCGCTGACGATTGGGTCGAGGTGTCGCTGATCCCCGAGACCCTGGAGCGGACGAACCTTGGCGACGTCGTGCCGGGGAGCAGGCTGAACGTCGAGTGCGACATCGTGGCCAAGTACGTGGAGCGGCTGGTGGCACCATTCGCCGGAAAGGAGCGAGCGTGAGCCATATGACCGAGGCGCAGGAGCAAGACCCGGGGGCGAGGACGGGGGAGAGCCCGTTCGCGACGATCGAGGAGGCGATCGAGGAGATCCGCCGCGGCCGCATGGTCGTCGTCTGCGACGGCGAGGACCGCGAGAACGAGGGCGACCTGGTGATGGCGGCGCAGTTCGCCACCCCCGAGGCGGTCAACTTCATGGCCAAGGAGGCGCGCGGCCTGATCTGCATCGCCCTCACCGCCGAACGCTGCGAGCGGCTGGGCCTGAAGCTGATGGCGGCGAAGAACGAGGCGCCGCTGCAGACCGCCTTCACGGTCACGATCGAGGCCGCCGCCGGCGTCAGCACCGGCATCTCCGCCCACGATCGCGCCCACACGATCCAGGTCGCGATCGACCCCAACTCGGGCCCGCGCGACATCGTCGTCCCCGGCCACATGTTCCCGCTGCGGGCCAAGGAGGGCGGCGTGCTCGAGCGCACCGGCCACACCGAGGCCAGCGTCGACCTCGCCCGCCTCGCCGGCCTCACCCCGGCCGGCGTCATCTGCGAGGTGATGAACGACGACGGCACCATGGCCCGCGTCCCCGACCTGATCCCCTACTGCGCCAAGCACGGCCTGAAGATGGTCACCGTCGCCGAGCTGATCGCCTACCGCCGCCGCACCGAGAAGCTGGTCGAGCGGGTCGTCGCCACCGCCCTGCCGACCTCCTTCGGCGACTTCACCGCGGTCGGCTACCGCTCCCTGGTCGACGACAAACACCACGTGGCGATGGTCAAGGGCGAGGTCGACGGCGCCGCTGACGTGCTGGTTCGCGTCCACAGCGAGTGCCTCACCGGCGACGTCTTCCACAGCATGCGCTGCGACTGCGGCGA
>CAZIOS010000028.1:0-28357 GCA_964540905.1 uncultured Conexibacteraceae bacterium | reverse complement strand
CTGGGACGGGCGCTGGCCGGGCGCGGCCACGAGGTCGTCGTCGAGACCTGGGAGGAGCGGCGGGCGGCGGTCGAGGGCGCCGGGCTCGGCTTCGCCGCGGCCGAGGAATACCGGATGTTCCCGCCACCCGAGCCCGACTCGGCCGACGGGCAGCACGCCGCCGAGGCGGCGCGGGCGCTGCTGCCGCTGCTGGAGGAGATGCGCCCCCACGTCGCCGTCAGCGACATCCTCACCCTGGCCCCGGCGCTGGCGGCGGAGCGCGCCGGGGTGCCGCTGGCGACCCTGATCCCCCACATCTACCCGGTGGTCGAGCCGGGGCTGCCATTCTTCGCGATCGGGCTGCGGCCGCCGCGGACGCCGCTCGGGCGCGCCGCCTGGCGGACGGGCCAGCGGGCGCTGAACGTCGGCCTCGAGCACGGCCGCCGCGACCTCAACCTGCAGCGCCAGCGCCTCGGCCTCCCCCCCACCGAGCGCTTCCACGGCGGCATCAGCCCCGACCTCGCCCTCGTCGCCACCTTCCCCCAGCTCGAGTACCCGCGGCGCTGGCCGGCCGGGGTCGCGGTGACCGGACCGATGACCTTCGAGCAGCCGCACCCGCGGATCGAGCTGCCGCCGGGCGAGGCGCCGCTGGTCCTGATCGCCCCCAGCACCGCCCACGACTCCGACAACCACCTGGTCCGCACGGCGCTGCGGGCCTTCGCGCGGGAGCCGGTGCGGGTGATGGCGACGACCAACCGCGTCTTCCCCCAGCGCCCGATCGAGGTCCCCGCCAACGCCGTCCTCGTCGACTGGCTCAGCTACAGCCAGCTAATGCCGGCCGCCTCGCTGGTCGTCTCCCACGGCGGCCACGGCACCGTCGCCCGCGCCCTCGGCGCCGGCACGCCGCTGCTGGTCTGCCCGATCGTCGGCGACATGAGCGAGACCGCGATGCGGGTCGCCTGGGCCGGGGCCGGGCTCTCGCTGCCCTGGCGGCTCTGCCGGCCGCAGCCGCTGCGCTGGGCGGCGCGGCGGCTCCTCGCCGATCCCTCTTTCGCCGCCCGGGCGGAGGAGATAGCCGCCTGGGGGCGCGAGCACGACGGCGCCGAGCGGGGTGCCGAGCTGGTCGAATGGCTTGCCCAGCGCCATGCTGGCCGTGAGACATCCTGACGAGGCCGATTGGAACTCCGGGGGTGGGGCTCGAACCCACAACCTCTCGATTAACAGTCGAGCGCTGCTACCAATTGAGCTACCCCGGACCGTGCTAATCCAGTGAGCTACCCCGGACTAGCGTCTAGAAGGAATTTAGCGGCATCTCAGCAATTCCTGCCTCGACCTCCGCATGGCAGGTGGCACAAAGCAGTACGCACTTGCGAGCCTCCTCTCTTGCCCTTGCCAGTGATCTGCTGTGGCCACTGTGCGCGAGATGGAACCTCTTGGTCGCCGGATCGAGGTGATGAAACTGGAGTGCCTGCTGGCAGCGCGAGTAACCGCAGAGCATGCATTTGCCGCCGGCCTCCTCCACAAGTTTGCGCTTCACAACACGCCTCCTGCGCGCCACCGCTTCTACCCTGCAACGGCCGCAGCGGTAGGAGCCCCGACCCTCGAGGACGAACGGCGCCAACCCGTGGCGCTTGCACGACATCAGAACTTTCTTCGGACCGTCGGTGATGATGCGTCGCCTCCGTCGCTCGCGCTGAATCCCATACCGCTCGATCCAGTAGCGGACCGCGGTGACGCTGCGGTCCAGGCGCTCCGCCATTTCCCGCAGCGATAAGTTTTCCGCGACGAGGCTGGTCAACTGCTCTTCGTCGATCCCGCCTTTCGGCGCATGGCTGTCCCAGCCTGCCGCCCGCAGCCCATGCTTCTTCAGCCAGTAACCGATCGTCGAGGGATGCTTGCCAGTCCGCTCGCCGATCGCCTCCAGCGACATGCCGCGCGCCAGACAATCCTCTAGGAACCGCTTGTCCACGAATGGATCATCGCAAGCGCCGCAGACAGTAAGTTACGTGCGCTGCTCAGCTCTCGACCCGCTGCGTGTGGGCGATCCGTTCGACCAGGGCCGCGCGCTCGCGGCTGAGCGCCGCCCGGCGCTCGTAGTCGCCGCGCTCGCCGGCGGCGGCGATCTCGTCCTCGAGCCGGCGCTGCTCGAGCAGCAGGAAGTTCAGCTCCATCGACTCCCGCGAGGACGGCTGCTCGCGCGAAATCATCACCAGCTCGGCGATCAGGCCGGAGAGCTCCTCGTCCTCGCGCGGCAGGTCCGAGGCGGGGTCGCCGGGGTGCTCGCGCAGCCAGGTGGCGGCGCGCAGGCCGGTCGCCGAGAGGTGGGCGTCGGTGAGCCGGTCGAGGAACTCGGCGCCCTCCTCCGGCAGGGCGATGCACATCGCCAGCAGCGAGCGCTCGCGGCGCTCGCGCGAGGTCAGCTCGGCGGCGCGGCGCGGAGCCCGCGCCGGGGCCTCGCCCCGCGGCGCCGGCGCCCCCTCCGGCCCACCGCTGAGCGGGCGCGCCGCCACCAGCCGCCCCATCACCATCGCCGGCTCGAGGTCGAGCCGCTCCGCCACCCGGCGCACGAGGTCGTCGCGGCTCGCCGTCTCCCCCATCGCCGCCAGCACCGGCGCCACCTCGCCCAGGGCGCGGTCGCGGGCCGCCGGCGAGCCGGCGTCGGTGCGGTCGAGCACCAGCCCGACCTGGAAGGACTCGAGCTCGACCGCCGCCTCGACCAGTGCGCGGAAGCGCTCGGCGCCGCCGGGCGCGGCGATCATCTCGGCCGGGTCCTCGCCGGCCGGCATCGCCGCCACCCGCAGCCGCATCTTGCGCCCGGCGGCGACCCGCTGTGCCCGCAGCATCGCCTCCTGGCCGGCCGAGTCGGCGTCGAGCGCCAGCACCACCTCCTCGACCATCCCCGAGAGCGCCGCCACCTGCTCGCCGGTGATCGCCGTCCCCATCACGCCAACGGCCTCCTCGACTCCCGCCTGGTGCAGGGCGAGGACGTCGGTGTAGCCCTCGACCACGACCGCCCGCGCCGCCTTCGCGATCGCCGCCTTGGCCCGGTCGACGCCGTAGAGCAGCTGGCTCTTGTGGAAGAAATCGGTCTCGGCCGTGTTGACGTACTTGGCGCCCTGGTCGGAGCGCATCGCCCGGCCGCCGAAGCCGAGGGTGCGGCCGCGGCGGTCGCGGATCGGGAACATGATCCGGGCCCGGAAGCGGTCGTACTCGCCGCCGCCGCGGCCCTTCTGGACGAGGCCGACGCCGCGCAGCTCCTCGACCCCGAAGCCGGCCTGCTGGCCGCGGACGAGGATCTTGTCCCAGGCGCTGGGGGCGAAGCCGACGCCGAACGCCCGCAGCACCTCCTCCCCCAGCCCGCGCTCGGCCAAGTACTCGCGCGCCTTGCCCGCCTCCTTGGAATCCCAGAGGTAGCTGGCGTAGTAGCCGGCGGTGCGGTCGAGCAGCTGCTCGAGCCGGCGGCGGTGCGCTCGCCGCGCCTCCGCCCGCGGGTCCTCCTGCTCGCGCTCCAGCTCGACCCCGTAGCGGTCGGCCAGCGTCTCGACCGCCTCGGCGAAGCCGAGCCCGTCCTTCTCCTCGACGAACTTGATCACGTCGCCGCCGACCCCGCAGCCGAAGCAGTGGTAGAGCTTCTCCTGGGCGTCGACCGAGAACGAGGGCGTGCGCTCCTCGTGGAACGGACAGAGGCCGACCCAGCGGGCGCCCTGGCGGCGCAGGTCGGTGTGAGCGGAGATCACCTCGACGATGTCCGCCGCCTGCTTCACCCGTTCGACGCTCTCGGGGGAGATCAGCGCCACTAGAAGCGGGCCTCCTCGGGGACCGTCAGCTCGGTGAACTTGGCGATGCAGAAGCGGTCGGTCATGCCGGCGATGTAGTCGGTGACGCGCTGGCACTCGCTCGCCTCCGGGTCCCAGCTCGGCAGCTCGTCGGGGTGCTCGATGTAGTGGTCGAAGAGACCTTGCATCGCCCCCTGCACCCGCTCGTGCTCGCGGCGGGTGTCCGGCCCCAGGTAGACGCGGTCGAACATGAACTTGCGCAGCCGCAGCATCGCGCCGCCGATCTCCTCGCCCTGGACGATGTCGCCGGCGTCGGCGGAGCGCTCGACGATGTCGCGGACGAGGGTGTCGATCCGCTGCGATCCGGTCGGCCCCAGCAGCTCGATCTCCGCCGCCGGCAGGTCGCCGGGATGGAGGATGCCCGCCCGCAGGGCGTCGTCGATGTCGTGGTTGATGTAGGCGACGCGGTCGACCAGCTTCACGATCCGCCCCTCCAGGGTCGCCGGCTTGGTCGGCCCGGTGTGGTTGAGGATGCCGTCGCGGACCTGCTCGGTCAGGTTGAGCCCGTTGCCGTCGCGCTCCAGCACCTCGACCACCCGCAGCGAGTGCTCGTTGTGCTTGAAGCCGCTGCCGCAGCGCCCCCGCAGAGCGGCGTCGAGGGCCTGCTCGCCGGCGTGGCCGAAGGGCGGGTGGCCGAGGTCGTGGCCGAGCCCGATCGCCTCGGTCAGGTCCTCGTTGAGGCCCAGCGCCCGCGCCACCGTGCGGGCGATCCCGCAGGCCTCGAGCGTGTGGGTGAGACGGGTCCGGTAGTGGTCGCCCTCGGGGGCGACGAAGACCTGAGTCTTGTGCTTGAGGCGGCGGAAGGACTTGGAGTGGACGATGCGGTCGCGGTCGCGCTGGAACGGCGTTCGCAACGGGCTGTCGGCCTCATCGACCGCGCGGCGGGCCGGGTAGGAACGGGTCGCGTCGGCGGCGAGGAACTGCTCCTCCCAGGCGGAGATGCGATCGGCGAAGGCGGCGGTGACTGGCACCGGTCGATCATAAGGAGCGAGGAGGGGTTGCATAGAGGAGCGAGGGCTTGCATAAGCAGCGGGGAGGGACTCGTCGGAGCAACAGCGGGGAGGCTCCGACGAGTCCCTCCCCGCTGCTTCTACGCCGCCGCTCTCAATTGAACGTGCGCATGGTGCTCCAGCGTCTCGTTGACGGCACGCTCAACTTGGCGCAGGGCCAAGGGCTCGGCCGCCGGTGCCGCGGCCAGCGGTTGCGCCAGCGCCTCGACCATGAAGCGGTGCGCTTCCTCGGAAAAGGCGAAAGAGCCCGCTTCGCAGCCGGCGCAGACGACGCCCCCGGCGGCGCCGGAGAAGCCGGCGAGGTGCTCGGCCTCGCCGCAGCGCGCGCAGGAGGCCAGCTCGGGGGCGAACCCCGCCGCCAGCGCCAGCTTCAGGCGGAAGGAGAGCGCCACCTCGAGCCGGGCGGCGTCCTCCTCGCCGGGCTCGTCGAGCAGCGCCAGGTAGCGGCAGAGCAGGTTGTAGGCGGGCAGGTTGGGCTCGGCCGAGTCGAGCAGCCGCAGCACCGCGTCGCAGGCGCGGGCGCCGGCGGTCAGCGCCGGGCCGGAGGAGCGCAGCCGCGGGTAGCCCTCGACGGTGGCGACGTTGGTCACGGTCAGCAGCTCGCCGCGGCCTTCGTGCAGGACCAGGTCGAGGCGGAAGAACGGCTCCAGGCGCCCGCCGAAGCGCGATTTCGGCTTCCGCGCCCCCTTCGCGATCGCCCCGAAGCGCCCCCGCGTCTTCGAGTAGAGGTGGAGGATCCGGTCCGCCTCGCCGTAGCGGATGCTGCGCAGGACGACCGCCTCGGTCTTGACCGTGGTTCCGGGCACGTCAGCAAGGGTCGCCGACGACCCGGACGGTCAGGGACGACGCGCGGCTTTGCGCCGCCGGGGCCGGCGCCGCAGCCGCACCTGGCAGCTCGGGCAGAAGTAGGTCGAGCGGCCGCCGACGACGATGCGGGCGATCTCGCCGCCGCAGCTCGGGCAGGGCTCGCCCTCGCGGGTGTGGACGAGGAACTTCTCCTGCATCGTCCCCTTCTCGCCGCGGCCGTCGCGGTAGTCGTCGATCGAGGAGCCGCCGGCGTCGATCCCAGCTTCGAGCGCGGCGACGACGGCGTCGCGCAGCACCGCCGCGTGCTCGAGCTTGATCGAGCCGGCGGGCGAGAGCGGGTGCAGCCGCGCCCGGTAGAGCGCCTCGTCGGCGTAGATGTTGCCGACCCCGGCCACCCCCGACTGGTCGAGTAGGAACGACTTCAGCGGCGCCGTCCGTCCCGCCGCCATCGCCATCAGCGCCTCAGCCGTGAACTCGGGCGAGAGTGGCTCGACGCCGAGCCGCTCGAAGCGCTCGCCGAGCCGCTCGTCGTCGATCAGGAAGGCCTCGCCGAAGCGGCGCGGATCGGTGAACCAGAGCTCGCGGCCGTCGTCGAGGACGAAGCGGGCGCGCAGGTGGCGGGCCGAGGTCGAGCGCTCGCCCGCGTACAGCCGCCGTCCCTCGGAGGGGTCGAGCACCTCCTCGCCCTCGACCAGGACCAGGTTGCCGGTCATCCGCAGGTGCATGACCAGCGTCTGGCCGCCGTCGAGCACCAGCAGCAGGTACTTGCCGCGGCGCCCGAGTCCCAGGATCGTGCGGCCGCTGACCGCGGCGCCGAGCTCGAGCGGCGGCGTCGGCCGCGACCAGCGCTCGTCGAGCACCTCCAGCAGCTCGATCCGGTGCCCTTCCAGCTCCGGCTCGAGCTGGCGGGCGACGGTCTCGACCTCGGGCAGCTCCGGCACCCGACCGTTCTACCGGATTGCGTTCGCCGCTTGTCCTGCTCAGTCGGACAAAGGGCGAACTCAAACGCCCACAGCGACCGCTCAGTCCTCGTTGGCGCGGGGGTGGGAGCGGAAGTAGACGTCCTTGAGCTGCTCGCCGGAGAGGTGGGTGTACATCTGGGTGGTCGAGATATCGGCGTGGCCGAGCATCTCCTGCACCGCGCGCAGGTCGCAGCCGCCGGCGAGCAGGTGGGTGGCGAAGCTGTGGCGAAGCGTGTGCGGGCTCATCCGGCCGCCGAGGGCGGCGTCGCGGGCGTGGCGCTGGACGATCTTGTAGAGCCCCTGGCGGGTCAGCGGCCCACCGCGGAAGTTGACGAACAGCTTCGGCTCGTGGCGGTCGCCGATCAGCGGCGGCCGGCCGCCGCGCAGGTAGGCGGCGATCGCGGCAATCGCCTGGCGGCCGAGCGGCACCAGCCGCTCCTTCGAGCCCTTGCCACGGGCGCGCAGGAAGCCCTCGCGCATCTCGATGTCGCCGAGCTCGAGCCCAATCGTCTCCGAAGCCCGCAGCCCGCAGGCGTACATCACCTCCAGCAGCGCCCGGTCGCGCAGCGTCGTCGGCTCGCTGCCGCGCGGGGCGGCGAGCAGCTTCTGCACCTCGGCGTAGTTGAGGACATGCGGCAGTTTCTTCGAGCGCCGCGGTGCGCTCAGCGCCGCCGTCGGGTCGTCGCCGATCAGCTCGTCGCGGCGCAGGTGCTTGTAGAAGGAACGCAGGCAGGCGGCCTTGCGGTGGATGGTCGAAGCAGAACAGGCCGGCCGGCCCTCGCCGGTCGCCAGCTCGGCGAGGAAGTCGGCGACGTCGGCGGGACGGGCGCGCAGCGCGTCGGCGCCGTGGGCCGAGAGGTATTCGCCGTACTGCAGCAGGTCGGTGCGGTAGGCGTTGAGGGTGTTGCGAGAGAGTCCGCGCTCGAGCTCCAAGTAGGAGAGGAAGTCGAGGACGAGACCCTCGAAGCGGGCGTCGGCGCCGGGGGCGCCCGGCGTGATCGGCGCCGGGGGCGGCTTGACTGCGATAGCCATGATGCAGGGGTTCTCGTCGGTCGGGCGCAACCCTTGTCACGCAAGAGAGGGACCAGCGAGCCCTGGCCGGCGGGTCCTGTCATGGCGGCATCCCCCACGGTGCTCGGATGCTTCGCATCCTCCGCGCCGCGGGGGACCCCCGCCCCCACGCCACCCGCCGGAGAGGAGCTGACTGAACAGCCCGTTACTCGGTGAGGAGTCGGCCTGCCGCGAGGGGGGCTGCGAAGAAGAGGGGGTCGTCCGCGAGCGCGCGGCCCATGGTTCGGGCGGGGAAGCCCGAGGCGGCGTAGGCGTCCAAGTCGATAGCGGCGCTGCGCAAGTGGTGGCGGTCTCCGCGGGCGACCTCCAATGGCTCGAGCGCTTCCGGGAATCCATCCGGCACGGCGATGTCGACCGGGGCCAGTAGCAGGTCGAGGACGGTGCGGGTGTGGTGGCTGAGGCCGCGGTGGCGGTCGCGGGGGTCGGCGCTGGAGAGGCGGGGGGAGATCAGGGTCGGCAGGCCGAGGGAGAGGGCGGCGTGGGCGCTGTCGAGGGCGGCCATGCCGCCGTGGCCGAGCTCGGTCGCCGAGCCGATGATGCCGGGGCCGGGGCCGACCAGGATCGCCTCCCAGCCAAGCCGGCTCGCGGCGGCGTCGAGGGCGCCGACGGTGCTGAGCGCCTCGTGCTCGCCGCCGTAGGCGGGGGCGGCGGTGACGTGGCCGCAGAGCAGGCCGCGCTGGCGCAGCTCGGCGATGTCGCGCGAGAGCGAACCCGGCAGCGCCCCACCCCCCGTCTGCACGTAGCCGACCCTCAGCCCCGGCCGCGCCCGCGCCGCCGCCCAGGCCGCCGGCGCCAGGTGGCCGTGGAGCGGCAGGACCAGTACCGGGATCCCCCTCGGACCCGGAACTGGTGCGCCTTTTGGTCGCCCAGCGGGCATAAAGCGCAGCGATCGGCTCTCCCCCTCGACCGGCTCGACCGGGTGCTGCAACGAGCTGTAGTTGAGCTTGAAGACGTGCTCCTCGCCCGTCGCCTCTCCCCCGCCCTCGAGACCGCGGCTGAGGTTGACGTGGACGACGTCGAAGCCGCCGGAGCCGAGCCCGAGCCGCACCGCGGCGACGTTGACGACGACCTCGTCGCCCTCGCGCATCTCCCCCAGCAGCATCGTGTCGGCCCAGGCCGGGCGGCGCTCGCCGGCGACCTCGACCAGGAGCGGATCGGCCGAGACGACGACGCCGTGGCGCAGCTCGAGCCGACCGCTCATCGGCAGCGGTGTTCCTTTTCCCCTCTATATCTGGAAAAGGAACACCGCTGTAGAGGATCCGTCATGCGCTGTCCGTCCCCGCGCCGGCGGCCGCGGCGAGGATGCCCTCGCAGACCGCGAGCATCCTGTCGAGGTCGGCGGCGGCGACGTGCTCGTCGGCGGTGTGGACCGCGTCGGGGCCGTTGGCGAGGAGGACGCAGTCGAAGCCCTCCAGCCGCAGCACGTTGGCGTCGCTGCCGCCGCCGATCGCCGCCCGCACCGGCTCCACCCCGGCGCCGCGCAGCGCCGCCTCGGCCAGCGCCAGCGCCGGCGAGGACGGCGGCACTCTGTAACCGCGGAAGAGCTCTTCGATGCGGACGTCGACGTCGCAGCCGTGCTCGCTCGCCCCCCAGGCGCAGGCGTCGGAGATCTGACCGGCGACCTCGGCGGCGCGGTCGGCGTCGAGACTGCGCGCCTCGGCGTGGATGCCACAGTGGCCGGGGACGACGTTGCCGGAGGTGCCGCCGCGGATCAGGCCGACGTTGGCGGTCGTCTCGGCGTCGAGCCGGCCCAGCTCCATGCGAGAGATCGCCGCGGCGGCGGCGGCGATCGCGCTGCTGCCGTCCTCCGGCCGCACCCCGGCGTGGGCCTCGACCCCGACGAAGTCGGCGAGGATCTTCTGCTGGGTCGGCGTCGCCACCACGACCTCGCCGACCGGGCCGGCGTGGTCGAGCACGAAGCCGCGCTCGGCGCGCAGCCGGCCGAGGTCGAAGGCCTTGGCGCCGCGCAGGCCCTGCTCCTCGGCGACGGTCAGCACCAGCTCGATCCCGACCGGCGGCGGCGACGCGGCGGCGCGCGCCACCAGCTCGATGAAGACGGCTACGGCTGCCTTGTTGTCGGCGCCGAGGATCGTCTCGCCGCGGCTGCGGAAGACGCCTTCGTCCTCGACCACCTCGACCCGGCCCCGGTGCGGCACGGTGTCGACGTGGGCGCAGAACATCACCCAGCCCTCGCCCTCCCCCGGCAGCCGCGCCAGCAGGTTGCCGGCGCCCGCCTCGGCCGGCCCGGCGGCGTCGTCCTCGCTGACCTCGAGCCCGAGCGCGCGCAGCTCGGCGGCGATCGTGTCCGCCACCTCGCGCTCCTCCCCGGTCGGGCTCCGCACCTCGCAGAGCCGCACGAAGCGATCGTGGAGACGTGAGCTCGCCGCTGCCACCGCCCCAGGCTATCCGCCGCGGTCCGGCTCAGCCCGAGCGGCGGACGCCGACGTCGCTCTCGGCGACCTCTTCGGCCGGCTCCAGCTCGCCGCCGTCGGCCGGGCGTTCGCCGGCGTGGCCGGCGGCGGCGCCGACGAACTCGCGGAACAGCGGCTCGGGGCGATTGGGGCGGGAGTTGAACTCCGGGTGGTACTGGGAGGCGATGAAGAACGGGTGGTCGGGCAGCTCGATCATCTCGACCAGGCGCTCGTCCGGCGAGGTGCCGCCGCAGACCAGCCCCTCGTCTTCGAGCCGACGCCGCAGCTGGTTGTTGACCTCGTAACGGTGGCGGTGGCGCTTGTAGATGACCGCCTCGCCGAAGATCTCCCGCGCCCTGGTCCCCTCGTGCAGCTTCACCGGGTCGGCGCCGAGCCGCATCGTCCCGCCCATGTCGGAGACCTCCTTCTGCTCGGGCAGCAGGTCGACCACCGGGAACGGCGTCTCCGGGTCGAACTCGGCCGAGTTGGCGCCCTCCATGCCGACCACGGTGCGGGCGAACTCGACCACCGCGATCTGCATCCCGAGGCAGATCCCGAGGTAGGGAATCGAGCGTTCGCGGGCGATCCGGGCGGCCTGGATCTTGCCCTCGATCCCGCGCTCGCCGAAGCCGCCCGGGATCAGGATCCCGTCGCAGCCCTCGAGCTTCTCGGGGTCGAGGTTCTCGGAGTCGACCAGCTCGACCCTGACCTCGACGCCGTGGTGGAAGCCGCCGTGCTCGAGCGCCTCGATCACCGACTTGTAGGCGTCTTCGAGCTGCACGTACTTGCCGACGACGGCGATCCGCACCTCGCCGCTGGCGGAGTCGGCGCGGCGCACCATCGCCTCCCACTCGGCCAGGTCCGGCGATGGCGCCTCGACCCCGAAGTGGTCGAGGACGAGGTCGTCGGCGCCTTCGGCGCGGAAGACCAGCGGCACCTTGTAGATGTTGTCGACGTCGTGGGCGGAGATCACCGCGTCGACCGGAAGGCTGGCGAAGAGGGCGATCTTGCTGCGGATCTCGCGGTCGAGCCGGCCTTCGGAGCGGCAGACCAGGGCGTGCGGCTGGATCCCGATCCGGCGCAGCTCGTTGACCGAGTGCTGGGTCGGCTTCGTCTTCAGTTCGCCGGCGTGGCCGACATAGGGCACCAGGGTGAGGTGGATGAACATCGCCCGTTTCGGGCCGAGGTCGGTGTAGAGCTGGCGGATCGACTCGAGGAAGGGCAGCGACTCGATGTCGCCGACGGTGCCGCCGATCTCGGTGATGACGAAATCGACCGCCTGCGACTCGGCGACGATCAGGATTTTCTGCTTGATCTCGTTGGTGATGTGCGGGATCACCTGCACGGTGGCGCCGAGGTAGTCACCGCGGCGCTCGCGCCGGATCACCGAGTTGTAGACGGACCCCGCGGTCACGTTCGAGGCCCGCGAGGTGTTCTCGTCGGTGAAGCGCTCGTAGTGGCCGAGGTCGAGGTCGGTCTCGGCCCCGTCCTCGGTGACGAAGACCTCGCCGTGCTGGAACGGGCTCATCGTCCCCGGGTCGACGTTGATGTAGGGGTCGAACTTCTGCAGCTGGACCCGGAAGCCGCGGGAGACGAGTAGGCGGCCGATCGAGGCGGCGGCGATGCCCTTGCCGAGGGCCGAGACGACGCCGCCGGTGACGAAAATGAACTTCGTGTCGCCTTTGTTCGTCGGACTCATGCTCTGCCGAGCGAGTCTAGCCAGCGCAGTGGCGGAACCGAGTCGATCGTCGCCGAAATAGACCGCAACTCGCCGTAAACCGTCAGCGCCGCGACCAGCGCGAGGGCGATCAGCCGCCCGTCTTCGCCCAGGACAGTCAGCAGCCAGACCCCGGCGACGGCGCCGATCAGGTTGGAACCGGTGTCGCCGAGCATCGCCTGCTCGCGCAGGGTCAGCCAGGCGCCGACCAAGACCGGCCCGGCGAAGATCCCCAGCAGTTCGATCGGCGCCAGGGTCCAGGCGCCGAGGCAGAGCCCGACGCCGAGCAGCGCCAGCCCCTTCTCCGCCCGCCCCGGGCGCAGGTCGAGCAGGTTGAAGAGGTTGGTGGCGAGGATCAGCAGCGCCACGTCGGCGAGGTAGCGCCACGATTCCAGGCCCTGCCCGGAGACGACGTAGGCGGCCAGCGCCAGCGCCCCGATCGCCTTGATCGCCCCGGTCGAGAGGCTGCCCCCCCGCAGCGCCCGCGCGTGCCCGCGCCAGCCGCGCGGCGAAGACACCGCCTCGCCTTGACCGAGCGCGTCGTCGAGGAAGCCGAGGAAGGCGATCCCCAGCAGGTAGGGCAGCCAGCGGCGCAGCTCGGGATCGAGCAGGTCGAGGTCGACGCGGTCGTTGAGGAAGGCGAGCGGCGCCAGCGCCACCAGCGCAACCGTCGCCAGCACCGCCCCGAGCGGGAAGGCGAGCCGGGCGCCGCGGTAGTTCTCGCGGACCAGGCCAGAGTCGCGCAGCCCCCGCGCCCCCGCCGGCACCAGCAGCGCCGCCAGCGCGATCGCGAGCGGGAAGCCGACCCAGTACACGGCTCAGCCGCCCGGCGCCAGCAGGTCGGGCAGGAGCCGGTCGGCGCTGCTCTTGACGCCGAAGCTGCCCTCGGCGCCGAGCAGTGAGAAGACCAGCGCCACCTGGCCGGCGGTCGCCTCGACGTCGTCGACGCTGGCCAGGTCGCTGCCCTGGAAGAAGGAGATCGAGGACGGTTCGGTGCTGGTCGTCTCGACCCCGACCGCCGGCGCCCGGGTGGCGGTGATGCCGCTCAGCAGGGCGGACTCGAACTGGCCC
Organism: uncultured Conexibacteraceae bacterium; assembly: GCA_964540905.1. Classification (GTDB taxonomy): domain Bacteria; phylum Actinomycetota; class Thermoleophilia; order Solirubrobacterales; family 70-9; genus VAYN01. The sequence continues at coordinate 15,493 of CAZIOS010000028.1, read as the reverse complement.
GCGGTGGCGCGCTGGACCGGGCCCATGTCCTGCGGCTGGTCGCGGACGACGATCACCCCGTCGAGAGCGCCGAAGCTGCCGCTGGCGCGCGAGAAGAGCTGGCCGCGGACGACTTCCGGCAGGGTGCCGCCGCGGACGAGCTGGCGGCCGAGGCCGGCGCCGAGCGCGGTCAGCAGGTCGGGTTCGCGCCGCAGCGCGGCGAAGCGCGTCTTCGCGAGGTCGCCGGCGAGGCCGCTGACGTCGACCGGCTCCCGCACCACCCCGACCCCGACCAGCTTCGCCCCGGTCGGCCCCAGCGCGTCCTCGATCGCGCCGGTGTCTTCGCTCGGCAGACCGCCGAGGGCGACGATCGCGATCCGTTTGCCCTCGAGTTCGTCATGGACCAGGACCGGGAAGACGCGTTCGGCGAATTCGTTCGAGTCGCCGAGCTGGTCGCTGAGGTCTTCGGCCCGCGAGCGGGCGTCCTGGAGGTTGCCGACGAGGCTGTGCTCGAGGTTCTTGCGGGTGCTGGTCAGCGCGTCGCCGCCGAACTCGGCGCCGATCAGGATCCCGATCGCCAGCGAGAGGAAGACGGCGATCAGGGAGGTGGCGTGGTAGCGCGCGCTGTAGCCCATCAGCCGCCGAAGGCTAGATGGTCGCCCCGCCGCTGACTAGATGCCAAGCCAGATCCGGATCTTCAGCCAGACCAGCTGGAAGACGTCGTTGAGCGCCGGCGAGGTGATCACGAGGATCGTCAGCAGGACCAGGAAGGCGACCAGGAACAGCACCGCCGGCGCCAGGGTCGAGCTCGGCTGGTAGAGCCGGCTCACCCCCTTCGCGTCGACCAGCTTCTCGCCGATCCGCAGCCGGGTGAGGAAGGTCGAGGACATGCCGCCGCGCTTGCGGTCGAGGAACTCGATCAGGTTGAAGTGGGCGCCGACGCTGACGATCAGCTCCGCCCCCTTCTCGTAGGCCATCAGCATCGCCACGTCCTCGCTGGTGCCGGCGGCGGGGACGACCGCGTGCTTCAGCCCCATCTCGAGCAGGCGCTCGCAGCCGGGGGCGCGGCCGTCGGGGTAGGCGTGGACGAAGAGCTCGGCGCCGCAGGCGAGCGCCTCGTCGCTGGCCGAGTCCATGTCGCCGAAGATCACGTCGGGCTTCAGCCCCGCTTCCAGCAGCCCGTTGGCGCCGCCGTCGACGGCGACGATCAGCGGCCGCATGTCGCGGATGTAGGCGCGCAGCGCCTGCAGGTCGCGGCGGTGGCGATCGCCGCGAACGACGATCAGCACCTGGCGGTCGCGGAAGGAGGCCCGGGTCGGTGGGAACTCGATGCTGTCGGTCAGCAGGTCGGTCTCGCCGCGCACGTGCTCGACCGTGTTCTCGGCGAACTCGGCCAGCGCCTCGTCGATCCGCTCGCGCTGCTGCTCCAGCTGGCGTTCCAGCTCGGGGACGGTGAGCACGCGTCCTTTCAGCACCTCGCGGGCGCCGGCCCTGATCTCGCCGCCGTCGATCCGCACCGTCTCGCCGTCGCGCAGCTGCTCGAAGAGGCCGGCGTCGGGGGCGTCGACGAGGCGGACGCCGGCCCGGGCCAGCATCAGCGGCCCGGCGTTGGGATAGCGCCCGTTCGAGGACTCGGAGGCGTTCAGCACCGCGGCGACCCCGGCGGCGATCAGCTCCTCGGCGGCGATCCGGTCGATGTTGAGGTGGTCGACGACGGCGACGTCGCCTGGGCGCAGGCGCTTGACCAGGTGCTTGGTCCGCTCACCGAGCCGGGCGGTGCCTTCGACCGGCGCGTCCGCGCGCGCCCCGTTGCGACGTCCGAGCAGAGCAGGAAGGCGACGGCGACTGGTGGTTGCCACCCGCTGAGTTTAAGCGGCCGCCAGTAACTCGCGGGCGTGGCGGGTGGCGGCCTCGTCGGAGCTTTCGCCGCCGAGCATGCGGCGGATCTCCTCGACGACGCCCTCGCCTTCGAGGCGCTCGACAGTCGCGAGAGACCGACCCTCTGCCAGCTCCTTCTCGAGCCGGAAGTGGACGTCGGCGAGCGAGGCGACCTGCGGCAGGTGGGTGATGCAGAGGACTTGGCGCCCCTCCCCGAGCGCCTTCAGCCGCTCGCCGACGACCCGCGCCGTGTTGCCGCCGACGCCGGCGTCGATCTCGTCGAAGACCAGGGTGCCGGCGCTCGCCGCCTGGCCGAGCCCGCTCAGCGCCAGCATCACCCGCGAGAGCTCGCCGCCGGAGGCCGCGTCGCGCAGCGGCGCCGGCTCGATGCCGGGGTTGGGGGCGACCCGCAGCTCGACCGTCTCGCGGCCGCTGGCGCCGTAGCCGTCGGGGTGGGGCTCCAGCACCACTTCCAGCCGCGCCCCGGCCATCGCCAGCCGCTCCAGCTCCACCGCGACCCGCTCCTGCAGCGGCTCGGCGGCGGCGGCGCGGCCGGCGCTGAGCCGCCCGCCGAGGCGCTGCCGCCGCGCCTCGGCCTCGGCGAGCGCGGCCTCGGCCTCGGCGCCGCGTTCCCCGGCGCCCTGCAGGCGGGAGATCTCGGCCCGGCAGCGCTCGGCGTGGGCGAGCACCGACTCGACGCTGCCGCCGTGCTTGCGCTCGAGCCGGTCGATCGCCTCCAGCCGCTCCTCCAGCGCCTGCAGCGCCGCCGGATCGGACTCGACCCCCTCGGCGTAGCCGCGCAGCTCGGCGGCGACGTCGCCCAGCTCGACGCCCAGGGCCACCACCCGCTCGGCGATCGCGTCGAGGCCGGGATCGAGCCCGGCGGCGCCCTGCAGCAGCGCTTCGGCCCCGGCCAGCGCCGCCGCGGCGCCGCCACCGTCCTCCTCGGCGCCGGCGAGGCCGGCGTGGGCACCGGCGGCCGCTTCGCTCAATCCCTCGGCATGGCGCAGCCGCTCGCGCTCGGCCCCCAGCGTCGCCCTCTCCTCGGGGTCCGGGGCGACCTCCTCGATCTCGGAGAGCTCGTAGCGGTAGAGGTCGAGGTCACGCTCCCGCGAGCCCTCGCGCTCCCGCAGCTCCTCCAGCTCGGCGCTGAGGCGCACGGCCTCGCGGTGGGCCTCGCGGTACTCGTCGCGCAGCCGCAGATGCTCGGCACCGGCGAAGCCGTCGAGGATCTCGAGCTGGGCCGAGGCGATCGTCAGTCGGCGGTGCTCGTGCTGGCCGAAGAAGGCGAGCAGCCGTCCGCCCAGCAGCCTCAGGTCCGCCGCCGTCGCGGCGCGCCCGGCGACGAAGGCGCCGGTCCGCCCGCCCGCCGAGACGCGCCGGCCGAGCACGACCTCGCCGGCTCCCTCCGGCAGCCGCTCGGCCAGCTCCTCGAACTCAGGTTCCTCGAGCAGACCGGCGGGCAGGTCGAAGACCCCCTCGACCCAGGCCTCCCCCGCCCCCGGCCGGACGATGTTGCCTTTCGCCTTGCCGCCCATCAGCAGGTCCAGCGAGTGCGCCAAGACGGTCTTTCCCGCCCCGGTCTCGCCGGTGATCGCGTTCAGGCCCACCCCCAAGCGCAACTCGGCCCGCTCAATCAGCAGCAGATTCTCGATTCGGAGCTCGCGTAGCACGGAATCTGTGTAGCAATGGAGGCGGACCGACTCGAACAGCTTTGGCGGTAAATGCGGGGAGCGGGGATGGGGTTTCGCTTAACTTTTTTGAGAAGCGGCTCGCCCCGTCCGAGCACCACCGCGCCAAAAAGTACAAGACGCTCCACCCCATCCCCGCTCCCCGCTCCGAGACCACAGCAGCTACTCGACAGAGCCGCCGTCCAAAGCTCCAGCTTCGCGAGGTTGGTTACGAAGAGGTTCTTGTCTCTCGATGCGAACTCGGAGCTCGGAAGCTCCCGAGGGTTCCGGCCGAACCGGCGGGACGGACTCAGCCCGCCGGCTCCGCCGGTCCCCCATCCTGCACGAAATCCCGAGACCGCACCAAGGCGAACCCCAGCGCCGCCCCCACGAACGACAAGATGGCGGCGATCAGGATGATCTCGTTGAAGCCGCTGACGAACGCCACGTCGGCGGCGTGAACCACCTCGGGCCGGATCCGGGCCGGCGCCACCGCGGCGGCGGCGCGCGAGCCGCCGGAGGAGACCAGTTCGCCGAGGCCGCTGGGCGCGTGCGGCAGCAGTTCGGCGAGCTTCGAGTTGACCTGCGACTGGAAGACCGCGCCGAGCCCGGCGACGCCGGTGGCGATCCCGACCTGGCGGAAGGTGGTGTTGATCCCCGACCCCATCCCGGATTTCTCCACCGGCACGACCGCGATCGCCGCCTGGCCGATGCCGGGGTTGGTGATGCCGATCCCGACCCCGGCGACGAGGAAGCCGGCGAGCAGGGTCGTCCAGCCCGAGCTGGGCGAGACGCCGTGCATCAGCAGCAGGCCGACACCGACGACCGCCAGCCCGGCGCCGAGCAGAACTCGGATCGGGATCCTGTTCGAGAGCGCGCCGGAGATCGGCGCGACGACGAAACCGAGCACGGTCAGCGGCAGGAAGCGCAGGCCCGCCTCCAGCGGCGAGAAGTCGAGCACCCCCTGCATGTAGATGGTCAGGTAGAGGAACATCGCGAACATCCCCGCCGAGAGCCCGAAGGCGACGGCGGAGACGCCGTTGAAGGCGGGTTTGCGGAACAGCGCCAGGTCCAGCATCGGGTGCTCGCTGCGGATCTCGATCGCGATGAACGCGGCCAGCAGCACGAAGGCCCCGACCAGACAGCCGACGATCAACCCGCTGCCCCAGCCCTCGGGGTTGCCGCGGATCAGGCCGAAGATCAGCAGGAACAGGGCGAGCGAGAAGGTGACCAGGCCCGGCACGTCGATCGGCTCCGGGTCTTTGGCGAAGACGTTGACGATCTTGCGCTCGGTCAGGACCATCGCCGTGATCCCGATCGGGACGTTGACGAAGAAGATCCACTCCCAGCCGAGGTTCTCGGTGATGATGCCGCCGACCAGCGGCCCGACGGCGACGGCGCCGCCGACCGTCGCCCCCCAGACGCCGAAGGCGGTCGCCCGGTCCTTGCCGTGGAACTCCTGGCCGATCAGCGCCAGCGAGGTCGCGAACATCCCCGCCCCGCCGACGCCCTGCAGGCCGCGGGCGAAGTTGAGCAGGGTCGGGTCGTCGGCGATGCCGCAGAGGAAGGAGGCGAAGGTGAAGATCCCGAAGCCGATCGTGAAGACCCGCCGGCGCCCCAGCCGGTCGCCGAGCGAGCCGGCGGTGAGCAGGAAGGCGGCGAGGGTCAGCGAGTAGGCATCGACGACCCACTGCAGGCTGGAGAGGCTGGCGTGCAGTTCGCGCTGGATGTCGGGCAGGGCGACGTTGACGACGGTGACGTCGAGCAGCAGCATGAACGTCGCGATCGAGACGAGGACGAGGGTCCACCATTTGCGCTCCATACAACCTCCGGTAGGGCTTAACTGGTGCGCGGCAGGCTACTGACCGGCCGACCTCGGCCTGCGGAGCGGCTCTAGACCGCTAGATGACCGAACTTCTCGCGGATGCGCTGGTAGAAGCTGGTTCCCGGCAGCTGGGCGAGGCGGCCGACGGTGTCGGCAAAGCGGACCTCCAGCGAGGCGCCCGGCTCGAGGTCGGCCAGCGGCACCCCGTCGACGGCGACTTCGACCGGCTCGCGGCCGGCCGCGTTGCCGACGTGAAGGACGTCGCCGGGGGCGACGACCAGCGCCCGCGCGGTCAGCGAGTGCGGCGAGATGTAGCTGACCGCGTAGCCCTTCACGCCCCAGGCCAGGATCGGGCCCTGGTTGGCGAGGTTGTAGCCGGTCGAGCCGACCGGGGTCGAGGCGACCAGCCCGTCGCAGCGGACATGGCCGACCTCCTCGCCGGCGATCCGGTAGCTGAGCTCGGCGACGCGGTCGCGCGGGCGGCGGGTCAGGGTGATGTCGTTGAGGCCGACCGCGGCGGCGCCCTCGAGCGCCACCTCCAGGCCCGGCAGCTCGACCGTCTCGATCTCGCCGGCAAGGGCGCGGCGGACCCCCTCCCCCACCTCCTCGCGCTCGACCGCGGCGAGGAAGCCGACGGTGCCGAAGTTGACCCCGAAGACGGGGACGCCGGTGCGGGCGAAGCGCCGCAGCGCGTGCAGGATCGAGCCGTCGCCGCCGAGCACCAGGCAGAGGTCGGGGCGCGCCTCGTCGCCGTCGATGACCTCGACGCCCGTGGCGGCGGCACCGTGCTTGGAGGTCTCGTCGGCGGTGGCGACCAGGCGCCAGCCGGCGTCAGCGGCGGCGGCGACCACCGTCGCGACCGCCTCGGTGGCGGCCGGCGGGTGCGAGTGGGTGATCAGGGCCGCGGTCTTCATCTCTCGTCCTCGGCGGCAAGTATCGCCGCTTCGAGGTCCCCCACCCCGGCGCCGTCGCCCCCGCACCAGACGAAGGTCTCGCGGTTGCCCTTCGGCCCCGGCAGTCCCGAGGAGGCGAAGCCCCGCACCGGCAGGCCCAGTTGCTCGGCGGCCCTGGCCACGCCGAGGATCGCCTCGCGGCGGTCGCCGGCGTCGCGGACGACACCGCGGCCGACCCGCTCGCGGCCGAGCTCGAACTGTGGCTTGACCATCGCCAGCAGCTCGCCACCCGGCAACAGGCAGCGCGCCACCGCCGGCAGCACCTTGGCCAGCGAGATGAAGGAGACGTCGACGGTCGCAAGCGCCGGCGCGAAGGGGAGGTCAGCGGGCTCCATCGCGCGGGCGTTGAGGCGCTCGATCACGGTCACCCGCGGGTCCTGGCGCAGCCGCAGGTCGATCTGTCCGTAGGCGACGTCGGCGGCGATCACGCGGGCGGCGCCGCGCTGCAACATGCAGTCGGTGAAGCCGCCGGTCGAGGCGCCGACGTCGAGGCAGTCGCGGCCGGCGAGGTCGATCCCCAGCGCCTCCAGCGCGTTCTCGAGCTTGACGCCACCGCGGGAGACGTAGCGCGGCCCGGCATCGACGATCAGCGCCGCCTCCGGCTCGACCAGCTGGCTCGGGCGCAGCGCCACCGGCCCGTCGCGGCCGACCCGGACTTCGCCGGCCCGCACCGCTCCCGCCGCCGCCGAGCGCGACGGGAACAGGCCCTGTTGCGCCAAAACCGCGTCTATCCGGGCCTTCTTCACGCTCGCAACGCTACAGCCGAGGCTGCTATCTGACCGTTTATCGGGGTCTTAAACGGGTATGCCACATTTCGTTAACCGGTTTTCCCGGCTCTTCTGCTGTTCTGGAGCAGCGGAATCGGGAGGGAGAGCAAAGCGGCCCCCCCAATGCAGGGTCTCTGTGATCCGTCTCACACACAAATCGCACGTATGTTCGTACGCTGCTCAAGGATTCAAGTGGAGGAGCCGATGAAAGGCGAGATCAAAAGACTTTTTGGTTGAACCCCGCGTCGTAAATATGGCCCCCACCGCTTCCCACGGCGGGCGCCCACGACATCACAGGGTTCACCTACCTCCCACGGATCCACATATATAGAGATACATATCTCTCCTCCCTGTAGTAACCCCAGAAGCGCCCCGCCTCCCCGGCGGGGCGCTTTCTGTTGTGCGGGCTACGGCATTCCTTACCATCGAGCAGATGACGATCCAACGGATGGAGCACGTCAGCGTCGTGGTTGACGACCTCGCGGCCGCAACCGAGTTCTTCGTCGAGCTCGGACTCGAGCTGCAGGGCGAGGGGAAGGTCGAGGGCCGCTGGGTGGACCGCATCGTCGGTCTCGACGGCGTCCGGTCGGAGATCGCGATGCTGCAGACCCCGGATGGCCACGGCCGACTCGAGCTGGTGAAGTTCCACTCGCCGCCAACCCAGGGCGGCGATTCGCACGCGCCGGCCAACACCCCGGGCATCCGCCACATCGCATTCGGCGTCGAGGACATCGACGCCGCCGTCGCCGGCCTGCGAGCTCGCGGCACTGAGCTGGTCGGCGAAGTGGTGCGCTACGAGGACAGCTACCGGCTCTGTTACGTCCGCGGCCCCGAGGGGATCATCATCGAGCTGGCAGAGAAGATCGGCTGACGGGTCCAGTCTCCGCTGCGGGCGATTTGCCGCGGCTCAGGCGTGCCCCAGGGCGCGCCTGACGACCCCCGGATGCCGGCCGACCCGTGGGCCGAGCAGGAGCGCGAAGAGGGTGGTCGCGAGCCATGGGCGCAGATGCGGCCGAATTCGGCGGATGCGGCCGTCCTCCGCCAGCTCGAAGGCCATCGCGTCGCTCATCCGCAACGGGCCGACCTTGCAGTCTCCGATGAGAACCCGAGCGGCGCTGTCGCCGACCTCATCGCTCCAGCGCAGGTCTCGCAGGGTCGAGTAGACGGCGCCGAGCAGCACCCGCAGGTCGTCGCGACCGCGGAACACCATCCTGCCCGAAAGCGGCGAGACCAGCTCCGCGTCGGGGGCGATCGACTCCATCAGCGCATCGAGGTCGTTCGCCTCCGACGCTGCCCGGTATCTCGCAATCGCGTCGTCCATGCCGCCATCGTCCCACAGCGCCGCCCAAGCCCCCGAATCATGGGCGGCCGCGGCGAGCGACGCTCCCTCGCGGATCTCACTGGGCGAACGCCGCGCCCCGGGTATCCTCGGCCCCGATGGCAGCCACGCCGGCAGAGCCGCTTGAGGGCCGCTGCGCCTGCGGCGCCGTCCGGTTCGAGCTGACGGCGCCGTTCGAGTCCGCCCGCTACTGCCACTGCCACCACTGCCAGCGGCGGACCGGGACTTCCTGCTCGGCGAACGCGCGGGTCGCCCGCGACGGGTTCGAGATCCTCAGCGGCGCCGAGCTGATCGACTCCTGGCAGCCGGAGGGCGGGCAGGAGAAGTTCTACTGCCGCTCCTGCGGCGGCCATCTCTACAGCAGCGCCCAGGACGCCGACCACGTCTTCATCCGCCTCGGCGCGATCGAGGGCGACCCGGGCATCCGACCCGAATACCGGCAGTGGCTCTCCTCCGCGGTGCCCTGGGAGAAGATCCCCGACGACGGGCTGCCGCGCTTCGACGGGCCCGGCCACCCCTGAACGGGGGACGACGGTTCAGCTGAGGCGTTCGACGATCAGCGACGCGGCCACGGGGTGGGTTCCACCGGCCAGGGGCGTAATCGTCAAGGCGGGGGAATTTCCGGCCGGGTTGACAACCGAAAGGACCGACCCAGCGGGAGCCGTGACCAGGGACTCGCCGCTGATCTCGCTGGTGCCGGTCGCCCGGCCGGCGACGGTGCGCGCGAGTTCGCTCCCATTGAGTGAGAGATCGAGTTGGCCCGCCTCGGTGACCGAGACGGAGAACGAGACACGGTAGGTTCCGGCTTCAGAGAGCTGGAAGGCCGAGGCGCTGACCCTGCCGATGCCGGCCGTGCCGGGACCGTCCTGCGGAAAGTCGACCGGGAATCCAGGCGCCACGGGTGCGGCGTTATCCGGCGGCATCAGGGCAAAGAACTCGGCGTAGGTCGAAGTGCCAACCGGCCCAGGGGGCCCGGGTGGACCGGCTCCTCCAGGCGGTCCCGGCGGCCCGGCGGGCCCCTCTGCGGCGCTCGAGGCTTCCCCGCAGATCGCCTGGGTCGCGGCGGCGCGCTGAGTCATGGTGCCACTGGGCTTGAAGCGAAAAGCACCGTAGACATTGGCGCGACAATGGGCCAGTGCCGGAGTGGAACCAGACGAGATGAGACCCGAGGTGGCGGCGTAGGCGCTGCTGCCGAGGGCCAGGGAGAGCGCGGCAAACGCCACGACCATTGCGGGCGAAGGGCGGCGCAGGCGTGGGAGGCTCACGCCGTCAGGCTACTTCACTCGGCCGCTCGTCCTCTGTGATCACTCCAGGGACCCGGCGGACTCTCATCCATCAATAGGGTCTCGAAAATGAGCCGGACCGCCGTCATCACCGGGGCCTCGAGCGGGATCGGGGCGGCGACGGCGCGGGCGCTGGCGGCGGACGGGTTCGAGGTCGTGCTGGGGGCGCGGCGGCTGGAGCGGCTCGAGGCGCTGGTGGCCGAGATCGGCGGGCGGGCGATCGCGCTCGACGTGACCGAGCCGGGGTCGGTGCGGGAGCTCGTCGCCGCGGTGCCGAACTGCGACGTGCTCGTGAACAACGCCGGCGGGGCGCTGGGGCTGGAACCGCTCGGCGAGGCCGACGAGGAGAAGTGGCGGCGGATGTACGAGACCAACGTGCTGGGGACGATGCGGATGACGCGGGCGCTGCTGCCGGCCCTGGTCGCCTCCGGCGACGGCCACGTGGTCGGGGTCACCAGCATCGCCGCCTTCGAGACCTACCCCGGCGGCGGCGGCTACACCGCCGCCAAGCACGCGCAGCGGGCGTTGCTGCGGACGCTGCGGCTGGAGCTGCTGGGCGAGCCGGTGCGGGTGACCGAGATCCTGCCGGGGATGGTCGAGACCGAGTTCTCGCTGGTCCGCTTCGGCGGCGACGAGGCGGCGGCCGCGGAGGTCTACCGCGAGATGACCCCGCTGCGGGCCGAGGACGTCGCCGAGTGCATCCGCTGGGCAACCGCCCAGCCCGCCCACGTCAACGTCGACGAGATCCTCGTCCGCCCCCGCGACCAGGCGACCGCGACCAGGGTCCACCGCCGCGCCAAGTGACCGCCGTCCTCCCCGACCTGCTGCCGCCGGGGCTGCGGGTGGCCTTCTGCGGCACCGCCGCCGGGACCGCCTCGGCCCGGGCCAGGGCCTACTACGCCGGCCCCGGCAACGCCTTCTGGGCGGCGCTGCACGAGACCGGGCTGACGCCGGAGCTGCTGGCGCCGGCCGAATTCGCACGGCTGCCCGAGTTCGGGATCGGCCTGACCGACATCTGCAAGGTCCTGCACGGCTCCGACGCCGAGGTGGGGACGGTCGAGTTCGATGTCGACGGCCTGCGCGAGCGGGTGGCGGCGGCGGAACCAGCCCACCTCGCCTTCAACGGCAAGAACGCCGCCCGCGGCGCGCTCGAACGCGACGTCGAGTTCGGGCCCCAGGAAGAGCAGTTGGGGGGCGCCGCGGTCTGGGTCCTGCCCTCGACCTCGGGCGCGGCGCGGCGCTACTGGGACATCGGCCCCTGGCGTCAGCTGGCCGCGGCGGTCGCCGCTTGACATCGTCTGGCGCCGACGCCAAGCTGCCGCGGGTGCGAAGGCGGGCAACGCGAGCTCTGATCGCCCTGGTGCTGGCGGTGCCGTTGATCGGCACCGCGCCGGCGCGTGCCTTCGTCTACTGGGGCGGCGGGCAAAGTCCCACGATCGGCCGCGCCGACAACGACGGGAGCCACGTCGAAGGCGCCTTCATCCACACCGGATCGGATCCCTTCGCCGTCGCCGTCGATTCCTCGCACATCTACTGGGCAAACCAGGGCGACAACTCGATCGGGCGAGCCAACATCGACGGCACCGAAGTCAACAACAGCTTCATCACCGGCATCAGCGAGCCGTCGGGGGTGGCGGTAAACAGCACCTCGATCTATTGGTCCAGCTTCGCGGGCGACATCGGCCGCGCCGCCATCGACGGCTCACACAAGGAACCGAACCTGATCCCGACGGAGGCCTGCGGAATCGCCCTGGACAGCGGTCACGTCTATTGGGGGAGCCTTTTCCTCAGCACCAACTACATCGGGCGGGCCCCGCTCAGCGGCACTCCTCCCAACTACGAATTCGTCGCCATCCCAGGGGTGTCGGCACCCTGCGGCGTCGCCGTCAATGCCGCCAACATCTTCTGGGCGAACTATGGGCTGGGTGGGGGGACCGAGATCGGGCGAGCCGGTGCGGTCAGCGGCATGTTCCCCGACCCGAGCGCGATCGGAGACGCCGCCGGTCCTTGTGGAGTGGCCGTCGACTCGAGCCACCTCTACTGGGCGAACTCGAAAAACGGAACGATTGGTCGCGCCAATACCGACACCACCAACGACGACGAGAGCTTCATCGCGACCGGCGGCAGCGAAATATGTGGCGTCGCCGTCGACAGCCTGAGCTCACCACTGCCGGCACCGGCTCCCACGCCCAAGCCGACCCCCACCCCGCCCTCCAACTCCTTCAGCTTCGGCAAGCTAAAGCGGAACTTGAAACGGGGTACGGCGACGATCGGCGTCACCGTCGCAGGCCCCGGCACGCTCGCCGCGGGCGGCAAGGGAGTCGTCAAGACGTCGGTCAGGGCGACCGGCGCCGGCGCGGTCAAGCTGACGCTGAAGGCCGCCGGGGCGGCGAAGCGGGAACTGAGCGAAACCGGCAAGGCGAAGATCGGCGTCAGCTTCACCTTCTCTCCCAGCGGCGGTACCCCGCTCAGCAAGGCGAAATCGGTCGTGCTGAAGGAGAAGCTGACCTAGTCGGCTCAGGCCGCGTTCGCCGGGTCCTCGCCCGGCCAGCGGCCGGTGAGGCGGGCGACGCCGCCGCGGGCGCCGTGGTCGGCGACGCCCTTGGCGAGGCGGAAGATCGCTCCCTCGAGGGCCAGCGCCGCGGCCAGCTTCAGCAGCCGCACGTCGCGCTGGTCGGGCTGCGGCGGCTCCTCGGCGTCGATCGCCGACCAGATCCCCTCGAAGGCCCGCTTGGCGAGAAGGCCGGCGACGATCCCGGTGCCGATGCCGAGCGGGGCGAAGAGCAGCTTCATGCGGATGAAGCTACCCGTGGCCTCAGCCGGCAAACTGACCGGGTCCACATATCCGACCTGTTACGATATATCGCGTTAGTACTTGATAGAACACAAGATCGAAGGGAATTTCCGATGCACCACAGACACGAATCAAGGCATTCCGGCCCCCGTCACCGGCAGGAGTTCGCGCGCAGCCGCGGCCCTCGCTACGGTCGCGGGCGCGGCGGCCCGCGGGCGCGCCGGGGCGACGTCAGGGCGGCGGTGCTCGCGCTCCTGGCCGAGCAGCCGATGCACGGCTACGAGATGATCAAGGAGATCGAGGAGCGCACCCAGGGGGCCTGGACCCCGAGCGCCGGCTCGATCTACCCGACCCTGCAGATGCTCGAGGACGAGGGGCTGATCCGCGGCGAGGAGAGCGACGGCAAGCGCCGCTTCACCCTGACCGAGGCCGGCGTCGCCGAGCAGGGGGAGAAAGCCGGCGAGCAGACCCCCTGGGACGCCGTCCGCGCCGACGCCGCGCCGGAGCAGATCAAGCTGCGCGACTCGGTCGGCAAGCTCCACCACGCGATCGGGCAGGTCTTCCACGCCGCCGACGAGGGCCAGCAGCAGCGGGTCCGCGAGCTGCTGGAGGAGACCCGGCGCCGGATCTACGCGATCCTCGCCGAGGAGGGCTGAGCCTCCTCCTAACCGCCGAGCCACTCCCGCACGCGGGCGGGCCCGGCCAGCGCCGAGAGGTCGCCGCGGTCGCGCATCGCCTCGGCAGCGGCGGCCATCGCCTCGACCGCGACCCAGGCGAGGGCGCCGCCGACACTGATCCGCTGGGCGCCGGCGGCGGCGATCTCGGGGACCGAGAGGCCGCTGTGGGCGAGCACGTTGACGGGCCGCGAGACCGCCTCGCAGACGGCGGCGATCTCGGCGGCGTCGCGCAGGCCGGGCGCGTAGAGGACGTCGGCGCCCACCTCCTCGTAGGCGCGCAGGCGGGCGATCGTGTCGTCGAGGTCGGGATTGCCGCGGATCTGGTTCTCGGCCCGGGCGGTGAGCGTGAAGGGAAAATCGAGCGCCGCGGCGGCCTCGGCCGCGGCGGCGACCCGCTCGGCGGCGCGACCGACGTCGTAGATCCCCAGCTCGGGGTCGTAGTCCTCGATCGAGCCGCCGACGGCGCCGGCCGCGGCCGTCCGCTCGATCGCCCGCGCCGCATCCTCGGGCTCGGGCCCGTAGCCGTTCTCGAGGTCGACCGAGACCGGCAGCTCGGTCGCCAGGCTGAGGGCGCGGGCATGGTCGAAGACCCGCTGCGGCGGCGCCCCGCCGTCGAGCTTGCCGAAGGTGAAGGCGAGGGCCGAGCTGCTGGTCGCCAGCGCCTCGAAGCCGAGGCGCTCCAGCACCCGGGCCGAGCCCGGGTCCCAGGGATTCGGGATCAGGAACGGCTCGCCTCGTGCAGCTTCCGGAAGCGCGCCGCCTTCTCTGCCTGGGTGCTCGCCACGCGCTCACCATAGCCCCGGCCCGGGGCGGCCGTCGGCGCCTCGCGTGACCGGCCGCGCTGGGCGGCCGGTCACGATAAGCCCGTTCCCCCGAACGAGCCACATAGAGATACGCATCCCTCCTCCCTGTGGTGGTCCCCAGAAGCGAGGCCAACGGCCTGACGACTCCTGCCATCACCGGAGGGACTGGCGCAGGCTATTCGATTGCGCCGATTGAATCAATCGTCAAAATTCGTTATCTCAGAAGCGGCTGCGCCGAGGGCATCGCGGCCAGCACCCGCTCCGCCACCGACTCGCCGCTGAGCCCCACCTCGGCCCGCAGCAGCCCCGGCTTGCCGTGGGTGACGTAGCGGTCGGGCAGGCCGATCCGCAGCACCCGAGCCCGCTCCCCCGGCCCCGCGGCGAAGGCGTCCTCGAGGTGATCGAGCACCGCCGAGCCGAAGCCGCCGGGCAGCACGTTCTCCTCGATCGTCACCACCAGGTCGTGCTCGCGGGCCAGCCGCGCCACCAGCTCGGCGTCGAGCGGCTTCGCGAAGCGGGCGTCGGCGACGGTCGGCTCGAGGCCGTGGCCGGCGAGGATCGCCGCCGCCTCGCGGGCGACGGTGACGCCGTAGCCGTAGCCGAGCAGCGCCACCCGCTCGCCCTCCACGAGGATCTCGCCGCGGCCGATCGGCAGCAGCTCCGGCTGCGCCGGCAGCGCCGCCCCCGCGGCCTCGCCGCGCGGGTAGCGCAGCGCGGCCGGGCCCTGATGGGCGATCGCCGTGTGCAGCATGTGGACCAGCATCGCCTCGTCGCGCGGCGCCATCACGACGACGTTGGGGATCGGCAGGAAGTAGGAGACGTCGAAGGCGCCGTGGTGGGTGGGGCCGTCGTCGCCGACCAGGCCGGCCCGGTCCATCGCGAAGGTGACGTCGAGCTGCTGCAGGCAGACGTCGTGGATGATCTGGTCGTAGGCGCGCTGGAGGAAGGTCGAGTAGATCGCGCAGACCGGCTTTGCCCCCTGCAGCGCCAGCCCCGAGGCGAGCAGGACCGCGTTCTGCTCGGCGATGCCGACGTCGTAGTACTGCTCGGGGCGCTCGTCGGCGAGCTTCTGCAGCCCGGTCCCCCCCGCCATCGCCGCGGTGATCCCGATCACCCGCTCGTCGCGCTCGGCCTCGGCGACGATCGCCTCGGCGAAGACCTGGGTGTACTGCGGCGGCGCCCCGGCGGCCGGCGGGCGCTCGAGTCGCTCGATCCCCTCCGGCGAGTCGGTTTCGGTCACCGGCACCGGCTTCGGCGCCGGCTTGCCGTTGACGATCGAGTTCGGCTTCGCCGCGTGCCATTTCTCCATCGACTCGAGGCCGCCCTCTTCGGCCGGGGCGAAGCCCTTGCCCTTGACGGTGTGGATGTGGACGACGACCGGGCGCTCGGCGGCGAAGGCCTCCTTCAGCGCCTCGCGCAGCGCCCCCACGTCGTGGCCGTCGATCACCCCCATGTAGGCGAGGTCGAGCTCCTCGAAGAAGAGGCCCGGCGCCCAGTAGGCCTTGATCGCCGACTTGATCTCCGG
>CAZIOS010000027.1:6858-30698 GCA_964540905.1 uncultured Conexibacteraceae bacterium | reverse complement strand
GCGGTTGCGCTCTGGACGATGGCTACGGGCATCCTGGGCTCGCCGGGGGGTGGTGCGGAGGGGGGGTCCGAGAACGGAGCCAGTTTGCCCCGCCCGCAGGACCCCCCCTCCGCACCACCCGCAGCCCGCCCGGCGGTACTCGCCGCCTTCGTCGCCCTGCTGGTCCACACGATGGCCTACGCCGGCTTCTTCGAGGACCCGATCGCCTGGGTCCTGCTCGCCGTCGGCGCCTCGCTCGCGGCCGCCCCCGCGATCCGCGACGCGCCGTAGGCTCAGCCTCGTGTCGGGATACCTCCGCCGCCTCGCGACGACCGGTGCCGCCTACACGGCGGCGAGCATCCTCTCGAAGGTCATCGCGGTCGCGCTGCTGCCGCTCTACACGCGGCACCTGACGAAGGAAGACTACGGCGCCGCCGAGATCCTCTTCGCTGCGGTCGTCTCGGCCAGCATCGTCGTCCGCTTCGGCCTGATCGAGGCTGTGCTGCGCTTCTACTACAGCGACGACGAGGAGCCGCGCCGCGTCGTCTCCAGCTCCTTCGCGGCGCTCTTCTGGCTCTCGACGCTCGCGGCCCTGATCGCGCTGCCGTTCGCGAAGCCGATCTCCGAACTGCTGCTCAAGGAACCCGCCGCCGGCCTGGCGCGAATCTCGATCGCCGGCCTCTGGGTGCTGACGATGTCCGAATTCCTGCTGACGCTGTTCCGCCTCGAGGAGCGCGCCCGCGCCTACTTCGTCACCACCCTCCTCAACGTCATCGGCACGATCGCGCTGACCGTCGTCCTCGTCGTCGGCGCCGGCGAGGGCGCCCGCGGCCTGCTGCTCGGCAGCTACGGAGCCGGCGCCGCGACCGTCCTCGTCCTGATCGCGATGCAGTGGCGCAGCCTCTCGCTGCGCTTCGACCGGGCGCTGCTGCGCCGCCTCTTCCGCTTCGGCCTGCCGACGATGCCGGCCGAGGCCTCGCTCTACCTGCTCAACTTCGTCGACCGGATCATCATCGTCCGCTCCGCCGGCACCGCCACCGCCGGCCTCGCTGCCGCCGGCCTCTACTCGCTGGCGGTCAAGTTCGCGCAGGGGATCAACGTCCTCGTCCGCGGCTTCCAGCTCGCCTGGCCGCCGCTCGCCTACTCGATTCGCGACGACGACGAGGCGCGCCGCGTCTACGCCGCGGTCGTCACCCTCTTCGTCGCCGCCTGCGCCTTCGTCGTCACCGGCATGTGGCTGCTCTCGCGCTGGATCGTGCGGGCGCTCGCCGCGCCTGAATTCTTCGGCTCCTACAAGGCGATCGGCCTGATCGCCACCGCGGTCACCCTCTACGCCCTCTACCTGGTGCTGGTCGTGATCCTCGGCAGAACCGGCCGCACCGAGTTCAACTTCCCCGCCACCCTGGCGGCGCTGGTCGCCAACGTCGTCCTCAACCTGATCCTGGTGCCGCCGCTGGGGATCGTCGGCGCCGCCCTCGCCCTCGTCGCTTCCTACCTGGTGGTGCTGGCGCTGATGTACGTCTTCACCCAGCGGCTGTTCCCGGTCCCCTACGAGTGGGGACGGCTGGCGCGGATCGTGCTCGCCGCCGCGGCCCTGGTCGGGGTCGGCGAGCTGGCGCTGCCGACCGCCGGCGCCGCCGGCCTGCTCGGCCGCGTCCTGCTGGTCGCCGCCTACCCGTTCGTCCTCCTCGCCGGCGGCTTCTTCACCGTCGCCGAGCGCGCCTGGCTCGCCCGCCTCCGCGACCCCGGCCAGCTGCTGGCCGAGCTGGCGGCGCTGCGGGCCCAGCCGGCCGCCGTCGCCGGCAGCGTCCCCGAGGCCTACGAGGCCGAGCTGCGCGACGAAGACGCCGCCCCCTGACGTCGATCGGCGCGGTCGTGGAGGCTCTCGCCGCGCCCGGGGAACAGCGCCTGGCGGGCGTGGGCGCGGTAGACGGCGGCGGGCTGGCCGGGGATGACGGCGGCGGCGAGCGCCCGCAGCGCGTAGGCCCAGGCGGTCAGCCCACGGACGGTGAGCGCCGCCGCCCGCGAGTGGTGGCGGCGCATGTAGAGGTCGCGGTTGCGGTGGAATTCGACGATCCGCGGTAGCCCGGCGGCGAGGTCGGTCGAGAGCTGGTCGTGGTGCACCGCCGCCGCCGCGGGGACGAAGAGCGAGTGCCAGCCGGCGTCGTGCAGGCGCTTGGCGAAGTCGCACTCGTCGTAGTAGACGAAGAACTCGGGGTCCATGTAGCCGACCGCGGCCGCCGCCTGGCGCCGCACCAGCAGCGCGCTCGACTGCGCCCAGTCGACCTGCCGCGTCGCCGCGCCGCGGCTCTGCACGGTCAGCCAGCGGTGCAGGAAGAGCGCCCCGGCCAGCGCCGCGCCGACGCCGGGGAAGCGCCAGGCGCAGGGCACCGGGCGCCCGCCGGAGTCGAGCAGCTGCGGCCCCGCCGCCGCCGCTTTGGGGTCGGCCTCGAGCGCCGCCAGCAGCGCCGCCGCGGCGCCGGGGCGCAGCTCGGAGTCCTCGTTCAGCAGCAGGCAGTAGCGGCCGCGCGAGCGCTCCATCAGGGTCGAGTCGTTCTCCGCCTTGCCGACCCGCCGCTGGCGCTCGATCAGCTCGATTTCGCCCCCGAGCGCCCGCACCGCGTCGGCCGAGCCGTCCTCGGAGGCGTTGTCGAGAACCAGCAGCTCGCGCCGCACCCCGGCCGGGTGGGTGCGCTCGATCGCCGCCAGGCAGGCGAGCAGATGCTCGCGGCCTTCGGTGTTGACGATGCAGTAAGAGAGCGTGGGCGCCAAGCGGGTCACGATAATCCGCTGCTCGATGCGAGTGCAGCTCGTCGACCCCTCGGCCTTCACGCCGCCCTACGACCGCGCCCTGGCGGCGGCGCTGGCCCGTGGCGGCGCCGAGGTCGAGCTGCTGACCACCCGCTTCCTCTACGGCGAGGTGCCGCCGGCCGAGGGCTACCGGGTGCGCGAGTGCTTCTACCGCCGCACCGCCGGCCGCGGCCTGCAGGCGCCGGCCCGCCTTCCCTTCAAGCTCGCCGAGCACCTGCCGGACATGCTGCGGCTGCGCCGCGAGCTCGACGCCGACGTCGTCCACTACCAGTGGCTGACCGTGCCGGCGCTCGACTCGCGCCTGCTGCCGCCGCGGCGGCCGCGGCTGCTGACCGCCCACTACATCCTGCCCCCCGATCCGAGCCGCCGCCAGGCCGCCGCCGCCCGCCGCGTCTTCAGCCGCATGGATGCGGTCGTCGCCCATTCCGAGCACGGCGCCGCCCGCCTCCGCGACGAGGTCGGCCTCGACCCCGACCGGGTGCGGGTGATCCCCCACGGCGCCTTCGACTACCTGACCCAGCTGCCGGAGGAGAAGCCGCTGCCGGCGGAGCTGCAGGGGGCCGAGGGCCCGGTCGTCCTCTCCTTCGGCCTGCTGCGCCCCTACAAGGGGATCGAGAGCCTGCTCGAGGCCTTCCGCAAGGTGCGCGGCGCCGAGCTCTGGATCGTCGGCAACCCGCGGATGGAGGTGGGGCCGCTGCGGGAGCTGGCCGCCGCGGCCGACGGCCGCGTCCGCTTCGTCACCCGCTTCGTCGAGGAGGCCGAGATCCCGGCGATCTTCCGCCGCGCCGACCTCGTCGTCCTCCCCTATCTCGACGCCGAGCACTCCGGCGTCCTCTACACCGGCCTCGCCTTCGGCAAGCCGCTGCTGCTGAGCGCGGTCGGCGGCTTCCCCGAGGTCGCCGCGGCGGGCGCCGCGCGGCTGGTCGCGCCCGGCGACATCCCGGCCCTGGCGGCGGCGCTGAGCGAACTGGTCGAGGAGAAGGGCGCTCGCGCCGAGCTCGCCGCCGCCGCCCGCCGCGCCGCCGCCGGCCCCTTCTCCTGGGACGAGGCCGCCCGCCTCACCCTCGATCTCTACCGCGAGCTGCTGGAGGCGCGGGGGTGACCGCGATCGCGATCGTCTTCTGGGTCTGCGCCGGGCTGATCGTCTACACCCACCTCGGCTACCCGCTGCTGCTCTGGGCGCTGGTGCGGCCGCGAAGACCGGGAGAGCGCCAGCTTGTCGAGCTGGCGGTCTCCGCGGAAGATGCGCTGCCGCCCGTCTCCCTGATCGTCCCCGCCTACGACGAGGAGGAGGTGATCGCGGCCAAGGTCGCCAACTCGCTCGCGCTCGACTACCCGCGGCAGCTGCTGCAGGTGATCGTCGCCGCCGACGGCTGCGCCGACGCCACCGCCGAGCGCGCCCGCGCCGCCGGCGCCGACCTGGTGCTGGAGCTGCCGCCCGGCGGCAAGGTCGCCGCCCTCAACGCCGCCGCCGAGCGCGCCAGCGGTGAGCTGCTGGCCTGCTCCGACGCCAACAGCGAGTGGGCGCCCGATGCCCTGCGCCGCCTCGTTGCCCCCTTCGCCGACCCCGCCGTCGGCTACGTCTGCGGCCAGGTCCGCTTCCTCGACGCCGGCGGCGGCAACCTCGAGGGCGCCTACTGGCGCTACGAGATGGCGCTGCGCGAGCGCGAGTCGGCGCTGGCCGGGGTCACCGCCGGCAACGGCGCCATCTACGCGGTCCGCCGCGACGCCTACGTCCCCCTGCGCCCCGCCGGCAGCCACGACCTCAGCTTCCCCTTCCTGCTGGCCAAGCGCGGCCTGCGCTCGCTCTACGCGCCGGCGGCGCGGGCGCAGGAGAAGATGGTGCCGACCCTGGAGGGCGAGTTCGCCCGCAAACGGCGGATGATGGTCGGCCTCTGGGACATCGTCGTCGGCGAAGGGATGCTCGCCCCTGGCGGCTACCCGCCGCTGTACGCCTTCGAGCTCGCCTCGCACCGGCTGCTGCGCTACCTCAGCCCCTTCCTCCACCTCGCCGTCTTCCTCGCCAACCTCGCCCTGCTCGGCCGAGGCTGGGTCTACACCGTCACCCTCGCCGCCCAGCTGCTGCTGGTGGCGGCGGCGCTGCTCGGGCGCTGGCTGCCGCTGGCGCCGCTGCGGGTCGCTCGCTACTACGCGATGACGACCGCCTCGATCGCCGCCGGCCTCTGGGACCGCGCCCGCCACGGCGCCCCCGGCCGCTGGCAGAAGGCGGAGGGCACCCGCTGATGCCCCGCTCCGTCGACGTCCTGATCGCCGCCGTCGCCCTGGTCGTGCTCTCGCCGTTCCTGCTGGTCGCGGCGATCGCAATCAAGCTCGGCGGCCGCGGCCCGGTTCTCTACCGCCAGCGCCGGGTCGGCCGCGACGGCGCCGAGTTCGAGATGCTGAAGCTGCGGACGATGGTGGTCGGCTCCGACCCGGTCGGGGTGGGGACGGTCGTCGGCCGCGACGACC
The DNA here is from genome assembly GCA_964540905.1 of uncultured Conexibacteraceae bacterium. Lineage (GTDB taxonomy): Bacteria > Actinomycetota > Thermoleophilia > Solirubrobacterales > 70-9 > VAYN01. The sequence goes on along the minus strand of CAZIOS010000027.1, from coordinate 25,439 downwards.
CCCGCGTCACCGCCGCCGGCCGCTTCCTGCGCCGCACCTCGCTCGACGAGGTCCCCAACCTGGTCAACGTCCTCCGCGGCGAGATGGCGATCGTCGGCCCGCGCCCGACCATCCCCGCCCAGGTCGAGGGCTACGGCGAGCGCCAGCACCGCCGCCACCAGGTGCTGCCGGGAGTGACCGGCTGGGCCCAGGTGCAGGGCCGCGCCGGCATCACCTGGGATGAGCGGATCGAGTTCGACCTCTGGTACGTCGAGCACCGCAGCGCCGCCCTCGACCTCCGCATCCTGCTGCGGACCGCCTGGCTCGTCCTCAGCGGCCACGGCCTCGCCCCCGACTGAGCCGCCGGCGAGGACGTAGGGTTTGCGCCGTGAGCGAGCGCCCCGAGGTCAGCCTGCGCCCCTTCGAGCCCGACGACGCCGCCGCCGTGCACCGCTGGTTCAACAACCCGGAGGCGACGAGGACGCTGATGGAGCAGCGCCAGGGCTTCTCGCCCGAGCAGGCCGAGGCCTGGACGCGGCGGGCGATGGACGACTCCGGCGAGGACCGCAAGTTCGCGATCGTCGTCGAGGGCTACGAGGAGCCGGTCGGCTTCACCGCCCTCTACGGCCTCTTCCGCCAGACCGCGCCGGAGCTGGGGGCGCTGATCGGCGACGACGTCCGCGGCAAGGGGGTCGGCCGCCGCGCCGAGGCGCTGACGATCGCCAAGGCCTTCGACGAGTACGGCGCCCACCGCGTCTACGGCCGCATCCCCGCCCGCAACGAGGTCGCGAAGAAGACGGTGACCAGCCTCGGCTGGGTGCACGAGGGGACGATGCGCGCCCACCTCGCCCGCGAGGGCGCCGCGCCCGACGACTGCGAGGTCTGGGGCGTGTTGCCCGACGAGTTCCGCGCCGCCGCCGCGGACCTGCTCGGGTGAACGCGCCGGCCGCCACGGCCGAGTTGATCGAGGACGGCGGCAGCGCCGCCGCCGCTGACGACTTCTTCCGCTCCCGTCCCTTCCTCGAGGCCGAGGGCGCTACCCACACGCTGCGGATCGAGCTCGCCGCCGGCGAGCTGCTGGCGCCGCTGATCGTGCGCTCGATCCCGGGGACCGGCGAGCGCGACGCGATCTCCCCCTACGGCTACCCGGGCCTGGCCGAGAGCGAAGGGGATCGGGGGCATGTCCGGCGGAGCCTCCCCGCTGTTGCTCAGGCGGATATGCCCCCGATCCCCTTCGCCCCCGATCCCCGGAAGATCGACTTCTCGGCCACCGGCTTGGTCAGCGCCTTCATCCGCCACCGCCTCGACCTGGTGCCGCTGGCCGGGGCCAGCGAGCGCAACCTGGTCCAGATCGCCGACCCGGCGCTGGCGCCGAAGAGCCGTCCCAGCGACCGCCGCCAGGTCCGCCGTAACCTCGAGGCTGGCTACGAGCTGCGGCTCGTCCCCGGGCCCGAGACCAGCGCCGAGCAGCGCGACGGCTTCCGCGACGTCTACGAGCAGACGATGCGCCGCACCGAGGCCGCCGCCCACTACTTCTTCGGCGCCGCCTACTTCGGACGGGTGCTGGCGGTCGAGCGCACCTGGCTGGCGCTGGCGCTCGACCCGCGGGGAGAGCTGGCCGCCGCCTCGATCGCCGTCGTCAGCGACGGCTTCCTCCACTACTACCTCAGCGGCAGCGCCGACTCCCACCTCGCCGACTCGCCGATGAAGAACGTCGTCGCCCGCCTGACCGAGCTCGCCGCCGAGCTTGGGCTGCCGCTCAACCTCGGCGGCGGCATCCGCCCCGGCGACGCCCTCGAGGAGTTCAAGCGCGGCTTCGCCAACCGCCAGCTCGGCTGGCGCAGCTCCGAGATCGTCTGCGATCGTGAGGCCTACGAGCGCCTCAGCGCCGGCCGCGAGGCCACCGGCTTCTTCCCCGTCTACCGGGCGTCGTAGCCGCCCGCCGGCGCCGCGGCTACTCCGCCGGTTCGGCCGGCGTCGGCCCGGTGAAGACGAAGGCCCGCACCGGCTCGCCGCCGTACCTGCCCCAGGTCGCCTTGCCGAAGTCGCGGATCGCGTCGAGCGTGATCGCGCCCCTGTAGGGACAGCAGGCTCGCCCCGTACATCGTGTCGTAGACGCCCTTCAGCGCCAGCCGCCCGGCTTCGGGGAGAGCGGGCGAGTACTGGATCAGCCGTAGGAGAGGTTGAGGTTGATGTGGGCTTCGCCCTGCTGGCCGCTGCCGCCACCGCTGACGACCAGGACCACGGCGACGGCGATCGCCACCGCCACCACCGCGGCGACCGAGTAGCCGACGATCAGCCGCTGGCGCTTGGAGCTCACGTTTGCTCGCCGGCGAGGGTGCCGGCGTCGCCGCGCACCCGCTCCCAGGGCCGCGACGCGTGCAGGGCGCTGAGCACCGCCCGCGTCGCCGGCGCCTTGTTCAGCGCGTAGAAGTGGATGCCGGGAGCGCCGGCGATCAGCAGCTCCGCGCACTGCTGGGCGGCGAAGGCCACCCCCAGCTCGAACTCGCGCTCGGCGTCGCCGCCGGCCGCCTCGAAGGCGGCTTCCAGCGGCGCCGGGATGCTGGCGTCGCAGAGCTCGCAGATCCGCCGCGTCTGGGCGAAGCTGGCGACCGGGATCACCCCGGCCAGGATCGGCACCTCGATCCCGCGCCGCCGTGCCGCCCGCACGAAATCGAAGTAGACCTGGTTGTCGAAGAAGAGCTGGGTGATCAGGAAGCCGGCGCCGGAGTCGACCTTGATCTTCAGGTAGGCGAGGTCGGTCTCGAGGTCGGGCGCCTCCGGATGCACCTCCGGAAAGCAGGCGCCGCCGATCGCGAAGTCCCAGCCGGCGGCGATGAAGGCGGCCAGTTCGGCGGCGCTGCCGAGCCCGCCCTCGGGCTGGACGAAGTCCTCCTTACCGCGGGGCGGGTCGCCGCGCAGGGCGAAGACGTTCTCGATCCCGGCCGCCTCGATCCGGTCCAGGGTGCTCGCCAGCCCTGCGGTGGTCTCGCCGACGCAGCTGAGGTGGGCCATCGTCTCCAGTCCGACCTCGTCCTTCAGCGCCCGCGTGATCTCGACCGTGCCGTCGCGGGTCGAGCCGCCGGCGCCGTAGGTGACCGAGCCGAAGTCGAGCCCGAGCTGGGCCAGCTCGCGCGCCGTCGCGTAGAGCTGCTCGGTCGCCTCCGCGCTCTTGGGCGGGGAGAACTCGACCGAGAAGGTCGGCCGCTTGGCGGCGATGATCGCGTCGATCCGCATCGGCGCAGGGTAACTATGCCGACGCTTTGCGGCGCTCGACCCGGGCCTCGAAGTAGGCCTGGATGTCCTCGAGGTGCTTGCCTTTGGTCTCCGGCACCAGCTTCCAGCAGAAGCCGAGGGTGAAGAGGCCGATGCCGCCGTAGATCCAGAAGGCGCCGCTGCGCCCGGCCACTTCGATCAACAGCAGGAAGGTCAGCGAGACGATGAAGTTGAAGGTCCAGTTCGCCATCGTCCCCAGCCCGGCCGCCTTGCTGCGCACCGCCAGCGGGTAGATCTCGGCGTTGAGCAGCCAGAAGATCGGCCCGAGGCTGATCGCGAAGGAGGCGACGTAGGCCATCAGGCTGACGATCGCGACCACCGAGCCGACGGTGCTGCCGCCGCCTTCGATCTTGAAGGCGGCGCCGAGCGCGAAGAGCGAGATCGACATCCCGGAGACGCCGATCATCAGCAGCGTCCGCCGCCCTGCCCGGTCGAGCAGCCGCAGCGCCAGCAGGGTCATGCCGACGTTGATCACGCCGACCCCGACCGCGGCCAGGATCGAGCCGGCGGAGGAGTTGACGCCGGTGAATTCGACGATCGTCGGCGCGTAGTAGATGACCGTGTTGATCCCGGTCACCTGCTGCAGGATCGCCAGCCCGACCCCGACCACCAGCGCCGCTTTCACCACCGGCTGCAGCAGGTCGCTCCAGCTGCCCGGCTTCTCGTCGATGCTCTCCTTGATCTCCTCCAGCTCGCGGTCGATCGTGTCGGGGTCGTCGACCCGGATCTTCGCCAGCGTCGCCCGCGCCGCGAAGTCGTCGCCGCTCATCACCAGCCAGCGCGGGCTCTGCGGCATCCGCAGCATCCCGAAGCCGAGCGCCAGCGCCGGCACGCAGCCGAGCCCGAGCATCCAGCGCCAGCCTTCGATCCCGTTGAAGGCGAGGCTGACCAGGTAGGCGACGAGGATGCCGATCGTCACCGCCAGCTGGAAGAAGCTGACCAGCCGCCCGCGGCTCTCCGGCGGCGCCACCTCGGAGATGTAGACCGGCGCCGCGGCGGAGGCGAGGCCGATCGCGACGCCGATCACGACCCGGGCGCCGACCAGGACGCCGAGGTCGGGGGCGGCGGAGCTGACCAGGGCGCCGACGATGAAGATCCCGGCGGCGAGCAGGATCATCAGCCGCCGACCGTACTTGTCGGCGGCCGGCCCGGCGTAGGCGGCGCCGCCGATCGCCCCGATCGGGACCGCGGCGACGACCAGTCCCTGGGCGAAGCTGCCGAGCCCGAAGTCGACCTTGATGAAGAGCAGGGCGCCGGCGATGATCCCGGTGTCGTAGCCGAACAGCAGCCCGCCGAGGCCGGCGATCGCGGCGGTCAGGACCACATTGCGCCGCGCCCGCCGCGCCGAAGCTTCGCTCGCCTCGTTCATCCCAAGGCAGAACGTACAGCGGTCCGCGGACGGGCGCCAGCCCCTCCGTTCGCCCTCCTTTAACCCGGATTTTGCGGAATCGTCACAACGCACCCCCTTGCGCCCGGCCCGAACCCGGCGCTAGGTTCGCTCCTGCAACCGGGAGAGGCCGGACCCCGCGGAAGCCAAGCGGGAAGGCGGTCTCGAAGGTGGTGCGACGAGCTTCTAAGCGCGAAGGCTACGCGCAAGGCAGGCGACGAGTACCACCCCCGGTTGTTTTTTCGTGCCCTCTCACGCCGCCGCGCCCGCCGCGTGAACGATTACTGGGCCCATAGCCCCAGTAATCGTTCAGTCATCGCGGTGCCGCGCCCTTGTCGCGAGCGCGCGGGCCGTTCTGGCGAGCGTCTGGCGCACGTAGGCCGGTTCATGGCGAATCTGACCGTCGCTGAATCGCAGCGTGGTCAGCCCGGAGCCGGCGTGGGCGTTGTCGCGGCGCTTGTCCGCCGCCTGCTTGAAGGAGGTGCGGTGGTACCGCAGGCTGTCGGTCTCGACGATCAGGCCGAGGTTCGGCCAGAAGAAGTCGACCCGATGCCCGTCGTGCCAGACCTGGGTTTGGGGGAGCGGCAGGCCGACCGCCCGCACCAGCGGCAGGAAGCGTCGCTCCAGCTCGGTGGAGGTGAGCGACTCGGTGGAGGCTTCGAGCAGCGCCTGGATCCGGCTGACGCCGGCACGTCGAGGCAGGGAGTCGAGCGCTGCGAGCAGCTGCTCGGGATCCACCAGGTCGAGATGGTCCGCCTCGTTGATCGCCGCTTCCAGTTGGCCCGTCGGGATACCGGCGGCGAGGTCGACCAGGGTCGCGATCGGGTGGGTGACGGGGATGCTGGCGACGCTGCGCTTCCCCGGTGCCTCGTGGTCACGGTGCCGGTAGACACGGATGCCGGGGCGGCGCCTGGGCAAGTCGGCTGGCACGACGACTTCGGGCCGCCCGGGCGCCTCGCGCTGGATGCCCCAGAGCGCCGCGGCGCTGCGATGGCTGAGCAGCGCCTGCGGCCCGCAGGCGAGGACCGCCGCCATCCAGCGGCCGCGGGCACCGATTTCCGGCCGCCCCACCGCGTAGACGCCCGGCATCAGCTTGTGCAGCCGCCCGTTCGCCAGCCGCTGCCGGATCGCCTCCGGCCCCATACCGATCCCCGCCAATTGCGCCCGGGTCACGACGCCGTGCTGCCGCCGCGCCAGCTCCCACGCCGCCCCTGACCAAGGCTGGACTCTTACTGTGGCCATGGCCACAGTAAGTCTTCGCGGAGGGAATCTCTCCCCTCTCGTCCGACCCGCCGCCTAGCGTGGTCCTGCCTGAGGGGACCTGCCCTCCTCGGGCCGCGACCGGGGCGCCGTTTCGGGAGCCGGGCGTCGCAGGCGAACCCCGTGATCGCTCACTGCGACTAGCCCGCCCGCTCCTACCTGCTGTGGGAGGATGCGCCGATGAGCGAGGAGGTTCGCTACGAGCGCCGCGGGGCCGCCGCCGTGCTGACGATCGACCGCCCCGCCCGCCGCAACGCGGTCGACGCCGCGACCGCCGCGGCGCTGCGCCAGGGCTTCGACGACTTCGAGGCCGACGCCGCCGCCCGCGTCCTCGTCCTCACCGGCGCCGGCGGCGAGGCCTTCTGCGCCGGCGCCGACCTCAAGGCGATGGACCTCGACGTCGACGCCGAGGGGGGCCCCGAGGGCTTCACCCGGCTCGCCCCCGCGAAGCCGGCGATCGCCGCGATCGACGGCTGGTGCCTGGCCGGCGGGCTCGAGCTGGCGCTCTGGTGCGACCTGCGGATCGCCACCCCCGGCTCCACCTTCGGCTGCTTCGAGCGCCGCTGGGGGGTGCCGCTGGTCGACGGCGGCACCCAGCGACTGCCGCGGATCGTCGGTCTCGGCCGCGGCCTCGAGCTGATCCTCAGCGGCCGCCCCGTCGACGCCGAGGAGGCGCACCGGATCGGCCTCGTCAACGCGATCGCGCCGCCCTACGGCCACCTCGAGCTGGCGCTGGAGTGGGCCGAGCGGCTCGCTGCCTTCCCGCAGGAGACGATGCTCGCCGACCGCCGCGCCGCGCTCGAGGGCTTCGGCCTGCCGCTCGCCGACGGGATCGCCCTCGAGCACCGGCTCGGCCGCGAGGTGCTCGACGTCGCCGCCCGGGGCGCCGCCCGCTTCGCCGGCGGCGAGGGCCGCCACGGCGCCGGCGTCTGAGTGCCGACTCAGCCCTCGCGGCCGACCCGGCGCATTTCGTCCTCCGCCGCTTCCGGCCCGATGTAGGGCATCAGCACGGCGAAGACGAGGTCCGGCAGCACCCGGCGCAGCTCCGGCCCGCGCCCGGCGCGGACCTCGTCGAAGATCATCGAGGTGACGCCGCCGACCGCGAAGCGGGCGGTGTCGGCCGGCAGCTCGTCGCCCTGGGCGGAGACGGTGCGGCCCTCCTCGAGCAGCGGCGTGAAGCGCTCGAGCGCCTCGCGGTAGCGGATCCGCGCCTCCTCGCCGACCGTCGTCACCTCGACCATCGCCATCCGGGCGATGTCGTGCTCGGTCGCCAGCAGGTCGACCAGGGCGCGCAGGGCGGCGACGATGCGGTCCTGCCAGCGCGCGTCGGCGGCGCTCTCGAAGGCGCTCGAGACGTGGGCGACGAGGACGTCGATGATGGCGTCGTAGGCCTCGAGGAAGCAGGCCTCCTTGCCGCCGAACATCGCGTCGAAGGTCTCGACCGGGATTTCCGCCGCCGCGGCGACGTCGCCGACGGTGGTCGCCTGATAGCCCCTCGCCGCCGCCACCCGCACCATCGCCTCCAGCAGCCGCTCGCGCTCGGAGCGGACCGCGTAGGCTCGGGGCAGCCCCTGGCCCGCGCCCGTTCGAGGCTCTGGATCCGGTACCGGTGGCGAATCCATCCGATCCAGCGTAAGGCAGCCGGAGCCGCCTGTCCAACCGTAGACTCCCGCCGATGAAGATCGGGATAGTCGGGCTCGGCTACGTCGGCCTCCCCCTCGCCGTCGCCTTCGCCGAGGCCGGCCAGGAGGTCGTCGGCCTCGACCTCGACCGGTCCAAGGTCGAGTCCCTCGCGGCCGGCCGCAGCTACGTCGAGGACGTCCCCGACGCGGTCCTGGCGGCGCTCGGAGGTCGCCTGCAGACGACCTCCGACTACGCCGAGCTGGGCGCCTGCGAAGCGGTGGTCGTCTGCGTGCCGACGCCGCTCAGCAGCTCCCGCGAGCCCGACCTCACCTACCTGCTGGAAGCGACCGAGGCGATCGCCTCGGTGCTGCGCGCCGGCCAGCTGGTCGTGCTCGAGTCGACCACCTACCCCGGCACCACCCGCGAGCGGCTGCGGCCGATCCTCGAGCGCGGCGGCCTCGCCGCCGGCACCGACTTCCACCTCGCCTTCTCGCCAGAGCGGATCGACCCCGGCCGCACCGACTTCACGATCCGCACCACGCCGAAGCTGGTCGGCGGCCTCAGCGCCGCCAGCGCCGACCGCGCCCGCTCCCTCTACGAGCTGATCTGCGACGAGGTGATCGTGCTCTCGACGCCGGAGGCGGCGGAGCTGGCGAAGCTGCTGGAGAACATCTTCCGCTCGGTCAACATCGCCCTCGTCAACGAGCTGTCCCAGCTCTGTGACCGGCTCGGGATCGACGTCTGGGAGGTGGTCGAGGCGGCGGAGAGCAAGCCGTTCGGCTTCATGCGCTTCGATCCCGGCCCCGGGATGGGCGGCCACTGCCTCCCGGTCGACCCCTTCTACCTCGCCTTCAAGGCGCGCCAGCACGACTTCTACCCCGAGTTCATCGAGCTCGCCGGCAAGGTCAACCAGGCGCAGCCGGCGTTCTGCGTCGAGCGCGTCGAGCGCGCCCTCAACGGCGCCGGCAAGCCGGTCCGCGGCTCCCGCATCCTCGTCCTCGGCGCCAGCTACAAGGGCGGCATCGGCGACACCCGCGAGTCGCCGGCGCTGAAGATCATCGCCCGCCTGCAGGAGCTCGGCGGCGAGGTCTCCTACCACGACCCCTACGTCGCCGAGCTGCCCGGCCTCGGCCTCGCCTCGGTCGACCTCGACCCCGCCCTAACCGGCACCGACCTCGCCGCGATCGTCACCGCCCACCCCGGCATCGACTACGCCGGCGTGGTCGCGGCGGCGCCGCTGGTGCTCGACTTCCGCGGCGTCACCCGCGGCGTCGAGGCCGACAACCTCGAGCGCCTCTAGCCGCTCGCGGCCTGCATCTCGGCGCCCGCGATCTCGCCGCCGAAGTAGGGCAGAACCGCGAAGTACATGAACTCCGGCAGCAGCTCGCGGAAGCTGCCGCCGCCGGTGGCGAGCCGCGAGTGGATCACCGCCTGGATCCCGGCGGCGATGCCCTCGCCGGCGATCGCCGGCGGCGACTCGTCGCCGATCTCCTGCTCGCGGGCGAGGTCGAGGAAGGCGACGATCCGCTCCATCGCCGCCGCCCGCTTCGTCTGCGCCTCGGGGCCGGCGGCGTGGACCTCGACCAGCAGCGCCCGGCTCGTGTCCGGCTCGGCGTCCAAGAAGTCCAGCAGCGCCCCGAGCCCGGCCCGCAGCCGCCCTGTCCAGCTCTCCTCGTCCCGCGCCGCCGCCAGCAGCAGCGCTTCGACCCGCTCCAGACCGGCGTCGTATGCCTGCAGGTAGCAGTCGTCCTTGTCGGCGAAGTTGTCGTAGAAGGCCTGCCGGTAGACGCCGGTGCGGGCCAGGACCGTCCGCACCGAGGTGTGCTCGTAGCCCTCCGCCCCGACGGCCTCGAGCATTCCCTCCAGGATCAGTTGGCGCTTCGGCGGAGTCACGAGCATTACGGCGGGAGCTTGTTCGCTGGCGAAGTCCTGGGACTCCGCAACGCCGACCCCCTCGTTCCCTGCACGGATCTCGGATTCGGCGCGCTTTCCCATCTGATCCCTCCTCACTTCGATCAGGGGAACCGTTTGTCTGGACAAGGGTACTCTAACGGTATGCAGCTGGTCCGTCCAGCTTGGAATCCACTTCTGATCAGGGTACTCTGGCGTTCGTGGCCGATCGCGCATCGACGATGCGCCCGCCCCCCGGGCGCTATCCCCTCCCCAAGGAGTTCATAGCTCAGCACCAGCGGGCGCGGATCATCTCGGCCCTGGCGGAGGAGACGGTGGAGAAGGGCTATCGCGCCGTCACCGTCGCCGACATCGTCCGCCGCGCCGGCATCGCCCGCAACACCTTCTACGAAAACTTCTCCTCCAAGGAGGACTGCTTCCTCGCCGCCTCCGAGTTCGCCGTCAAGGAGGCCCTGCGCCGCGTCGTCGACGCCGCCACCAAGGTTGAGAGCTGGCCCGAGCGCGTCAACGCCGGACTCGCCGCCTTCCTCAACTACGTCGCCAGCGAGCCGGCCCTGGCCCGCACCTGCATCGTCGAGGCGCTCTCCGCCGGCCCCGCCGCGGTCGAGCGCTACGAGAGCTCGATCCAGGCCTTCGTGCCGCTCTTCCGCCTCGGCCGCAAGGTCTCCCCGCACGGCGAGGACCTGCCGGCGACGCTCGAGGAGACGATCGTCGGCGGCATCTTCTGGATCATCTACCAGCGCATCATCATGGGCCAGGCGGAGCAGATCGAGGAGTTGCTGCAGGAGCTGGTCGAGTTCTCGCTGACCCCTTATCTGGGCGCCGAGGCCGCGAAGCGGTCCGCCGCCGAGCAGCCGGCCAGCGCCGGCTAGGTCGACGAAGGCAGGGATCGGGGGTCCCATGACCTAGTGCTGGAGACCGAGACCCGCGCCGCCGCCTCGTCCGAGCGGGCGCGTTTGATCGAGGCCCTGATCGAGGTCGGCGCCGAGCGGGGCTATATGGAGACGTCGATCGAAATGGTCGTCGCCCGCGCCGGGCTCGACCGCCCTGCCTTCGACCGTCACTTCCGCGGCAAGTACGACTGCTTCCTCAGTGCCTGGCAGGAGATGAACGAGGAGTGCATGGCCTCGCTGATGCACGCCTACGAGAGCGAGCGCGACTGGCCCGACCGCCTGCGCGCGGTCGCCCACGAGGTGGTCGGCGCGCTCTGCCGGGACCCCAGCCGCGCCTGCTTCGCGGTCGAGGTGCTGGCCGCCGGCGACGCCGCCCGCGCCCGCCGCGACATGACGATGCGGGTGATCGCCTCGCTGATCGACGCCGGCCGCAAGGAGATGGAAGACCCCGAATCGGTCCCCCACACCACCGCCGAGGCGCTCGCCGGCTCGGCCTACGGGCAGGTCTACGCCAAGGTCGTGCGCGGCGATACCGACTCGCTGCCGGCGCTGGTCCCGCAGCTGATGTCGGCGGCGGTGATGCCGTATCTGGGGGTCGAAGCGGCCCTCGAGGAGCTGAATCGAAGCTCAAATCCGCCCGACCGTTATCGTCGCCCCGTGGCCGCCGAACCCACCGATACGCCGGTCGAGCCCGATGCTGCCTATCCGCCCGAGCTGGCCCGGCTGCCGCCGGGACGGCACGGCCTGCCGCGCGAGTTCGTCGCCCACAACCAGCGCGAGCGGCTGATCGCCGGCCTCGCCGAGGCGATCGCCGAAACGGGCTACTCGGGGACGACGATCGCCCACATCACCCGCCACGCGGCGGTCTCGCGCCGCACCTTCTACGAGCACTTCTCCAGCAAGGACGAGTGCTTCGTCGCCGCCTACGACACGGTGATGGAGGAACTGCGCGAACGGGTCGGCGCCGCCTTCGAGGGGCAGGAGGACGACTGGCCGCGCGCGGTCAAGGCCGGGATCGCGGCGATGCTGGGCTTCCTCGCCGCCGAGCCCAACCTCGCCCGCCTCTGCATGGTCGAGGCCCTGGTCGCCGGCCCGGTCGTGGTCGAGCGCTACGACGCCGCGATCCGCAGCTTCGTCCCCTACTTCCAGAGCGGCCGTCAGGGCCGCTCGCCGGAAGTCCTCGCCCGCCTCTCGCCGACCACCGAGGAGGCCCTGGTCGGCGGCATGATGTCGCTGATCTCGCGGCGGATCATCGCCGGCAAGACCGCCGAGCTCGAGGAGCTGCTGCCGGACCTGGTCGAGTTCACGCTGACCCCGTACCTGGGCGGCGAAGAGGCGGCCGAGATCGCCCGCGAGGGGTAGAGGGCGCCGCTCAGCCGACCTCGGCCGAGCGCAGCTCCAGCCAGGCCTCGTCCTCGCCGAAGAAGTTGAGGACGACGAGGTGGGCGAGGTCGGGCAGGAGCCGCTCGACCGTGGCGGCGCGGCCGGCGCCGATCTCCAGGGCGATCGATTCCTCGATCGCGCCGGCCATGAAGCCGGCGGTCATCGGCGAGGCCGAGGGTGTGGCCCCCGGCTCGGCGCGGGCGCTGTCGATCGCGGCGACGAAGCGCTCGATCACCTGCTGGTGCTTGGCCCATGCCTGGCCGCGGGCGCTGCGGACCTCGATCAGCAGCGCCTTCGCCAGCAGCGGCTGCTCGGCGACGAAGCGCAGCAGTTCGGCCAGCGCCGCCCGCAGGCCGAGCCGCCAGCTGTCCGCCCTGCGCCCCGCCTCGAGCACGTCCTCGCAGAGCCGCTCGGCGGCGAGCTCGTAGGCCTGGGCGAAGCACTCGTCCTTGCTGCCGAAGCCGCGATGGAAGCGGTCGCGGCTGATCCCGGTGCGGGCGACGACCTCCTGCACGGTCGCCTTGTCGTAGCCGAGGGCGCCGGCGGCGAGCAGGATCGCTTCGTGCACGCCGGCGGCGGGGTCGCGCTCGGGCAGCGCCTCTGGCCAGGACCGGACCGCGCGAAGTGGCCGTGACTCATCCACCTGAGGTACGTTAGACCATATTTGGGAACTCGCAACACTTTGCGTACTGAGTTCGTACCAATGGGAACCCGCGCTATCCTGACGGGGTGCGCGCTCTGCCCGGAAAGGCTTCGAGGCAGCCTGCCGGTCCACAGCCGGTGAGCCGCACCGAGGCAGCCGCCGACCAGCGCCGCCGCATCCTCGAGGCAACCGCCGACCTGGTCGCCGAGCACGGCTACCAGGGGGCGACGATCGAGACGATCGTGCGCCAGGCCAAGGTCGGCTACGCGACCTTCTACAAGAACTTCGAGGACAAGGAGCAGTGCTACCTGGCGCTGCTCGACGCCGCCCACGAGCTGACCGTGCGCCGGGTCCAGCAGGCCTACGACCGCGAGAGCGAGTGGCCCGACCGCGTCGCCGCCGGCCTCGGCGCCCTCTTCGAGCAGATCGCCGCCCACCCCAACGTCGCCCGCGCCAGCCTGGTCGAGGCGCTGACCGCCGGCCCCGCCGCGGTCGCCCGCCACGAGCAGGTGCTGCGCCGCTTCGTGCCGTTGCTGCAGCCGGGTCGCGAGCTCAACCCGCGCCGCGACGAACTGCCGGACACGCTCGAGGACACCCTTGTCGGCGGCGTCCTCTGGGTGGTCAACCAGCGCCTGATCGCCGGCGACGTTGCGGGCCTGCGGCCGCTGCTGCCGGAGACGATCGAGTTCGTCCTGCGCCCCTACGTCGGCGAGGACAAGGCCGCCCGCGAGGCGGCGCTGGCGGCCTCGGGCTGAGCGGCCGCCAGCTACGAGACGCTGCCGCGAGGCACGACCCAGCGCGTTGGCTGGCCAGTCAGTTTCGCGATCCGCTCGAAGTCTGCGTCGTAGTGGAGGACGGTGAGGTCGGCTCGCTCGGCGCAGGCCGCCACCAGGAGGTCGGGCACGGTTACGGCACGATGCTGGGAATGCGCCGCCAGCATCGCCTGGACTTCGAGCGCACGCTCGGCGCAGTCGGAGCCAAGTGGCGCCCGCGGCATCCCCTGCAGCGCCCGCGAGATCGCTTGATAGTCGGCCTGGCTGCGAGCGCTGTAGAGGATCTCCAGGTCGACCACGCCGCAGGTCGCCACCTCTCTGCCCAGCAGCATCGGTTCCAGCGCCTCTCGGACCTCGCTGCGCGTTCGCCGCCTGGTCAGGGCGCTGGTGTCCACGAGGTACCTCAATGCCTCCCCCCCTGACGCCAGGCGCCTCGCATTACCTCGGGGTTATCCAACTCCACGGCATCTGAGTCGAATAAGAGGTCGAGGAGGTCCTTGCGTTGCTGCAATTTCACGATCTCGTCGAGCGCGATGTCGACGGTCTCGGTCAGCGTCTTGGTGCCGAGGATCTCCCTTGCGGCGACGACCTTGTCATTGTCGATCTCGAAAGAGGTCTTGCGTTTGTCGATGGCGATCACCTCCTCACCATATAGCGATTTTCGTCTGCTCAGATAGTAATTTACAGAGAATTTGCTATCTCATGAGTTTGGTCACATCCAGGCATAGTCTTTGCCTGTGCCCGAAGAAGAGCTCGGTCCGCTGCCGGCCGGCCGTCACGGCTTCAGCCGCGAGCAGGTCGCCCACAACCAGCGCGAGCGGCTGCTCGCGGGGCTGGCGACCGCGGTCGCCGAGCACGGCTACGCGGCGGTGACGATCACCCATGTCACCAAGGCGGCGGCGGTCTCGCGGCGGGTCTTCTACGCGAACTTCGAGAGCAAGGAGGAGTGTTTCCTGGCCGCCTTCGACACCCTCGTCGGCCACGTCCGCGAGCTGGTCGAGGCCGCGGTCGAGGCGGAGCCCGACTGGCCGCACCAGGCGATCGCCGCCGCCCGCTCGACGCTCGCCTTCCTCGCCGCCGAGCCCGACCTGGCGCGACTCTGCCTGGTCGAGGCGCAGAGCGCCGGGCCGGAGGTCGCGGCGCACTTCCACGCCGCCGTGCGCGAGCTGGTGCCGCCGCTGCGCCTCGGTCGCGGCGAGCGCCCGCGCGGCCGCGAGCTGCCGGAGTCGACCGAGGACTCGGCGCTCGGCGCGATCGTCTCGCTGGCCAGCCGCAAGGTCGCCGCCGGCGAAGCCGCCGCGCTCGAGGACCTCCTCCCCGACGTCGCCGAGTTCATCCTGGCGCCGTACCTGGGCCCCGACGAGGCCACCCGCCTCGCCCGCCCGCCCGCCTGAGCGCTTCGGTACCCGCGCGTCCACGCTCGGGAACGATTCTAGGAACGCTCTTTTTCTTTTGGGAACTTTCCCTTGACAACCCCGTGACGGGGTGCTTCACTAGCGCCACTCGCCGGTACGACTAGCACCTTCTGGGAACTAGCTCCATCCGACGGGTAAGTCAGGGAAATCAGCTGTACAGGGAAATCGAGTCCCAGGGAAGCGCCGCAGGGAAGCGGCGGCAAGGGCTCAAGGGACAAGGAGACCGATAGGTGACAACGCCGACCGCATCGGCAGCGAGCGTTTCGAAGACGGCCCCGGCCTCAAAAGCCGAGTCCGCCTCCGCCTCTTGCGCCTCAGAGCGCCAGCGCCATCAATTCTGGGTTTCTGGTCAGGCGCCCGACCATCCTGGCCCGCGGAGCGGCGTGGGTGGCCCCCAGCGCCCCGGGGCCTGTCCCGGTTTCCTGGCGCTGGCCGCCCGTGGCTGCTCCACTTCGACCGACCCCCACCGAACATTCCCGGTCCTCGCCACCCCGAGCGGCAGCGAGCGGGTTGACGGCGAGCGCGGCGCACAATCGCCCCCCGTCAGTCAATCCAGCGCCGATATCCGCACAGCGCTTTCGTCATACGCGTCCCTAGCTGGCGCCCCAGGGAACGCCACCGCCGTCTCGACCACCGCAACGGCTGGCGCGCCCTCCACCAACTTCAACCCCACCCACACCACCACTCCCCAAGGAGGAGCCAAGTGATCGCACAGGTAGTCACCCGACTCACCACTACCCTCGCAGCCTTCGCGCCGCGCGTGGCCCGTGGAGCCGGCGACACCCGTGCGCCGTCGCCCGATGTCAGAGGGAGCAGTGGGCCCGCGCATCGTCTCCTCACCGGCCTTATCGCCACCTTCCTCCTCTTGCTGGCCATCCCCTCCCTCGCCTCCGCCTCACTTCCGGAACACCCCTTCCTCGAAAGCTTCGGCAGCGCCGCGAAGCATGCGTTCACCCGCTCGGGATCGCTAGCGCTGCAGTCCAACGGCGACCTCGTTGCGCTCGACTCAGGAGGCAACGAAAAACAGAAGATCATCTTTTCCGCCAGTCCCGCCTGGACCAACGGCGACACCTTCAAACTGAAGAACCTGCCCGGGTCCCCATGCAGCAGCTCCGAAACGGCGTCGATCACCTTCAGCTCGGGCACCGGCGCCAAAACGGCCGTCGAAAGCGCACTCAACGCCCGCTGCGCCTCTGCGAATCTCAAAGTCACCGGCAGTTCCACTGCTGGCGTCATCGTCGAATTCAAGGGGGCCTTCGCCGGAGCCTCCCAGCCGCTGATGGCCTTCGAAGCGCTCACCGTCGCCAACGCCGGCGCCAGCGGCTCGGTCGAAGTCAACCAGGGCGGCAACCACGCCGGCGTCTACCGCTACAAGCCCAACGGCGAAGCCGAACCCTTCGCGACGGCGATCAGCCCCACCCTCGCGGGAAGCCTTTTGAACGCCGAAATGCAGATCGCCGTCGACACCTCCGCCGGCCCCACCCACGGCGATGTCTACGTCGCCACCGGCCCCTCGCCGGGCAGCGGCACGGTGAAGATCTACTCCGAATCCGGCAGTCCGCTGGGCGAACTCAGCTCCTCCAGCGAAGGCCCCTTCACCACCGCCTGCGGCGTCGCCGTCGACTCCTCTGGCGTCGTCTACGTCGGCGACAGCACCGGCCACGTTCACGAGTACACCCCCAACGGGGTGGAGAGCGCCCCCACCAACGCCCGCAACACCCTCAACTTCGCCGCCCCGAACGCCTGCCAGCTCGCCGCCGGCGCCGGCCCCACCGCAGGCTCGCTGTTCGTCACCATCGAATTCGGCAAGCTGTTCAAATACACCACCGCCGGCGTGCAGAAGTATGAAATCGCGCCGGTTTCTTCGGCGGTAACCGTCGACCCCGTGAGCGGCCACGTCTACAACGCCACGGCGGGCGCTGGATCAGTAGTCGAGTACGACGCCTCGGGCGCTGGTTCCGCAACCGAAGTGTCAAGCACCACTGTGCATGGCGGCGCCAGCCGAACGCCCAACGGCGTTGCCGCGAACGGCTCAACCGGAAAGCTGTACGTCGCGCCAGAAGGCGGCGCCAGCATCACTGAAGCCGCCTACCTCCAGGTCTACGGCCCCACCGGCTTCATCCTCGCCGTCAGCGAAACGGGCCCCGGCTCCACCACGTGCAAGGTCAACGGCGGCGCCGAAGAAGCCTGCCCGACCGGCCTTGAGCCGAGCGGCACCAGCATCGAAGTGATCGCCAATCCGACCACTCCGGGCGCCCACCTGGAATCGATCTCGGGCACCGGCTCGGCCTCGGCCTGCACGAGTTCGCCCTGCACCGTCACGCTCACCGAACCCAGCACCGTGACCGTGGACTACGCCCTTGACTCCGAGGCCTTCTCGGAAAGCGCCACCGGCCCCGGGCACCTCGAATGCGAAGACGCGACCGCAGGCGGCGGCTTCACCAGCTGCGCCTCCAGCTACCCCTACGGCCACACGATCAAGGTCAAAGCGCTCCACGACACCGGCGCCCACCAGGTCAGCCTCAGCGGCACCGGCTCGGCGGCCGGCGAATGCTCAGGCTCCGAATGCTCCTTCGTGATCCACGAAGCCTCCAGCGCCAGCGCCAGCTTCGCGCTTGACTCCGAGGCCTTCTCGGAAAGCGCCACCGGCCCCGGGCACCTCGAATGCGAAGACGCGACCGCAGGCGGCGGCTTCACCAGCTGCGCCTCCAGCTACCCCTACGGCCACACGATCAAGGTCAAAGCGCTCCACGACACCGGCGCCCACCAGGTCAGCCTCAGCGGCACCGGCTCGGCGGCCGGCGAATGCTCAGGCTCCGAATGCTCCTTCGTGATCCACGAAGCCTCCAGCGCCAGCGCCAGCTTCGCGCTTGACTCCGAGGCCTTCTCGGTCTCAGAACCGGGCAACGGCACCGGCACGGTGACCTGCAAGGACAACGGCACCGCCGTCCCCTGCGCCACCGCCTCCTTCCTCTACGGCCACACGATCAAGGTCGAAGCCAGCGCCGGCACCGGCTCGACCCTGAGCGCCCTCTCGGGCACCGGCTCGGCCCTCGGCCACTGCACCCTGGGCACCGGCGTCTGCGAATTCACTATCACCGAAGCCAGTTCGGTCTCGGTCACCTTCTCGCTGGAATCGAAGGCCTTCTCGGTCAACCAGACCGGCAACGGCACCGTGACCTGCGAAGACAACGGCTCCGCGGCCTCCTGCGCGGGCCCCTTCCTCTACGGCCACGCGATCAAGGTCACGGCCAGCCCCGAATCGGGCTGGCAGCGCACCGCGCTCTCGGGCACCGGCTCGGCCCTTGGCCACTGCACGCTGGGCACCGGCGTCTGCGAATTCACGATCACCGAAGCCAGCTCGGTCTCGGTCACCTTCACCGTGATCGCCCATCCCTCCACCCTCACCGTCTTCAAGGGCGGCAACGGCGGCGGCACGGTGACCAGCCTCGCCCCGCACACCGGAATCACCTGCCTGCCCGGCGAAGAACAGTGCAGCCACTCCTTCGAAGAAGGCGAAGAAGTCGAACTGCAGGAGTCCCCGGCCTCCGGCAGCGCCTTCGCCGGCTGGCTGGGCTGCAAACACGTCAGCGCGACCAAATGCGTGGTCAAGCTGACCTCCGCAGAAGCCGAAGTCACCGCGGTCTTCATGGCCGAAGGCGCCCAGGGCGCTGCGGGGGAAACCCCGACGATCACCACCGAGCCCCCGGGCGCCAACTGCGCCAACGGCGGCGTCAAGGTCCAGGTCGGCGCCGGCGCCCCGACCTACGTCTGCAACGGCGCCACGGGCTCCCAGGGCCCGGCCGGCGAAACCCCGACGATCACCACCGAGCCTCCCGGCGCTCACTGCGCCAACGGCGGCGTCAAGGTCCAGGTCGGCGCCGGCACCCCGACCTACGTCTGCACCGGCGCCACCGGCTCCCAGGGGCCGGCCGGGGAAAGCGTCACTGTCACCACCGAGCCCCCGGGCGCCAACTGCGCTCACGGCGGCGTCAAGGTCCAGGTCGGCGCCGGCACCCCGACCTACGTCTGCACCGG
>CAZIOS010000027.1:0-6758 GCA_964540905.1 uncultured Conexibacteraceae bacterium | reverse complement strand
CGCCACCGGGTCGACCGGCTCTCAGGGCGCCACCGGCCCGACCGGCCCGCAGGGCCCGACCGGGGCCAGCGGTGCTACGGGAGCTGCCGGTGCGACCGGCGCCGCCGGGCCGCAGGGGCCCGAAGGCAAGCAGGGGCCCGAAGGCAAGGTCACGGTGAGCTGCAAGGTCAAGGGCAAGAAGGTCACCTGCACGGTCAAGCAGGCCACCTCGGCCAAGCGCCACCAGCTGCGCTGGACGCTTCGCCGCGACGGGCGCGTGGTCAGCCACGGCAAGACCGGCGCGGCGCGGCTGCAGAGCGTGCTGAACCACCTCCGCCAGGGGCACTACGCGCTGCGCATAGCCGGCCAGCCGGGCGCCACTGCGATCGCGGTCGGCTAGCGCAGGAAGGGAAAGGAGAGCGGAGATGTCAGCCAACATGGAGAACCGACAGGCACATAGGCCCGCTTCGCGCGGCAAGCTCCTGGCGGCGCTGATCGGCACGGCGATGCTTCTCTGCGCCGCCCTGCCCGCCCTCGCCCAGGCCGAATTCGAACCGATCGGCGAATTCGGACATGGGACGGCGTTCGGCCGGGTCTGGAACGGAGAACTGTTCCAGCCCGACGGCCTCGGCGGCATCGCCGTCAACCGCGCCAGCGGCGACCTCTACGTGGCAGACGCCGGCCAGGCCCGCATCGACCGCCTCGACTCCCAGGGCAACTTCATCTCCGCCTGGGGCGCCGGGGTCATCACCGGTGGGGCCGAAGGCGTGGGCGCTGCCCACGGCGACAACTCGGTCGAAGCCACCGGCGTGTCGACCAGCGGCAGCTCCATGTTGAAGGAAGTCGAAGTCACCTCCGGCGGCTCCTTCGCCGTCGGCCAGGGGATCAGCAGCGCAGGCATCTCCCCCGGCGCCACCGTCAGGGAAATCACGACCGAAGGCGGCAAGACGACCATCGTCCTGAGCAGTGGCGCCAGTGCCACCTCAGCCGGCAAAATCGCCCTCCACGGCTCCCCCTACCTCTCAAGCGTGACCACCTCCGCCAGGGCCTTCGAAATCGGCCAGACGATCGAAGGCGAAGGCATCCCGGCCGGCACCAAGATCGCCGCGATCGGCGCCGGCGCGATCTCGCTCTCCCAGCCCCCGACGATGACCAAAGCCGCCGATCACCTCACCGTCGCCGAAGGCGCCGGCAACGTCCCCACCAACGAGACCCAGCGGATCGCCGCCCCCGGTGCCGGGGTGGCGGCTTTCGCCCTCACCTTCAAGACCCCCAACCCCTCGCCCACCGAAGCGACCACCACCTCGATCCCCGCCGCCGCCTCCGCCGCCGAAGTGCAGTCGGCCCTCGAAGGGCTCTCCAACATCGGTGCCGGCAACGTCGGCGTGACCGGCTCGCCCGGCGGCCCCTGGACGGTGGAATTCACCGGCCCCCGCTTCGCCGACACCGACGTCACCCAGCTCGCGACCAGCGGCGAAATGTTCGCCACCGCGCTCGGCACCCAGCTCACCTGCACCAGCAACACCGCGGCCACCACCACCGAATTCCAGTGGCTGCGAAACGGCGCCCCGATCGCCGGCGCCACCTCCGCCACCTACACCACCGAAGTCGCCGACGCCGGCAAGGAGCTGCAGTGCCAGGTCACCAAGCTGAACGCCAACGCCGGCTCGACCGCGGTCTCCAATCCGCTGCCGGTCGGCTCGGTCCCCTCGCCGCTTCCCCCCCGATCCGCCGGCGGCACCACGGTCAACGGCACGGTCGCCGCCGGCCAGACCCTCACCTGCACGGAAGGCAGCTGGAGCAACTCGCCCACCGCCTACGCCTTCCAGTGGTACCGCAACGGCGCCCCGATCGCCGGGGCCACCTCCTCCACCTACCTGCTCAGCTCCGGCGATGTCGCCTCCCCGGCCGTCTTCCAGTGCGTGGTCACCGCGTCCAACGCCGGCGGCTCGACCGCTCAGGCGAGCGCCAACCGGGCGACCAGCACCGCGCCCAACCCCGCCGCGCCGGGCGGCAACGGCGGTCTGCCCAACGCCACCCTCCCCGCCCTCGGCCTCGCCATCCAGACCACCCGGACGGGCGCCTCGGCGGCCGAGGTCTGCACGGTGCTGGCGCAGTGCAAAGCGGGCGACGCCGAAGCCGGCGCAGGCAAGCTGCTCGGACCGGCCGGCATCGCCGTCGACCAGGGCAGCGAAGACGTCTACGTGCTCGACAGCGCCAGCAACTCGAGCGGCGTCGTCCAAAAGTTCACCGCCGCCGGAGCCTTCATTACGGCCTTCGGCCAACACGGCAGCGCCAGTCCCGAACAGATCGAGACCCCGGTGGGCCTGCCCCAAGGAGCACATGGAGAAGAAGGCTCCAGGAACGGCATCGCCGTCGGCTCTGGCGGCAAAGTCTACGTCGGCGACCAAGGCACCACCTTCGGTCCGCGCCTGGCGGTCTTCAACTCCTCCGGAGCCTACCTCGAATCGCTCGGCACGGCCATCTCCGAATTCGGATCTCCCTACAGCGTCGCCACCGACGAAGCGGGCGACGTCTACGTCGCCAACGTCTTCTCGGTGATCCGCAAGCTCTCCTCCTCGGGGCAGCTTCTGTGGAAGTACGAAGGCGAATCGATTGCAGGGATGACCGCCGATCCCGCCAGCGGCGACGTCTTCTACAGCCTTCTAGGCGGTGCCAGCAAAGGAAACGTCGTGCAACTCGGCGCCGGCGGCGAAAAGCTCGGCGAATTCGCCGCCGAGCCTGGAAAGAAGGGGTTGAACTCTCTCGCCTTCAGCCCCGACATCGCTCCGCCCGGACCGCCGGCGCGCCCGCAGGGCGTTTTCTACGGCATCGATTCCAAACTGGAAAAGGGGCTGATCTTCGGCCAGTCGCCGGTGGCGCCGCCGCAGGTCAAAGCGGAGTCGGCAAGCGGCATCCTCGAAACCGTCGCGACGCTGAAGGCGACGGTCAACCAGCACGGCGCGGATATCACCTACCGCTTCCAGTACGGCGCTGAAGGTCCCTGCTCGGCCAATCCCTGCGCCGAAGCGCCGGCGGGCGGCGCCAAGCTCGCCTCCAGCAAAGAAGACCGCACGATCGGCGTCTCCGTTGCTGGGCTCGCCCCGGGCACCACCTACCACTATCGCGTGCTGGCGACCAACGCCAGCGGCACGACCGAAGGAGAAGACGAGACCTTCACTACCTTCGCCGCAGCTCCCGCCGGGCTGCCCGACGGCCGCGCCTACGAGCTGGTCTCGCCGCCCCTCAAGAACGGCGGCGAGGTCCTTCCGTCCTCGTCCACGCTAGCCGGCAGCTGCGCCCTCCCCTGCGAACTCGGTACGAGCACTCAGCGTGACAACTTCGCCGTGCAGGCCACTGCGGGCGGCGAAGGCCTCGCCTATTCCGGCACTGCTTTCTCGGGCGGGCTCGGTTCGGACGTCGACGAGTACGCCTCCTCTCGCTCGGCCTCCGGCTGGCAGACCAAAGGGCTCGTCCCTGCCGACGAGCCTTTTGGTGCGTTTCAGCTCTTCTCCTCCGACCTCCGCGAGGGCGTCTTCTACCTCGCCGGCTCTGAATCGCTTGCCCCGGCTCCAGCCGGCTACAACAACCTCTACCTCTGGCGCGCGAACGGCTCGCCCGAGCCGCTGGTCGCCGAACAGCCGCCGAACCGCCCGCCGGACAACTCAGAAGGCTTCGCAATCCAGCTCGGCGGCGCCAATGCGGGCTCTGGCGGGGCTCCCGGACTGAGCCATCTGCTGTTCGCGGCCAACGACGCCCTCACGCAAGAAGTCCCGGGCGCAGCGCCAGCGGCACCCGACCCGGGCGCAGGGCAGTACGACTTCGACCTCTACGAATGGTCTGGCGGGCATCTGAGCCTCGTCAACGTCCTGCCGGGCAACGCGAGCGTTGCCCGCGGTGCCGGAGTCTTCTTCGGCTCGGGCGGCAGCGAATACTCCGCCAACCTCGCCCACGCGATCTCCGACGACGGCAGTCGCGTCTTCTGGAGCGACTCCACCGGACAGCTGTACGTCCGCGTCGACGCCGACCGTACGCTCGAAGTCCCCGACCACACCGGGCGCTTCCTGACCGCGAGCTCCGACGGCTCACGCGTCCTCCTCAACGACGGCAAGCTCTACGGCGCGGCCCAGAGCGGGACGCCTTCGGAAGCCTACGAAGAGCAGTTCGACCTGACCGAAGGCGAAGGCGGCTTCCAGGGCATCCTCGGCTCGAGTGAGGACCTCTCGCGCGTCTACTTCGTCGACACCAAGGCGCTCACCCCAGCGAACGAGGTGAACGCAAACCCGGTGCATCCCGAACACGCCGAAGCCGGCAAGGACAACCTCTACGCCTGGCACGAAGGGCAGCTCTCGTTCGTCGGCGCGCTGCTCGCCGCGGACGAAACGCTTGATTTTCGGGGCAGCGATTGGGCCCCTGACCCGATCCGACGTACCGCCGACGTCAGCCCCGACGGGCGCTACCTCGCCTTCACCTCCGAGGCGAGCCTCACCGGCTACGACAACTTCGGATCCACCTGCCGGCGTGGGGCGTTCCCCTTCCCCTTCCAGCCCGGCCTCTGCGCGGAGGTCTTCCTCTATGACGCCGCCACCGGCAAGCTCGTTTGCGCCTCCTGCAACCCAACCGGCCAGCCGCCGCTCGGCGACTCGGCTCTCACCAACATCGACCCAGGGATCACGCGGTTGCCGCTCGAACCGCTCCACCACCTGACGGACGGCGGCCGGGTCTTCTTCGAAAGCCAGGACATCCTCTCCCCGCGCGACACCAACGGCAAGACGCAGGACGTCTATGAGTGGGAGCCCCAGAATGGGCCCGAAGCACCCGAAGCCGACAGCTGCGAAAGGGCGCAGGGCTGCCTCTCGCTGATCTCCAGCGGGCGCTCCGACGAAGACTCCTTCTTCCTCGACGCCACCCCGAGCGGCCGCGACGCCTTCTTCGTCACCCGTGCCCGTCTCGTCTCCCAGGATCCCGACGAGCTGCTCGACGTCTACGACGCCCGCGTCGGTGGCGGCGTCGAACCGCCCCCCGCCTCCTCCGAATGCCTCGGCGAAGCCTGCCAGGCGCCGGTCAGCCCGCCCAACGACGCCACCCCCGCCTCCTCCTCGTTTGCGGGCTCGGGCAACGTGGTCGAAGCGAAGAAGTCGAAGAAGGCCAAGAAGCACAGGCGCCATCGCCACCGCGCCAGGAACCGCCGCCACAACCGAACCGCCAGCCACCACCGCGGAGGTGCCAAGTGAGAGCCCGCAGCCGAATCGCCCTGCTCGCCGCCGCCGCGACGCTGCTCGCGGCAGTGGCCCTCCCTGCCGCGGCGCAGGCCAGCTTCGGCGTCGCCGCCGCGACGATGAGCTCTGCCAACTCCGATGGCACCCTCGACTTCCAGGCCGGCTCGCATCCCTACGGATACACGGCGACCTTCGCCATGAACCAGGACGCCGAACACGCACCCGAAGGCGTTCTGAACACGCTTGTCTATGACCTGCCGGCGGGCTTCTTCGGCAACCCCCTGGCGACGCCAACCTGCCCGCGTGCCCTATTTGACCTCGGCAACATCGGAAACTGCCCCGTCGACACTCAGGTCGGCACCATCGCCGTGCATTTGCACGCCGCTCCCACCACCAACGATCCGATCTACGACCTCGAACCCCCCTACGGGGTCGCCGCGAGACTCGGCTTCACGATCGAGGGCGACACCGCGATCGAGGACGTATACGTGCGCGAAAACGACTACGGGCTGAGGATCGTCGTCAGCACGGTGCCCTCGATTGAAATCAACTCGGTCAGCCAGACGACCTGGAGCATTCCCTCCGATCCGGCTCACGACGCTAAACGCATCTGCCATGGCGAACACGGTGCTGCTATTGAAGGCTGCCCCAGCGAAGCCGAAGACACCCAGCCCTTCCTCAGCCTGCCGACCTCCTGCCAGGCGCCGCCTCAGGGCTCGGTATCGGTCGCGCCCGAGGAAACCCCCAACGCCCTGACCGCGCCGGTGGATAGCTTCCTGCTCGACGAGGCCGCCAACCCCAAGGCCCTCACCGGCTGCGAAGCCGTCTCCTTCCAGCCCACCATCTCCACCGCCCTGACCAGCCGCCTGACCTCGAACCCGAGCGGCCTCTCCTTCGAGCTCGACCGGCCCAACGCCGGCCTGGAAAGCCCCGAAGGGATCCTCGAATCGGCCCCCGAGAAGGCCGAAGTCATCCTCCCCGAAGGCGTCACCGTCAACCCCTCGGTGGCCGAAGGGCTGGCGGTCTGCAGCGAAGCGCAATTCGAAGCCGAGAGCGCTCAGTCGGCCCCCGGGGAAGGCTGCCCGGAAGCCTCCAAACTCGGCAGCATCCGCGCCACCACCCCGGTGCTCGAAGAACCGCTGGAAGGCTCGCTCTACCAGGCCGCCCCCTACGCCAACCCGAAGGGCTCGCTGATCGCCCTCTACATGGTCGGCCGCATCCCCGCCCGCGGGGTGATCGTCAAGCAGGTCGGCGAGGTGGTGCCGAACCCCCAGACCGGCCAGCTCACCGGCATCTTCGAAGGCCTTCCCCCGCTCCCCTACACCGGCTTTCAGCTGCACTTCCGCGAAGGCGCCAGGGCGCCCCTGGTGACGCCGCCGGCCTGCGGCAAGGACCTCACCGTCGCCCGCTTCACCCCCTACTCGGACCCCACCCACCCCTACACCGTCACCTCCTCCTTCACCACCGACCACGGCCCCAACGCCGGCCCCTGCCCCTCCGGCGGTACCCCGCCCTTCCACCCGGGCCTGATCGCCGGCTCGATCAACAACGCCGCCGGCG
>CAZIOS010000026.1:0-35627 GCA_964540905.1 uncultured Conexibacteraceae bacterium | reverse complement strand
CAAGCCGTTCGAGCGCCAGGAGCTGCTGGCGCGGATCCGGGCGCTGCTGCGGCGCCGGCCGCCGCGCGGCGCCGCCTCGCTCGAGGTCGCCGACCTCACCCTCAACCCCGACAGCCGTGAGGTGCGGCGCGGCGAGCGCGAGATCGAGCTGACCAACCGCGAGTTCGAGCTGCTCGAGTTCCTGATGCGCAACGAG
This sequence comes from uncultured Conexibacteraceae bacterium, assembly GCA_964540905.1. Taxonomy (GTDB): domain Bacteria; phylum Actinomycetota; class Thermoleophilia; order Solirubrobacterales; family 70-9; genus VAYN01. The sequence goes on along the minus strand of CAZIOS010000026.1, from coordinate 35,431 downwards.
CGCCTGGTCGTCTCCCGCGAGCGCCTGCTCGACGAGGTCTGGGGCTACGACCCGATGGCGGCGACCAACACGATCGACGTCTTCATCTCCAACCTGCGGCGCAAGCTCGAGGCCGGTGGCGAGCCGCGGCTCCTCCACACCAAACGCGGCGCCGGCTACGTCCTGAAGGAGTAGGCGTGGGCGCTTCGCCCCAACGCCGGCCCAAGGCGAGCCGGCGACTCCTGCGTCCCGGCAGCTGGCCCCTGCGCTGGCGCCTGGCCGCGGTCTCGGCCGGCCTGACCCTGGTCATCCTGATGCTGTTCGGCGCCGTCGTCGGCGGCGTCGCCACGCAGCGCATCCGCGACGACTTCAACAGCGAGGTGCGGGCCGAGGCGCAGAGCCTGGCCGGCGAATTCCAAATCGAATACTCACTGCTCGGGTCGCCGCGGGTCCGCGGACCACGGCTTCCCATTGTCTTCCCCGACGACGCGTCCGCCCGTGTGCTCGACGTCAACGGCGACGTGCTGACCGGTGACGGCGGGCGGCTGGCGACCCCCGGCTCCTCCAGTCTCGGCCCGCCGTGGAGCGAGATTGGCCTCTCCGGCCACGGCGACATCCGCGTCGCGACCGAACCCATCGTCGACGAAACCGGGCGTACCATCGGCTACGTCCAGTACGGGCGCAGCGACGAGCACGTCGACGCGACCGTCGAACGGCTCTGGCTCTTCATCGTCGCCGGCGTCCTGCTCGGCACCCTGCTGGCGATCTTCGCCGGCCTCGCGATCGCCGGCCGGGCGATGCGGCCAATCGCCTCGCTGACCGCGACCGCGCGCGAGATCGCCGCCACCCGCGACCCCTCGCGGCAGATGCCGGAGCCGGTGGTCGAAGACGAGGTCGGCGAACTGGCCCTGACCCTGGAGGAGATGCTGCGCTCCCTCGACGCCGCCCGGGCCGAGCGCGAGGGGGCGATGCAGAAGCAGCGCGAGTTCGTCGCCGACGCCTCGCACGAGCTGCGCACGCCGCTGACCAGCGTCCTCGCCAACCTCGAGCTGCTGCAGGCCTCGCTCGGCGACCCGGGACAGGCGGAGGACCGCGAGGTCGTCGACTCCGCCCTGCGCTCGTCACGGCGGATGAGCCGCCTGGTCGGCGACCTGCTGCTGCTGGCCCGGGCCGACGCCGGCCGGCTCGACAAGCACCGCCGCTGCGACCTCGCCGAAGTCGCCGGCGACGCCGCCGCCGAGGCCTCGGTGCTGATGGGCGAGCGCCAGCTCAGCGTCGACAACGACCGGCCGCTGCGGGTCGAAGGCAGCGCCGATGAACTGCACCGGCTGGTCCTCAACCTGCTCGACAACGCGGCCCGCCACACGCCGCCGCGCTCGCAGATCGAGCTGCGCCTGCGCGAGCAGGACGGCACCGCCGTCGTCGAGGTCGGCGACGACGGACCCGGCATCCCGGCGGCGATGCGCGAACAGATCTTCGACCGCTTCGTCCGCGGCGAGGGCCCCTCGGACACCGCGGGCGGCACCGGCACCGGCCTCGGCCTGGCGATCGTCAGCGCCGTCGCCAGCTCCCACGGCGGCACGGTCGAAGCCGCGGAGTCCCCCGCCGGCGGCGCCCTTTTCCGCGTCCGCATCCCCCTCGCCGGCTCCGATCCGGTGCCCGGCGGACTTTTAGAGAGGCTTTAGAGCCCGGCCGTAGTTTTCCTCGCGGACGAGACACACTAGCCCGCCGAGGTTCTCCCCAGACACCACCTCGGCGGGCTTTTTCTTTGTCTTGTCGAGGGACGGCGAGGGTTCTAGGGGTTGGGCGGGGAGGGATGCCGACCTCCTTCGGCGGAATTCAGTCGCACGCGCTTCGCGCTTAGCTCCGATGTTGGTGCGCGGCTTCGCCGCGCAGATGACAGATTGCATATCGCGCTTCGCGACATTCCGGCGAAGGAGGTCGGCATCCCTCCCCACGCCACGTCCCTCGGAGTTCTCCAGCTTCCTAAGGACGGAAGCCCACCTTCTCTCGGTGAGTGCTCGCCGGAGGCGAACCCTGCTGGCTCTCCGTCTTTCGGTCGTTGGGGGTGACGTATGTGGGAGGGGAGCCGGTCGCCCTCTGGGGGAATGTTGGCGAAGCCGCGATATGCAATCTGTCATCTGCCCGCCATAGGCGGGCAGCAGGTTTGGGAGCAGCACCCGTAAGGGTGCGCGACGAATTCCCCCAGAGGGCGACCGGCTCCCCTCCCGGACGGGCCTCGTCCCTAGCGTCCCGGAACTCCGCCCAAGTCAGACCTCGATCACAACCGGCAGCACCATCGGCCGCCGCTTCAGCTTCTGAAACACGAACTTGCCGATCGCCTCGTGCAGATCCTCCTCGATCAGGTGCGGCTCGCGGTTCTTCGAGCCCTCGATCTGGTCTTCGACCAGGTCGCTCAGCTCTTCGACCAGGGCGTCCGCTTCCTCGAGGAAGGCGACGCCGCGGAAGATCACCTCGGGGTCGGCGACGACGCTGCCGTCGTCGGAGGAGATCGTGACGACGACGATGAAGATGCCGTCGGCGGAGATCTCGCGGCGGTCGCGCAGGGCGGCGTCGTCGGGGTCGCCGATGTTGACGCCGTCGACGTACATCGTGCCGGCGTGGATGTCCTCGCCGAAGCTGGCGCCGCCCGCGTCGATCTCCAGCGGCAGGCCGTTGCGGCCGCGGAAGATGTTGGCCGGCTCGACGCCAACGGCTTCAGCCAGCTCGGCGTGCAGCCGCAGCCGCTTGTGGTCGCCGTGGACCGGCATCACGTAGCGCGGTTTGGTCAGGTTCAGCATCAGCTTCAGCTCCTCCTGCCAGCCGTGGCCGGAGGCGTGGATCGGGGCGTCGGCGGCGGTGATCACGGTCGCCCCGATCTCGTAGATGCGGTCGATCGTCTCGTTGACGGCGCGCTCGTTGCCGGGCACCGGCGTCGCCGAGAAGACGACGGTGTCGCCGGCCCGCAGCTCGACGTCGCGGTGGTCGTTGTTGGCCATCCGCCGCAGCGCCGAGAGCGGCTCGCCCTGGCTCCCGGTCGAGATCACGACCACCTTCTCGTCGGGGAAGTCCTCGATCTCGCGCGGCTGGATGAAGAGCCCGTCGGGCGCCTTTGCCATCCCGAGGTTGGAGGCGATGTTGAAGTTCTTGCGCATCGAGCGCCCGACCAGGGCGACGCGGCGTTCGAGCCGCACGGCGGCGTCGATCACCTGCTGCACGCGGTGGATGTTGGAGGCGAAGGAGGTGACGATGATCCGCCCCTTGCACTGCGAGAACTGCTGCAGCAGCGCCGGGCCGACGCTCGACTCCGAGGGCGCCACCCCGGGGCGGTCGGCGTTGGTCGAGTCGCCGCAGAGCAGCAGCAGGCCTTCGCGGCCAACCTCGGCCAGGCGCGGGATGTCGGCCGGGCGACCGTCGACCGGGGTCTGGTCGAACTTGTAGTCGCCGGTCATCAGCATCGAGCCGACCTCGGTGCCGATCAGCACCCCGCGCATGTCGGGGATCGAGTGGGCGAGGTGGATCAGCTCCAGCTCGAAGGGACCGCGGCGCACCTTCTCCCCCGCCGGCAGCTCCTGCAGCGGCGCGTCGGAGAGCTTGTGCTCGTCGAGCTTGGAGCGGACCATGCCGATCGTCAGCAGGCCGCCGTAGATCACCGGCGGCGAGCCGATCTCGCGCAGGACGTAGGGCAGGGCGCCGACGTGGTCCTCGTGGCCGTGGGTGAGGACGATCGCCTCGATCTCGTCGGCGCGCCCGCGCAGGTAGGAGAAGTCGGGCAGGACGAGGTCGATTCCGTGCATCTCCGCGGTCGGGAACATCAGCCCGGTATCGACGATCAGGATGCGGCCGTCGAACTCGATCACGGTCATGTTCTTGCCGATCTCGCCGAGACCGCCGAGGGGCAGCACGCGCAGCTTCTTGCTTGGCACTAGTGACTCACTCTCTGTCTGAAGTTTGGAATCAGGAGGCGACCGGCAGGCCGATGCCCGCGAGCGCCGCCTTCACGGCCGCCCGCTGCTCGGCGTCGCAGGGCACCAGCGGCAGCCGCATCCGCCCCGAGGCGAGGCCGAGCAGCTCCAGCGCGGCCTTCAGCGGGATCGGGTTGGTGGTTACCGAGAGGCCCTCGTAGAGGGGCGCCAGCTCGGCGTCGATCTCGGCCGCACGGTCGAGATCGCCGTCCTGCGCGGCGTCCCACATCGCCCGCATCCGCTCGCCGGCGACGTGGGAGGCGACGGTGATGCCGCCGGCGCCGCCGAACCGCAGCACGCGCAGGAAGGTGTTGTCGTTGCCGGCGAGGACGGCGAGGCCCTCGACCGGGCCGAGCTCATCGTCGTTGGCCTGCTTGACGGCGACGATGTTGTCGACCTGGGCCAGCTCGGCCAGCAGGTCCGGGGGCATGTTGACGATCACCCGCGAGGGGATGTTGTACATGATCATCGGCAGCTCGGGGACGGCCGCGGCGACCGCCTCGAAGTGGGCGCGCAGGCCGGCCCGGTTGGGCTTGTTGTAGTAGGGCGCGACGACCAGCGAGGCGTCGGCGCCGGCCTCGGCGGCCATCTTCGTCAGCTCGCCGGAGTGGCGGGTGTCGTTGGTGCCGGTTCCGCAGACGAGCAGGACCTCGTCGCCGACCTCGGCCCGGACCGCCTGCAGCAGCTCGACCTCCTCGCCGTCGGTCAGGGTCGGGCACTCGCCCGTCGTTCCCCCCACGACGAGGCCATGGGAGCCATGCTCGAGCAGGTGCGCCGCAAGCCGGCGGGCGGCGTCGCCGTCGACCCCGCCGCGCTCGTCGAACGGGGTCGCCATCGCCGTGATCACGCCTTCGATCGCCTTCATCGTTGCCAGGGTACCCAGTTCGCCGGCTCGCTCGCCGAGATCGTCACAGCAGCTTCTCGAGCCCGACCGTGAAGCGCTCGGGCAGCTCGGCGACCCGGCGCACGGCGAGCAGGACGCCGGGCATGAAGGAGCGGCGGTCGATCGAGTCGTGGCGCAGCGAGAGCGTCTGGCCCTCGCCGCCGAAGATCACTTCCTGGTGGGCGACCAGGCCCGGCAGCCGCACCGAGTGGATCGGCTGGTGGACGCGGCCGCCGGCGGCGTCGATCAGCTCCTGGGTGCGCTTGGCGGTGCCCGAGGGGGCGTCGAGCTTACGGTCGTGGTGGAGCTCGATCAGCTCGCACTCGGGCATGTGCGGGGCGATCGTCTGGGCGACGACCATCATCAGCACCGCGCCGATCGCGAAGTTGGGGGCGACGAAGCAGTTGGCGGCGGCGGCCTCGGCCGCCTGCCGCGCCGCCTCGAGGTCGAAGCCGGTGGTGCCGACGACGGCGTGGACGCCGGCCTGCAGGCAGAGACGGACGTTGCCGAGCGCGGTCTCGGGCACGGTGAAGTCGACGACGACGTCGGCCTCGCCGAGCAGGTCGGCGAGCTCGACCCCCAGCGCCGGGTCGGCGCGGCCCGCCAGAACCAGGCCCTCGGCCTCCTCGACCGCCGCGCAGACCGTCTCCCCCATGCGGCCGGCGGCGCCGGCGACGACGACTCGGGTCACGCCGCTACCAGGGTCTCGCTGACCGGCGCCAGCGCCGCCCGGAAGCGGTCCTCGTCGGCGCCGACGCAGGCGGCGGAGAGCCGCTCGGCGCCGTAGAGCTCGGCCGCCAGCTCGGTCAGGTCGTCGACCTCGATCGCGTCGACCCGGGCCAGCATCTCGTCGAGGCTTTCGATCGGCAGCCCGAACAGGGTCGCGCGGGAGATCCGCGTCATCCGCGCCGCCGTCGACTCCGAGGAGAGCACGAGCCGGCCCTTGACGCTCTCCTTGGCCCGGTTCAGCTCCGCCGCCGAGACCGGCTCGGAGCGCAGGCGGGCGAGCTCGGCGCCGATGATCGCGCAGGCCTCCTCGACGTTGTCCTCGCGGGTGCCGACGTAGGTCGCGACCAGGCCCTGGTCGGTGAACTGCTCGTTGTAGGAGCCAACCGAGTAGGCGAGCCCGCGCTTCTCGCGGACCTCGCGGAAGAGGCGCGAGGAGGTCGAGCCGCCGAAGATCGAGTCGAGCACCGCCAGCGGGTAACGGCGCTCGTCGTCGCGGCGCAGCCCCGGCGCGCCGAAGCAGATGTGGTACTGCTCGGTCTCCTTGCAGTGGAAGCGGAGCCGGGCGCCGCCGTCGAGGCCGGTCTCCGGGGCGACGCCGCCGCCGTCGGGCGAGGGGGTGATCAGCCGCTCGGCGAGGGCGACGATCCGCTCGTGCTCGAGGTGGCCGGCGGCGCCGACGACGATCTCCGAGCCGGCGTAGCGGGCGTGGTGGTAGGACTCGATGTCGGGGATCGGGATCGAGGCGATCACCTCGGCCTCACCCAGCACCCGGCGCCCCAGCGGGTGGGCGCCGAAGACGGCCTCGGCGAGGACGTCGTGGACGCGGTCCTGGGGCTCGTCCTCGTACATCGCGATCTCCTCCAGCACCACCTGGCGCTCGGAGTCGATGTCGGGGTAGGTCGGCGCCAGCAGCATCTCCGCCAGCAGGTCGAAGACCTCGTCGGTGTGCTCGTCGAGGAAGCGCGCGTGCAGGTGCGTCGTCTCCTTGCCGGTGGCGGCGTTGACCGAGGCGCCGAGCCCGTCGAAGCGCTCGGAGATCTCGATCGCCGAGTAGCGGGCGGTGCCCTTGAACAACAGGTGCTCGAGGAAGTGCGAGACCCCGGCCAGGGCCGGGGTCTCGTTGCGGGAGCCGGTTCGCACCCAGAGGCCGAGCGCGACCGAGCGGACCGAGGGAACCTCCTCGGTCACGACCCGGACGCCGGAGCCCAGCTCGGTGAGTGCGGGCGCGCTCAATGCTCAGCTACGGCGCTCGCGCTCGCGCCGGGGGCGGCGCTCGCCACCGCCGCGGCCGCCGCGATCGCCGCCGTTGCGCCGGCCACCGTCGCCGGAGCCGACCGAGGCCAGCTCCTCCGGCGATTTGCCGGCGACCGAGGGGTCGTCGGAGAGGCGCAGGCCGATCCGGCCGCGCTCCTTGTCGACCTCGACCACGGTGACGTCGATCTCCTCGCCGGCCTTGAGCACGTCCTCGACCGAGTCGACCCGCTCGCCGGGCTTGACGTTGGAGATGTGGAGGAGGCCGTCGGTGCCCTTGACCAGCTCGACGAAGGCGCCGAACGTCGTCGTCTTGACGACTTTCGCCGCGTTGTAGCGGTCGCCGACCTCGGCCTCGCGGGTCATCGAGTCGATCCGGGCGACGCAGGCGTCGACCAGTTCGCCGGTCGGGGCGTAGATCCGCACCGTGCCGTCGTCCTCGACGTCGATCTCCGCTTCGAACTCCTCGCAGAGGGCGCGGATCGTTTCGCCGCCTTTGCCGATGACCGCCCCGATCTTCTCCGGGTCGATCTTGATCGACTCGATCGCCGGCGCGTGCTGGGAGAGCTTCTCCCGCGGGCCGTCGATCGCCTCGGCCATCTTGCCGAGGATGAACTGGCGGCCCTTGTTGGCCTGCTCCAGCGCGTCCTCGAGGATCTCAAAGGTGACGCCGGTGATCTTGATGTCCATCTGCAGGGCGGTGATCCCGTCCGCGGTGCCGGCGACCTTGAAGTCCATGTCGCCGAGGTGGTCCTCGACGCCGGCGATGTCGGTGAGGACGATGTAGTCGTCGCCCTCTTTGATCAGGCCCATCGCGACGCCGGCGACGGGGGCGCTGACCGGGACTCCGGCCGCCTGCAGCGCCATCGAGGAGGCGCAGACCGAACCCATCGAGGAGGAGCCGTTGGACTCGAGCGTCTCCGAGACCGCGCGGATCACGTACGGGAACGACTCTTCGTCGGGGACGGTCGCCAGCAGGGCGCGCTCGGCGAGGGCGCCGTGGCCGATGTCGCGCCGCTTCGGGCCGCGCATGAAGCCCGCCTCCCCGACCGAGAAGGGCGGGAAGTTGTAGTGGTGGAAGAACCGCTTGGTGGTCTGCAGCCCCAGCGTGTCGAGTCGCATGTCCATCCGGGTCGTGCCCAGCGCCACGTTGGAGAGGATCTGGGTCTCGCCGCGGGTGAAGAGGGCCGAGCCGTGCACGCGCGGGGAGATGTCGACCTCACACTCGATCGGCCGGATCTCGTCCTGGGCGCGGCCGTCGGGGCGCTTCTTGTCGACCGCGATCGCCTTGCGGATCGTGTCCTTCTCGATCGAGCCGAAGGCGGCCTTGACCTCGGCCACCCGCTTCTCGTCGGTCTCGCCGTCGGCGGACTCAGGCGCGTACTTGGCGACGACCTCGTCCTTGACCTTGTCGATCGCCTCGTAGCGCTCGAGCTTGCCCTCGGTGGCGATCGCGTCGACCAGCGCCTGGCCGTGGGAGGAGCGGATGTCGCCGATCAGACCCTCGTCGATCTGCGGAGCCTCGACCTGGATCTTCTCCTTGCCAGCCTTCTGCTGCAGCTCCTCCATCGCCGCGCAGAGCTTCTTGATCTCGCCGTGGGCGATGTCGAGCGCGTCGAGGATCTCGGCCTCGGTGACGCCCTCGGCGCCGGCCTCGACCATCAGGATCGCCTCGTCGGTGCCGGCGACGATCAGGTCCAGCTCCAGCTCCTCGTGGCGCTCCTCGTCGGGGTTGACGACGAAGTCGCCCTCGAGCTTGCCGATGCGGACGGCGCCGACGTGGGCGGCGACGGGGACCGGCGAGATCGCCAGCGCCGCCGAGGCGCCGTTCATCGCGAGGATGTCGTAGGGGTGCTCGTGGTCGACCGAGAGCGGCATCGCGACCAGCTGCGTCTCGTAGTGCCAGCCCTTGGGGAAGAGCGGGCGGATCGGCCGGTCGATCATGCGCGCGGTCAGCGTCGCCTTCTCGCCGGATTTGCCCTCGCGACGGAAGAACGAGCCGGGGATCTTGCCCGCGGCGTACATCCGCTCCTCGACGTCGACGGTGAGGGGAAGGAAGTCCACGTCGCGCAGGTTGCCGACGGTTGCGGTGCAGAGGACCATCGTGTCGCCGGCCCTAACCACGACCGCGCCACCCGCCTGCTTCGCGAGTTTGCCCGTCTCGAAGGAAATCTGGCTGTCGCCGACATCCACCGAAACGCGGCTTACGTCAAACATGCTCATTTAGTTGTCCTACCTCCGGCCGCCCGGTTGGCGGCCATCTGCTTTCAGAACTCTCGTTCTCTTTCACCGGAGAGATTACACACCGAAAACCGCTGGAGTCGAGGTAACCCCGGCGCGGATGCCGGATTCGAAGTCGCGGCGAACGCGGGCGGCGACCTGCTCGGAGCGGCGATCGGCCTCGAACCGCTCGAGCTCGAGGCCGAGGCGCCGGGCCCGCTCCCAGAGATGCGGGTCGTCGACGCGGCCGCGATCGGCGTAGAGCGAGTCGACCATCTCGAAGAAGCGGCCCTGGCGCCCGGCCGCCTCGGCCGCCGCGTGCAGCGCCGGCGCCCGCGGGTGCTTGCTGGCGACCGGGAAGTGGCGGAAGGCGATCCGCCCCGGGCCGGCGGCGATCCCGGCCCAAGCGGCGGCGCAGTGCGGGCAGCCCAGATCGGCGTAGACGATCATGGCCTCCCCCTCCCCGCGGGCGTGGTCATCCGCTGCCGGCGGCGGCACCGCGGCGCTGGTCAGCTCGCTCACGATCGCGACGAGTCTGCTCCAACCCGTCCTATGGAAGGGTCACAGCAGACGCGCGGTCCTAAGAGGAGGCGAGCGCGTCGAAGATGACGTTGGCGCCGGGGAACTCGCCCGGCGAGGGCGACTCGTAGGCCCAGGCGACGGTGCCCTCCTCGTCGATCAGGACGAGGGTGCGGTTGGCCATGCCAACCGCGTCGAGGTAGGAGCCGTAGGCGCGCGCGACCTCCCCCTTGGGCTCGAAGTCGGAGAGCAGGGTGGTGTCGATCCCGAGCTTCTCCTGGAAGGCCTTGTGGGCGTAGGGGCTGTCGACGCTGAGGCCGAGCAGGGTCACGCCCTTGGCCTCGATCTCCGGCTTGACCTCCTGGTAGAGCGAGAGCTGGTCCGAGCAGACCGGGCTGAAGTCGAACGGGTAGAAGACCAGCAGGATCCTGCCGCCGCGCAGGCTGGCCAGCGAGACCTCCTCGCCGTCCTGGTCGCGGAGGCTGAAGTCGGGTGCCGGCTCGCCGGCGGCGATCATCGCCGCAGGCCGAGATCGGCGACGAGGGCGCGGTAGCGCTCGAGGTCGGTGCGCTCGAGGTAGCGCAGCATGCGACGGCGCTTGCCGACCAGCATCAGCAGCCCGCGCCGCGAGTGGTGGTCTTTGGCGTGGGTGCGCAGGTGCTCGGTGAGCTCGTTAATGCGCGCGGTGAGCAGGGCGACCTGGACCTCGGCGGAACCGGTGTCGCCATCGGCGCGGCCGTACTTGCCGATCAGCTCGCTCTTCTTTTCCTTGGTCAGGCCCATTGCGGTCTCGTCTCAAAAAGTCTCAAAAAAGCCGTGCACCCAGTGGGTCACGGCCGCTGCAAGGTAGCACAGGGAGACACTCTCCTCCCGCGCAAAACGTTCGCAGGGGCACCCCATCCTCCCGGGCACGTCGCGCCCCGGGGTGCGGAGGGAGCCGATGCCCTCCGAACGTTTTGCGCGGGAGGAGGGGAGCTCCGCCGAGGCGCCAGCCAGAGCTCTCTCCTCCGACGAGTTGCGAGTGAGGAGGGCGTCGGCTCCCTCCGCTCGCTGAGCACGCCTGTCAAGGTCGCTGGAATGCCGCGCAGACGCGCTTCGCGTCCTCGACGTCGCGGCGCATCTGAGCGACCAGCTCCTCGACGCTGGGGAAGCGCTTCTCGCCGCGCAGGCGCTCGACGAAGGCGACCCGCAGCGTCTTGCCGTAGAGGTCTTCCTCGCGATCGATCAGGTAGGTCTCGATCAGCACCCCGCGGCCGCTCTCGAAGGTCGGTCGCACGCCGACGTTGACGGCGGCGGGGACGCCGTCGGCGAAGGCGGCGAAGACGCCGTGGCCGGGGATCGCGAGGCGGTCGTCGGGGACGATGTTGGCGGTCGGGAAGCCGAGCTCGCGACCGCGCTGGTCGCCCTTGACCACCTCCCCCTCGACCATGAAGGGGGCGCCGAGGCAGTGGCGCGCGCCTCCCATGTCCCCAGCCGCCACCAAAGCCCTGATTCGGGTCGAGGAGACGGTCTCGCCGTCGACCTCTACCAGCGGCACCACCCGGGTCTCGAACTCGCCGCGCGCGGCCAGCATCGCCGGGTCCCCTTCGGCCTTGGCGCCGAAGCGGAAGTTCTCGCCGACCGAGACCCGCTCGGCGCCGAGCCGCTCGATCAGCACGTGCTCGATGAAGTCCTCGGCGCTGCGGTGGGCGAACTCCTCGTCGAAGTGGATCGTGACCAGCTCCCGCACCCCCAGGCCCTCGATCACGTCGCGCTTGACCGAGAACGGCATGATCAGCTTCGGCAGCGCCGCCGGGTGCAGGACCTCGAGCGGGTGCGGGTCGAAGGTGAGAACGGTGTCGGCGCCGTCGATCACCGCCTGGTGGCCGAGGTGGACGCCGTCGAAGGTGCCGATCGCGACGTGGCGGGACCGCGGCTCGGCATCCGGCAGGGCGGTGACTTCGATGCTCACCGCAGCGCCTCCCGCACGGCCGGCAGCAGCTCGGAGAGGGCGGCGAGGTCGTATTCGTGACCGGCCTTGAAAACCGAGAACGGCCCGATCGCGGTGCGCCGCAGCTCGCAGCAGTAGGCGTCTTCCAGCGTCTCGATCAGGGTCCGCACGTAGGTCCCGGCCGAGCACTCGATCTCGTATTGGAAGTAATCGGTCGATCCGGTGGAGACGACGCCGGTCAGGTCCGCCCGGTAGATCTCGACATCCCGCTCCGGGGTCCTCACCACCTCGCCGCGGTGAGCTTTCTTGTAGAGGCGCTCCCCTTCGACCCGCACGGCGGAGGTCATCGGCACCCGCTGGCGGACGATCCCGGTCGGCAGGTACGGTGACGCCGGCACGCGCCCGGTGAACACGATCTCGCCGTCGGGGTCCCCCGTGCTGGACCGCCAGCCCGGTCTCGCTTTCGCCGTATAGGTCTTCGGCAGCCCGACGAGGAAGCGCTGCAGCCGCGTCGCCGGCCCCAGCAGGACCAGCAGCAGGCCGGTGGCGAAGGGGTCGAGGGTGCCGGCGTGGCCGGCCTTGCAGCCGCGCTCGCGGCGGACCCGGGCGACGACGTCGTGGGAGGTGACCCCCGCCGGCTTGTCGTAGAGCAGCACCGCTCCGCCAGCCTCAGCGAGCGCCATGCTCAGGGTCCGAGCTGGGCGACGACCTCGCCGCAGAGGAACTCGACCAGCTGCTCGAACTCGAGGTCGGTGGAGAAGCCGGCGGCGCGCTTGTGACCGCCGCCGCCGCGCTTGCGGGCGATCGCCGAGACGTCGACGTCGCCCTCGCTCGAGCGCAGGCTGACCTTGCGGGCGGCGCTGCCGCGGTTGCCGAGGTCGCGGACCACGGCGGCGACCTTGGTGCCGTCGATCGAGCGCAGGTGGTCGATCACCCCCTCGGTCATCTCCTCGCCGGCGCCGGTCGCGACGTAGTCGGCGGCGGTGATGTAGCTGACGGCGAGGCGCTCGCCGCAGAGCCGCTGGATGTCTTCGAGCGCGCGGCCGATCAGTTTCAGCTTCTCCAGCGGCACGTGCTCGTAGAGGCGGCGGTAGGTGTCGTCGACGTCGACGCCGGCGTCGATCAGGTCGGCGGCGACCCGGTGCGTGTGGGCGTCGGTGTTCTCGTACATGAATTTGCCGGTGTCGGTGACGAGGCCGACGTAGAGCGCCGAGGCCATTTCCGGGCTGATCCTGGCGCCGAGCAGGATCGCCAGGTCGTAGACGATCTCGGCCGTGCAGGAGGCGCTGACGTTGACCAGGTTGAAGTCGCCGAAGCGGGTGTTGTCGTGGTGGTGGTCGATGTTGATGATGTCGTTGCCGCCCGCGGTCAGGAACTCGACCGGCATGCGGTCGATGTTGCCGCAGTCGAGGAAGACGACGGTGCGGTCGGCCATATCGGCCGGCGGCTCGTGGAAGACCTCCTCCAGCGGCAGGAAGCGGTACTCGACCGGCAGCGGGAACTCCTTGGCGCCGAGGAACATCACCGAGTCCTTGCCGAGCTGGGTCAGCAGCTGGTGCATCCCCAGCAGCGAGCCGAGCGCGTCGCCGTCGGGCCCCTCGTGGGCGGTGAGCAGGAAGCGCTCGCGGGCGCGCAGCTCGGCGGCGACCTGCTCCAGCTCCGAGCCGGCGATGCCGGTCAGCTCGCTCATTCCGGCTCACCGGGGTCGGCGGGCGCCTCCTCCTCCAGCAACTGCGAGATCCGCACCCCCTGCTCGATCGTCTCGTCGTAGTGGAAGCTCAGGGTCGGGGTTCGCTTCATCCGCGTCTCGGCGGCGATCCGCGACTGCAGCACGCCGTGGGAGGAGCGCAGGCCACTCAGCGTCTCCGCCCGCGCCTCCTCGTCGCCGAGCACACTGACGTACACCTTGGCGGTGCGCAGATCGGGGCTGGTCTCAACCGAGGTCACGGTGACGAAGCCGATGCGAGGGTCGCTGAGGTCGCCCGATATCGCCGCGCCGACGACCTCCCGGAGCACCTCGTTGATGCGCCGCATGCGAGCGCCGGCCATCGTAGCCCTTTACTCCAGCGTCTGCTCAACCTGTTTGGTCCGGAAGAACTCGAGCACGTCGCCCTCCTTGACGTCGGCGTAGCCGTCGAGCACGACGCCGCACTCCTGCCCTTCCTCGACCTCCTGAACGTTGTCTTTGAAGCGCCGCAGCGAGCCCAGTTTGCCGGTCCAGACGACCGTGCCCTCGCGGATCAGGCGGACGCTGGCATCGCGGGTCGCCTTGCCTTCGGTGACGATGCAGCCGGCGATGCGGCCGACCTTGGAGGCTTTGAAGGTCTGTTTGATCTCGGCCTCGCCGGTCGTCTCCTCGACCTCGAGCGCCTCCAGCAGCCCCTCCATCGCGTTGCGCAGATCCTCGGTGATTTTGTAGATGACCGAGTAGGTGCGGATGTCGACGCCCTCGCGCTCGCCGGCGCGGCGGGCGTCGGCCAGCGGCCGCACGTTGAAGCCGATGATGATCGCTTCGGAGGCCGAGGCCAGCATCACGTCGGACTCGTTGATGCCGCCCGTCTGTGAGTGGATGATGTTGATCGCGACCCGTTCCTGCGGGACCTTGGCGATCTCGTCCTGCAGCGCCTCCAGCGAGCCGGCGACGTCGGCCTTGAGGACGATGTTGAGCTCCTTGATGTCGCCGGCCTGGGCGCGGGCGAAGACCTCGTCGAGGCTGACCTTGCGCGCCTGGCGGCGGGCCAGGGCCTCGGTCTTGAGCCGGTTGGCGCGCTCCTGGGCGAGCTGGCGGGCGCGGCGGTCGTTCTCGACCGCCTGCACGAATTCGCCAGCGTCGCTGACGCCGTCGAAGCCGAGCACCTCGACCGGCATCCCCGGCCCCGCCGACTCGACCCGCGCGCCGGTGAAGTCGTGCATCGCCCGCACCCGGCCCCACTGCGGCCCGGCGACCAGCGAGTCGCCGACGTCGAGGGTGCCGCGCTGGACCAGGACGGTGACGACCGGGCCGCGGCCGGGGTCGAGCTGGGACTCGATCACGGTGCCCGAGGCGGGGGCGTCGGGGTTGGCCCCGAGCTCCTCCAGCTCGGTCACCAGGAGGATCATGTCGAGCAGGTTGTCGAGGCCCTCGTGGGTCTTGGCCGAGACCTCGCAGAAGACCGTGTCGCCCCCCCACTCCTCGGGCGAGATGCCCTCCTGGGCGAGCTCGTTGCGGACCTTTTCCGGGTTGGCGCCCTCTTTGTCGATCTTGTTGACGGCGATCAGCATCGGCACGTCGGCGGCGCGGGCGTGGTCGATCGCCTCCTTGGTCTGCGGCATCACCCCGTCGTCGGCGGCCACGACCACGACGGCGACGTCGGTGACCTTGGCGCCGCGGGCGCGCATCGCCGTGAAGGCGGCGTGGCCGGGCGTGTCGAGGAAGGTGATCGTCTTCTCGTCGTGGTGGACCTGGTAGGCGCCGATGTGCTGGGTGATGCCGCCGGCCTCGCCGGCGGCGACCTCGGTCTCGCGGATCGCGTCCAGCAGCGAGGTCTTGCCGTGGTCGACGTGGCCCATGATCGTGACCACCGGCGGGCGGTCGGCCAGGTCCTCCTCGGCGTCGTCGAACTGCGGCTCCTCCGGCTCCTCGTCGGCGGCGGTGACGATCTCCAGCTTGCGGTCGTACTCGTCGGCGATCGCCCGGATCGAGTCGTCGGTGAGCGTCTGGGTCAGCGTCGCCATCTCACCCATCATCATCAGTTTTTTGATCACCTCGGCCGGGGCCAGGCCGAGCGACTCGGCGACCTCGCGCACGGTGGCGCCGGAGTTGACCTTGGTCGCCTCAGGCTCGACCGGGGTCGTCGGCGAGGCCGGCGGCTCCTCCAGCAGCGGCCGGCGGCGGCGCCCGCCGCGGCGGCGCGGCGGGCGCTGCGGCGGCGGGCCGCCCATCTGGTCGCGGCGGGCGGCCTGCGAGTCGATCACGACGCGGCGTTTTTTCGGCGCCGCCCCGCCAGCGCCAGCGCCGCCCTGCTGCTGACCGGCCGGGCGCACCGGTTTGGTCGAGGTCGCGGCTTTCGCCGCTGGAGCGGCTTTCCGAGCGGGCGGCGCGGCGGCCGGTTTCCGCGCGGTCGCCGCTGCCGCGGTTTTGGCCGCCGCGGTCGGAGATTTCGCCCCGTTGCCCTTGGCCGCGGCGATCGCCTTGACGGCGTCGGTCTCCTCGACGCTCGATGCGGCCGCTTTGGCCTCGACGCCGGCGGCCTGCAGCGCCGCGAGCAGATCTTTGCTGCTGACGCCCTGCGCCTTGGCGATCTCGTGAACCCGCTTCTTAGCCACTAAGCCTGCTCAGCCTCCTCGGCGACCTGCTCGACCAGATCGGGGCTTTCGTCGTCAGCATCCTCTGCCGCGCCCTCCTCGGCCGAGTCCGCGGGCGCGGTCTCCTCCTCGGACTCCTCGACGAAGTTCGCCTCGGCCCGGGCGACGATCTCGGCGACCTGGCCCTCGTCGCCATCCGGGTCGGCGAGGATCGCCACCTCGGCCTCGGAGAGGTCGGCCAGGACCGCGACCTGGCTGGTCTCGAAGCGCGAGAGCGCCTGGTGCGACGGCAGGCCGCAGTAGGTCGAGCCGGGCACGGCGGCGTTGGGGCAGCGGCGGCCGTTGGAGAGCACCGCCAGGCAACGCCCGTCGGACTGCTCTTCGCCCTCGTACTCGATCTCGGTTTCCTCGGAGGCGAACTCGGTCTCGGACTTGATGTCGACCCGCCAGCCGGTCAGCCGGGCGGCGAGGCGGGCGTTCTGGCCGTCGCGGCCGATCGCCAGCGAGAGCTGGTCGTCGGGGACGATCACGGTCGCCTGGCGCTCCTCGTCGTCGACGATCACCTCGCGCACGCGCGCCGGCGAGAGCGCTTTGGCGACGAAGCGGGCGGGCTCGTCGTTGTGGGGGATGATGTCGATCTTCTCGCCGCGCAGCTCGGAGACGACCATCCGCACCCGCGAGCCGCGCGGGCCGACGCAGGCGCCAACCGGGTCAACCCCGTCGGCGTGGGAGATGACGGCGATCTTCGAGCGGTAGCCGGGCTCGCGGGCGACGCCGACGATCTCGACCAGCTTGTCGGCGATCTCCGGCACCTCGAGCTCGAACAGGCTCTTGATCAGCTCCGGGCTGCGGCGCGAGACGACGATCGCCGGGCCTTTGGTCGAATCGGAGACGTCGGTGATCACGGCCTTGACCCGCATCCCGTGGTCATAGCGCTCGTTGTAGACCTGCTCGGACTTGGGCAGCAGCGCCTCGACCCGCTCCCGCAGCTGGACCAGCGTGTAGCGCTTGTCGGACTGCTGGATGATCCCGGTGATCAGCTCGCCGACCCGGTCCTGGTACTCGTCGTACATCATCTGCCGCTCGGCCTCGCGGATCCGCTGCAGGATCACCTGCTTGGCGGTCTGGGCGGCGATCCGGCCGAAGTCTTCGGGGGTGACGTCGCGGGTCGTGATCTGACTCTCGTAGGGAGCGATCATCTCCGGATCCAGCTCGGGATCCTCGGGCTCGCGCAATTCGCCCGTCTCGGGGTCGACCTCGGGCTCCTCCTGCAGCTCGGCCGCCTCGGCCAGCAGCTTCTCCTCGAGCTCCGGCGGCAGGATCAGTTCGAAGACGCGGAAGTCGCCGGTCTCGTGGTCGAGGTCGACGCGGGCGTATTTGGCGGCGCCGGGGGTCTTCTTGTAAGCCGAGAGGAGGGCGTCCTCGAGGGCGTCCATCAGCTTGTCGGCGGAGATTCCCTTCTCTGCCTCGAGCGCTTTGACTGCGTCGACGATCTCCTTGCTCACTGATGCGGCTCCTTGGTCTCGGAAGGGGTGCTGGGACGACGGTACTTGGGCCCGGGCGAGGAGACCTCGAGCGAGTAGTCGACCAGCAGGTGGTTGAGGTGCTTGGTGACCTGTTCGCAGAGCGCCAGGTCGACGCCGCCGGGATGGTCGATGAAAAGCCGCAGCGACTCGTTGCCGGGACGCTCGACGGCGACTAGGTCAAGCTCCGAATCGAGTTCGGTCAGCTGCTCTTGGATGCTCTGCTGAAGGTCGGTCATATCTGGTTTGGGCCGAAAAAAAAGTGGGCCAGGCCCACTTCTCGACACGGGAAAGACGTGGAAAAGTCGACCGAGTATAGCTCGGCAGCAGGCCCGGCCAAGGGTGCGCTGGCCAGCGGGTCCTGTCGTGGCGGCATCCCCCACGGTGCTCGGCGCATTCGCGCCTCCGCGCCGCGGGGGACCCCCGCCACCACGCCACCCGCTGGAGACACGGATAACCGGGACTGCTACTGGGCTAATGCGGTGCGGAGGATGATTTGCGGCGGAGCTTGTCGACTTGGTCCAGGATCGCGTCGGCGATGGTGTCCTTGGGGGCGAGTGGAACGGGGGTCTCGCTCGTGGAGTCGATCAGGGTGACGGCGTTGTTCGCGCTCTCGAAGCCGATGCTGGGATCGGAGACGTCGTTGAGGACTATGAGGTCGGCGTTCTTGCGGGCGAGCTTGCGGCGGGCTCGCTCGACCGCGTCGCCGCCGTGTTCGGCGGCGAAGGCGATGACCGTCTGCCCGGGAGCCTTGGCGGCGGCAAGGGCGGCGAGGATGTCCTCGGTCGGCTCGAACTGGAGATCGAGGCCGTCCTGGCGCTTCAGCTTCGCCTCCGCCCTGGCGACGGGACGGAAGTCGGCCGGCGCCGCCGCCATCAGCAGCACATCGGTCGTCGCGAAGGCCTCGGCGCTGGCGGCGGCGAGCTCGGCGGTGGTCTCGACGTCGATCCGGCGCAGGCCTGCCGGGGCGGGCAGCGCCACGTTGGCGGCGACCAGCGTCACCTCGGCGCCCCGGCGAGCCGCGGCGGCGGCGAGGGCGAAGCCCATGCGGCCGCTGGAGCGGTTGCCGACGAAGCGCACCGGGTCGATCGGCTCGCGGGTGCCGCCGGCGGTGACCAGGACCCGCAGGCCGTCCCAGGGACGGCCGCCGGCGGGCAGCGCCGCCTCGACCCGGGCCAGCAGCCGCTCGGGCTCGGGCAGCCGGCCCTTGCCGAACTCGCCGCGCGAGGCGAGCCTGCCCTCGCCGGGCTCGATCACCTCCACCCCGCGCTGGCGCAGCGTCGCCAGGTTGGCCTGGGTGGCGGCGTCGGCGTACATGCGGTCGTTCATCGCCGGAGCGACGAGCCGCGGCGCGGTGCAGGCGAGGAACGAGGTGGTCAGCATCGAGTCGGCGGCGCCGGCGGCGAGCTTGGCGACCGTGTTCGCGGTCGCCGGCGCGACCAGGAAGGCGTCGCAGTTGGCGGCCAGCTCGAGGTGGCCGATCGGATCGTGACCGGGCTGGCCCTCGCCGGGGAAGGCCCCGCGCAGCGGGTCGCGCTCGAACTCCGAGGTCAGGACCGGGGCGCCGACGATCCCCTCGAAGGAGGCGGCGCCGACGAAGCGGCCGGCCGACTCGGTCATCAGCACCCGCACCCCGTGCCCGGCGAGGGTCGCGAGGCGGGCCAGCTCCAATGACTTGTAGGCGGCGATACCGCCACTTACGCCGAGCAGGATTCTGGCCATCGATGCCCTCCCGGGGAGCGCTCCCAAGCGCCGGGCGCTAGGAGCGGTACTCGTATTTGAGCTTGCCCTCGGCGAGCTCTTCGAACGCCATCGAGAGGTAGTTCCTCTGGGGGTTCGTCTCGACCATCGGCGGCGGGTACTCGCCGAAGCCGCCCTCTCCGAGGTTGTGGAAGTAGCTGTTGATCTGACGCGCGCGCTTCGCCGAGACGACGACGGCGGCGTAGTGAGAGTCGGTGTGTTCGAGCAGTTGGTCTACGCGGGGTTTGATCATCGGCCGCCGAGTCTAGATGATCAGGCGCCCGGTGCCAGATCGAGCTCGGCCCGCACGATCCGCTCCAGCTCGGCGGCGGCGCGGTCGAGGTCGTCGTTGACGATCAGGTGGGCGAAGTCCCCCCGCGCCGCCAGCTCCATCTTCGCCACCTCGAGCCGGCGGTCGATCGCCGCGGCGGAATCGGTGCCGCGGGCGAGCAGTCGCTCGCGCAGCACCGCCGGATCGGGCGGGGCGATGAAGATCTGGATCGAGTCCGGCTTGGCGGCGCGGACCTGCTGCGCTCCCTGCACCTCGATCTCGAGCACGACCGAGCGCCCCGCCGCCAGCCGCCGCTCGACCTCCGAGCGCAGGGTCCCGTAGTGGTTGCCGCTGTAGGCAGCGAACTCGAGGAAGTCCTTTTCCTCGATCCGGCGGTCGAACTCCTCGACCGAGAGGAAGTGGTAGTCGCGCCCGTTCACCTCTCCCTCCCGCGGCGGCCGCGTCGTCGCCGAGACCGACAGCTCGAGGTCGGGCACGCGTTCGAGCAGGCGCGCGATCAGGGTTCCCTTGCCGACCCCAGACGGCCCGGTGATCACGAAGACTTTCGGCATGCGGCCGCGGATACTGACCGGCGCGGCGGTCGGCTAGAAAGAGCCTTAGCGACGCAGCTGGTTGACCAGCTCGTTGCGCTGCCGCTCGGAGAGCCCGCCGATCGTCTTCGAAGGGGAGATCCGGCACTGGTTGAGTATTCGGTTGGTCTTGACGCGGCCGTACTTGGGCACGGCGAGGAGCATGTCGAAGACCTTTGCGGTCATCACGTACTCGGGCGGGTCGAGCAAAATCGTGTGGATGCTGGCCCGGTTCGCCTTCAGGTCCTTCTTCAGTTTGGCCCGGGCGGTGCGGATGTCGTTGGCCCGTTTCAGCGCCTCCATCCTCTGGTCCAGGGACCGTTCCGGGGCGGCGGCTGAAGTCTTGACGAGGGGGGCGGCCATGTGGGCGGCGAGTATAGCCGCGGCTTGGGTGGGTGCAAGCCACTGACGCTCGTTTGCGCCCAAATTCACCTCGACCTCTACTCGAGGTTCAGCTCGGCCTCCTGGGCGAAGCCGTGGATCTCCTGAATGCTGCGGACCTCGGCATCGCCTTCGGCGCCGGCGGCGATCGCCCGCGCCGCCGCGGTGGCGCCGGTCATCGTCGTCACGCAGGGGATGCCGTGGCGGACGGCGGCGGTGCGGATCTCGTAGCCGTCGGCGCGGGCGCCGGAGCCGGTCGGGGTGTTGATCACGAGGTCGCAGCGGCGCTGGCGGATCAGGTCGAGCACGTGCGGCGAGCCCTCGTTCAGCTTGTTGATCCGGGTCACCGGCACCCCCATCCGCTCGATCGCCTGGGCGGTGCCGCCGGTCGCGATCACCTCGAAGCCGAGGTCGTGGAAACGCGCCGCGAGCTGGGTCGCCGCCGGCTTGTCGGTGTCGGTGACGGTGATGAAGACCGAGCCCTCGCGCGGCAGCCGCACGCCGGCGGCCGCCTGGGCCTTGCCGAAGGCGGTCGGGAAGTCGGCGGCGATGCCCATCACCTCGCCGGTGCTCTTCATCTCCGGGCCGAGCACCGAGTCGGCGCCGGCGAAGCGGGCGAAGGGCAGCACCGCCTCCTTGACGCTGACGTGCCCGGGTGGCCCCTCGGGCAGGGACTGGTCGGCGAGCCTCTCCCCCAGCATCAGCCGCGCCGCCAGCTTCGCCAGCGGCACCCCGATCGCCTTCGAGACGAAGGGCACCGTGCGCGAGGCGCGCGGGTTGGCCTCGATCACGTAGAGCTCGCCGCCGGCGACCGCGTACTGGATGTTGATCAGCCCGATCACGCCCAGCTCCAGGGCGATCTGGCGCGTGGTCGCCCGGATCTCCTCCAGCATCTCGGCGCCGAGGCTCATCGGCGGGATCACGCAGGCGGAGTCGCCGGAGTGGACACCGGCCTCCTCGACGTGCTGCATGATCCCGGCGACCCAGGCGTCCTCGCCGTCGCCGAGCGCGTCGACGTCGACCTCGATCGCGTTCTCGAGGAAGCGGTCGAGCAGCAGCGGGTGCTCCTGGTCGGCCTTGACGTGGGCCTTGAGATACGCGCTCAGGTCCTCCTTCGAGTAACAGATCTCCATCGCCCGGCCGCCGAGCACGTAGGAGGGCCGGACCAGCAGCGGGAAGCCGACCTCTTCGGCGACCGTCACCGCTTCCTCCGCCGAGAGCGCGGTCCCGTAGGGCGGGTGCTTGATCCCAAGTCGGCGCAGCAGGGCGCCGAACTGGCCGCGGTCCTCGGCCAGGTCGATGGCGTCGACCGGGGTGCCGAGCAGGGGCACGCCCGCTTCTTCCAGGGTGCGGGCTAGCTTCAGCGGCGTCTGGCCGCCGAACTGGACGATCACGCCCTCGGGGCGCTCCTGCTCGCAGACCGCGAGCACGTCCGCGGCGGTCAGCGGCTCGAAGTAGAGGCGGTCGGAGGTGTCGTAGTCGGTCGAGACCGTCTCCGGGTTGCAGTTGACCATCACCGCGTCGCGGCCGAGCTCGCGGGCGGTCATCGCGGCGTGGACGCAGCAGTAGTCGAACTCGATCCCCTGGCCGATCCGGTTCGGGCCGGCGCCGAGGATCACGACCGAGTCGCGCCCGGCTTGGCGGCGCACCTCGGAGGCCGGCGGCGAGCCGTCGGCGCCGCGGCGCTCGTGGGCCGAGTAGTAGTAGGGCGTCGCCGCCTCGAACTCGGCGGCGCAGGTGTCGACGGCCTTGTAGGTGCGGACCAGGCCCTCGGTCCCGTCGCCTTCCAGCGCCAGCGCCTCGAGCTCGCGCAGGAACCAGCGGTCGACGCGGCAGCGCTCGTGCACCGCCTCGACGCCGAGGCCGCGCCGCAGCGCCTCCAGCACCTGGTCGAAGCGCTCGGCGCAGGGCACCGCGAGCGCCGCCAGCAGCTCGCCGTCGTCGGCCGGGAAGTCAGGAGCCGCGTCGAGCTCGCGCGAGCGCAGCGCCTTGGCGAAGGACTCGCGGAAGGTGCGGCCGATCGCCATCGCCTCGCCGACGCTCTGCATGTGGGTCGAGAGCCGGCCCTCGGCGCCGGGGAACTTCTCGAAGGCGAAGCGCGGGATCTTCGTCACCACATAGTCGATCGTCGGCTCGAAGGAGGCCGGCGTGGCCTGGGTGATGTCGTTGGGAATCTCCTCCAGGGCATAGCCGACCGCCAGCTTTGCCGCCATCTTCGCGATCGGGAAGCCGGTCGCCTTCGAGGCCAGGGCCGAGGAGCGCGAGACCCGCGGGTTCATCTCGATCACGACGATCTCCCCGCTCTCGGGGTCGACCGCGAACTGGACGTTGGAGCCGCCGGTCTCGACCCCGATCGCCCGGATCACCTTGATCGCCTGGTCGCGCAGCTCCTGGTAGAGCGGGTCGGTCAGCGTCTGCGCCGGCGCCACCGTGACCGAGTCGCCGGTGTGGACCCCCATCGGGTCGACGTTCTCGATCGAGCAGACGATCACCACGTTGTCGTTGCGGTCGCGCATCACCTCGAGCTCGAACTCGCCCCAGCCGATCACCGACTCCTCGACCAGGACCTGGTTGATCGGGCTCGCCGCCAACCCCTCGGAGACGACCTGGCGCAGCTCGGTCTCGGTGTTGCCGATGCCGCCGCCCTGGCCGCCCATGGTGAAGGCCGGGCGGACGATCGCCGGCAGCGTCACGCGGCCGTCGGCGAGCGCCTCCTCGACCTCGCCGAGGGTCTCGACCGTGATCGACCAGGGGATCCGCAGCCCGGCCGCGGTCATCGTCGTGCGGAACTCCTCGCGGTCCTCGGCGCGGCGGATCGCGTCGGCGTCGGCGCCGATCAGCTCGACCCCGAAGCGGGTCAGGGTGCCGTCCTCGTGCAGGGCCATCGCCAGGTTCAGCGCCGTCTGGCCGCCCAGCGTCGGCAGCAGCGCGTCGGGCCGCTCCTTCTCGATGATCTTCGTCACCGGCCCCGGCAGCAGCGGCTCGATGTAGGTGGCGGTGGCGAACTCGGGGTCGGTCATGATCGTCGCCGGGTTCGAGTTGACCAGCACCACCTCGTAGCCCTCCTCGAGCAGGACCTTGCAGGCCTGGACGCCGGAGTAGTCGAACTCGGCCGCCTGCCCGATCACGATCGGCCCGGAGCCGATCAGGAGGATCTTCTGGATGTCGTCGCGGCGTGGCATCGGCGGGGTCAGACGGCGAGAGCGAGGAACCGATCGAAGAGGTGGCGGGCGTCGTGCGGGCCGGGGCCGGCCTCGGGGTGGTACTGGACGGTGGCGCCGGCGACGTCGCGCAGGACCAGGCCCTCGACCGTGCGGTCGTAGAGGTTGAGCTGGGAGAGCTCGGCGACGCCGAAGTCGGTCTCCCAGCGGACCGGCTCGTCGCCCTCGATCCGCTGCTCGCCGCCGGGGCCGACGACGGCGAAGCCGTGGTTCTGGGAGGTGATGTCGATCCGCCCCGTCTCCAGGTCCTTGACCGGGTGGTTGGCGCCGCGGTGGCCGAAGGGGAGCTTGTAGGTCTGCAGGCCGACGGCGCGGCAGAGCAGCTGGTGGCCGAGGCAGATGCCGAAGACGGGCCGCTTGCCGACCAGCGCGCGCACGGTCTCGACGACGTAGCCGAGCGCCGCCGGGTCGCCGGGCCCGTTGGCGAGGAAGACGACATCGGGGTCCTCGGCCAGCACCTGCTCGGGGCCGCTGTCGCAGGGCAGCAGGGTCAGGCGGCAGCCGTGCTCGCGCAGTTGGCGGACGATGCTGAGCTTGACCCCGGTGTCGATCCCGACCACGTGCGGCCCCGCGCCCTCGAAGCGCACCGGCGCGGGCGGGGTGACGCCGCGGGCGAGGTCGGCGAGGGCCATCGCCGGCTCGGCGGCGATCCGCTCGCGCGCCTCCGCCGCGGACGTGGCTGCCGGGAAGATGCCCCCACGCATCGCGCCGCGGTCGCGCAGGTGGCGGACCAGCGCCCGCGTGTCGACGCCGCTGATCGCCGCCACGCCGCAGTCGCCGAGCCAGTCGAGCCAGCCGCCCTCGGCGCTGGCGGCGTCCTCGCGGTTCTTGGCGTCGCGCATGACGACGCCGCGGGCGTGGACGCGGTCGGACTCCATCGCCGCGGCGCTGACCCCGTAGTTGCCGATCAGTGGGTAGGTGAAGACGATGATCTGGCCGGCGTAGGAGGGGTCGGTGACCGACTCCTGATAGCCGGTCATCGCCGTGTTGAAGACGACCTCGCCGGTGACCGCGTCCTCGTGCCCGCAGGCGAGGCCGTCGAGCCGAGTGCCGTCCTCGAGCAGCAGGTAGGCCTCGCTCACGCGGCGACCCCGAGGCTGAAGCTGCGCAGGCGGAAGGCGACCTGGCCGGCGGCGACGGTGACGAGGACGCGGCCGGTCAGGGTCCTGCCGGCGCACCAGGAGTTCGCCGAGCGGCTCTCGTAGCCGTCCTCCCCCACCGTCCACTCGGCGCCGAGGTCGCAGAGGACGACGTTGGCCTCCGAGCCCGGCGCCAGGCTCGGCCGCTCGATCCCGAACGGGGCGGCGCCGCCGGCCAGCCGCTCGACCAGCAGCCCGAGCTCGATCGTGCCGGACAGGACCAGCTCGGTGTGCAGCGCCGCGAACGCGGTCTCGAGGCCGGTGACGCCGAAGGCGGCCTGCTCGAAGGGGACGTCCTTTTCCTCCGGCTGATGCGGCGCGTGGTCGCTGGCGACGCACTCGACGGTGCCGTCGCGCAGCCCCTCGATCAGCGCCTGGCGGTCGGCCTCGCGGCGCAGCGGCGGGTTCATCTTGAAGCGGTGCGGGTCGAGGCTGCGGACCTCCTCGTCGGTCAGGCAGAGGTGGTGCGGGCTGGCCTCGGCGCTGATCTTGACCCCCGCGGCCTTGGCGGCGCGGACGGCCTGCACCGACTCCGCCGCGGAGAGGTGCTGGACGTGGATCCTGGCGTCCTCGTAGGCGGCGAGGGCGGCGTCGCGGGCGATCATCGTCGACTCCGAGACCGAGGGGATGCCGGCGACGCCGAGCGCCGCCGAGACCGGGCCCTCGTGCATGGCGCCCTCGCCGGAGAGCTCCGGGTCCTCCTCGTGCAGGGCGATCGTGCCGCCGCAGAGCCGCTGGTACTGCAGCGCCCGCCGCATCACCCGGGCGCTGACGATCGGCAGCCCGTCGTCGGAGAAGCCGACGGCGCCGGCCTCGCGCAGCTCGACCATCTCGGTCAGCTCCTGCCCCGCCATGCCGCGGGTCACGGTGGCGAGGAAGCCGACCGGGACCGAGGCGCCGGCGCGGGCCTGCTCGCGCAGGGCGGCGACGTCGGCCGCGGTCGAGACCGGCGGCTCCGTGTTGGCCATCGCCAGGATCCCGCAGTAGCCGCCGGCGGCGGCGGCGCGGGTGCCGGTCTCGACGTCCTCCTTGTGCTCGTGGCCGGGGGTGCGGAGGTGGACGTGGGGGTCGAAGAAGGCGGGGAAGGCGTGCAGGCCCTCGGCCTCGAGCACCTCCGCCCCCTCCACCGCGGCCTCGCCGGGGGCGGCGAGCTCGGCGATCTCGCCGTCGCGCAGGACGACGTCGTGGACGCCCTCGATGCCGGCGACCGGATCGAGCACGGTGGCGCGGCGCAGGACCAGGTGGGCGTCCTCGCCGGGCCGGACGTCGAGGCTGCCGCGCAGGCTCACGCGGGCTGCCCGATCGGGGTCGGCGCGCCGGCACCGTCGCCCGCGCCGACCGGCGCCGGACGCTCGCCGCCGGCCAGCAGCTCGTAGAGGATCGCCATCCGCACCACCAGGCCGGCGGCGACCTGCTCGGCGATCAGCGACTGCGGCGAGTCGATCGCCTCGCCGGAGAGCTCGACGCCGCGGTTGACCGGGCCCGGGTGCATCAGCAGCTGGCGCGGGTTGAGCCGGCGGCTGTCGATCTGGAAGCTGGCCGCGTACTCGCGCAGCGAGGGGACGAAGCTCTCTCTCATGCGCTCGTTCTGCAGCCGCAGCGCGTAGACGACCTCGGCCTCGCCGAGCCGCTCCAGCGAGTGCGAGACCTCGCAGCCGAGCTCCTCGATGCCGCGCGGGATCAGGGTCGGCGGGCCGCAGACGGTGACCTCGGCGCCGAGCCGCTGGAAGGCGATCAGGTTGGAGCGGGCGACGCGGCTGTGGAGGACGTCGCCGACGATCCAGATCCGCCGGCCCTCGAGCGTGCCGAGCCGGCGGCGCAGGGTGTAGACGTCGAGCAGCGCCTGACTTGGGTGCTCGTGCTTGCCGTCGCCGGCGTTGACGACCGCCGCCGGGGTCCAGCCGGCGACCATCTGGGCGGCGCCGGCGTAGGGGTGGCGGATCACGATCGCCGCCGGGTCGTAGGCGGAGAGGGTGGCGACGGTGTCCTTCAGCGACTCGCCCTTGTCGACCGAGGAGCCCGCCGCCTTGACCGAGACGAGGTCGGCGGAGAGCCGCTTCGCCGCCAGCTCGAAGGAGCTGCTGGTGCGGGTGCTGGACTCGTAGAAGAGGGTGACGATGGTGCGGCCGCGCAGGGTCGGGACCTTCTTGATGTCGCGGCGGCCGACCTCGGCGAAGCTCTCGGCGCGGTCGAGGATCGCCTCGATCTGCTCGCGCGAGAGATCCTCGATCGCCAGCAGGTGCTTCACGCGATCGCCTCCGCGGCGCGGGGCTCGGAGATCGTCACCCGGTCGATCCCGTCGCTCTCCTCGAGGCTGACGTTGACCCGCTCCTCGCGCGCCGTCGGCAGGTTCTTGCCGACGTAGTCGGGGCGGATCGGCAGCTCGCGGTGGCCGCGATCGCAGAGGACGGCGAGCTGGACCCGAAGCGGCCGGCCGTAGTCGAAGAGCGCCTCGATCGCCGCCCGCACGGTGCGGCCGGTGAAGAGGACGTCGTCGACGAGGACGACGGTGCGCTCGCTGAGGTCGAAGTCGATGTGGGAGGCGTGGACGACGGGCTGTGTCGAGGGCGCCTTGGCGCCGACGTCGTCGCGGTAGAAGGAGATGTCGATGTCGCCGATCGGCAGCGTCACGTCGGTCAGCTCGGCGAGCAGAGTGTGCAGTCGACGGGCCAGAACCGCCCCTCGCGTGTGAATGCCGACGATCGCCAGATGCCCCGAGTCGGGATTCTTCTCGACGATCTCGTGCGCGATCCGCTTCAGCGTTCGCCGCAGGTCGTCGTGCTCCAGCACGAGCTTCTCGGTCACTTCTCGCTTCCTTCCTGGCCTCACGGGACCGGGTTAAAGGACGTGCGGAGCGTAGCAGCGAGGGAGGCGGGTCCGGTATGGCCTCGCCTTCGCTAACTGCGGGGAGGCTCAGTCGAGGCCATACCGGACCCGCCTCGGTCCCGGGCTCCGTTCGGCACGAGTTCGGGGTAGCCGCGCTCGGGGAAGGGGATCTGGATCAGGTCGAAGTCTTTCGGGGCGACGGTCGGTTCGTAGATCCCCTGGGCCTCTTCGAGAACCGTGCCGACGTGGTAACGGGAGGAGATGTGGACCAGGGCGAGCAGTTTGACGTGGGCCTCGCGGCCGACCGAGGCCGCCTGGCCGACCGTCGAGTGGCCGGTCTCGGCGGCGCGCTGGGCCTCCTCCTCGGCGAAGCTGGCGTCGTGGATCAGCAGCTCGGCGTCGGCGGCGGCGGCGACCGTGGCCGGGCTGGGCGCGGTGTCGCCGGTGAGCACGACCGTGCGGCCGGGACGGTCGGCCCCCACGACCTGGTCCGGCCGCACGGTGCCGTCCTCGCCCGCGACCTCCTCACCCCGCTGCAGGGCGGCGAACGCCGGTCCTTCGGGGACCCCGAGCCGGCGCGCCGCCTCGACGTCGAAGCGGCCGGGGCGGTCCCGCTCGACCAGCGCGTAGCCGCTGGCGCGCACGTTGTGGGCGACTTCGAAGGGCTGGACCTCGTAGCCGTCGTGGGACACGACCTCCCCCGGGGCCAGCTCGACCAGCTCCAGCGGGTAGCCGAGCCGGCCGACGATCGGCCGCAGCGTCGCCAACAGCTCCTTCAGGCCCGGCGGCCCGTAGAGGACCAGCGCCGCCTCGCGGTCGGTCAGGTCATAGCTCTTCAGCAGCCCCGGCAGGCCGAGGAAGTGGTCGGCGTGGAAGTGGGTGAGGTAGATCTCGTCGACCTGGATCAGGCCCAGCGAGCGCTGCAGCTGGCGCTGCGTCCCTTCGCCGCAGTCGAACATCAGCCGCTCTCCCCCGCGCGCGATCAGCACGCTCGCGGTCGAGCGCCGCGCCGACGGCACCGAGCCGCCCGTACCCAGGAAGATCGCCGACAGATCCACGGCGGCGAGCCTACGCGACCCCTCCTCACCGCGCGACTAGACTGAACCCTCTGCGCCCGTAGCTCAGCTGGATAGAGCGCCGCCCTCCGGAGGCGGAGGCCACAGGTTCGAATCCTGTCGGGCGCGTCGTCGCGGTGCGGCTAGGCGGTCTTGAAGTGGGCGCGCCACTGGTCGCGGTCGAACTTCGCCGGCTCGGTCTCGGCGAGGAAGCGCTCGAGGGCCGCGACGAAGCGACCGGGAGCCTCCAGCTGGGGCATGTGGCCGACGTCGTCGAAGATCTCCAGACGGCTGCCGGGCAGCGTCTCCCGGGCGGCTTCGGCGTGGCTGACCGGGATGATCGGGTCGCGCTCGCCCCAGACGATCAGGACCGGCAGGGCGTCGGCCAGGTAGAGGCGATCGCCGGCGGAGACCCGCTGTCCCTCGGTGCCGACGACGGCGCGCAGGGTGGCGAGGAAGGCCCTGCGGCGCTCGCGGTCGGTCAGCGAGGCGTAACCGCGCGCCACCTCGGCGACGTCGGCGCTGGGGCGGAGGCCCACGAGGCCGAGGCCGCGCCCGAGCACCGAGCCGACCTGGCTCCCGACTCCGGCGGTGGCGGCGATGAAGAGGTCGGCGCCGGGCAGCGCGGCCGCGCGCAGGATCGGGCTGACGTCGGGGCCGAGGCCGCCGCTGGAGACCAGCACCAGGCGCTCGACCATCTCCGGGAACTGGTAGGTGAACTGCAGGGCGACGCCGCCGCCGAGCGAGTGCCCGACCAGGGTCGCGCTCTCACGGTCGAGCGCCAGCAGCAGGTCCCGCAGGCCGCTGGCGAGGCTGCCCAGCGAGTAGTCGCCGCCGCCCGGCGCCGAGCGGCCATGGCCGGGGAAGTCGGGGGCGATCACGGTGTGGCGCAGCGCCAGCGGCTCGATCACCGAGCGCCAGTTCTCGGCGTTGCCGGCGATCCCGTGGACCAGCAGCAGCAACGGGCCCGAGCCCGCTTCGAGGTAGCTGACGGAGCGGCCGTGGACGGTCGCGGTCCGCGTCTCGACCAGGCCCGTTCGCAGCGGGGTCGGCTTGGCTGCCACGCCCCCCACGGTACTGCGGCGCCAGGCCGGAGCCGCAACAGCCGCCTGGCTCCAACTCGATTCCAATACTGTCGCGGCTGTGACCGAGCCCTCCCAGGAGTCGAGGCTGCCGCGCGGCGCCCTGATCGTCGTCGCCGTCGGACTGCTCGCCTGCGTCGCCGCGGCCCTGCTGACCACCGACCGCGGCAGCGGCGAAGCGACTCAGCTCGAATGGGAGCAGAAGCAGCCGCTGCCCGCCTCGAAGCCCGCGGCGGTGCCGGGCGGCAGCGGCGAGAAGATGCGGCTGACCGGCGGCGGGCTCCGCGCCACCGGCAGCAACGCCAGCGGCTACGAGCTCTACCGCGCCGCCACGGTGCTGAAGATCGACGCCGGCGCGCCCGTCGGCAGCAGCCGGATCCTCTGCTCGATGAAGGCTCCCGGCGGCACCGAAGTCGCGCAGACGCCAGGCTCGCGCGCCTCCTACCCGCGCTCGAGCGAAGAACTGGGCGAACAGCCGGTGCCGGAAGTGGCGCTGGTCGAGTTCGCCTCGCACGGCAACGAACTCGGGGTGGTCGAATTCGGCGACGTCTTCAAAGAATTCGCCAACGAGAAAGGGATCAACCTCGAATGGCCCAAGTACCAGATCGGGGTCGAGCGCTGGAATTGGTTCCTGCCCCCCGGCACCCCGTCGCATCCGCTCGAACTCGGGTTCGGCGCGATCTGGCGGACGACCAAGGTGCCGGCCGCCCACATCTCCTGCACCCTGACCACCAGCGCCGGCACCGCCACGGTGCACACCGCCGGGGCCCTGCCCGGTCGCGCCGAACCGATCGCCGAAGAAGAATAGGCGGGCGGGTCAGCCCTGCGGGGCGACCAGCAGCTCCGGCCCCTCGATCCCCTTGCCGACCTTGTTCAGCTTCGGGTTGGCCGGGGCGCTCTGCATCCGCTGCGGGTCCAGCGGCGCGCACATCGCCACCGCGTCCTCGAGGCCGAGGTCGGGGCGCAGCCAGGCCGCCTCGGCGTCGACCGAGGGCAGGATCGCCGGCATCCGGTCGTGGACGGGCGCCACCACCGCGTTCGGCGTCGTGGTGACGATCGTGCAGCTATAGAGCCAGCCGTCGTCGAAGCCCCGGTCCTCCTCGTCCTGCCACTCCTTGCGGGTGCAGATGCCGGCGAAGGCGAAGGGCTCGCCGCCGTCGACGGTGAAGCGCCAGGGCTGTCGCGGCTGCTTCGGGTCCTCCGCCTTCAGCCACTCGTAGAAGCCGTCGGCGACGATCAGGCAGCGGTGGCGGTACTTACCGACCAGCGGCGCGTAGGCGCGGCTGGAGGTCAGGTTCTCGGCTTTGGCGTTGATCATCTTGTAGCCGACCTTGAGGTCCTTGGCCCAGCGCGGGATCAGCCCCCAGCGCATCAGCCTCGCCTCGCGCTCGCCGCCGGCCGCCTCCTCGGGGTCGGGCGAGGAGCGCACGACCAGCACCTCCTGAGTGGGGGCGACGTTGTAGCGGCCGAGACCCCCTTCCAGCTTCTTCGCCCGCTCCCTGCTCGGTGCCGGCGCCTCGCCGTCGCCGCCGCGCTCCAGCGCCTTCTCCAACTCGACCTGGAAGCGGTCGGCGATCGTCTTCGTGTCTTTCGCGGTGACGGTGAAGCGGCCGCACATGGAAGGAGCGTAGAAGACCGGCACAACCCGAACCGCCCCAAGCGCCGCCGGAAGCGGCTCCTACTCCGGCGAGATCAGTTCCACGGTCGGGAAATAGGTGCGGTAGCGACTCGGGTCGCGAGTCAGCAGACGCAGCCCGTCGACAGCGGCGTGGGCGCCAATGAAGAAGTCGGGCAGCGGCGAACGCCTGGCGCCGCCCCGGCGCCGGTAATGGACATATGCCCGCCCGGCGAGAAAGGAGGCTGGCCAAGGCAATGGCATCCGCTCGATCCCCCTGACCTCCAGGGCCCAGTCGCATTCCTCGACCGTCTTGAAGCCGACCGAGATCTCCGCGTACACCACTTGGTTGACGAAGACGGCACCCTTCTCCAAGGCCTCGATCATCGCCTCGTCAGACCACCCGCTCCAAATCGAGCCGCGCGTAAGGACGTCGATCAGGACATTGGAGTCAACGAGGGTCGCCGTCACCCTCCTCTAAGCGTCCGGTACCCCAATCCTCTCCCCGGGTCAGCCGCATGACCTCCTCGGTGGTCATCGTGTAGTTCTTCCCCGCCTCGCGCAGGTGGGCGATGACCTCCTCGCCCCGCCGTCGCCCCGCCTTCGCCCTGCGAACTCGGACCTCCTCCTCTCCGGGCACAAATTCGACCTCGGTGCCTGGAAGCAGGCCGAGCGTCTCGCGCAACTCTTTCGGAATCGTGACTTGGCCTTTGCTGGTGATCTTCATGCGGTAAGAGTAATACCAGTCTTACTCTTACTTTGTTTTTGGCATCCCCTGCTGTCCTGGCCGCGCCTCGGGGTGCTCGCGGTACCACTCCAGCGTCCGGGTCAGGCCATCGCGCAGCGCTACCTCGGGCCGCCACCCGGTCAGTGCCCGCAGCTTCGCCGAGTCGACGTACTGGCGGTCGATCTCGCCGGCCGGGTTGCCGGGGCCGTATTCGGGATCGAGGCCGCCGCCGGCCAGCGCGGCGATCGCCTCCACCAGCTCGGCGACCGCGTGGGGGCGCTCGCCGCCCGCGTTGAAGGCCGCGCCCGCGGCCGGGCCGCCGGCGCCGACCTCGTGCTCGATCGCCAGATAGGCGGCGACCGCGTCGTCGACGAAGAGGAAGTCGCGCTCGGGGCTGCCGTCGGAGCGGATCGCCGGGCGGCGGCCGTCGAGGACGGCGGCGACGGCCTCGGGGACCAGCCGCGAGAAGTTGAGGTCGCCGCCGCCATAGATGTTCGCGAAGCGGGTGACGGCCACCGGCAGCCCGTAGGCGGGCCAGTAGCTGAGCGCGATCGCATCGGCCGCCGCCTTGCTCGCCTCGTAGGGCGAGGCCGGCCGCAGCGGCATCGTCTCGCGATAGGGCAGCTCCTCGCTGGGGCCGTAGGCCTTGTCGGAGGAGGCGACCACGAGCGCCGGCACCTCGGCCCGGCGGCAGGCCTCGAGCAGGGTCCAGGTGCCGCGCACGTTGGCCTCGAAGGTCGCCGCCGGGTCGGCCAGCGCCGGCCCGACCAGGGTCTGGGCGGCGAGGTGGAAGACGACGTCGAACTCGCCCGCCGCGACGGCGGCGTCGACGCGGTGGGCGTCGCACAGGTCGGCCTCGACCAGCTCGACCGCGGCCTCGATGCCCTGCAGGCGCAGGCCGGAGAGCGGCGGCGGCGCCAGGTCGAGGACGGTGACGGCGTCGCCGCGCTCGAGCAGCGCCCGCGCCAGGTGGGAGGCGACGAAGCCGTGGCCGCCGCTGACGAGGGCGCGCTTCACGGCGCCTCGACCGCCGCCGCGTCCCAGATCCGCCAGGGCGCTTCGCCGCCCTGCCAGAGGTCGTTGAGGACGACCGCGTCCTTGTAGGTGTCCATGCAGTCCCAGAAGCCCTGGTGCCGGTAGGCGGCAAGCTGGCCGGCGGCGGCGAGCCGCCGCAGCGGCTCGCGCTCCAGCACCGCGCCCTCGTCCAGGTAGGCGAGGGCACCGGGCTCGAAGCAGAGGAAGCCGCCGTTGATCCAGTGCTCGCTGCGCGGCTTCTCGACGAAGCCGGCGACCCGGCCCTCGCCATCGAGCGCCGCCACTCCCCACTGCAGGTGCGGGCGGACCACGGTCATCGTCGCCAGCGTGCCGGCCTCACGGTGGCGGTCGAGCAGGGCATCGAGGTCGACGTCGGCGACGCCGTCGGCGTAGGTGGCGCAGAAGGTCCCCTCCCCCAGCCGCCCGCCGAGGCGGGCGATGCGGCCGCCGGTCGGCGTCTCGAGGCCGGTGTCGACGGCCTCGACCGCGACACCATCAGGCCAACGCTGGGTGGCGACAAACTCCTCGACCGCCTCCCCCATGTAGCCGGTGGCGAGCAGAAAGCGCTCAAACCCCTGCGCGGCATAGATCTGAATCACATGCCAAAGGATCGGCCGCCCCCCGATCTCTACCAGCGCCTTCGGCACCGACTCCGTCCGCTCCCGCAAGCGAGTCCCGCGGCCGCCGCAGAGGATCACCACCGGGGGCCTCATCGTTTGGTGATTTCGCCCGGCTATAGGCGGGTCAACTCATCAACCGCCGGCTACCGCCGGCAGGATCGTGACCTCGTCGCCGTCGTTGATCGCCGTCTCCAACCCCTGCTGGAAGCGGATGTCCTCGCCGGAGACATAGACGTTGACGAAGCGGCGCAGGTCGCCGTCCTGGGTGATCCGCTCGCGCAGGTCGCCGTGGGCGGCGAAGACGGCATCGAGAACCTCGCCGACAGTGCCGCCGGAGACCTCGACCTCGGCCTCTCCCCCGGTCGCGGCGCGCAGCTGGGTCGGGATCTTCACGGTGATGGCCACTAGACGCTCACCTCCTGGCGGAACTCGGCCTCGAAGCTGCCGAGGTCGGGGTCGATCTCGTGCATCTGGAACGTATCGCGGGTGGCGTCGAGCGTCTTCAGCCCCTCGCCGGTGATGTAGACGACGACCTTCTCGCCGGCGCCGATCTCGCCGCGTTCGGCGAGCTTGCGCAGGACGCCGACGGTGACCCCGCCGGCGGTCTCGGTGAAGATCCCGGTGGTCTCGGCGAGCAGCTTGATCCCGGCCCGAATCTCGGCGTCGCTGACCGCGTCGACGCCGCCGCCGGTGCGACGGGCGTGCTCGATCGCGTAGGGGCCGTCGGCGGGGTCGCCGATCGCCAGGCTCTTGGCGATCGTCTCCGGGCGCTGCGGCTTGCAGACGTCCCAGCCTTCGGCGAAGGCGGTGGCGACCGGGCTGCAGCCCTGCGCCTGGGCGCCGTTGAAGATCGGCTGGGCGCCCTCGACCAGGCCGAGGTCGAGCCACTCCTGGAAGCCGCGGCCGAGCTTGGTGAAGAGCGAGCCGGAGGCGATCGGGCTGACCACCCGGTCCGGCAGCTTCCAGCCGAGCTGCTCGACGGTCTCGTAGGCGAGCGTCTTCGAGCCCTCGGCGTAGTAGGGGCGCAGGTTGACGTTGACGAAGGCCCAGGGCCGGGTCTCGGCAAGCTCGGTGCAGAGACGGTTGACGGCGTCGTAGTTGCCGCGGACGCCAACCAGGTTGGTCCCGTAGATGCCGGTCGCGAGCAGCTTCTGCTCCTCGAGGTTGGCGGGGACGAAGACGTAGGAGTCGAGGCCCGCCGCGGCGGCGTGGGCGGCGACGGCGTTGGCGAGGTTTCCGGTCGAGGCGCAGGCGACGGTCTCGAAGCCGAGCTCCTGGGCCTTGGCGACGGCGACCGCGACGACCCGGTCCTTGAACGAGTGGGTCGGGTTGGCGGCGTCGTTCTTGATCCAGATCTCGGCCTCGACCCCGAGCCGCTCGGCCAGGCGGTCGGCGCGCAGCAACGGCGTCAGGCCGGGCTCCAGCGGATCGCCGGGGCGCCCCTCGAAGGGGAGGAAGTCGGCGTAGCGCCAGATCCCCTGCGAGCCGGCCTGGATCCGCCGCTTCACCTCCACCGGGTCGAGCCCGGAGTAGTCGTAGGCGACCTCCAGCGGGCCGAAGCAGTTTTCGCAGACGTAGCTGGCGTCCAGCTCGTAGGCCGTGCCGCACTCCTTGCACTTCAGGCTCTCGATTGACATCCGATCCTCTTTCCTTTGCTCAAGAAAAAACCTCCGCCTGTGGGGCGGAGGTCCGATCGGACGTCCCCCCACATCTTCCAGGTCTTCCGAATCCGACCTGCTGGATTTGGCACCTGCTTCGAACCGTGGTCCGAAGTGGTTGCCGGGGCTTCAATGGGCCAGTCCCTCCACCCCTCTAGATGTGGCGCTTATGTGGGTAGAACCTTACC
>CAZIOS010000025.1:0-37083 GCA_964540905.1 uncultured Conexibacteraceae bacterium | reverse complement strand
CCGCCTTTGCCGGCGATCGAGGCGGTGTTGACGATCAGCGCCTTGCCGTGCTCGGCGCCAGCCTGGCGCAGCAGCGGCAGCCCCTCGCGGGTGCCGAGGATCAGCGCCCGCAGGTTGACCGCGAGCTGCATGTCGAGGTGCTTGGTCTGGATCTCCTCCATCGGCGCGCCGAT
This sequence comes from uncultured Conexibacteraceae bacterium, assembly GCA_964540905.1. GTDB lineage: Bacteria > Actinomycetota > Thermoleophilia > Solirubrobacterales > 70-9 > VAYN01. Next base: position 36,910 of record CAZIOS010000025.1, on the reverse strand, counting down.
CCCGACGCCGGCGTTGTTGACCAGCGCGTCGAGGCGCCCGTAGGCGGAGCGGTGGGCCGCGAAGGCGGCGACCACGTCGTCCTCCTCGGCCATGTTGGCGGCGACCACCTCGACCTCGAAGCCCTCGTCGCGCAGCCCCGCCGCGGCCTCCTCGAGCTTCTGGGGACGGCGGGCCGAGACCGTCAGCGCGTAGCCCTCTTCGCCCAGCACGCGGGCGATCGCCAGCCCGATTCCACTCGAAGCCCCGGTTACCAGTGCCGCACGCTCAGCCATCTCCCTCTCCTCTGTTTCGACGCCGCCGCGCACCCTATCTCTGAATAACATGGCGCCGATGCGCGCCACCCGAGCCGCCTGCGCTCTGCCCTGCCTGCTCGCCGCCGCGGCGCTCCTCCCTGGCTGTGGGGGCGGTTCGGGCTCGACCGCCTCGACCTCCTCGACCGCGGCCGAGAGTGCGCCGAGCCGGCCGGCGCCGCCGCCGGGCGAGTTCCCCAGCGCCAAGGGCCGGACCCTGCGCCAGGTGCTGAAAGCGGCCAAGGGCGGCCCGGCCGAAGTCGTGATCGCGCCGGAGGCGATGGTCTTCTACCCGGGTGAGAACCGCTACCCGTTCGAAGTCTACGAACGCGACGGCGCCTCGGTCACCGACGCCGAAGTCGCGCTCTACTACTCGAGGGTGCCTTCGCCGCACCGGGGGGCGAAATCGAAGACCGGCAGCAAGGGGCAGCTCGCCAAAGCCGAAGAAGAGGCGCTGGACCAGCCCGCGGTGGGCCCGTTTCCGGCCGCGGTCGAAACCCTGGCGACCAAGCCCGCCTTCCGCGCCGCCACGACGGAAGAGGGCGCCGAAGTCGCCGGCGTCGTCTACTCGACCCAACTCGACTTCCCCAGCGACGGCGATTGGCGCCCGGCGGCCGTGATCAGGGAAGGCGGCGAAGTCCGGGCGAAACTGCTGCCGATCGCCGAAGTCGGCATCTTCCACCGGGTGCCGCGGCCCGGGCAGGTACCGCCGCCGATCGACTACGGCGCCGCCTTGGGAAAAAAACCAATTGTGCTCTTGTTCGCGACCCCCCAGTTCTGCCAGAGTCGGTCCTGCGGCCCCGTGGTCGACGTGGCCGCGCAGGTCAAGCACGAAAGCGGAGACAAGGCGGCCTTCATCCACATGCAGATCTACAACGACGACGATCCCGCCAAGGGCGTCCGCCCTCAGGTCCGTGCTTTTCACCTCCCCAGCGTGCCCTGGCTGTTTACGATCAACCGCCATGGGGTCGTCAGCGCCGCGGTTGAGGGGGCTCTCGGGACCGAACTGATGAACGAAGTCGTCGACAAGGTGGTAGCGGAATGAGCGACAAAGCGGCACCCGACAGCGACGCGGCATCGAAAGAGGAGCTGCTCGCCTCCTTCGCCGAGGAGGCGCGGCGCCGCTGCGACGTGATCGCCGCCGGCCTGGCGACCGAGACGACCGATTTCGAGACGATGCGGGCTGAAGCCCACGCCCTGCGCGGGACCGCGGCCGTCGTCGGCCTGCGCCGCCTCGCCGAGCTCGGCGGCCTGATGGAGTCCGACCTGGCCGAAGCGAAGAAGACCGGCCTGATCCGCGGCGGTCGCGGCCACCAGATCGCCGACGCCGCCAAGGCCCTCGCCGAGGGCGCCGCCGCCGCGGCCAAAGGCGAAGAAGAGCCGCCGGACGTCGGCCGCTCGCTCGCTCAGCTCTTCAGCGCCTAGCCGATGGCGGTGCGCTCGGCCGTCCTGCCGGCCGCGGTGCGGGAGTGGGGCCGGCGCGGCCACCCGGAGGAGTTCGACGGGCGGCGCATCCACTGCTTCCACCAGCCTGGGGAGGGGCCGCTGCTGCTCCTGCTGCACGGCTTCCCGACCTGCTCCTATGACTGGCGCGCCCTGCTCGAGCTCGAGCCGGGACGGGCGGTCCTCGCCTTCGACTTCCTCGGCTTCGGCCTCTCCGACAAGCCGCGCGAGCACGACTACAGCCTCGGCTGGCAGGCCGATCTGGCCGAGGAGCTGGTGCGCCGCCACGGCGGCGGCCCTGTCTTCGCGGTCGCCCACGACATGGGGACCTCGGTGGCGACCGAGCTGCTGGCCCGCGACCTCGACGGCGAGCCGGGGATCGACCTGGTCGGCGCCCTGCTCTTCGACGGCTCGATGATCCAGGAGCGGGCCAGCCTCACCCCCGGCCAGAAGCTGCTTCGCAGCCGCCTCGGCCCGCTGGCGGCCCGCGTTTCCTCCGGCCGCTTCTTCCGCCAGCAGCTCGGCTCGGTCTTCTCACCCAACCGCCCGCTGAACGCCGAGGAGGGCCGTGCCCAGTGGGCGCTGATGAAGTTCAACGGCGGCAACCGCATCGCCGACAGGCTGATCGGCTACACCCACGAACGCGTCCGCCACGCCGAGCGCTGGCACGGTGCGCTCGCCCACTGGCCCAAGCCCCTCAGCTTCGCCTGGGGCCTGGAAGACCCGGTCGCCAACACCGACGTCCTCGCCGGCCTTCGCGACCTCCGTCCCAGCGCCCCCGTCCACGAGCTCCCCCACCTCGCCCACTACCCCCAGGTCGAAGACCCGCCGGCCTTCCACCAAGCCCTGACAGAGGCCCTCACCGCCCGCTAGGCTCGCCCCCATCCGGGGCGGTAGCTCAGTTGGTCAGAGCACGGGACTCATAATCCCTTGGTCGCTGGTTCGAGTCCAGCCCGCCCCATACGACGAGCCCTTTGCTGCTTAGTGCCCGCGACTTGACGGCGATCTGCGGAGCAGATTAGGATCCAAACTATCTTAATGATCAGGATAGTTTAAGAAACGACTCCCCACCTGATGCTTCATGCCGAAGTCTTTCAGCATGCGAGCCTTCCGCTCGCCATGCCGGTGCTCCCAGAGGACAGGAACTTGGTCCTCCTCGCGGGAGACGGGTACGTGGCGGGAACCGCGCTCGCGCTGATCCTCTTTCCTGAACCGCGAATCGCTTCGAAAACGGTGAAAGGCTGGCGTCGCAAACACGAACTCGATCAGGCCACAACGGCCTTGAAGGTCAAGTTCATCGCGGCGGGCCTGGCGGCGATCATGGCGGTGATCTGGGCGCTTGGTCATTTCGGCGTCTTCGACTCGGCCGGGTACCACGCACTGCCCTCCGACCACAGCCTGTTCGCCGCCATTCCCCTGTTCGGGATCGCCGACCTCATCGCGGCTGCTCAAGCGTTTGGCATTGCAAGGTTCAGAAGCCAGTCGGTAATCCACCAACGCGAACTGGGCGATACCGCTGGCCAGCTCTACTCGATCGCCCTCGTCTCCGTCTACTTGGGGTTCTGGCTGACCACCTTCGCGTCCTCTCGGTGATGATGGCGATTTCACCTATTCACAGCAGCACTTATGCGTAAGGGTCGCCATACCGCCGTTTTCCTGCTGCTGGTGGCCCTCGTCGGCTTGGTCATCGGCGCAGCGATCTCCTTCGCGTTGTCCTCCCTCTCCACCGAACTGGCATTTTTCGTGATCGTGTTCGTCACCATCACCCTGGTCGTCCTTGCCAGCAGCCTGCGAGCGGCCGGCGACGACACCGATCAGGAGGAGGATGTCCGCGACATTGCCGCCGTCCCGGTCCCACCATCCGTGGAGGCCCGGGCGGCGACGGCTGTCGCCAGGCTGTCGCGGTCCCCGCGGCCCGGATCTGAGTCGGCGCGCAAATAGCCGTTGGAGCCGAGAGACCGCGCCGTCGGTCGAAGGTCCGAGTCCTCCCCCGCCCCGGCGCTATGGAGGCTGATGCCAGGGCGGGGTCTCGAGATCGCGACGATCGCTAACCCTGCGTCTTCACGCTCACCTTCGCCCCCGGGACCAGCACCTTGCCGGGCTTGGGGGTCTGCTTGACGACCGTGGCCGACTTGGTCTTCCTGCCGGCGACCAGACCGAGCTTGCAGTTGGCTCGGCGCAGGGCCGTCTTGGCGGCCGGGAGCTTCTTGTTCTTGAGCCGGGGGACGACGCAGGCGGTGTAGGCGAAGCGATCCGCACCCGTGGTCGGGCTGGTACCGGCGAGGGTGGTCGCGGCGACGTCGACCCGGCCGGGCTTGGCGTTGGGCGGTGCCACCGCGGTGATCTGGGTTTCCGATTCGGCGGTGAAGCTGGTCGCCGGGGTGGTGCCGAACTTGACCGCGCTGGCGCCGCCGAGGTTGGTGCCGGTGATGACCACCGTCTCGCCGCCGGCGATCGAGCCGAAGTGTGGGCTGACGGCGGTGATCGCGGGGGCGGGCTGGACTTCGGCGCTGAGCTCGATCTCTTCTCCCGATTTGCTCGCGCTCGGCGCCAGCGTCGCGCCTTCCAGCGGCGGCGGGAAGATCGAGCCGAAGCTGGAGCCGGCGACGGTGGCGATGCCGATTTCGTCATTGGCGCCGGTCGGATCGACGCCGATCAGGTCGCCGCTGTGGACCGGGATGTTGGCGGTGAAGGTCTGCAGCCCGGGCCCGGACGGGGTCGCACCGCCGCTGGTGCCGACCGCCTGGTAGGCGCCGGAGCCGTTCGGTCGCAGCACCCGCAGGTAGAAGGGTCCGCCGACGCCGCCGACCATCCGCCAGCGCACGATCGCGCCATTCACCGGCGAGACCAGGTTCGCGCCTTTCTCCGGCAGGGCGGTGTTGAAGAGCGTCTCCACCTGGCCGAATTTCGCCGAGCTGAAGCTGGTGGGCAGGACGCTGCCGACGGTGATCGTGGACGCCTGCGCGGCACCGACCGCCAGCAGCGTCCAGATGCTCGCCGCGACGAGCGCCGCGAACCCGAGTCGCCCCGACCTCGCGCGTCCCCGACCGGCGTTGGCGCGCACATCATGCTCTTGTCGCTGTCGACACTCCATTGCTTCCCCCTGACTTTGCGTGTGTATTGCGTCGCCGGACGTGTACGGGTCAGGCGAGGCTGGACAGTTCGATCTTGCTAACCACCGGGGCCGACCAAGGTTGCGGCGCCTGTGTGTTTTTTGTGAGCGGTTGCTAAGACGCGGCCCGGGAGGCCAGCGCCGGCGCCCAGACGTCATCGAGGAACGCCGCCAGCTCTTCGTTCAGCCGCTTCGGCTTCAACCGCCACTCGACGATCGAGGTCGCCTCGACCAGGGTCGCCTGGTCGAGCTCTTCGGCGAGCATGCCGGAGTCGCTGAACGGGTGCAGGGGGTCGCGCTGGTGGCCGACGATCAGGGCCGGCTGGGAGATCGTGCGGCGCTCCTGGCGGTGCGGCGCGGTCTCGCCGAGCAGCAGCCCCTCGAGCACGGCGCAGGACGGGCCCGGGCGCTGGCGCACCCAGTCGAGGCCGATGTCGATCAGGAAGTTGGTGCGGGGGAGGAGCGAGGCGAGGCGCGAGGTCAGCTCGAAGGCGGGCCGGGCCAGGCGCAGGCCCAGCAGCACCGGGGCGAAGGTGGCGGCGACCCCGGGCAGGGCGTTGTCCAGCACCGGCATCTCGATGAACAGCGCCCGCACCCGCTCGGGGTCGTGGGCCGCCAGCTCGAGGCTGACGTTGGCGCCGAGCGAGGTGCCGCCGACGACCGCGTCGTCGAGCCCGAGGTGGTCGATCAGCGCCGCCACCTGGCGGGCGAACAGCGGCATCGAGTAGAGCCTCAGGTCCTCCGGACGGTCGGAGCGGCCGTGGCCGAGCAGGTCGACGCAGACGACTCGGTTGCCGCGCTCGGCCAGCGCCGGCGCCAGCCGCTCGAACATGCGGCGGTTCATCAGCAGCCCGTGAATCAGGATCACGACGCGGTCGCCATCGCCGTGGCTGTCGTACTCGATCCGGTGTCCCTCGTAGCGGAAGGCGCCCATCGCGTCAGCCTACCCACGACCGGGGCGCAGCCCCGCCGACGGTGGAAAGATGGAGGCCAATGGCACCCGGCAGCCCGCGAGACCTCGACGAAGCCACCGACGCGACCCGCCGCACTCGGCTCGCCACCGAGCGCACCGAGCTGGCCTGGTGGCGGACCGGGCTGACGGCGCTGGCCGTCGCGCTCGCCGTCGGCCGCGTCATCCCCGACCTCAGCCACAGCTCGGCCCAGTGGCCCTACGACGTGGTCGGCGTCTGCTTCGCCCTCTACGGCGTCGCCGCGATCGCCTACGGCAGCCACCGCCGCGGCGCGGTCGAGCGGGCGCTGGGGGCGGGCGAGTTCCCCGAGCCCTCGCGCCAGGCGCACGGGATGCTGGTCGCCGCCGGCATCGTCCTCGGCCTGCTGACGATCCTCCTGATCGTCCTCAGCTAGCGCCGCGCCGCCTGCGTTTGTCCTTCAGCTCGCGGCTTTTCACCTTGGCGTCCTGGTAGGAGGACTCGACCAGCTCCCTGCCGCCGGTCCAGCCGAAGACCCAGGAGACGACGATGACGGCGAAGACCACGTCCCAGGCGGAGATCACCAGCTGCTGGCCGATCGAGTAGGCGGTCGCGGTCGAGGCGGTGGCTTCGCCGGCGAGCGCCGCCGAGTTCATCGCCTGGGTGACGCCGACCCCGCCCGGGGTGGCGGAGACGCTGTTGGAGATCGAGTTGGAGGCGGTGACGGTGGCGACGCTGTGGAAGCTGACCGGGATCCCGTAGGCGCCGAGGAAGACGGCGACGATCGCCAGCCGTGCCAGGTAGCTGCCGAACACCGGCGCGAAGAGGTCGGTCAGGGTTCGCCGCGGGCTGCGCAGGATCGCGCCGCCCGCGACCAGCTGCGTCCGCAGCCCCTCCAGCCGGCGCCAGAAGATCCGCGCCAGCAGGGTCAGCAGGACGATCGCGGCGGCGGCGATCAGCACCACCAGCAGGGTGTGATCGGCGAGGAAGCCGAGCTTGATCGAGAAGGAGCCGCTGACCGAGAGGAAGAGGTAGAGGTAGAGGGCGACGTTGAAGATCGAGAAGGGGATCTTCTCGACGATCAGCCCGGAGAAGACCAGCGGGAAGCTGGCGCCGGCGATCAGCCCGGTGAGCATCAGCAGCATCACCCAGGTGCCGACGTTGGCCGGCAGGAAGCCGTTCAGCGCCACCGCCACCGCGTAGCAGGCGAGGACGAGGCGGTAGGAGACGCGGGCGCGGGGGAGGGCGGCGCGGAGGATCCCGAACCAGGCCAGCGCGGCGAGCGAGGTCTGCGCCGTCTCCAGCGCCACCCCGGCGAGGATCGCCCAGGGCGGGATCTCGCCGAGCTTGCGGAAGAGGTCGTGGATCCAGTCCGAGGCCGGCACCCCGAGCAGGTCGAGGACGAAGACGAGGAGAGCGACGCCGCCGACCCAGATCGCGATCCGGATCAGGCGGCGCGCTGGCGACCGGCTCCCTGCGACGGGCTCTCCCACTGCGAATTACGCGGGTTTAGGGCGCGTATTCTTCGGCGTACTTCTTCGCTTCTTCGATGCCCTTTTCGGCCTGGGCCTTGCCTTCCTTGAGGCCCTTTTCGGCCTTCTTGGTGCCTTCTGCGAGCCCCTGCTTCGCCGTGCCCTTGCTCGATTCGATTTCCTTCTTCGCTTCTTCGAGCCCCTTCTGGGCGGCCGCGGTGCCTTCCTTGATGCCCTTTTCGACCTTTTTGGTGCCTTCTTCGACTTCCTGCTTGACCTTCTGTTCGGTGCTGCTGGTGCCGCTGCTGCCGCAGCCCGACCAGACGGCGGCGCCGGCGACGACCATCAGGATCGCGCCGGCCGCGGCGAGGCGGCGGAGCAGCGTGCTGGACTGGTCTCTCATTGACTCTCCCCCAGGGTGGATTCGTCGGTTGACGGCGACTCTACCGCCGCGATCCCCGGCTGGCCGGCGACCGAGCGCTCCTCAGCGCACGCTGCAGTCGCTGGTCAGGGTCGTCTGCAGGGTGCGGCCGTCGACGAAGTGGAAGCTGCCGCGGGCGAGCGGGAAGACGGCGCCGGGGAAGCCGGCGGGGGCGGCGCAGCTGGCGCTGAGGTAGCTGCGCCGCCGGCCTCTGTAGGTGTATTCGCGGCCGATCTTGAGGTCGATCTCGGTGACGGCGCCGACGCCGCCGCCGACCGCGGGGATGTCGGCCCGCAGCACGGTTCCGAACTGGCCCTTGCCGCGGCGGCTGATCGTCAGCGGGAAGACCAGGGTGACCCGCACCGGCACCGTGGCGAAGAAGTGGAGCAGCAGCGCCGGCTTGCCGTCGTAGAGACCGTTGAAGGCCAGCATCGTGCCCTTGGCGGGGGCGGGGGAGCCGCTGGGGAAGTTGACGCTGAGGGCGAAGCTGCCGCGCCCGACCAGGGCCTGGTGACAGCGTTCGAGCGCCGTTTCGGTCGTCGTCGACTGCAGCAGGGCACTGGTGCAGGCCGGCAGGCCGACGGTCGAGAGGCGGCCGCTGGAGTTGAGCGCGATTTCGACCCGTTGCAGCGACGGTGGCACGCTGCCGTCGGTGGTCCCGATCGACCCCTTGACGTGGACCGTGATCGGCGCCAGCCGGTCGCGCGGCAGCGAGCGTGGGCTGAAGCCACCGCTGAAGGAGATCCGCAGGTCGCCGCTCTGGCTCAGTTCGCCGCGGGCGACGCCGGCCCCGATCAGCAGCGCGAGCGCAAGCAGCGCGGGGACAAGTAGTCGGCGACGCATCCTCCCAGTCTAGGTCGCGGAATCTGCGGCTAGGGTTGAGCGATGGTTGAGGTCGACGGTCGGAGAATGCAGCCTCGGCCCGAGTCGAGCGGATCGGCGCCGGCGATCATCGCCAGACGGCTGCGCTTCCAGGCGCGCGAGTGCGCGATCCTCGGCTCCGGCCTCTACGCGGGGCTGCTGGGGCGGGCGGCGGCGGACGTAGAGGCAGGCGGGCCGGCCTGGGAGCTGCTGCGCGGCCACGAGGACGACCCCGGTCCCTCGGCGCTGGCGCTGCGGCTGATGGGCTCGGTCCACCGCCGCGTGCTCGCGGGCCGGTTGCCGGAGCTGGCCCGTCACTACGGCGAGGCCGCGGCCAACCCCGAGCACGCCTGGCCGGCCTTCCGGGCCGCGCTGGAGAGCGACGCCGCCGCGTTGCGGCCGCTGCTCGAGCGCCCGGTGCAGACCAACGAGGTCGGCCGCTGCGGGGCGCTGCTGGTCGGCTTCCTCGGGATCGCGGCGCGGACCGGGTTGCCGCTGCGGCTGCTCGAGCTCGGCGCCAGCGGCGGCCTCAACCTGCGCTGGGACCGCTACCGCTACCAGGCTGGGGAGTTCGCCTGGGGCCCGCCCGACTCGCCCCTGACGGTTGCCTTCGAGCTGGTCGGCGAGCCACCCCCATCGCTTCCCATCGACATCGCCGAGCGCCGCGGCTGCGACCCGGCGCCACTCGACGCCACCAGCGAGGAGGGACGGCTGACGCTGCGCTCCTACCTCTGGGCCGACCAGCCCCAGCGCGCCGACCGCCTGCGCGCCGCCCTCGCCGTCGCCGCCGCGACGCCGGTGCAGATCGACCGCGCCGGCGCCGCCGCCTGGGCCGCGGCCCGGCTCGCCGAGCCGGTCCCCGGCATCGCCGCGGTCGTCTTCCACTCGATCGTGATGCAGTACCTGGAGGAGTCCGAGCGCCAGCGGCTGGCGGCGACGATCTGGGCCGCCGGCGAGCGGGCCAGTGCCGGCGCTCCACTCGCCTGGCTGCGGATGGAGCCGGCGGGGGAGATGGCCGACCTGCGCTTGACGACCTGGCCGGGCGGCGAGGAAACCCACCTGGCCCGGGTCGGCTACCACGGCAACCCGGTCGAGCTGGTCGGTGGGTAGGCATCCACTTACGTAAGACTCTGCTTAAATAGGGTCATGAGCACGGACACCGCCCAACCGCAGCACGCCGAGCCGCAGCAGATGGACCTGGTGGCGCGGGCGATCGCCGCGCCGCGTCGGCGCCAGATCCTGGCGATGGTCAACGAGCGCGAGCTCAGCGCCGGCGAGATCGCCGCCAGCTTCGAGATCTCGCGCCCGGCGGTCTCCCAGCACCTGGGCGTGCTGCGCGGCGCCGGCCTGCTGCGCGAGCGCCGCCAGGGCACCAGCCGCTTCTACCGGGCCCGGCCCGAGGCGCTGGCGAGCCTGCGCGACTTCATGAACCAGTTCTGGACCGATCGTCTCGAGCGGCTGAAGCTGGCCGCCGAGCTGGAGCAGCAGAGGAGGGACAAACGTGGCAAACGCAGAGACGGTGGACGCGGTCGAGCTGGAGGCTCGGATCGCGGCAAGCCCTGAGACGGTCTTCGACTTCTTCGTCGACCCCGACCGGATGATCCAGTGGATGGGCCGCTCGGCCCAGCTCGACCCGCGCCCCGGCGGCGGCTTCCGCTGCGACATCAACGGCGAGTCGGTCGCCGCCGGCACCTACGTCGCGGTCGAACCGCCGCGCCGGGTCGTCTTCACCTGGGGCTGGGAGGGCGAGGGCAACGTCACCCCGCCCGGCGCCAGCACGGTCGAGGTCCTGCTCGCCGCCGAGGGCGACGGCACTCACCTGCGGCTGATTCACCACGGCCTGCCGACGGCCGAGTCGGCCGAGAAACACGAGCACGGCTGGCGCCACTACCTGGAGCGGTTGCGGCAGGCGGGCGCCGGCGAGGACCCGGGCGCGGACGAGTTCGCCGTGCCGCGGTCCGCGCGGAACTGACAAGCAGCGCAACGAAAGGAACGACGATGGGAAATCCGGTGATGTGGTTCGAGGTCGCGGCCAGGGATCGCGAGCGAGCGAAGGGCTTCTACGCGGAGATGTTCGACTGGAAGCTGGCCGATATGGACGCGATGCCGTACACGACGATCGACACCGGCGGCGAGGGGATCCCGGGCGGGATCGGTTCCGCGCCGGAGGGCGATGACGGCCACGTCACCTTCTACGTGCAGGTCGAAGACGTCGAGGCCGGCCTGGCCAGGGCGGAGTCGCTCGGCGGCACCCGGACGATGGGCCCGATGGACATCCCCAGCGGCACGATCGGCCTCTTCACCGACCCCCAGGGCAGCCTGGTCGGCCTGATGAACATGAACGGGGCCGGCTGAGGGATTCGTTCAAGATGACCGGGTGGAGAACCTGGCGATCCGGCTCGAGGGCTCGCTGGTGGCCCTCGAGCCGCTGACGGAGGCGCACGCCGAGGGGCTCTGGCAGGCGGCGCAGGATCCGGGGATCTGGCGCTGGCTGGCCCACATCGGCTCCAGCCGCGAGTACTTCGACCGCTGGCTCGAGGCCTCGCTGGAGGCCGCCGCCGCGGGCCGGGAGGGGGTCTTCGCGACCCGCGAGCGCCGCGGCGGCACCCTCGTCGGCAGCAGTCGCTACCTCAACATCCGCCCGGCCGACCGCGTGGTCGAGATCGGCTGGACCTGGCTCAACCCCGCCGTCTGGGGCTGCGGCGTCAACGTCGAGGCGAAGCTGCTGATGCTCGCCCACGCCTTCGACGATCTCGGCTGCGTCCGGGTCGAGCTCAAGACCGACGCCCGCAACGAGCGCTCGCGGGCGGCGATGGCGGCGATCCCGGCCCAGTTCGAGGGGATCCTGCGCAAGCACATGACCGTCCCCGACGTCGGCGTCCGCGACAGCGCCTACTTCAGCGTCATCGACGACGAGTGGCCCGCCGTCCGCGCCAACCTCGAACGCCGCCTGGCTCAGCCCGGCTCGCCGTCGAAATAACCGACTTCGGTCGCGGTCGAGAGCATGTAGGCGACCGCGTCGGGCGTGCCCCACTCGCCGCCCTGGGCCGAGATCTTGCCGCTGTCGGGGTACTCGATCAGGTCGGCGCTGGCCTTCGAGCTGAGCATCAGGAAGCGCGCCGTCTCGGCGCCGCGGTTGATCACCTGGTGGGCGCCGGCGCGGCCGGGCGGGAACGCCACCACCTCGCCCGCGGCCAGCTCGCGCTCACCGGCCGGGGTGCGCAGCGTCGGCGTCCCGCGCAGCACCACGATCGCCTCCTCGACCCCGAAGTGAGCGTGGTAGGGCATGTTCCTCTTGCCGGGGTCGAGCTCGTAGACGGCGATCCCGATCCGGCTGGCCCCCGCCGCCCGCCCGAGCTGGGAGCCTTTGAGCCCGAAGTCGCCCTGCTCGATCTGGCGCTGCCAGTCCTCGGTGTAGACGTTGGGCGCGCTCTGCTCGTTCATCGCGGTCCTCCTCGTTTCTGTCTTCGATCGTTTTCTGGTCTCGATGCGGCGCTCATACCGGCAGCGTGTTGCGGCTCAGCGCCGAGTTGAGGCTGGGCCCCTCGCTGTCGGCGGCCCTGATCAGGTCGATCGTCAGCAGCACGGCGGCGATCGCGAAGATCGGCGAGAGGACGATGTTGGAGAGCGACTCGGCGAGCCAGCTGGCGAGCAGGTTGTGGCCGAGGGCGCCGTGGACCAGGCCGGCGACGGCGTCGCCGATCGCGTCGCCGGCGATCTCGATCGGGACCAAGACCATGAAGACGAGCCGGAAGTTCCCCCTCACCAGGCGCCAGCTGCGGACCAGGGCGCCGCGCACGGTGCGCTCCTCGAGCTCGACGGCGGGTCCCGCCAGCCCCAGCCAGACGAAGGCGAGGACGCCGGGGACGACCGCCAGCAGGAGGCCGACGGCGACGATGGCGACGTAGAGGACGTCGACGACGATCAGGCGCCCGTAGCGCAGGCGCCCGGCGATCTCCCGCAGCGGCGGCGCCTGGCCCTGCTCGGGGTGGGTGAGGGAGACCGCGACGGCACCGCTGAAGAAGACCTCGCCGAGCAGGCCGGTCGCGGTGATCGCCCCGACCGCGGCGACCGCGGCGGCGACTTTGATCCCGCTGCTGAGGTCGAGGGATTCGACGCTGACTTCGGCGGCGAGGGCGTCGATCAGCCCGAGCGGGACGAAGATGACCACGGCCAGCAGCAGGATCGCCGGTGCCCACGACCAGTAGGTGCGAGCGATGCGCCCGTAGGTGGAGAGGAGCCGTTGGCGGAAGCTCACGCTAACCGCGCCGGCGGCCGGGCCTGAGGCGGCCGCGCGCCTCCAGCTTCGACTGGCTCGACTCCGAGGCCGGCACCCGTCGCAGGCTGCCGAGCTCGGGAATCAGGAGCTCTTCGGCGCAGCGGCGGTGCCAGTGGTGGTGATCGGCGCCGGTCAGCTTGCGCACGTACTGGACGACCGTGTGCTCCTCGCCGACGGGGATCTCGCCGTGGCAGCCCGGGCAGCGGTAGAGCTTGCGGGCGATACCGCGGATCAGCCAGGCCTCGTCGCCCTCTTCGGTCAGACCGCGCAGGCTCCAGCGGATGCTGGGCTGGCCGTCGAACTGACCCATCTCAACGCCTCGACATCCAGGCGAAGCCGGCCGCCATCGCCAGGTTGGCGGCGCCGGCGAGGCGCAGGCCGAGTCTGGCCCCGGGCCGGCTCAGCGCCGGCGAGGAGGCCCAGAGGGCGTCGGTGGCGATCTCGGTCCCGCGCAGCCAGGCCAGCGCCTGCCAGTCGCCGGGCCGGCCGCGGCGCGCGGCGACGGCGTGGGCGGCGGCGAAGGTGAGCCAGACCGGCCCGCAGCGGCGGAAGAGGTGCCTGGCGTCGGGCGAGGGCTCGTCGTGCCCGAGCGCCCTCAGGGTCGCGGCCGGGGCGGCGATCGCGGCGCTGCCGAGCACCAGGTCGAAGGCGATCATGTTGCGGTTGGTCAGGCGCAGGGCCCGTTCGAGCGTCATCTCGCCTCAATCCAACCAGATCGCCAGAAGGGAAAGGGTGAGGTTCGGCGAAATGGACCGCCGTGACCAAGACCGCGACGAAGTCCCCCCAGCTAAAAAGCCTTTCCGACTACATCCAGGAGCGCTTCGAGGAGTTCTCGCGCTCCCAGAAAGACGTCGCCCGCTACATCGTCGACCACCTCGACGAGGCGGCCTTCCTCACCGCCGAGGAGCTGGCCCGGAGAGCGAGCACCTCGTCCTCGACGGTGGTGCGCTTCTCCCAGGCCCTCGGCTTCGAGGGCTACCCGGAGCTGCAGCAGGCGGCGATCGAGGAGTACCGCGCGACGATCGCCACCAACGGCGCCGCCAACGGGGGGGCGCTGTTCTCGTTCGACCACTCCGAGCTCGAGGGCTCGCTCAGCGCCGACTACTCCAACCTCGAGGAAACCGCGCGCAAGCTGACCCCGGAGCAGGTCGACGCCTCGGTCGCGGCGCTGGCCACCTCGCAGCGCATCGTCATCGTCGGCGTCGACCAGATGGCCTTCTTCGCCAGCTACCTGCGCCACACCCTCAGCCTGCTCGACATCCGCGCCGAGATCGTCGCCAGCACCGGCGGCGAGTCGCTGCAGCGGCTGGGGCGGATCGACGAGGAGACGCTGGTCATCACCCTTTCCGCCGGCCGCGCGCACCCGCTGCTGCTGCGGGCGATGAAGCTCGCCCTGCACCGCGGCGCCCGCACCCTGGCGATCTCCGACGCGACGATGTCGGAGGTGGGAGAGCACGCCGAGCTGACGCTCTACTTCTCCTCCAACAGCCCTTCCTTCGCCCGTTCCAACACGGCGCTGATGGCGCTGGTCCAGGCCCTGGCACATGGGCTGTACGCCCGTGACGAAGCGGCCCACAAAGACCGGATCCGGGCCTACAAACTGAAGTAGACGGAGGGGTGCGAAGGCGGGGGTGGGTACTACCTCCTCTCTCGCTCATCGTCGAATGGAAGTAGAAGTGCTGACGCCGCTTGCGCCGCTCTCCTCCAGCGCAAAACGTTCGTAGGCAGTACCCACCCCCGCCCACCCGGCGCCTCCGCTGGGATCAGCCGGCAAGGGACCGAGGTTCGGAAGCTGGAGACGCACAAGACGTCTCCGCACCGAGCCCGGCTGGAAGTGGTCCCCGGCGTCGGGGATCTTTGTGTCTAGCTGTCCAGGCTTCGTGGCGGGGGTTGGGGGTGCCTCCGAACGTTTTGCGCCAGAGGAGAGCGGCGCTGCGGGCGTCAGCACTGAGACTCCCCGACGACGATGGGCGAGAGAGGAGGTACCCCCAACCCCCGCCCCAGCGCCCGCCCTGCCTAGCCACGTAATATGCACCCATGCCCGAGCGCGCGACTTTCAGGCTGAAAACCGGCCTTGCGGAGATGCTGAAGGGCGGGGTGATCATGGATGTGGTCACCCCCGAGCAGGCGCGGATTGCCGAGGATGCCGGTGCCTGCGCGGTGATGGCGTTGGAGCGGGTGCCGGCCGACATCCGCCGCGACGGCGGTGTCGCCCGGATGTCCGACCCGGCGATGATCAAGGGGATCCAGCAGGCGGTCACCATTCCCGTGATGGCGAAGGCGCGGATCGGCCACTTCGCCGAGGCCCAGGTCCTGCAGGCGCTCGAGGTCGACTACATCGACGAGTCCGAGGTCCTGACCCCGGCCGACGAGCGCAACCACATCGACAAGCTCGCCTTCGAGGTGCCCTTCGTCTGTGGCGCCACCAACCTCGGCGAGGCGCTGCGGCGGCTCGCCGAGGGGGCGGCGATGATCCGCTCCAAGGGCGAGGCCGGGACCGGCAACGTGGTCGAGGCGGTCCGCCACATGCGCGAGATCACCGCCGGCATCAGGCGCCTGGCGCAGCTGCGCCCGGAGGAGCTCGCCGCCGCTGCCAAAGAGCATCAGGCGCCGCTGGAGGTCGTCCAAGAGGTCGCCGCCGCCGGCCGCCTGCCGGTGCCGCTGTTCTGCGCCGGCGGCATCGCCACCCCGGCCGACGCGGCGCTGATGATGCAGCTCGGCGCCGAGGGCAACTTCGTCGGCTCCGGCATCTTCAAGAGCGGCGATCCCGAGCGCCGCGCCCGGGCGATCGTCGAGGCGACCACGCACTTCGAGGACCCGGAGCGGGTCGCCGCCGCCTCGATCGGCCTCGGCGAGGCGATGCCGGGCCTCGAGATCGGCGACCTCGCCGCCGCCGACGCCCTGCTGCAGAACCGCGGAGCCTGAGCTGCACGTCGGCGTCCTAGCGATCCAGGGCGACTTCGAGGCGCACGCCCGGATCCTGCGCCAGCTCGGCGCCGAGGTGACGGAGGTCCGCACCCCGGCCGACCTGACCGGACTCGACGGCCTCGTCATCCCCGGCGGCGAGAGCACGACGATCGGCAAGGGGATCGAGTCGGCGGGGCTGGAGCCGGCGCTGCGCGCCCATCACGAGGCCGGGCGGCCGATCCTGGGAACCTGCGCGGGGATGATCGTCTGCGACGCCGAGCACCTCGGCTTCCTCGACGCCAGCACCCGCCGCAACGCCTTCGGCCGCCAGCTGCAGAGCTTCGAGGCCGACCTCGAGGTCGAAGGGATCGGCGACGAGCCGCTGCGCGCGGTCTTCATCCGCGCCCCCTGGGT
The DNA here is from genome assembly GCA_964540905.1 of uncultured Conexibacteraceae bacterium. Classification (GTDB taxonomy): domain Bacteria; phylum Actinomycetota; class Thermoleophilia; order Solirubrobacterales; family 70-9; genus VAYN01. Next base: position 20,781 of record CAZIOS010000025.1, on the reverse strand, counting down.
CGAGCGCCGCGGCGCCGGCGTCGAGGTCCTGGCCAGCTACGAGGGCCACCCGGTGGCGATCCGCGAGGGCGGCGTCCTCGCCTGCGCCTTCCACCCGGAGCTGACCGAGGACCCGCGCTTCCACGCGATCTTCATGGCGATGACCACGACCAGCGCTCGCGAGCGCGAGGAGGCGACGAGATGAGCGACCCACGCACCGAGAACCTGGCGAAGATCCTGGTCGGCTACTCGACCGAGGTGAAGGAGGGCGAGGTCGTCTCGATCGACGGCGAGAGCGCCGCGGCGCCGCTGCTGCTGGCCGTCTACGAGGAGGTGCTGAAGGCGGGCGCCCACCCGGTCCTCAACGTCGCCCTCGACGGCCAGATCGCGGCCTACTTCAAGCATGCCTCCGACGCCCAGCTGGAATGGATCTCGCCCTTCGCCGAGTGGATGGTCGACAACGCCGACGTGCGGATCGCCGTCGGCGCCAGCACCAACACCCGCGAGCTCTCGGGGGTGGCGCCAGAGCGCCAGACGCTGCGCCAGTCGGTCACCGGCGACCTGATGGCGCGGGCGATGAAGCGCAGCGCCGAGGGCGACTTCCGCTGGTGCTACACGCTCTTCCCGACCTCCGCCTACGCCTCGGAGGCGGAGATGAGCCTGGCCGACTACGAGGACTTCTACTACGGCGCTTGCCTGGCCGGCGACGGCGACCCGCTCAGCGCCTGGCGCCGCGCCTCGGCCGAGACCGAGCGGCTAGCCGCGTGGATCGAGGGTCGCGAGGAGGTGCGGGTGACGGCGCCGGGGACCGACATCAGGCTTGGGATCGCCGGCCGCAAGTTCATCCCCTGCGACGGCCGCAACAACATGCCCGACGGCGAGTTCTTCACCGGCCCGGTCGAGGACTCGGTCGAGGGCGAGGTCAGCTTCCACCTGCCGGCGGTGATCGGCGGCCGCGAGGTCTCCGGCGTGCGGCTGCGCTTCGAGGCCGGCCTCGTCGTCGACGCCAGCGCCGAGCGCGGCGAGGAGTACCTGCTGAAGCTGCTCGACACCGACGCCGGCGCCCGCCGCCTCGGCGAGCTCGGGATCGGCACCAACTACGGGATCGACCGCGGCACCCGCGAGGTCCTGCTCGACGAGAAGATCGGCGGCACCGTTCACATGGCGGTCGGCACCAGCTACCCCGAGTCCGGCGGCGTCAACGAGTCCGCCGTCCACACCGACCTGGTCTGCGACCTCCGCCTCGGTGGCAAGCTCGAGGTCGACGGCGTCGTCATGCAGGAAGACGGCCGCTTCGTAATTTGAGCAGGCGTCGTCAGGATTGAATTGCCAGCGTCGCGATCACGCCGACGAAGCCGACGAAGATGGCAACGATCGCCCCTGCTCCGACTTGGACGATGGTGCGGTTGAGGGCGGCGATCTGTCCGCCGAGATCGGACCGCACGGCAGCGAAGTCAGCTTTCATCTCGGCCCGCACGGCAGCAAATTCGGCTTTCATCTCCCCGCGCACCGCGGCGAATTCGGTCCGCGTCTCCAGGCGGATCGCCTGGAATTCCCGCTCCATCCGCCCGAACCCCTCGTCCACCCGGTGGTTGAGGTCGTCCATCCGCTCGTCGGTCCAGATTTCCCTCACGGCCTCCATCTTGCCACCTTAGCCGGCGACGTGTAACGCGTTGTCTGCGGAATGAAAAGGTTCCGCCACAGAAACGCCGCGGCGGGCGTTATTGGTTCGGAATCGGCGAACCGGCGGCGGCGAAGAACCAGATCGTCAGCGCCAGCGCGGCGAGCACCACCGACCCCATCAGCACCGCCTCGACCACGGTCACCTGGCTCTGCGCGGCGCCGGTGTCGCGCATGCTCTTCAGCCAGGTCGGCCGGATCGGCGCCAGGCGGTTGGTGCCGGTGATGCGGATGTAGAGGTTGTTGAGGCGCCCGATCAGCCAGGCGACGAAGAGCACCGAGGCGACGATCCCGACCGCGACCACCGCGTAGGGGCCGCCGCTGGGGAACTGGGTGTGGGAGACCTTGGAGGCGATGTAGACCCAGCTCAGCGGAATCGCCGTCCAGAGCGAGAAGGCGGCCAGCAGCATCGCCATGAAGACGACCCCCGCGGCCAACCCGCGGCCCGCTCGATGGGTATACGTCTCGGTTGCCATCCCTGACTTCATAGAATGACACGCATATGTCGGGTCACTCGAAGTGGTCGTCGATCAAACACAAGAAGGGCGCCGCCGACGCCAAACGCGGCAAGCTCTTCAGCAAGCTGGCGCGGGCGATCACGGTCGCCGCCCGCGACGGTGGCGGCGACACCGATGGCAACCCGACGCTGGCGACCGCGGTGCAGAAGGCGCGGGAAGCGTCGATGCCGAAGGACAAAATCCAGAAGGCGATCGACACCGGCACCGGAGCCGGCGCCGACGGCGCCGCGATCGAACGGATCCTCTACGAGGGCTACGGCCCCGGCGGCGCCGCGATCCTGGTCGAGGCGCTTACCGACAACCGCAACCGCGCCAGCGCCGAGATCCGCTTCGCCTTCTCCAGCCACGGCGGCAGCCTCGGCGAGCCGGGCTCGGTCGCCTGGATCTTCGAGAAAAAGGGGGCGATCGTCGTCGACGGCGAGCGCTACGGCGAGGACGACCTGATCGTCGCGATCGACGCCGGCGCCGAGGACGTGCGCGCGGAGGAGGGCAAGCTGCGGGTGCTCTGCGAGCCCAGCGATCTCAGCGCCGTGCGCGAGGCGCTGGTGGGGGCGGGGGTCGAGATCGAGTCCGCCGGCCTGGCGACCGAGCCGAAGAGCACGGTCGAGGTCAAGGGCAACGAGGCCGAGCGGCTGCTGAAGCTGCTTGACGCGCTCGACGAGCAGGACGACGTCGACGAGATCCACGCCAACTTCGACATCCCGGCCGAGGTCCTCGAGAAGCTCGCCTAGCCGCCTGCGGGCGGAAGGCATCCGAGGCTCTTCCCAGAATCACTCCCCATGCAGGTCGTGATGGGGATCGACCCCGGCGCAGCCAACCTCGGATTCGGCATCGTCCGGGTCGAGGGCAACCACATGGTCGCCCTCGACGGCGGTGTGGTCGAGACCACGCCCGAGCAGCCGATGGAGCAGCGCCTGGAGCGGATTCACCATGCCCTCGCCGAGCTGATCGCCTGGCACGAGCCGAAGGCGATGGCGATCGAGTCGGTCTACTTCGGCAAGAACGTGCACTCGGCGATGGCGGTCGGACAGGCCAGTGGCGTCGCCATGCTCGCCGCCGCCCAGCGCGGCGTCGACTGCTTCGCCTACACGCCGCAGGCGATCAAGATGGCCGTCTGCGGCTCCGGCGGCGCCGGCAAGCGCCAGGTTCAGCGCATGGTCGGCACCCTGCTCGGCCTGCCCGAGCCGCCGACTCCCGACCACGCCGCCGACGCGCTGGCGGTGGCGATCTGCCACGGCGGCAGCAGCGGCCACCGGCAGGCGGTCGCCGTCGTCGACGAGGCCCTGACCGCGGCGCCGGTGGAGCGGCTGGCCGGATGATCGCCGCGGTCCGTGGCGAGGTGATGGTGCGCCGAGCCGATCACGTCGTGATCGACGCCGCCGGCGTCGGCTACCGCCTCGCGGTCTCGGCGGAGACGCTGAAGGCGGTGCCGGCAACCGGTCGCGAGGCCTTCCTGCACGCCGAGCTGATCTCGCGCGAGGACTCGCTCGCCCTCTACGGCTTCTCCTCCGAGGAGGAGCGCGACCTCTTCCGCCTGCTGATCTCGGTCAGCGGCATCGGTCCCAAAGTCGCGATCGCCGCCCTCTCCGGCGGCAGCGCCCGCGACCTGCTGCGGGCGATCGCCGCCGGCGACACCAAACGCTTCCAGGCGGTGCCGGGAATCGGCAAGCGGACCGCGGAGCGGATCATCGTCGAGCTGCGCGAGAAGGTCGCTGGGGCGCTGGAGGAGGAGGTGGCGCTGGCGGCGGCCGGGGAGGGCGACGCCCGCGCCCTCGCCCGCGACGGCCTCGTCAACCTCGGCTACGCGCCGCTGGAGGCCGAGCAGCTGCTCGATGGCCTCGCCGACGAGGACCCCGAGCAGCTCGTCGGCGCTGCCCTGCGCAAGGCCGCCGCGGCCCGGAGCCGGGCATGAGCGAGCGCAAGCGAATCAGAACGCCTGGCATTGAAGACCTGCCCGGCATCCCCGGACGCGGGAGCGAGGGGCCATCCATATCTGATTCTCTGGCCCCTCGCGGGAGCAGAGGAGATGCCGGTGACGTTCCGATCCCGGTCGACGCCGAGGTCCGCGTCCACGACGCCCGCGCCGACGTCCCCGACGAGGACCTCGACCGCTCGCTGCGCCCGCCGACCCTCGGTGACTTCATCAACCAGGCCCAGGTGACCGAGCAGCTGGCGATCTTCATCGAGGCCGCGCGCGGCCGCGGCGAGCCGCTCGACCACGTCCTGCTCGCCGGCCCACCGGGGCTGGGCAAGACCTCGCTCGCCCACATCGTCGCCGCCGAGCTCGGCGTGCCGATGGTCCAGACCGCCGGCCCGGCGCTGGAGCGCAAGGCCGACGTCGCCTCCTTCCTCACCTCGCTGGAGCCCGGCAGCGTCTTCTTCATCGACGAGATCCACCGCCTCGGCCGCGCCGTCGAGGAGACGCTCTACCCGGCGATGGAGGACGGCGAGCTGCCGGTCGTGCTCGGCCAGGGAGCCGGGGCGCGCACGGTGACGCTGCCGCTGCCGCCCTTCACCCTGGTCGGGGCGACGACCCGCGCCGGCCTGCTGACGACGCCGCTGCGCGACCGCTTCGGCGTCTCCCACCGGCTCGAGCACTACAGCCCCGAGCATCTGGCGCAGATCGTCGCCCGCTCGGCCCGGATCCTCGATGTCGAGATCGACTCCGAGGGCGCCGAGACGATCGCCTCGCGCTCGCGCGGCACGCCGCGCGTCGCCAACCGGCTGCTGAAGCGGGTCCGCGACTTCGCCCAGGTGAAGAGCACCGGCGCGATCGGCGCCGGGATCGCCGCCGACGCGCTGGCGATGCTCGAGGTCGACGCCGCCGGCCTCGACCGCAGCGATCGCGCCCTGCTCGACGTCGTCGCGACCAAGTTCGGCGGCGGCCCGGTCGGCCTCTCGACGCTGGCGATCGCGATCGGCGAGGAGCAGGACACGATCGAGGACGTGCTCGAGCCCTACCTGCTCCAGCAGGGCCTGCTGAAGCGCACCCCGCGCGGCCGCGTCCTCACCCAGCGAGCCTACGATCACCTCGGCCTGCCGGCGCCCGAGGGTGCGGCCAGCCTCTTCTAGGCGCGCGCCGCTAGCCTGTCGGAGATGCCGTTTTTCATCTGTCCGAATTGCGGGCACCGGGAGGTGAGCGGGGAGCGGACCGCTGGCTTCAGCACGCGCCCGAAGGGCTGCTCCAAATGCGGCTTCGGCTTCGTTTTCGAATTACTCGACGATTATTATCCGGCTCCCAATGCCGCCTTTTTCGTCTGTGACAAGCAGGAACGCGTGATCGACGCTGGCAAAGGCAGCTTCGAGTTGACCGGCCTCACCGACGAGGACGTGATTGGGCGCCCGGTGCGCGAGGTCCTCGGCCTCGACTGGATCGACCCGGGCGACGGCGGCGAGAGCGCCGACACCGATGGCGACGGCGTCACCGACCCGATCGAGACCTCGCTCGAGTGGGGCGTGCGCTCGCTCGGCAAGCGGGTCTCGGTCAACGCCGAGGGCGACCTGCCGGCGCGCGCGGTCGCCGACGTCTTTCCCGCCTATGACGACGACGGCGGCCTGCTGCTCGTCCTCACTCCGGAGGGCTAGGGATGGGCACGCGGCGGCGGCATCTCTTCGTCCTGCTCTTCGTCCTCGGCCTGATCGTCCTCTCGGGCCTGGTCATCGCCAGCAAGGAAACGAAGCTCGGCCTCGATCTCCAGGGCGGGCTGGAGCTCGTCTACCAGGGCCAGCCGACCGGGACGGCGACGTCGGTCAGCGGCCAGGACATCGAACAGTCGATCTCGATCATCGAAAAGCGGACCAACCAGCTCGGCGTCTCCGAGTCCGAAGTCGCCCGGCTCGGCAACGAAAACATCACCGTCAGCCTGCCGGGCATCACCGACGCCAACCGCGCCGCCGAACAGGTCGGCACCACCGCCCAGCTCTACTTCTACGACTGGGAGCCGAACCTGATCGGGCCGGAGCGGGCGCTCGGCGGCCATCCCGGTCAGCGGACGCCGAAAAAGGTCGAAGAAGAAGCGATCGAACGCTGGAAAGAAGCCGGCCGCAACGTCAAAAGCGCCGAGAACGGACAGCTGATCGCGGCGGGCGCCTACCCGACCGCCTACGACGCGGCGCTGCTCGCCTCCGAACAGGAACCGGCCAAGAACTGCGAAGCCTGCTCGATCGCGAAACCCCGCTACTACCTGTTCGAACGGGCACCCCCGCACAAGCTCGCCGCCGGACCGGAGCTGACGAAGAAGGACCTCTACATCAGCCCGACCGGGGAAAAGCTGCCGAAAAACGGGATCGTGGTCGAAGTGCCGAAGGGCACCGTCCTCGTCTCCGAATACCCGACGGACGAATCGGGCACGCTCGACGAAACCGCGCAGCCGGGCTGGTTCGCGCTCAAGGACAACCCCGCGCTCTCCGGCAACGACATCACCGAACCGGAAGCGAAAACCGGCCAGCTCGGCGAACCGATCGTCACCTTCAGCTTCTCCGGATCCGGCCAGGAAGCCTTCCAGGAAGTCACCCGCGACATCGCCCGCCGCGGCCAGGCGCAGGCGATCGGACCGGTCAGCGCCGAACAGGCGGGCGCCCTCTCCGGCCACTTCGCCGTCGTCCTCGACAACGAAGTCCAGTCGCGGCCGATCGTCAACTTCGAGGAAAACCCGGATGGGATCGACGGCCGCACCGGTGCCCAGATCTCCGGTGGCTTCAAAAACGAACAGCAGGCCCAGGAACTGGCGACGACGCTGCAGATCGGCGCCCTGCCGATCAACCTGAAGCTGATCAGCGAGACCCAGGTCTCGGCGACCCTCGGCTCGCAGGCGCTCCACGACGGGATCAAAGCCGGGATCATCGGCCTGGCGCTGGTCGTCCTCTTCCTGCTCTTCTACTACCGCTTCCTCGGCCTGATCGCCTCGATCGCGCTGGGCGCCTACGGGGTGATCTTCTTCGCCCTGATCAAACTGATCCCGATCACGCTGACGCTGCCCGGGATCGCCGGCCTGATCCTGACGATCGGCGTCGCCGCCGACTCCAACATCGTCATCTTCGAGCGAATAAAGGAGGAGGTGCGGGCCGGGCGCTCGATGTCGAGCGCGATCGCCGCCGGCTACAAACGCGGGATCGCGACGATCATCGACGCCAACGTCGTCACCCTGCTCACCGCCTTCATCCTCTTCGTGCTCGCGACCTCCGACGTCAAGGGGTTCGCCTTCACCCTCGGCGTCGGCACGATCGTCTCGCTGCTGACCGCCGTCGTCTTCACCCAGGCCCTGCTCGGCAGCATGAGCCGCTCGCGGCTGCTGCGCTCGCCCAGCGCCCTCGGCGCTGGCGGCAAGGCCCGCCGCTGGCACTTCGACTTCATGGGCGCCAGCCGCTGGTTCTTCACCCTCTCCGGCGTGATCCTGCTGGTCGGGGCGCTGTCGCTGGCGACCAAGCAGCTCAACTTCGGCATCGACTTCGAATCCGGCACGCGGATGACCGCGGCGCTGGAAAAGCCGACCAGCGAGGAAGGCGTGCGCGAAGTCCTGGAAAAGGTCGGGGTCAGCGGCGAGGAGGTCCAGCAGGTCTCCAACCCCATCCTCGGCAACAACGTCTTCCAGATCCAGTCCAGCGAACTCGAACCCGAAGAAGTGAAAAAGGCCAAACACGCGCTGGCGAGCGAATTCGGGATCGTCCCCGAAGGGTTCGAAAGCACCAGCGTCGGACCGACCTTCGGCCAGCAGGTGGCCAACAGCGCTCTGAAGGCGCTGGTCTTCTCGCTGCTGGTGATCTGCGGCTACGTGGCGCTGCGGTTCGAGCCGAAGTTCGCGCTGCCGGTGCTGATCGCGCTCTTCCACGACATCCTGATCACGGCCGGGATCTACTCGCTGACGGGGAAAGAGGTGAGCAGCGGTACCGTCGCCGCCTTCCTGACCATCTTGGGCTACTCGCTCTACGACACGATCATCGTCTTCGACCGAATACGCGAGAACGTGCCGCGGATGCCGCGGGCGGCGTTCTCGCAGATCGTCAACCGCTCGATGAGCGAGGTTCTGACCCGCTCGCTGGCGACCAGCTTCTCGACCCTGCTGGCGGTCGGCTCGCTGCTGATCTTCGGCAGCGCCACCCTGCAGGACTTCGCCTTCGCGATGCTGGTCGGGATCGCCTCCGGCACCTACTCGTCGATCTTCATCGCCTCGCCGGTGCTGACCGCCTGGAAGGAGCGTGAGCCTGGCTTCATGCGGCGGCGGCAGCGAATCGCCGAAGTCGAGGGCGGCCGCGTCCCCGCCTTCGCCGACGACATCGAGCTGGCCAAGCTCAGCGCCGACGAGGGGACCGAAGCGGGCGCCGAGGCCGCGCCCGCCCCGGAGGCCGCCGTGTCCGAGCGGCCGGCGCCGGGGCCGGTGGCGACCGTCGAGCGCCCCGGCGAGGGCAACGGCGGCGACCCGGCCAGCAACGGCGAGGGCGACTCGGTCTCGGCCGAGCGGCGCGAACGCAACGCGGAGCGCCGGGCCCGTCGTCAGCAGCGGCGCAAGCACGGGAGGAACCGCTGATGGCGCTGCTCGTTTACTTCACGATGGGGATCGCCCTCTGGCACTTCACCGTCTTCCTGCCGGACCGCTTCTGGCAGGGAATCGTCGGCGCCTTCCTCGGCTCGGTGCTGGGGGCGATGATCTTCGGCGTCGTCGTCGAGATCGTCAGCGGCCGCGGCCTCAGCAACACCGACCTCGGCACGGCGCTGACCGCCGTCCCCGGGGTCGCGCTCGGCCTCGGCGTCGTCTACCTGCTCGGCATCCGCGCCGGGCAGGGCGCCGACTGAGCGCTGCCGCCGCCGCAATTTACGGCTGCTGAGCGGCCAATTTGCCGTCGGGGGCGCTTCCTAGCCTGGCTGAGTGCCGGATTCCCCCCTCAAGGCCTTCGCCGCCGAGCCCTACGCCTATGCCGACGTGCGCGCGGTCGCCGACGGCCTCAGCCTCAGCGAGCCGGTCGCGGTGACGCTGGTCCGGCGCGGCTACCGCACGCCGGAGCTGGCGCGCGCCTTTCTCGCCGCCGACGAGTCGCACCCGCCCGCGGCCTTCGACTCGATGGCGGCGGTGGTCGAACGGGTGCGGGCGACGCTGGCCGCTGGGGGCCGGATCACGGTCCACGGCGACTTCGACGTCGACGGCGTCTGCGCGACGACGATCATGGTCTCGACCCTGCGCGAGCTGGGGGCCGACTGCGACTGGCTGATCCCGGACCGGCTCGGCGACGGCTACGGCCTCAGCGCCGCCAACGTCGAGCGCCTGGCCCAGCGCGGCACCGATCTGCTGCTGACCGTCGACTGCGGCATCACCGCGGTCGAGGAGGTCCGCCTGGCGCGCGAGCTGGGGATGGAGGTTGTCGTCACCGATCATCACCAGTCGGGCGAAGAGCTGCCCGACTGCCCGATCCTGCACCCGGCTCTCAGCAACTATCCGTTCGAGCATCTCTGCGGAACTGCGGTGGCCTGGAAGCTGGCATGCGCTCTCGGAGCGGAGGCTGATGCCGACCTGGACCTGGTCGCTCTTGCAACCGTCGCCGATGTGGTGCCGTTGGTGGGAGAGAACCGGTCACTGGTGAAGCGGGGGCTGGCGGTGATGCGGCGGGCGCGGAGGGTTGGCCTGCGGGCGCTGATGGCCGCCGCCAAATGCGAGCCGAGCCGGCTCGACGAGGGGGATCTCGCCTTCCGGCTGGCGCCGCGGATCAACGCCGCCGGGCGGCTCTACCGGGCCGATGCGGGGGTCGAGCTCTTCCTGACGCGGGACGAGGGGCGAGCGGAGGAGATCGCGGTCGAGCTCAGCCGCGCCAACTCCGAGCGGCGGGCGACCGAGCGCGAGGTCGACACCGCCGCCGAGGCCGCCCGGCGCGAGCTGCCCGAGCGCCTGCGCGAGGCGCCGGGGCTGGTCCTCGCCGGCGAGGACTGGCACCCGGGCGTGGTCGGGATCGTCGCCTCGCGCCTGGTCGAGCGCCACCACCGCCCGGTCGTCGTCATCTCGCTCGACGGCGAGGGCGGCGGGCGCGGCAGCGGCCGCAGCATCCCCGGCTTCGACCTGCACGCGGCGCTCGAGGCCTGCGCCGAGCACCTCGAGAGCTTCGGCGGCCACCGCGCCGCCGCCGGGCTCTCGCTGCGGGCCGAGCGGCTCGACGCCTTCCGCGAGGCCTTCGTCGCCCACGCGGCGGCGGTGCTCGGTCCCGAGGACCTGCGTCGGACCGAGCGGATCGACGCGATGGTCGGCGGCGTCGGGCTCGGGCTCGACCTCGCCGAGGAGCTGGGCCAGCTGGCGCCGTTCGGGATCGGCAACCCCGGCGTGCGGCTGATGGTCCCCTCGGCCCGGGTCAGCGACGTGCGCACGATGGGGGAGGGCAAGCACGCCCGCTTCAGCCTCCACAGCGGCGCCCACCGCGCCCTCGGGGTCGCCTTCGGCCGCTCCTCGCTCGGGGTCGAGGACGATGACCTGCTCGATGCCGCGGTCCGGCTCGAGGTCAACCACTGGAACGGCTCGGTCGAGCCCCGCGTCGTCCTGCGCGAGCTCTACCCGCTCGCCGTCGAAGACGACCCGGCGAGCGGGCCGCTGCATAGTTGTGAGTGCGACGCGGCCGAGTGGTGGGCCCGCTTCGAGGTCGAGTTGGTCCGCGACCTCGACCCGAAGGGAGCTGAGGCGACTTTCGGTCGCATAGCACCAGAAACTCGCCTCAGTCCGACCGACCCGAGGTCGAGGGAGGTCATCCGTGGCGCCGGCCCGGCGACGGTGGCGATCGCCGAGCTGGTCTCCAGCGGCGCCGGCGTGCTCGCGGTCTGCGCCGACGCCTCGCGGCGGGCGGCGCTGGCCAGCGGCGCCAGCGGCCTCGCGCGCTTCAACGGCGGCGCCGCCCGGATTGCCTGTCAGCGCTGCTCCGCGGCTGCGGTCGAGGCCCTCGCGGCGCGGGCCGAGGGCGGCCTGGCGCTGACCGATTACGCCACGCTGGAGTCCGCGCCGGCGGCCGTCGCGGCCGGCTTCGAGCACGTCGTCCTCGTCGATCCACCGCCTTCGGCTCGCGACGAGCGCCGCGCCGCTCGTGCCGCCGGGCCCGCCGCCCCGGGCTTCTTGCACCGGCTTTGGGGCGCCGCCGAGCGCGAGTTCTCGCTCACCGCTCTCGACGAGCAGCTGGCCTCGCGAGGGGCGATCGCGGCGGTCTTCCGCGCCCTGCGCGAGGCGGGGGAGGCCAGCGGCGAGGAGCTGCGCCGGGCGCTTGGCGGCGGCGGCGCGCACCCGCTCAGTCCCGAGGCCGCGGCGCGCTGCCTGCGGGTGCTGGCGGAGCTGGGCCTGGTTGCGGGAGAGCCCAGCGCCGGCAACGGGGTCGTCGGGGTCGTATCCTCAGAGGGGACGGATCTGGAGCGCTCAGCCGCTTACCGCTCCTACAGAGCAGACCACTCGGAGGCCCAGCGATACCTCGAAAGACCCGAACAGCCGTAGAGCACTCGGAGCTCCTCGCCGACCTCTTCGCCGTGGTCGAGGAGTTCGACTCCTCGCCGCCGAGCGAGAACGGCGACGGCGGCACCGCGGTCGCGGTGGCGACGATCGACCGCGCCGCTGTCGAGCGCGCCTTCGATTTCGCCTGCGAGCGCCACGCCGACCAGCGGCGCTACTCGGGCGACGAGTTCATCACCCACCCGGTCGGGGTGGCGCAGATCTGCGCCGGCATGCGACTCGACACCGAGACCCTCTGCGCGGCGCTGCTGCACGACACGGTCGAGGACACCAGCGCCAGCCTCGAGCAGATCCGCGAGGAATTCGGCGAGGAGATCGCCCAGCTGGTCGACGGCGTCACCAAGCTGACCGGGATGACCTTCGAGAGCCGCGACGAGCGCCAGGCCGAGAACTACCGCAAGATGATGGTGGCGATGGCCACCGACATCAGGGTGATCCTGATCAAGCTGGCCGACCGCCTCCACAACATGCGCACGCTCGGCGCGATGTCGAAGCAGAAACAGACGGCGAAGTCGCACGAGACGCTGGAGATCTACGCCCCGCTCGCCCACCGGCTGGGGATCCACGCGATCAAGTGGGAGCTGGAGGACCTCGCCTTCGCGACCCTGCACCCGCGCAAGTACGCCGAGATCAAGCAGCTGGTGGCGCAGCAGCGCGACGAGCGCGAGAGCTACGTCTCCGACGCTGGCGAATTCCTCGCCGAGGAGCTGGAGCAGGTCGGGATCGAGTCCCAGATCTCCGGCCGCGCCAAGCACTTCTACTCGATCTACACGAAGATGGCGAAGAAGGGCCGCGAGTTCAACGAGATCTTCGACCTCACCGCGATGCGGGTGATCGTCGGCTCGGTCAAGGACTGCTACGGCGCGATCGGCGTCATCCACTCGCTCTGGAAGCCGCTGCCCGGGCGCTTCAAGGACTTCGTCGCGATGCCGAAGGCCAACATGTACCAGGCCCTGCACACGACCGTGATCGGCCCCGAAGGCAAGCCGCTGGAGATCCAGATCCGGACCGAGGAGATGCACAAGCTGGCCGAGTACGGGATCGCCGCCCACGTCGCCTACAAAGAGGGCGGCGGCGGCGACCCGAAGCGGGAGAAGATGACCTGGCTGCGGCAGCTGGTCGAGGCCGAGGGCGAACAGGATCCGGCCGAGTTCCTCGAGTCGCTCAAGGTCGACCTGTTCGAGGACGAGGTCTTCGTCTTCACCCCCAAGGGCGAGGTCAAGAGCCTCTCCGCCGGCTCGACCCCGCTCGACTTCGCCTACGCGGTCCACACCGACGTCGGTCACCGCACCGTCGGCGCCAAGGTCAACGGCTCGATCGTGCCGCTGCACTACCAGCTGCGCTCGGGCGACATCGTCGAGGTGCTGACCGCGAAGCAGAACCGCGGTCCCTCGCGCGACTGGCTGAAACTGGTGCGGACCAGCCGCGCCCGCAACAAGATCCGCGCCTGGTTCAAAGAGGAACGGCGCGAGGACGCCGAGCGCAAGGGCCGCGAAAGCCTCGACGAAGCGCTGCGGACCCGTGGCATCCCGATGCAGAAGGTCGCCGGCTCGGCCCTGCTGGCGGACGTTTTCCGCGAGATGGGCTACCGCAAAGCGACCGACTTCTACATCGCCCTCGGCAAGGGCAAGGTCTCGACCAAGACCGCCGCCAACAAGCTGATGCAGCGGCTGAAGGCGGGCGAGGCGGTCGAGGAGGCGCCGGCGCCGGTCGGCGTCCGCGAGGACCGCGCCCGCCGCACCAAGGACGCCTCCAACTACGGGATCACGGTCAAGGGCGTCGACAGCGTCGCCGTGCGGCTGGCGAAGTGCTGCCGGCCGGTGCCCGGCGACGACATCGCCGGCTACGTCTCGCTGGGGCGGGGGATCACGATCCACCGCACGGACTGCAAGAACCTGCGGGCGCTGAAGAAGGCGCCGGAGCGCTTCGTCGAGGTCGGCTGGGAGGGCGAAAACGAGGCCTCCTTCAGGGTCGAGGTCCAGATCGACGCCTACGACCGCACTCGCCTGCTCGAGGACCTCTCGCGGACCTTCTCCGAGGCCGGGATCAACATCATCGGCGCCGCCTGCACGACCAACCACCCGATGGTGAAAAACAAGTTCGTGATCGAGGTCGGCGACACCGAGCAGCTCAAGCAGTGCATCTCCCGCCTGCGCAACGTCGAGAGCGTGTTCGACGCCTACCGGATAACGCCCGCGGCCTGAGGGTCGGCTGCTAGGCGACGATCGTCAGCGCGCCGGGCTCGGCGCGCAGCTCGACCGCGGTGCGGTCGCCGATGTAGTCGCCGTCGACCTGCAGCGGGAAGGGGCGCGGCGCCCCCGCCTTGTCGGCGGAGATCGAGCTGACGGTGGCGCTGGTGACGTCCTCGAAGTGCTCGACCTGGCGGTGGCGGGAGGCGGGCCGCCTCTGGCTGAACAGGCGTGGGATCAGGGTCGGCATGTCGCGCTGGGCGGCGCGCTTGAGGACGCCGAGCGAGAGCGTGCCGTCGTCGATCGCGATCCCCTCGCAGACCCGGATCGGGCGGCTGGCGAAGTAGGTGAAGGGATCGGAGTTCTGGGCCAGCGCCGTCACCCCCTCGACGCTGGAGCCGTTGACGTCGACCCGCATCCGCACCGGCCGCAGCATGTACTCGCGGACGAAGGCCGAGACCGCCGCCCAGCTGTAGTAGTAGGGGCCGGCGCGCGACTTCAGCCGCGGGTGCGCGTCGACCCGCTTGACCACGGTGGCGTCGATCCCGGCGCCGCAGGAGAAGACGAAGTGGCGCCCGTCGACGACGCCGAGGTCGATCTTGCGCGGCCGCCAGTCGTCGGCCAGGGCCAGCAGGTGCTCGGTCGCGTCGACGACGTCGTTGGGGATCCCGAGCGTGCGGCAGACGACGTTGGTCGAGCCGCCCGGCAGCATCGAGACCGGCACCTCGGTCCCCGCCAGCCCGTTCACCACCTCGTTCAGCGTCCCGTCGCCGCCGAAGGCGACGACGACGTCGTAGCCGTGGTCGCGCACCTCGCGCCCGATCTCGGTCGCGTGGTTCTGCGCCTCGGTCGAGACCGCCTCGACCTCATAGCGCCCCTGCAGCGCGTAGACGACCAGGTTCCGCAGCCGGTCCGAGACCGTCGTCGCGTAGGGATTGACGATGATCAGCATCCGCTTCTTGGCGGGCTTCTTTGCTTTCCTGTGCGGGATCTTGGGGTTCATTCGGAGGCTCTGCGCACGGCGGCGGCGCGGGCGGCGCGGGGAGGGGCGCCGCCGCAAGTGCAGCGTAATGCGATTGAGGTCGGCGGACTGGCGAGGCGGACCTGGTCAGTGCGGCGCGACGCAGATGCTTGCGGCGCCTGACCACGAGAGCCACGGACCGAGTGGCCCTCCCGGCCGCTTCGGCTCGCGGAACGAGAGGCGCGTGTAGGCCTGCTGGCCGCCGCAGCGCCCGAGTCCGCTTGCTTTCAACTCGATCGGGACCGGCCTGCGGTAGTAGCCGCCGTGCGGCTTGAAGATCGGGTTGCGGCCGGAGCCGACCGCTACCGAGCCGCCCCAACTGCTCCAGCGCACGTCCGTGATCAGCCCGCTGGGATCGCCGCCGTTGAAGATTTCCGTCGGTTCGCTGGTTCCCCAGCCGCTGCCGTTGGGAGCGAACGCCGCGGCTCCCAGGACGACGTTGGCGCTGGCGATCGCCGGCATTGCCGAAGACAGTCCCGCCAGCGTCACGGCGACTGCCAGCAAGCCCCTCCAGCTACTCCGCGTGCCCATTGCGAGGTCAGCTTAGCCCGGCTTTTTAAAGAGACGATGCGGAGCCGCATCGATCCGGCGCAGGAAGGCCCGCAGTCGCTGTTCGTACAGCCGTGGATCGACGTTCCAGGACTCGGTGTGCCCGGCCTCGGGCACGCGGTAGTAGGTGATCCAATGGGGAAGCTTCGCGGCGAAATCATTGCTGGTCGCGATCGGCACGACCTTGTCTGCATCGCCGTGGAAGAGCAGGATCGGCAGCCGGAAGTCAGCCGTGTGATCGAGCGCGTCGAGGCTGTCCCAGTCGGCGTCGATGCGGGCGCCGATCACCCACTCGACCGGGTCGGCGGCGAAGGCGGGCAGTCCCATCTCGGTGGCGTTGAAGGAGAGGACGGCCTTCCAGTCGAGGACGGGAGCGTCGAGGACGAGCCCGGCGACGCGGCCGGCGAGGGGGGAACGCTGCATGAACTGGGCGACGATCGCGCCGCCCATCGAGTAGCCGACCAGGATCAGGCGGCGGGCCCCGTGGGCCAGCGCGTAGCGGGCCGCGGCTTCGAGGTCACGCCACTCGGTCAGGCCCATGTGGTGCAGGCCGTCGGGGCTCGGCGGCGCGCCGAGGTCCTCGCGGTAGGAGATCAGCAGCGTCGGCAGGCCGGCGCGATGCAGGGTCGGCGCGATCCGCAGGCCCTCCCTCGCGTCGCCGTTGACCCCGTGCGCGACGATCGCCCAGGTGTGGGTGCGCCCGGGGATCGACCAGGCAGGCATCGGGCCCAGTTCGTCGGGCATGCGCACGTCGGCGAAGGGCAGGCCCAGCGCCTGGCGTGGGTCGCCGACGTAGACGTCGGCGTCGATCGCCACCTTCATCCCCGGCCTGAGATAACCGCTGGCGGCGCGCAGGTGTCGCGTCACCGAGTCGCCGTTCCGGGAGGTCACTTCGCCGAGGATCGCGTGGCCGCCCTGCCAGAGCAGGCCGTAGACACCGGGGCGCAGGGTTGCTTCGGAGCGGGAGAGCACGATCCGGTGCGAAGAGAGGCGCTCCACGGTGGCGTCGGCGGGCCAGTCGGAGCGATCGGGGACCAGGACCGCGGAGGAGAAGTGCCAGGCGACCGCCACTGACGCGGCTAGGAGAACGACGAGCGCCAGCGCCGTCGACAGCAGCGGCCGCCAGCGCCGCCACCACGGCCGCGCCGCGGGGGTGGCCGTATCGGCGGCGCTCGTGATCGCGGGTTCCGGCTGGCTCGCCCTACCCGGTCGTCTCATACCGGATCACGCTGCCGTCGTCGGCTTCGCGCACGCGGCCCTCGTCGACGAGGAGGTCGGCGTGGCCGATCACCTCGGAGAGGGTGAGGAAGGCCTGGGTGACGGCGACGTTGCCCCAGATCGCCTGGGCCAGCTCATAGCCGCTGCGGGGCCGCTCGGCGACCAGCTTGTAGATCTTCTCCTTGCGGCGCTCGTGGGCGGCGAGGCGGCTGTCGATCAGGGCGACGTGGTCGGTGACCGGGTCGCCGTGGCCGGTGAGGACGATCTCGGCCGGCATCTCGCGGGTCCGGCGCATCGACTCGATGTAGGTGACGAGCGAGTGGGTGCGCTGGGCAGAGCCGTCGAGCGGGCGCGAGACCAGTGGGTTGGAGGAGATGTGGGCGAGCAGGTGGTCGGCGGCGATCAGGATCCGGCGCTGCTCGTCCCAGAAGAGGGTGTCGGAGGGGCTGTGGCCGGGGCGGTGCAGCACCCGCAGGGTGCGGTCGCGCAGGGCGATCTCCTCGCCGTCGGCCAGCGGCCGCGTGACTCCCACGTGCGAGCCCCAGGCGCGGAAGCTGCGGGAGACGCTGCGCAGCGCCACCGTCACCTCCTCGGGGATGCCGTTGCGGAGCATCAGCTCGACCGCGAAGCGGTCCTCGGCCTCGGCGTCCTCGTCGAAGTTGGCGAGCCGCTCGGCGGCGATCCCGAGCGCCGCCACCTCGGCGCCGGAGTGCTCGGCGACGATCTCGACCAGGCCGAGGTGGTCGATGTGCTGGTGGGTGACGATCACCAGCTCGAGGTCGTCGATCGAGTGGCCGTGCTCGCCGAGCTGGCTGCCGAGCTCGTCCAGCGCCTTGCCCGAGTTGGGGCCGGTGTCGACCAGGGTCAGCGGCTCGTCCTCGATCAGGTAGCAGTTGACCCGCCCGACCGCGAACGGGGTCGGGATCCGCAGGCAGTGGATGCCGGCGAGGGCGGCCTGCTCCAGTGCCTCCTCGGGCGTCAGCGCGCTCATCTCCGGATCAGCCCCAGGATCTCGTCGCGGCGGCGCTCCATGTCCTCGCGCGAGACCAGCGACTCGAGGTTCAGCCGCAGCAGCGGCTCGGTGTTGGAGGCGCGCACGTTGAAGTGCCAGTCGGGGTAGTCGACCGAAACGCCGTCGAGGCGGGTCAGCTTGGCGCCGTCGCCGTAGCGCCCGGCGATCTCCTCCAGTTTGGCCGCTGGCTCGGCGACCTCGGAGTTGATCTCGCCGGAGATGAAGTACCTGGAGCGGAACTCCTCCATCAGCTCGCCGAGGCCGCGGCCGTCGAGCGAGAGCAGCTCCAGCATCAGCAGCGCCGGGATCGTCCCCGAGTCGGCGTTCCAGAAGTCGCGGAAGTAGTAGTGGCCGGAGACCTCGCCGCCGAAGGCCGCCCCCTCCTCGCGCATCCGCGCCTTGAAGAAGGCGTGGCCGACCCGGGAGAGGTCGGAGCGGCCGCCCTCGGCCGCGACCAGGTCCGGCACGGCGCGGCTGGAGCGGGGGTCGTAGAGGATCGTCGCGCCGGGGTTCTTGGCCAGCACCGAGCGGGCGAGCAGGGCGCAGACGAAGTCGCCGTCGCAGAACTCGCCGCTGGCGTCGATGAAGAAACAGCGGTCGGCGTCGCCGTCCCAGGCGATGCCGAGGTCGGCGCCGGTCGCGCGCACCCGCTCCATGATCAGCCGCCGGTTCCCCTCCAGCAGCGGATTCGGCTCGTGGTCGGGGAACTCGCCGTCGGGCTCGAAGTACATCCGCTCCAGGTCGAGCCCGAGCTTGTCCAGGATCGGCCCGACCATCGGCCCGGCCATCCCATTGCCGCCGTCGACCACGACTTTCATCGGCCGCACGTTCGCCGGGTCGATGCAGGAGAGGGCGTGCTGGCGGTACTCGTCCCAGATATCGACCTCCTCCAGCGCGCCGCCGCCGGGAGCGTGGCCGAGCCCGGCCGCGATCTCCGCCTGGACTTCGCCGATGCCGGCGTCGCCGGAGAGAGGCAGCGCCCCCTCACGGACCAGCTTGACGCCGGTGTAGGCCTTCGGGTTGTGGGAGGCGGTGACCATCGCGCCGCCGTCCAGCTGCCGCGAGCCGACCAGGTGGTAGAGCATCTCGGTCGCGACCATGCCGGCGTCGAGCACGGTCGCGCCCTCGAAGATCAGCCCGTCGCGCAGCTCCGCCGCCATCGCCGGCGCGGTCAGCCGCATGTCGCGGCCGAGCCCGATCCGCAGCTCGCCCGGCGCCTTGCCGCGCAGCCGCGCCAGCACCCGGGCGAAGGCGCGGCCGATCGCGTGCGCGGTCGACTCGTCCATCTCCGAGCCGTAGAGGCCCCGGATGTCGTACGCCTTGAAGATTTCAGGATTTACGTGCTCTGCTCCCGCGCGGGCACGCTCATGATCACCGGAAGTCACGTGCCCGCGCTCCCGCGTCCGCGCGTAAATCGCATCAAAACGCCTCCCTCAACACCGCGTAGCTCTGCTCGATCGTCTGCGGCATCACTTTGGTGTCGGCGATCACCGGCATGAAGTTGTTGTCGCCGGCCCAGCGCGGGACGACGTGGAGGTGGATGTGATGCTCGACCCCGGCCCCGGCGACGCGGCCCTGGTTGAAGCCGACGTTGAAGCCGTGCGGGGCGTAGACCTCTTCGAGCTGCCCCATCGCCCGCTGCGCCAGCGCCATCATCTCGGCGATCGTCGCCGCCGGGATCTCCTGCAGGGCGCCGATGTGCTCAAAGGGGGCGACCATCAGGTGGCCGTTGGTGTACGGGAAGAGGTTGAGGATCACGAAGCAGCGCTCGCCGCGGTGGACGATCAGGTTCGCCTCGTCGTCTCCCGCCGCTGGCTTGGCGCAGAAGATGCACTCCTCCTCGTTGTCCTTGGCCGCGTCGGTCACGTAGGCGAGGCGCCACGGCGCCCAGATGCGGAAATTTGCCACGGGTAGTGCATCCTAAGCCGCCCCCGGACGCGGAAGCAGAGCGCCATCCATATCTGATTCTCTGGTGCTCTGCGAGAGCAGAGGAGGCGGCGCTTTATAGCCAGCCGCGCCGGCGGAAGTAGAAGACCATCGCGACCAGGATCAGCGCCATCGCCCCGATGATCACGAAGAAGCCGCTGAGGTTGTCCTGCCCCGGCACCTTCACGTTCATCCCCCAGATGCTGGCGATCAGGGTCAGCGGCAGGATCACGACGCTGATCGAGGTCAGCACCCGCAGGATGTCGTTGAGCCGGTGCGAGATCACCGACTCGTTGGTCTCCTCCAGCGCCTCGGCGACCTCCTTGTAGTTTTCGAGCATGTCCCAGATCCGCTCGTGGGAGTCGACGATGTCGTCGAAGTAGATCTCGAGGTCGAGGTCGGTGGCGAGGTAGCGCTGCTTGACCTTCTCGAGGTCGCGCAGGACCGGCCGCTGCGGCCGGATCACCTTGCGGAAGTTGATGATCTCCTGCTTGACGTTGGAGATGTCGCGCACGACCTCCTCGGAGCGGCCCTCGAAGATGTCGTCCTCGAGCGCGTCGAGCTTGTTGCCGATCTTGCGCAGCATCGGGAAGCAGTAGTCGAAGCTGTCGTCGACGAGCCGGTAGAGCAGGTAGCCGGAGCCGCGCGAGAAGAGCTGTTCGCGCAGCTCCGGCTTGCTGCGGCAGCGCTCGAACAGGTACTCGACCGGCTGCAGCGGCTGGTTCGGGATCGTGACCATGTAGTCGGGGCCGACGAAGAGGTCGAGCTCGCCAGCGCCGAGGCGGCCGGCGGCGCGGTCGAAGACCGGCAGGTGGAGGACGATGAAGAGGTAGTCGTCGTAGACGTCGATCTTCGGCCGCTGGTTGCGCGAGAGCACGTCCTCGAGGTCGAGCGCGTGGAAGTCGAAGTGCTCCTCGAGCCAGGCCCGCTCGAGGGCGCCGGGGCGCTCGACGTTGATCCAGCGCAGTCCGGCGGCGTCGATCTGCTCGACGTGGGGCGTCTGGGGCTCAGCAGCAGAGGGCGTCGCGACGAGATCGCCGCGCCGACCGGGCCGCCGCAGCCGTGGTTTCGGAAGGTTCGGCATCGCTCGGTCCGGTGGTCTCGTCGTACAGCGGGGTCATCGTTCCCACAGACTAGCCGTCCAGACGCCCTGGAAAAGGCGGAATCGGCCCTGGTAAGGTTCTACCCACATAAGCGCCACATCTAGAGGGGTGGAGGGACTGGCCCA
>CAZIOS010000024.1:0-41089 GCA_964540905.1 uncultured Conexibacteraceae bacterium | reverse complement strand
TTCAAGTACAACCGCGAGAAGATCAAGACCGGCGACGTCTTCGAGCTGGCCGAGGTCGTCCGCAACCTGGCGATCCGCGAGATGGAGAAGGGCCTCTCCACCGGCGAGAAGCAGATGTACACGCGGGCGAAGAAGATCCTCGCGTCGGAGTTCATGTACGCGCTCGACAAGGACGAGGAGGGCGCGGAGGAGTACCTGGACGGGCTGCTGGAGGAGCGCTTCGCCACCACGGCGTAGCCCAGCGGCACTGACCGCGGTCATCGCGGCCGCCGGCTCCGGGGAGCGTCTCGGAGCCGGCGGCCCGAAGGCGTTCGTGCCGCTGGCGGGGCGGCCGATGATCGAGTGGTCGCTGGACGCCCTGCGGGCGTCGGCGCCGGTGCGCGCGATCGTCGTCGCGGCGCCGCCGGGATACGCGCACGGGCTCGAATCCGGCGATGGCGGCGAGGCGGGGGATCGCGATGGGGTCGAGCTGCGCGTCGTCGACGGCGGCGCCAGCCGCTCGCAATCGGTCGCCAACGCGCTCGCCGCGGTCGAGACCGAGCTGGTCGCGATCCACGACGCCGCCCGCCCGCTGCTCACCCCGGCCCTGGTCGAGGCCCTGGTCGCCCGCCTCGAGGCCACCCCCGAGGCCGCCGCGGCGATCGCCGCCACCCCCCTGACCGACACCGTCAAGGAGGTCGACGACGACCGCGTGATCGGGCGCACCCTCGACCGCTCGCGGCTGTGGGCGGCGCAGACGCCACAGCTGTTCCGCACGGCGGCGCTGCGCGCGGCGCTGGCGGCGGCGCCGCGGCCCGAGGCGGCGACCGACGAGGCGATGCTGGTCGAGGCCGCGGGCGGCAGGGTGCTGGTCCATCCCGCTGGTACTGACAACCTTAAGGTCACGACGCCCGTCGATCTGCGGCTGGCGGAGCTGCTGCTTGCGAGTCGATCCCAGTAGGGGTGGAGCGTCTTGTACTTTTTTGCGTTGCCCAGGCGCGGCCCGCAGGGCCGCGACCTCGCAAAAAAGTTAAGCGGAACCCCTACTGGGATCGACTCAGTCGCGTAGAAGGACCCAGACCAGGGTCGCCGCGAAGCACACTTGCCCGACCCCGAAGGCGGTGCCGAGGTTGATCGCGCCGAACAGGGTCGCGAGCGCGACGCCGCCGGCGAAGGCGAGCAGGAGCAGCAGCAGCTGACGGCCCATTGCCGCCGCAGTCTAGGCTGCCGTCGATGCTGACCGACTACCACCTGCACCTGCGCCCGGACGAGGACGGGACCGCGGCCGAGCGCTACTTCACCGCCGAGAACGTCGAGCGCTACCTGGCCGCCGCCGCCGCGGCCGGGATCGAGGAGCTGGGCGTCTCCGAGCACGTCTACCGCTTCCGCCAGGCGCTCGACCTCTGGCGCCACCCGCTCTGGGTCGAGAGCGCCGCCGACGACCTCGACGCCTACTGCGAGTTCGTCCGCACGACGCCGCTGAAGCTCGGGGTCGAGTGCGACTTCGTGCCCGGTGCGGAGGAGCGCACCGCGGCCCTGCTGGAGGCGCGCGACTTCGACTACGTGGTCGGCTCTGTCCACTTCATCGGCGAGGGCGACGCCGCCGTCGACCACGACGGCTGGGACGTCTGGGAGGGCGACGGCGACCCGGACGAGATCTGGCGCCGCTACTTCGAGGCGCTGGCCGACTGCGCCCGCAGCGGCCTCTTCGACATCCTCGCCCACCCCGACCTGGTCAAGGTCTGGGGCGGCGCCCGGCCGCTGCCCGAGCGCGACCCGCGCTGCTTCTACGAGCCCGCGGTCGAGGCGATCGCCGCCAGCGGGATCGCGGTCGAGATCTCGACCGCCGGCCTGCGCAAACCGGTCGGCGAGCTCTACCCGGCCCGTGGCTTCGCCGAGATGTGCGTCGAGGCCGGCGCCGCCTTCGCCCTCTCCTCCGACGCCCATCTGCCGGAGCAGGTCGGCTTCGCCTACGACGACGCCGTCGACTTCCTCGAGAGCCTGGGGGTGGGGGAGATATGCGTCTTCGAGCGCCGTCAGCGGCGCCTGGCCCCCCTGGCCAGCCGGGTCGGCTGATGGTCGGGATCGGCTACGACAGCCATCGCTTCACGGCGGGGCGGCCGCTGATCCTCGGCGGCGTCGAGATCGAGCACGAGCGCGGCCTCGAGGGCCACTCCGACGCCGACGTCCTCACCCACGCGGTGATCGACGCGATCCTCGGCGCCGCCGGCGGCGGCGACATCGGCACGATGTTCCCCGACGACGACCCGCGGTGGCAGGGCGCCGACTCGATCGACCTGCTGCGGACCGTGGTCGGGACGGTCGCCGGCCCGGTCGTCAACGTCGACGCCACCCTGATCTGCGAGCAGCCGCGGCTCGGCCCCTACCGGGCGCAGATGGAGCGGACGCTGGCGGACGCGACCTCGGCCCGGGTCAGCGTCAAGGCGACCAGCAACGAGGGCATGGGCTGGATCGGCCGCGGCGAGGGCATCGCCTGCCTCGCCGTCGCCGCGGTGCAGAGCGAATAGTCTTCCCCGCATTATGGGAGGAATCGACGCCCAGCTGGCCGGCCTGCGCAACTCGGTATCCGACTCGATCTTCGAGCTGAAGGTGCTGCACGAGGCGGGGATCCTGGCCCCGGTGCGCCCGGACAAGGCGCTGAGGATGGGCTCGACCTTCGTTCGCTGGGGCGCCTCGCCGGCGACCGGGATCGCGACCGCGGCGATCCACTACCCGCACGAGATCGCCGTCGTCGACGAGCGCGGCGCGCTCAGCTTCGAGCGCCTGCACCGCCGCTCCAACGCCCTCGCCGACTCCTTCGCGGCGCTTGGGATCGGCCACGAGGACGGGGTCGGGATCATCTGCCGCAACCACCGCGGCTTCCTCGAGGCGACCCTCGCCGCCGCCAAGCTCGGCGCCAGCGCGCTCTACCTGAACACGATGTTCGCCGGCCCGCAGCTGGCCGAGGTGACCAGGCGCGAGGGGCCGAAGGCGCTGGTCTACGACCAGGAGTTCGCCGACCTGCTGGAGGGCGTTGACGACTCCGTCCACCGCATCGTCGGCTGGGGCGAGGACGACGGCGAGGCGCCCGCCGGCGAGGCGACCCTGGAGCAGCTGATCGCCGCCGGCGCGGAGTCCGATCGCAAGCCGCCGCCCGACAAAGCCCGCTTCGTGATCCTCACCTCGGGCACCACCGGCACCCCCAAGGGCGCCCAGCGCTCCAGCCCCGACGGCCTGCTCGCGATCGCGGCGCTGGTCGACAAGATCCCCTTCCGCAGCCGCCAGACGATGATGATCGCGGCGCCGCTGTTCCACTCCTGGGGCTTCTTTCACTTCGTGATGAGCCTGCCGACCGCCTCGACGATGGTGCTGCGCCGCCGCTTCGACCCGGAGGGGACGCTGCGGGCGGTGCAGGAAAGCCGCGCCGACGTGCTCGGAGCGGTGCCGGTGATGATCCAGCGGATCCTGCAGCTGCCGGACGAGACCCTGCGCCGCTACGACCTCTCCTCGCTGCGGATCGTCTCGCTCTCGGGCTCGGCCCTGCCGGGCGAGCTGGCGATCGAGTGGATGGACCGCTTCGGCGACAACGTCTACAACCTCTATGGCTCGACCGAGGTCGCCTACGCCACCGTCGCCACCCCGGCCGACCTCCGCGCCGCCCCCGGCACCGCCGGCAAGCCGCCGCGCGGGACCACGGTGCGGATCCTCGACGAGCACGGCCGCGAGCTGCCCGGGGGTGAGGTCGGCCGCATCTTCGTCGGCAACGACATGTCCTTCGACGGCTACACCGGCGGCGGCGGCAAGGAGGTGATCGACGGCCTGCTCTCCAGCGGCGACGTCGGCCACATCGACGCCGGCGGCCGCCTCTTCATCGACGGCCGCGACGACGAGATGATCGTCTCCGGCGGCGAGAACGTCTTCCCGCGCGAGGTCGAGGACCTGCTCGCCGACCACGAGGGGATCGCCGAGGCGGCGGTGATCGGGGTCGAGGACGCCGAGTTCGGCCAGCGGCTGAAGGCCTTCGTCGTCCGCGGCGACGGCGCCGAGGTCTCCGAGGCCGAGCTGAAGGCGCACGTCAAGGCCAACCTCGCCGCCTACAAGACTCCGCGCGAGATCGAGTTCCTGCCGGAGCTGCCGCGCAACGCCACCGGCAAGATCCTCAAGCGCGAGCTTCTCGCGCGCGAGGCGCAGCAGTCCGCCTAGAGGTGTAGGTTGCCGAGGCATGAGCGATCCGGCTAGGGAGCTGCGAGCGGTCGGTGAGGCCACCGAGACCATGCACGGCGTCGCCAAGCAGGCGCTGGAGTGGGTCCGGGTCAGCGAGGAGCGCCTCGCCGCCGCCGAGGCGCGGGCCGAGTCGGTCAAGGCCGAGCTGAGGGAGCGCGCGATGGAGACCATGCGCGGCGTCTCCGCCGAGGCGAAGACGCGGATCGCCGCCGAGCGCCAGGGGCGCCGCGAGGCCGAGGCGAAGCTGTCCGGGGCCGAGTCGAAGGCCGCCGCCGCCGAGGCGGCGCGCGACCGCGCCGAGCTCTCCTTCGAGCAGGCCCAGGGGAAGATCCGGGCGGAGCGCGAGGCCCTTGCCGCCGAGGTCGCCAGCCAGGTCGAGCGGGCGCGCCAGGAGATCCAGGCCGACGCCGACCGCCGCGTCGCCGCCGCCGAGCAGCGCGCCGCCGACGCCGAGGCCGCGGCGGCGGAGTCGCACGAGACCGCGGTGCGGCTCGAGACCGAGATCGAGCAGCGGGTGATGGATGGCACCGAGGAGGTTCGCAAGGAGGCCGAGGAGAGCGTACGCAAGCTGGTCGCCAAGGTCGAGCACGAGGCCGAGGAGGCCGCCCGCGCCCGCGCCGAGGACCAGCTCCGGCTCGAGTCCGACCGGATCCGGGTCCAGGCCGAGAAACGCGAGCAGCGCGCCCGCGCGGCCAGCGAGGACGAGATCGAGGCCAGCGTCAAGCGGGCTAAACGCGAGGCGCTCGCCGCCGCCGAGGAGACCGCGCCGGACTGGCTGCGCGGCGAGTCGCGCGCCACCACCGCCGGCTACCGCACCTTCTAGACGGCCGGGCCGCTAGGCTCGCCTCGCGATGCGCGAGGTGCGGATCAGGGACACGCTCAGCGGCGAGCCGCGAGCGCTCGACCCCAGCCAGGAGGTGGGGATCTACGCCTGCGGCCCGACCGTCTACAGCCGCATCCACGTCGGCAACGCCCGCCCCTTCGTCGTCTTCTCGCTCTTCGCCCGCTTCCTGCGCGCGGAGGGCTACCGGGCGAAGCTGGTGATCAACGTCACCGACATCAACGACAAGATCTACGTCGCCGCCGCCGAGGCCGGCGAGGCCTCGGCCGACTTCGCGGCGCGGATGACCCGCGCCTACCTCGAGGACACCGACCGGCTCGGCCTCGGCCGCCCCGACGCCGAGCCGCTGGCGACCGCGACGGTCGACGGGATCGTGGCGCTGATCGCCGACCTGGTCGACTCCGGCCACGCCTACGAGTCCGGCGGCGACGTCTACTTCCGCGTCCGCAGCTTCGATGGCTACGGCAAGCTCTCCAACCGCCGCCCCGAGGACATGGACCAGGGCGAGGAGGCCGGCTCGGCCTCGCTGAAGGAGGACCGGCTCGACTTCGCCCTCTGGAAGGCCCACAAGGAGGGCGAGGACACGCGCTGGGACTCGCCCTGGGGCCCGGGGCGGCCGGCCTGGCACATCGAGTGCTCGGTGATGGCCGAGCGGGAGCTGGGGGCGGCCTTCGCGATCCACGGCGGCGGCTCGGACCTCGTCTTCCCCCATCACGAGAACGAGATCGCCCAGTCCGAGGCGGCGGGGCGGCCCTTCGCCCGGGTCTGGATGCACAACGGGATGATCGAGACCGGGGCGGCGAAGATGTCGAAATCGGAGGGGAACATCTTCCAGCTCGGGGAAGCGCTGGATCGGTATGGGCGCGAGGCGGTGGTCGCTTACCTGATCTCGGGGCATTACCGGCAGCCGTTGGCGTTCGGGGCGGAGGAGATGGAGCAGGCGGTGGCCAGGGTCGAGCGGTTGCGGAATTTCTTCAGGGAGCACGCGGTGGTCGGGGAGTCCGGGGGGGCCTCGCCGGAGCAACAGCGGGGAGGCTCCGTCGAGACCCCCCCGAACTCCCCGACGACGGAGCGCTCCGCCGAAGTTCCCCCGGGTCCTTCGGCAGCGGGCCGACTGGAGAAATTCCGCGAAGCACTGGCGGATGACTTCAACACCCCCAGGGCCCTGGCCGAGGTATTCGAGCTGGTGGGGGATGTGAACAGAGGTCGGGTCGGGGTGGCAGCTGCCGTTCCCGTCCTGACAGAGATGCTTGAGCTTGTCGGCCTCAGCACCCTTACCCAGCCGGAAGAGGGTGCTGAGGCCGACTCCGCAGCGCAGTCGCTGATGGCCGAGCGCGAGGAGGCGCGGGCGGCTGAGGACTTCGAGCGGGCCGATGCGATTCGGGATCGGCTGGCGGAACTGGGCTGGGAGGTGCGGGACTCGGCGCAGGGGCCGCGCCTCGTTGCCAGGGGAGCGGCATGAACAACGAAGCCGACTTTGACCCCAGCGGGGTGGGGCAAAAGCCGGCGTCGCCGCGGTGATGGCGAGCCAGGTCATCTACGGGAAGCAGCCGGTTCAGGAGGCCGAACGCGGCAGGCGGGGGGTGCGACGGGTCTGGCGGGCGCCGGAGACGCCGGCGGCGGAGCTGGAGCGGCTTTGCGGCTCGCCCGACCATCAGGGTGTCGTCGCCGAGGTCGATCCCTATCCGTACGGCGACGCCCGGGGGCTGCTGCGCGGCGAGAGCCCGCTGCTGGTGGCGCTGGATCAGGTTCAGGACCCGCGCAACCTCGGCGCCGTCTGCCGCTCGGCCGAGTTCGCCGGCGCCGCCGGGGTCGTCGTGCCCGAGCGCCGGGCGGCGGCGGTAACCGCGGCCACTTGCAAGGCCTCGGCCGGCGCCGTCGAGCATCTCGAGGTCGCCCACGTCCGCAACCTCGCCGATTGGCTGGCAGAGGCGAAGGCCGCCGGCTTCTGGATCTGGGGCGCCGACGCCGAGGCCGCGGCGGCGCCCTGGGCGGTCGACTTGAAGGGCCCGATCGTGCTCGTCCTCGGCGGCGAGGGCAAGGGCCTGCGGCCGCGGGTGGCGAAGTCCTGCGACGGCCTGGTGGCGCTGCCGCGCGGCGGCAGGGTGGAGTCGCTGAACGTCGCCGCGGCGGCGACGTCGCTGCTGTTCGAGGCCCGTCGCCAGCGCGGTTGAGCCCGGGGCGAGGCTTCTAACAAATGCAACGGCGGTTGCAAAAGTCGCAATTTGGGGTTGACAGAACTCCGCGCAGACGTAAACTAGCGACGCAACAAGGGTGAACCTCAGCTTGAGGTAAGAGGTAGCCCGTCGATAAGAGGCGCCTCGGGGGAGGTAAGCGGCGCCACGACCCTTCAGCAAGGAGAAGGATCTGTGGCTCTATCTACGCCTACGTACGAAATGCGGCTCCCCGTGGCCGGTCGCGCCGGCATGGCTCGCCCCCATCAGGCTAACTCTCAAGTCGAGCTTGATGATCATTATCTGGTCGCCCTCGCGAAGGAGGGCAGGACCGACGCCTACGACATGATCGTCCGCCGCTACCGCGGCTTCGTCCGCCTCAAGGCCTCCTCCTACTTCCTGCTCGGCGGCGAGTCCGACGACCTGATCCAGGAGGGCCTGCTCGGTCTCTACAAGGCGATCCGCGACTACCGGACCGACCGCGAGTCGAGCTTCCGCAACTTCGCCGAGCTCTGCATCACCCGCCAGATCATCACCGCGGTCAAGACCGCGACCCGCAACAAGCACACCCCCCTGAATCAGTACGTCTCCTTCAGTCAGACCCCAGCGGCCGCTGGCGACTCCGACACCACCCTGGACGAGATCCTGCCCGGGCCCAGCGTCCACGACCCGGTCAACCAGGTGATCGCGACCGAAGAGCTGGCGAGCCTCGTCTCCTGCCTCTCCGGCGTCTCCGGGGTGCTCTCGGACCTCGAGAGCCGCGTCCTCTCGCTCTACCTCGACGGTCACTCCTACGAGGCGATCGCCGAGCGGCTGGAGTGCGACACGAAGACCGTCGACAACGCCCTGCAGCGGGTCAAGCGCAAGGTCGGCACCCACCTCGCCTCGCGCGAGGTCGCGCTCTAGACCTGGGCGGCGTCCGCCAGCACGTACGCGAGCAGCTCGCGCCCGTGGTCCGAGGCGACGGCGATGTCGTCGGCCTTGACTTGGACCCGGTGCAGCGACTGCATCCGCAGCACGTCGCCGTCGGTGCGGTGGTTGGGGAAGACCCCGGCGTAGGAGACGCCGAGGCGCTCGAGGTGGTCGGCGACGAGGGCGGTCGCCGGCGTCTCCAGCGGCAGGTCGATGTAGATCGCGTCGAGGCAGGCGCGGTGGAAGAGGTGGTGGCGCTCGGCCGCGACCACCGTCTCCAGGTCGGCGCCGGGGACGTGGACGGTCAGCAGGGCGAGGTTGTGGTCGCTGTCGATCTCGACCTGGAGCTCGGTCCGCGCCGCCAGCTCTGCCTCCGGCGGCGGCTGCGCCAGCGTCCCCCGCAGCTCGCACAGCGCCAACGTCTGGCCGACGATCTCGTGGTGGCGCTCGGGCGCGTAGACGCGGCGCTCGTGGCCGTCGTTGAGCTTGGTGTAGAAGAGCGCCGCCGATTGCCGCCGCCGCGGCGCCCCGGCGGCCGCGTCGTTGGCGACCGTGGCCGGGATCCAGCCCAGCAGGAAGCCGGTCTCGTGCGCCCCGAGCTCGATGTTGGCGCGCTGGCTGTAGGGGTGGGCGGCGGTCGCCTCGGAGAACATCCCGGCCAGGCCGCGCTCGCGCGCCCAGTCCATCAGGAAGCGCTTGGTGCGGGTGAAGAGGTGCTGGCCGCGGGCGGCCGGCAGGGTCACCGCCTGCCCGGAATGCGCCACCGCGTCGCCGGAAGCTGCCAGACTCATGCCCAGATGACACAGCAGTTCGCCATCGACCGTCTCCGCCACGCAGGACACGTACCTGCCGTCGGCGAGGCGGGCGCTCACCTCCGCCGGGTCGTAGACCCAGCGGACGTCGTAAGTCGTCCCGTAAGCTGCTTCTATCGCCGCCGTGAGGACGCCACCCTCGTCCGGCCCGAGGAGTCTGAAGTTCACATCCATCCCTCTATCTTCGCCACCGCGCCCGCCTAGCTCAACCTGGGAGAGCACCTGATTTGTAATCAGGAGGTTGCCGGTTCGATTCCGGCGGCGGGCTTTTCCTCGAAGTGGCTGCAAATTGGCCCGGCTACCAGCGCCGCGACACGCCGAACAGCTCCTTGGCGTAGCCGGCCAACCGAAGTTGCCGGGTGAGCACCAAAGGGATTCCGATCGGGAAGGCGATCGAGTAGACGAGGTGAATGAGCGGTCGATCTTCAGCGCGTCGACGGGGAAGCGCTGCAGATGCGCGAGCGAAGAGTTCTTGCGCAGCGCACCTTCAGAGAGGCAGCTTTGACCGAGCGGCAGTTAACCGGCCGGCTCAGCCGCTGACGGCGAGGTGGATCGCCGCGAGGTGCATCGGCTGACCGGTGTCCACCTTCGGAATAGGCTCCTCCTACCAGTCAACGCAAGGAGGATTCGATGCATCGCAGACTCATCGGCCCACTGTCGGTAGGCGCCCTTCTCTTCGCCGGCCTGTTGGTGGCGGGCTGCGGCAGCAGTAGCAGCAGCACGACCACGACCACGACGGCCGCAATCTCCAAGGCCGAATTTGTGGCGAAGGGCAACGCGATTTGCGCGGCTGGAACCAAGAAGGAAGAAGCTGGATTCATGGCCTTCGCCAAACAGCACGGCATCAGCGAAAAGGAAGAACCGACCAAGGCCCAGCAGGCGGAACTCGTTGAAACCGTCTTCGCTCCCAATATCCAGTCCCAGATCGACTCGGTTAAAGCCCTCGGAGCGCCGAGCGGCGAGGAACAGCAGGTGACCTCGGCACTGGAAACCGCCCAGGAAACGCTGAACAAGGTCAAGGCCAAGCCTGAACTTGCTTTCAGCGAACAAAACCCATTTAAGGCGACCGGAGAACAGCTCCACGCGCTCGGGCTTACTCAGTGCGCAAAGGAAGGCTGAGGTCTGGCAAACAGCAGAAGGGCGCGTAAGGCGCCCTTCTGCTGCTCTGCGCCAGGATCGCCCGCGGCGAGGGTGCGCTTGTCGGCCTCGCCGGCGAGTTTTTAGCTCTACAGAGGGATCCGATGTGGAGGAGCGGTCTTCGGGTATTGGTCCGCGTGGGCCGAGTCCGCTAGTCGAGCAGCCGACCGGGCCGAACCTCGACCGCTTTCGCGAGCCGCAGCAGCGTCGAGACCTGGGGGTCGGGCTTGCCGGTTTCGATCCTGCTGACCTCGGTGGCATGGACCCCACTGCGTTTGGCGACCTGTTCCTGGGTCAGGCCGAGTCGCTCGCGAGCCTCGCGCAGATTGGTGCCGAGGTCGCCCACGCCCAGATCGTCGGCGTTGGTGAGGGGAACCGCCATAGGGCAACTCACAAGTCTGTGGGTATCTTGCGCGATCTCCCGATGCCGCTCCTGTGAAGGCGGCGAAAGAGGGGCCGATCCCGATCCCTGTACTGGAAGGCCGAGACCGACCCCGTTGCCCTTGCCTCAGGCGTTCTTGTGGACCATGTAGCTCAGAAAGACGTGCGGCGTCTTTGCGACCTTCATCGGCTCTCACCCCCTCCCTATGCGTAGGCCCGGCGTGGAGCGCCAGGAGGAGTCGCCGATGCTAAGAAGAACTCAGAATGAATCGCAGATGCTGAGTTGAGTTCATCCCCTGTTTGCGAAGAATGCCTATCCTCGCTCGTTCATTACTGAGTGAAAGAAACAAAATCGAGCATGGGGGAGGAGATCGTGGCTAAGACGACGACTGCAAGGGCCGGGCAGCGTGGAAAGGGCATTGAGGAAGTGGTGGGCTATGCCCTCAGCCATCGCATCCGAGTCCAAGTGCTGACGATCCTCAATGAAGGTACCTACACGCCCGACCAGATCGCCCGGATCATCGGTGAGCCGTTGAACAAGGTCGCCCACCACGTGAGGGAACTGCTCGACGGGGGGTCCATCGAACTCGCCAAGGTCGAGAAGGTGCGGAACGCCGACCGTCACTACTACAGGGCCGTCACGATGCCGTTCTATTCCGACGAGGAAGTTTGGGCGATGACCCCGCAGCAGCGGCAGGTTAGCGCCGGACTCGTCCTTCAGTGCATGGTGGCCGAGGCCATGGCCGCGTTCTGGGCCGGGAAGATTCGTGACGATCCCCGGACTTGGCTCGCCTGGCGCTGGTTCAACGTGGACCAGCAGGGTCGCGAAGACATCGCTGACGAGCAGCGGCGGTCGTGGGACCGGATGCGCGAGATCGAGGCCGAATCGACCAACCGCCGTGCCGAGTCGGGCGAAGAATCCAGGTCGGTCATCGTCGGCAATATGGGGTTTGAGCGAGAGCGAACTTCGCCTACGCCGCCAGCCACTGGTGCAAGTGCTGAGCAGAGCGCAAGTTTCGATTGACGGTCGTCATTAAGGTGTGAAACCGTCCACCGTTCAACCGACACCGACCGACCTTGGGGACGGGCCGATTGTGTGCCGACAGGGGGCTCGTCGTCGCGGCGGTCGGGGTCGGTTGGGAAGCCGACGCCATGCCTTTCTCCCAACGCCACCCCCAGAGGTCACTTCCCGCTTGGCCGGGGCGGGAGGCACGATGACGAAGGTGGGCCAGCCGTGCTTCGACTGGGGTGTGCTCGTCCCCTACGTGATCCACCCGATCAGGGTCGCGATCATCGAAGCGATGCTGTGGACCGGCCACCCGGTCTCAGCGTCCGACCTGAGCCGGATCTATGACCACGAATACAGCGTGGGGCGCATCTCCTACCACTTCGGCGAGTTGGCGAAGGCGCAGGTGATCGAGCGAGTCCACACGCGCCCGCGGCGCGGCGCGATGGAGACGTTCTACTTCATCGCCCCCCAGGACTCCTAGCCGGCGGGGGCCCTGGCCCCGATGATCCAGACCCTCGCCGGGACCTCCCCGGCCCCGGCCTGGAGGTCGCAGGGCTGGATCGAGATCTCCGCGAAGCCCGCGCCCTCGAGCTGGCCGCGGACCCGGTCCGGCTCGGCGGGGGGCCGGGGGTCGGCGAGGTCGCCGTCCGCGGCGACGGCGCAGAGGCCGGCGCCCGGGCGCATCGCCCGCCGCACGTTGCGCAGCGCCAGCGTCGGATTGGCGAAGGACGCGATGCTCAGGCGCGAGAAGACGTAGTCGAAGGCCCCGTCGATCTCGGCGACCTGCAGATCGCCGGCGACGAAGCTGACGTTGGCGAGGCCGGCGGCGGCGGCTCTGCGCTTCGCGGCTCTCACCGCTTGCTCCGAGGCGTCGACGCCGACCACCGCGCCCGCGCCGACGAGGCGGGCAAGTCGCTCGGTCGTCTCCCCCTCGCCGCAGCCGAGGTCGAGGACCCGGTCGCCGACCGCGGGCGGCTGGGCGACGATCACCGCCGTGCCGGGCGCTTCGAGGCCGCCGCCCAGCAGCTCCCGGAAGCGGGCGAGCCGCTCGAAGGGCGAGTCGCGATCGGTCGCGGCCGGCTCGGCCCCCACCGCGGCGGCAGGTCGCGGGGCCCGGGGAGTGGGGGAGGCCCGGCGTCCGAGCAGGATCCCGATCAGGGCCGGGGCCAGCCCCTCCAGCGCCGCTCCTTCGCCCCGGCGGGCACGCATCGCGATCAGCGTCAGCGCCCCGCCGATCGCTCGCGCCTCATCCTCGTCGCCGATCCCACGCTCTCCCGTGCTCCGCAGCAGCGTCACCAGGCGAGCGACGAGCCGCGACCGCGCGGTCCACAGCCCTCGCGCCTGCAGGGGCGGCTCGGCGCTGAGCAGGTAGGCGCGGGCGGGCTGCGCGGCCAGCAGGGCCAGGCCCGCGGCGATCGCCTCCGGCCCGGCGCGCCCCTTGGCGGCGTCGGCGCAGGCGTCCTCGACCGTCTCGCAGAGGCGATCCGCCGCCGCCTCGTATGCGCACAGAAGACAGGCCCAGATGTCGTCGAAGTGGCGGTAGAGGGTCGCGCTCGAGACCCCGGCCGCCCTCGCCACCGCGGTCGTCGAGATGCGGCCGTAGCCCCGCTCGAGCAGGCACTCGGCGGCGGCCGCCAGCAGCCTCTGCCGCTGGTTTTCCTCGACGAGGGTGCGGGGGAGGCCGTGGGCGCCCGGCGCCAGGCGCCGCATCGAGAGGGCGCCGCCGCCGGCGGCGGGAGGCTCGCTCACCCCGGCTCACCGCCGCCGGCGCGGCGGTCGAGGAGGGCGCGGGTGGCTTCGAGCTCCTCGCGCGCCGCCTCCTCGCCGAAGTAGGGCGCGGTGGCGAAGCGCATCAACTCCGGCAGGCCCCGCCGCATGCTCGCCGGCTCGCCGGCCGTCAGCTGCTCGCTGACGTAGGTCGCGATCCCGCCGGCGACGAAGATGCCGGTCAGCGCCGGCGGCCGCTCCTCCGGCGGCACCTGCTCGCGGGCGGAGTCGATCGCCTCGCCCAGCCGCTCGATCGTCTCCTCGTGCTTCTCCAGCGCCACGCCGCCGGCGACCTCGGCCTCGACCAGCAGCGCCCGGGTCAGCGCCGCGCCCGCCTCGGCGAAGCCGATCAGGGAGACGAGCGCCGACCGCATCCCCCGCCGCCAATCGCCCGCGGCCAGCGCCGCCGCCAGCAGCTCGGTCGCGAGCCGGTCGGCCCAGGTCGCGTAGGCGGCGGCGAAGCACGCCTCCTTGTTGGCGAAGCGCTTGTAGAACTGGACGCGGTGGGCGCCGCAGCGAGCGAGGACGTCGTCGATCGAGACTTCCCGGTAGCCCAGCTCGCCGCTGGCGACCAGCATCGCCTCCATGATCGAGTCGCGCAGCCGGTCGTCCTCGTCTTGCCCCGGCGCGACCCTCGTGGTCGTCTCGTCTGAGAGCTTGCTCGATGCGATCGCTCGCGACGACATGTATAGAAACTAGCTCTTTCAGGATAAAAAAGCGAGCCTTTACAAGTCGCCCGAGATTTCCGTCTCGAGGCCCTCGGATCGGGCCAAAAGCTGGTCTATCCTCGCCTTCATGCAGTACCTCTCGGAGCGCCTGCTAGCGACGAAGACCGGCAGGCCGCGCGGCGAGGAGCAGGGGCGCCCCGCGGTTGCCGAGCAGCAGCGGGACCGCATCCTCACCGCAACCGAGCACCTGATCGCGCGGAACGGCTACTCCGGCACCACGATCGAGGGGATCGCCAAGCAGGCCCGGGTCTCCGCGGTCACCTTCTACGACCACTTCGCCGGCAAGGAAGAGGCGTTCGTGGCCGCCTTCGAACGGGCGGTCGAAGAGGCGCGGGCGCTCCTCGCCGACGAGGCGCCGGCGGCGCTGCCCTGGCCCGAGCAGGTCCGCGCCGGCCTCGGGGCGTTGCTGACGACGGTGTCCGAGAACCCCGCGCGGGCGAGGATGTGCCTGGTCGAGTCGATGAGGGACGGGCGGGCGCTGCTGGCCGCTTACGAAGCGGTGCTCGACAGCGCCGCGGCGAAGCTGCGCGAGGGCCGCCGGCTCGACTCCGCCGCCGGCGATCTGCCCGGGGTGCTGGAGGAGACGACCGCCGCCGGGGTCGCCTGGCTGCTGCGCGAGCGCCTGGAAACGGCCGGCGCCGAGCGGGTCGAGGAGATGCTCCCGGGGCTGATCGAGATCGTCCTCGGTCCCTATCTGGGCTCGGCCGAGGCGCTGCGCCTGGCCGTCGCCGAGGAGGGGGGATAGGTGGCCAGAGCGCCGGCTGAGAAAGCCTCCCATGGCGTCGTCCGCCTGCCGCCCGGGCGGCACGGGCTCTCGCGGGACGCGGTCGCCGAGAGCCAGCGCGAGCGGCTGCTGAACGGGGTGGTGGAGGCGACCGTTGCCCACGGCTACAACGCGACCACGATCGACCAGCTGACCGAAGCCGCCTCGGTCTCCAAGCGCACCTTCTACGAGCACTTCGCCAACAAGGAGGAGTGCTTCCTCGCCGCCTACGAGATGATCGTCGCCCACCTGCGCGACTCGCTGCGCGAGGCCGAGGAGCAGTCCTCCTGGCCCGAGCGCGTCCGCGCCGAGCTGGCGGTCCTGCTGGGCATCTTCGCCGCCGACGCGACCGTCGCCCGCTTCGCCCTGCTCGAGTCGCTGGCCGCCGGCGGCGCCGTGGCCGAACGTCACCGCGCCTCCCTGCGCTGCCTGGCCGAGCTGCTGAGGCCAGAGCCGCCGGCCGCCGCCGACGCGCTCGCCGAAGCGAGGGAGCAGGCGCTGGTGGGAGGGCTCTCCACCCTCGTCGTGCGCCGCCTCAGGACCGGCCAGGCCGACGGCCTGGAGGAGCTGCTTCCCGATCTGCACGAACTCGTGCTGACCTCGTATCTGGGCCGCGGCGAAGCCCGGCGCCTGGCCCGTTCCCCCGCCGCCTAGAGCGGCCGCGCGCTCCTCTCCGACGCGACTCGGCGAATCGCCGGGGGCGCTTCCTCGCGTCCCGTTTCTTTTTTGTCAGAAACTGAGGCTTGCATCTAGAAACGAAATCTTTTACACTCCGACACGTCGTTTCTCGAAACGGCCGCAGTCCAGGGAACAGCACAACAGGGAAACCGGGCCCCGGGAAGGCCCACCAAGGAGAGCTTCTAGTGAGCACCGCTCGCAGCGCAGGGGGAACAGAGCCGTCCACGAGCAGTGCCGACCCCGGTCGCGCCGCGCTCCCGACGACCATCCACTTTCCCCACCCGGCCCCCGTGGCTCTCCCTGGCCCACGGAGCCGCAGGGGCGGCGCGGGCGGCCTCAGGGGCTGCGGGGCCGATTCCCGCCCCGGAGCCCGGGTCGCCCGCGGCCGCTCCACCAACTTCCGCACCACCACCCTCCGGCCCTCGCCCGTGGCGAGCGCCGGGACTGGCCGGGGAGTCCCGGCAGCACACGCCACCCAAACCATCGTGCCGGCTGGGGAAGCCGGCCCCAAGGAGGAGAACCGAACATGAAACGCCTACGCAAACCGATTCGCGCGATCCGCGAACCCTTCGGCACCGCCGGCCTCATGGTCGCGATCGTCGCCCTGGTCTTCGCCCTCGCCGGCGGCGCCTACGCCGCCAACAACCTCGGCGCCACCGCTTCCAAGGCCAAGCCCGGACCCCGCGGCAAGACCGGCCCCGCGGGTCCGGCAGGGCCTGCTGGTGCCAAGGGTGACCCCGGCGCTGCTGGAACCAACGGCACCAACGGTACGAACGGGACCAACGGGACCAGCGTCACCAGCACCGAATCCGCCAGCAGCTTCGGAGCCGGCCACTGCGATGGCGCAGGCAGCACCGGCGTAGGCGGCTCCAAATTCGTCGCTGGAGCTACTACTACCTACGCCTGCAACGGCAAAAACGGCACCACCGGCTTCACCGAAACCCTCCCCTCCGAAAAGACCGAGACCGGCGCCTGGACGGCGATGACGGTCGGGGAAAACCTCGCCTTCGGGAGCATCTCCTTCTCGATTCCCCTCGAAGTCGGACTCAATGAAAGCCACGTGATCTATACGGAATCGGGCGGAGTCGAACACTGCCTGGGCACCGCAGCGGCTCCAGAAGCCGCGCCCGGGTACCTCTGCGTCTACAAGACTCAGGGCGGCCTCGAACCCAGCTTCCTCGGGCCGATCCTCGTTCCCGGAAAAACCACTGGGGAAGACGCGAAAGGCGCCGGGGCTACCGGAGCTCTGCTGGCTCTGCACGGCGAAGGTGAACCGACCGAAGTCAGCCTCGCCTACGGCACCTGGGCGGTGACCGCATCCTAACCACCCTCGCGCGCCCACTCCCGGGGCGGCCCAGTGTTGCCCCGGGAGCCCGTGCCGACTGCACGTCACACCGTTGACAACCGACCTACATCACTTCCACCAAAGCATGGAGAACAGGTGAGCCAAGCCGACCGAAACACACCGCAGCCCCCCGCCGCGACCGCCCGTCTGCACGTTGTTGCGGGCACCGTGCTCGCCGCCCTCACTCTCCTGGCCCTCGCCCCCTCGGCGGCCTCGGCGGCCCAGCTCCATGCCTTCTCGAGTGCCTTCGGCTCACCCGGCTCGGGGGCAGGGCAGCTCTTGCTGAAGCCGAGCACTGGGTTGAACGTCCCTGGCTCCGGCCTCGCGGTCAACATCGAAACCGGCGACGTCTACGTCGCCGATACTGCCAACCACCGCATCGACGAGTTCGATCCCTCCAAGCCGCCTTCTGAACAGTTCATCCGCTCTTTCGGCTGGGAAGTCAACGCCACCACCCCCGAAGCCAAGCTGCAGACCTGCACCACCGCCAGCGACTGTCGGGCCGGCTCCTCAGGCAGCGAACCCGGCCAACTCGAAACCCCGGTTTTCGTCGCCGTCGACAACTCCTGCGCTCTCCACGAACCGCCGCTCAGCGGATTCGCCTGCGAATCGTTCGACCCGTCTGCCGGCGACCTTTACGTCGCCGACGTCGGCGACCATCTGGTGACTAAGTTCGACGCGGACGGCGGCCTGGCTGCGGCCTGGGGCAACAACGGCCTCGGTTCCACCCCCAACGGGCAGCTGAACGGCTCCGGCACCAAACTCTTCGGGGCAGGTCTCGTCGGGATCACCGTCGATCATTCTGGCGACCTTGCAGTCCTCGACGAAGCCGCGAACGGGTCTTTCTTCGAGTTCGACCCCGACGGCACGTTCGTCGAAAGCGTGAATCTGGAACACCCGCCGCCTGCTGCCCCCGAGCCTCAGGGTCTTGCTGTCGACTCGGCCGGGGACTTCTATTTCAGTCGGGTGTTTGAAGAAATTCTCAAGTACGCGCCTGGTGGGAGTCGCCTGGGAGTTGTCCTCTCACAGACCAGAACCTCCGGGATCGCTCTTAATCCCGTCACCGACGACCTCTATGTCGGCGAACGCACCGGCACCATCGCCGTGGTCTCCCGTCAGTGCGAACCCAACGCCCTCACCGGCTGCCCCCCCGCCCAGTCCTTCGGCTCCGCCCACCTCTCCGAACCCGCCGGCCTCGCCGTAGCCCCCGACGGCACCCTCTACGCCGCCAGCACCGGCACGAACCA
This sequence comes from uncultured Conexibacteraceae bacterium, assembly GCA_964540905.1. Classification (GTDB taxonomy): domain Bacteria; phylum Actinomycetota; class Thermoleophilia; order Solirubrobacterales; family 70-9; genus VAYN01. Next base: position 23,092 of record CAZIOS010000024.1, on the reverse strand, counting down.
GATCGCCGTCTTCAAAGTCAGCCTGGAAGCGAACATCCAAGCGCCGACCGCAATCGAAGGCACCAGCGCCGTCCTGCACGGCACCGTCAACCCCGAGGGCACCCCCGTCACCTCCTGCCATTTCCAGTTCGGCTCGACCAAGACCTACGGCGGCAACCTCTCCTGCCTCGATGAAGCAGGCGACCCCGTCGGCACCGAATTGAACCCGCTCACCGGCAACTCGCCGATCGCCCTGCACGCCCCGCTCGAAGGCCTGCAGGCGGGAACCACCTACCACTACCGCCTGCGCGCCCGCAACACCGCCTCGCCGCTCGAAGAAATCCACAGCGAGGACGAAAAAGTGGAAACCAAAGTCCTACCCCGGATCGAAGCCGAGGAAGCGACCGAAGTGACGGCGAGCTCGGCCACCCTTGAGGCCAAGATCAACCCGCTCGGCCCCGCCGTCAACTCCTGCCAGGTCGAATGGGGCATCACCACCTCCTACGAAAACACCCCCCTCTCCTGCGAACCGGCCAGCCTGCCCGGCGGCAGCTCCCCGGTCGCGATCGTCGCCCACCTGACCGAGCTGAGCCCCGAAACCACCTACCACTGGCGAATCGCGGCTACCGACGTGAACGGCACCCAGCGCTCCCCCGACAACACCTTCGTCTACCTGCCCGGCCCGCCCTCGGCCGAAGTCAGTCAGGAATGCGGCAACGAGTCCCTGCGCGAAGCCAACGGCTCCACCGCCCTGCCCGATTGCCGCGCCTATGAGCAGGTCACCCCGCCCAGGCGAAACGGCTCGTTGCTTCAAAGCCAGCTCTTCCCCACCTCTCTCGGTTTCGCCGTCTCGGCGGACGGCTCTCGCCTCTTCGCCTCCACCCTGGATTGCTTCGCCGCCGCCCAGTCCTGCACTACCACCCGCGGTGGCGTCACCGGCAACGGCTACGAACTCTCCCGCACCTCCAGCGGCTGGAGCGCCACCCCGCTCACCCCGCCCGCTACCCAGTTCTCTGCCGCCAACCTGGTGGCCGCCAACGTCGAAACCGCCAGCGAGATCTTTGGCCTGGCGCTCCCCGCCCCGCCCTCCCTCGAAGCGCGCGAATGGTTCTACGTCCGCCACGCCGACGGCAGCTTCGAGCCGATCGGCCCGGTTGCCTCCGGCCCCGGAATCCACGGACTCAGCTATGAGGGGGGCATCGTCGCGACCGCCGATCTCTCTCATCTCGTCTACCCAGACGACGGCGCGCCTTTCTGGCCCGCCTTCGACCAGACCGTGCACCGCTCGATCTACGAGTACGCCGGCCCGGCCGAACACCCCTTCCTCGTCGCCGTCAGCGGCGGGCAAGGCTCCACCGAACTGATCGGCACCTGTGGCTCGGCCCTCGCCAACCGCTCCTCCGGGGCTCCCCGCGCTCTATCCGCCGACGGCCGCACCGTCTATTTCGGAGTCGAACCCTGCGCCGGCGGCATCGGCAAAAACGTCGAAGTCGAAGTCCCCGTCAACACCCTCTACGCCCGCATCGACGGCGAATCAGCAGATGCCCGCACGGTGAAGATCTCCGGGCCCGCCCCCGAGCCTCAGTGCGACGCTGCCTGTCAGGCTCAGCCTCCTGCCCAACCCGAGTTCGAAGGCGCCTCCGCCGACGGCTCGCTGGCCTACTTCCTCTCCACCCAGCAATTGACGAACGAAGCCTCCGAGGACAGTCGCAGCGGCGACCACGCCGAAAACTGCACGAATACCAGCGGCGCCAACGGCTGCAACCTCTACCTCTACCGCGATCCCCAGCAACAGCCGCTCACGGGCGACCACCTGGTAGACGTCTCCGCCGGGGACACCTCTGGCCAGGGCCCCCAGGTGCAGGGCGTGATGGCGATCTCCCAGGACGGCCGCCGCGTCTACTTCGTCGCCAAGGGCCTGCTCGCCGGCGCCAACGTCGAAGGCAACGAACCGCTCGAAGGCGGCAACAACCTCTACCTCTACGACGTCGCCGAAGAAAAGACCCGCTTCATCGCCACCCTCTCCGCTGCAAATTGTGGATTCGAAAAGTCGGATTGCCAGCAGTGGGCACCCGGCCCAGCGACGGCAAACGTCACCTCCGACGGCCGCTTCCTGCTCTTCACCTCCCGCGTCGCGCTGACCCCCGACGCGACGCGCCCGGAAGGCCCCGCCCAGGTCTACCGCTACGACGCCCAGAGCGAAAGGCTCAACCGCGTCTCGATCGGTCAGCGAGGCTTCGACGACAACGGCAATGCCGCCGTCGCCGACGCGGGGATCGTGCCGCCGGAGACCACTGTCCAAGCGGTCGCCGGCGACCCCTCCGCCACCCCCTCGATCTCCGCCGATGGCCGCCGCGCCTTCTTCCAGAGCCCGACCGGCCTCACCCCCGGCGCCCTCAACGACATCGCGGTCAACACCCACGGCGGCCTCGCCGAGAACGTCTATGAGTGGCAGGAAGATGGGACGGGGAGCTGCGAAGAAGCCGCCGGCTGCCTGTATCTGATCTCCGACGGGCGCGACGTCACCGCGGGCCCCCCCGGCAACTTCAACAACTTCAGCTCGGTCGAGCTGATCGGCACCGACCCCTCTGGAGAAAATGTCTTCTTCACCACCGCCGACCCGCTTGTCCCCACCGACACCGACACTCAGCGCGACATCTACGACGCCCGCGTGAAAGGCGGCTTCGCCCCACCGCCGACGCCGATCAAATGCGAAGGCGACGCCTGCAAAGCCGAAGGCACCCAAGCCGGCCCCGAACAGTCCCCCAATACCCCCAATTTCAACGGCCCCCCAGAAGGCCCCAACCATCCTCAGGGCCCCCCCAAGCATCACAAGAAAAAACACGCCAAGAAGCACAAGAAGCCCCACAGGCACAAGCGAGCCAACGTCAACCGGAGGGCCAGTCGATGACCACCGTTGCGACCCTCTGCCGACTCATCAGCATTCCCTGCTTCGTTCCCAAGATGCGCCGTGCCAGGCGCGCTGCTCTCAGCGGTGCCGGCGTGGTGGCTGCTGTGCTGGGGGCGTTCTTCCTCGCTCCTGCGGCGAATGCCGCCACCCCCGCTGCCCCCCGCTGGGCGATCGAATCCCTCGCCGCCCCGACCGACTTCTCGACCGCCGACAACGCCGGCTCGATCTGTAACGCAGACCTCACTGGGAAGAGCTGCGATGCCTACATCGTCACCGCCACCGACGTCGGCGCCGCCGCGATGAAAGCCAAGGAAGTCGAGCTCGAAGACACCCTGCCTGCCGGACTCGCCGTCCGCGACGTCGGCCTTCACTGGTCGGGCATCGAAGCGGTCCCCCCGCGCCAGGAAGGCGAAAACCTCAACGCATCGGGCAAAGCCTGCACCGTCACCCTGCCCCACGTCACCTGCAAGCTCAAGGCCTCCTTTTTCTCCGAACTGGGTCGCACCGTGCACCCCGACGACGCGCTGAAGATGGAAGTCGCCGTCACCGTCGACGAAGGACCCACCCCCGCCGTGCTCACCAACACGGTCAAGGTCGCAGGCGGCGAAGCACCCGCCGCCGAAGCCAGCGCCACCAACACGCTCGAAGAAGGCCCCCCGCCCTTCGGCCCGACTCTTTTCAGCTCCCCCGCCCTCGGCCCCGACGGCGCCGATGCGACCCAGGCGGGTTCCCACCCCTACGAGCTGCCGACCCACATCGGCTTCGGCTCCGAGGTGAGGGAACCCGCTGACAACCTGGTCGTCGCGACCTCGGTCGAGAATCCCCGCGACATCCTCGTCGACCTGCCCCCGGGCCTCGCGGGCTCCGCCGTCTCCACGCCGGAACTCTGCACCCTCGCCCAGCTCTCCGCGCCCAGCGAAAACGCCATTGAAGACGGCACCTCCAGCTGCCCACCCGAAAGCCAGATCGGCTTCCTGCACGCCTACCCCATCTCCAGCGACGGCGTCAAGAACCTCATCTACAACATGGTCCCCGAGCGCGGCGTAGCGGCCGAGTTCGGCTTCGTCGACGTCCTCGGCGGCGCCCACGTCCTCTACGCCTCGCTCGTCCCCACGCCTGCGGGCTACGTGCTGCGCACCTCCAGCGACGAAATCCCCGAGATCCAGCTGACCGAACTCATCGCCAACATCTACGGCGACCCCTATACCCGCGACGGCTCGCTCCTCGAAGCCTCGAAACACGTCCCCACCCTGACCATGCCGTCCGACTGCTCGGGCGAACCCCTGATCACCTCCGTCCATATGGACTCCTGGCAGCACCCCGGCTCCTACCTCCCCGACGGCGAACCCAACCTGGCCGAACCCAACTGGGTGACCTCAACCTCCCAGTCAGAACCGGTCAGCGGCTGCAACCAGCTCGAAGGCCTCTTCAACCCGACGATCACCGCCACCCCCTCCACCAACCGCGCCGACAGCCCCACCGGCCTGGAAGTCGACCTCAAGATCCCCCAGAGCGAAGGCACCGAAACGCTTGGCACCCCGCCGCTGAAGAAGGCGGTGGTCACCCTGCCCGAAGGGATGACCGTCAACCCCTCCTCGGCCAACGGCCTGCAGGGCTGCTCCCTCTCGGCCCTCGGCATGAGCCCCTCCGGCCAGCCCAACGCCGCCGCCCCCAATTGCCCCAACGCCTCCAAGATCGGCAGCGTCGAACTGGAAACCCCGGCCCTTCCCGGCGTCCTGCAAGGAGACATCTACGTCGCCAAGCAAGCCGAAAACCCCTTCCACTCCCTCCTCGCCCTCTACATCGTCGTCAACGACCCCACCACCGGCGTCGTCGTCAAGATCCCCGGTGAAATCCGCGCCAACGCCACCAGCGGCCAGCTGGAAACGGTGGTCGACAACAGCCCCCAGTTCCCCTTCAGTGAACTGCGGACCCACTTCTTCGCCGGACAGCGCGCCGCCCTGCGGACCCCCTCGGTCTGCGGCAAATACATCGTCACTTCCCAGCTGACCCCCTGGTCGGCGCCGGAATCGGGGCCGCCGGCCGAACCCACCGCCAACTTCCAGATCACCCAGGGCTGCGCCCCCAGCGCCGCCGCCGAGCCCAACCACCCGGCCTTCGCCGCCGGCACCCTCAACCCCCTCGCCGGCGCCTACAGCCCCTTCGTCCTCAAGCTCAGCCGCGAAGACGGCTCCCAGGAACTGAAGGGCCTCAGCCTGACCCTGCCCGAAGGGCTGATCGGCAAGCTGGCCGGCATCGCCGAGTGTCCCGACTCCGCCCTCGCCGCCGCCGCGGCCAAGAGCGGCACGGCCGAGCAGCAGAGCCCCTCCTGTCCGGCGGCCTCTGAAGTCGGCGCCGTCACCGTCGGCGCCGGGGCGGGGCTGACCCCCTACTACGCCACCGGCAGGGCCTACCTCGCCGGCCCCTACAAGGGGGCCCCGCTAAGCCTGGCGATCGTCACCCCCGCCGTCGCCGGGCCCTACGACCTCGGCACCGTCGTCGTCCGCAACGCCCTGCAGGTCGACCCCTACACCGCCCAGATCACCGCCGTCTCCGACGAAATCCCCCACATCCTGCAGGGGATCCCGCTCGACGTCCGCTCGATCGCGCTGCAGCTGCCCCGTCACGAATTCACCCTCAACCCGACCAGCTGCGAAAAGAAGACGATCGCCGGCTCGCTCACCTCGGTGCTCGGGCAGGCCGCGCCGCTCTCCAACCCCTTCCAGGTCGGCGGCTGCTCGAACCTCGGTTTCAAGCCGAAGCTGGCGATCAGCCTCAAGGGCGGCACCAAGCGCCACACCTTCCCCGCGCTCAAAGCGGTACTGACCTATCCGCAGGGCTCCTACGCCAACATCGCCTCGGCCCAGGTGACGCTGCCTCACAGCTCCTTCCTCGAACAGGGGCACATCAAAACGGTCTGCACCCGGCCCCAGCTCGCCTCCCAGACCTGTCCGGCGGCCTCGATCTACGGCAAGGCAACCGCGGTCACCCCGCTTCTCGACAAACCGCTCTCCGGTCCTGTCTACCTCGGCGTCGGCTTCGGCCACGAACTGCCGGACCTGGTGGCGGAACTCAATGGCCAGATCAGGGTCCTGCTGGATGGGAAGGTGGACACCGGTAAAGAAGACGGCTTGCGCAACAGCTTCGAAGTCGTCCCAGACGCGCCGGTCTCCAAGTTCACGCTGGAAATGTTCGCCGGCAAGAAGAGCCTGATCGTCAACTCCGAAAACCTCTGCTCGCCGCAGGCGAAAACCAAGGCAGTTGCCGACTTCACCGGGCAGAACGGCAAGGTCTACGACACGACCCCCAAGGTCGCCAACAGCTGCGGGGGGAAGTCGAAGAAGGGCGGCAAGGGCAAGCGTCACCACAGGGCCTCAAAGCGCCAGCTCGATCGAGCCCTGCTCGGCCGCCTTGGCGGCGCGTGGTAGGGCCGGTTGTGACGGGGCTCGATGATCCGGCGCCTCGATAGCGCCGTTTTCCGCGCCGGCCGAGTCGCCACCGGTCTCTCCGCCGCCACGCTCGCGGTTGGATTGGCCCTGACGGCCGCGCCCGTCCCCCAAGCCGCCGGCCCGCCCCAGATCGCCGCCGCCTGGGTCACCGGCGCCACCGCCACCTCGGCCAGCCTCCACGCCGAAGTCGACCCCGAGGGCTCCGCTACCTCCTATCGCTTCGAGTACCTCACCGAAGCGCAGTTCCAGCACAACGGCGAAAGCTTCGCCGGCGCCGCCAAGGCGCCGCCCTTCGGCGAAGAAGAACTCGGCGAAGAAGAAGCCGGCCAGCCCGCGCTGCAGCGGATCGAACGCCTGACGCCGGCCACGACCTACCGCTACCGCATCGTCGCCACCGGCAACGGCGAAGCGCAGCTCGCCCACGCCTTCACCACCCAGCCCAACGCCTCTTCCGCCCCCGAAGAGTGCGTCAACGCCCAGCTGCGCTTCGAAGACAGCTCCCTCGGCCTGCCCGATTGCCGCGCCTGGGAGCTGGTCTCGCCGGTCGACAAAAACGGCGGCGCGATCCAGGGGTTCGGTCAGATCTCCGGCGGCGGCGTCCTGCAGGCTTCCGAAAACGGCGAAGCGGCGACCTTCAGCTCCAGCGCCTCCTTCGGCGCCGGCGCCCAGGGCGCCCCGACCGCCTCCCAATACATCGCCCGCAGGGTGGGAGGAGAAGCCGGCTGGGCCACCCAGAACATCACGCTCCCCACCGTCTCCGGCGCCTACGGCAACGCCCAGACGGGCGTCCCCTACCAGCTCTTCTCCACCGACCTCGCCCGCGGATTGTTGCTGGGCGGCCGCCGCTGCGGGGAAGCCGAACCCTGTCCGCGCAGCTACTCCCTGCGCGAGAGCGCCGGCGGCGCGCTGACCCCCTCGCCCACGGAGGCCGACCTGGGCTTCGCTGGCGCCTCACCGGACCTGCGCCACGTCGTCCTCTCGACCTGCGCCAAGCTGACTCCCGACGCGACCGAAATGGCGGGAGTTGGGGGGACCTGCAATCCCGCCGAGGCCAACCTCTATGAATGGAGTGGGGGGGAGCTGCGGCTGATCAACCTGCTGCCGGGCGAAACTCAGGGCACCCCGGGCGCCCGCCTCGCTGCCCAGGCCGCTGCGGTCAACTCCGATGGCTCGCGGGTCTACTTCACTGACGAAGGCAACCTCTACCTGCGCGAAGGCGCCCACACGGTCTGGGTTGATCAAGCGCAGGGAGGGGGAGGGGTGTTTCAAACCGCCTCCGCTGAGGGCCGCTTCGCCTTTTTCACCAAGGCCGCTCACCTCTACCGCTACGACGCCCAGACCGAAGCGGCCACCGACCTCACCCCAGCCGGCGGTGTCCTCGGCGTCCTCGGCGCCGCCGAGGACGGCTCCCGCGCCTACTACCTGACCTCGGCCGGCCTCTACCTCTGGCAGGCGCCGGGCACCACCGCCGAAATCGCCCCCGGCGCGCCCGCCGCCTTCGCCGGCGATTACCCGCCGGCCACCGGCGCCACCCGCGTGACCCCGGACGGAACCCACCTCGCATTCCTCTCCACCGCCAGGCTCACCGGCTACGACAACACCGACCAGAGCACGCGGCTGCCCGACAGCGAGGTCTACCTCTACAGCGCACCCGAAGGCGGCGGCGAAGGCGCCCTCGCCTGCCTCTCCTGCAACCCCACCGGCGAGCGCCCACAGGGCCCTTCCACCATCCCCGGCGCGATCGCCAACGGCACGGGCGAAGGCGCCACCGACTCCTACGAGCCCCGCGACCTCTCCAGCGGCGGCAGGCGCCTCTTCTTCGACTCCTCAGACGCGATCGTCCCCACCGACGCCAGCGCCGCCCCAGACGTATACGAGTGGGAGGCCCAAGGCGTCGGCAGTTGTCACAAGACCGCCGGCTGCCTCTTCCTGATCTCCTCCGGCAAAAGCAGCGAAGCCTCCTCCTTCGTCGACGCCTCCGCCGACGGCCGCGACGCCTTCTTCCTCAGCGGCGACTCGCTCGTCCCCCGCGACCCCGGCTCGGCCGACCTCTACGACGCCCGCGAAGGGGGCGGCTTCCCCGAACCCGAAAAGCCGATCGAATGCGACGGCGACGCCTGCCAGGCGGTCCCCTCGCCGCCCGAAGACCCGGCGCCGGGGACGCTCGTCCCCGGCTCTCCCAACCCGCCGGTGCATTTCCCAAGGGTCGTCTGTCCCAAGCGAAGGCGCAGCGCCGCTCATGGGAAAGCTGACTGCCGCCGGCGCCACCATCCTCGCCACAAGCGCGGAGGCCGCAGGTGAGCGCCCTCCACCATCGTCCCCGCTCAGGGCTCGGGCAGGTTCGCCAGGTCGGCCAAATCCTGCTCTCTCGCCTGCGCCTGCTTCATCTCGCGCAGGCGAGCGAGCGAGCACACCCGCACCGGGATATCGAACAGCTCACTCTCGACGGCATCCTCGGCGAGTTGCGAGTAGCTGGGCACGCCCCGCGCTCGCTGCACCACGTCGAGTTCGCCGAACCTGGTCATAGCCGTGACGTTGCCGCCCCGCCAGATCACCGCCGCGTCGGTCGCGGGGTTAAACGGCCTTTCCTCGACGGTTGGCAAGGTGGACTCCAGCTCTCCCAGGGCCTCGGTCAGGCGTTTCAGGTTCTCAGGGTCGGGGTCGGGGACGAGATCCAGGTCCGCGGTGCCGCGGACGTACCCGTGAGCCCCGACCGCCACCCCGCCAATCACTACGAAGCGAACTCCCCGCTCGTCCAACGCCTCCAGAAGCGAGTGGAGGTCGAACTCCCTCAACGCGCCCTGGCGGTGCCCTTGATGGCGCTCATCTGCTTACAGAGCGCGTGCACATGCGCCAGTCGCTCGCTCATCGGAGCGTTGCGATCGGCTTCGAGGCGCAGCGCGCGCGCTCGCTTCAGTTCCCCGACATCGCCGCTGAGCGTCTTCGCTGTCATGGCTGTCAGTCTAGCGTTGCTCTCGCTCCCAACCACCGCCCAGGCCGACTTCGGCTTCCTCCCCGGCCCCGAAGGCTTCAGCGTCGCCGCCACCAACGGAGGTGGCTCCCCCGACCTGCAGGCCGGCTCGCATCCCTGGGAGTTGAGCACCACGGTCAACTTCAAGCTGGCAGGAGGCGCTCCCGAACCCGGTGGCCCCTACACCGACGGCGACCTCAAGGACCTCCAGATCGAGCTGCCGCCGGGCCTGATCGAAAACCCCGCCGCCCTGCAGCAGTGCGGCTTGGCCCAGTTCGACACCCCCCGCGTCTCGCCCTTCGAAGCGAGCCGCTCCGGCGAGAGCTGCCCGGACAAGAGCCAGGTCGGCGTCGTCACACTCCGCACCTCCGAAGGCGGCGGCGAAGCCAGGACCTTCGGCGTCTACGACCTCACCCCACCGCCGGGAGTCCCCTCGGAGATCGGCGCCGTCCCCTACGGGGTGCCGATCACGCTGACTCCCCACGTCCGCCAAGCCGAAGGCGAATACGGCCTCACTCTCAACCTGCGCGACCTCTCCCAGCGCTTCGACCTCTACGGCCTCAAGCTGACCCTCTGGGGCACCCCCTGGAACATCACCCACAACACGCAGCGCGGCAACTGCTTGAACGAGGCAGAACTCGAAGACCCCTGGGGCAAATGCTCGGTCGGGCGGCCGAAGGTCAACCCACCGAAGGCCTACCTGACCCTGCCCGCCTCCTGCACTGGCTCGCTCACCACCACGATCTCGGCAGACTCCTGGCAGAACCCTGGCGCCTACCTGCCAAGCGGCGAGCCTGATCTGAGCGACCCGAGCTGGAAGACCGCCAGCTCCGCCTCCGCCAAAAGCCTCGAAGGCTGCGACACGCTCCACTTCGCCCCCGAAACCCAGGGCCAGCTGACCACCGCCCGGGCGGCCTCGCCGACCGGCTATGCGCTCAGCTTCAACCTCGACGACGAAGGTCTGCTGAACCCCAAGCTGACCGAGCCCTCCCAGCCGAAGAAGGTGGTCGTCACCCTGCCCGAGGGGATGACGATCAACCCCTCCCTCGCCGCCGGGCTGGGGGTATGCACTCCTGCCCAATACGCGGCGGAGACGGTCTCCTCCCCACCTGGGGCGGGCTGCCCCAACGCCTCCAAGATCGGCGACTTCACGGTCGAAACGCCGCTCTTCGCAGAGCCGGTCGCCGGCTCCCTCTTCCTCGCCGAGCCCGACAACCCCGCCACCTCCACGCCGGGAGCCGAGAATCCTTTCAACTCCCTCCTCGCCGTCTACATCGTCGCCAAGGCGCCCGAACGCGGGATCATCGTCAAGATCGCCGGCCAGGTCACCCTCAGCCAGAGCTCGGGGCGGCTCACCGCGACCTTCGACCAGCTGCCCCAGCTGCCCTACGCCCACTTCAAAGTCCTCTTCCGCGAAGGCCAGCGCAGCCCGCTGTTGAGCCCTCCCTCCTGCGGCGCCTACGCCACCCAGATCGCCCTCAGCCCCTGGCTCGACCCCGAATCGGTCGTCCAGGAGACCTTCCCCTTCACCATCGCCAGCGGCATCGAAGGCGGACCGTGCCCCGGCGGCAGCGCTCCGCCCTTCGCCCCCGGCGCCCAGGCCGGCACCCTCAACTCCAACGCCGGTTCCTACACCCCCTTCTACCTCCATCTCACCCGTAAGGACACCGAACAGGAGATCACCTCCTACTCGGCCCAGCTGCCGCCCGGACTGCTGGGCAAGATCGCCGGCGTTCCCTTCTGCCCCGAGGCCGACATCGCAGCGGCGAAGCGCGAGACCGGGACGCAAGAGACCGAACACCCGAGCTGCCCGGCGGCGAGCGAAATCGGCCACACGGTGAGTGGCTATGGCGTCGGCCCGGTCCTCGCCTATGCCCCCGGCGGCCTCTATCTCGCCGGCACTTACCACGGCTCGCCGCTCTCGGTGGTGGCGATCGACTCCGCCACGGTCGGCCCCTTCGACCTCGGCACGATCGTCGTCCGCTCCGCGATCAGGGTCGACCCCCACAGCTCCCAGGTTTCGATCGATTCCGCCGGTTCGGACCCGATCCCCCACATCCTCGACGGCATCCCCCTACACCTGCGCGACGTCCGCGTCTACATCTCCCGTCCCGGCTTCACCCTCAACCCGACCAGCTGCGACCCCTTCGTGGTCACCTCGACCCTGACCGGTTCCAGTGCCCCCTTCGCCAACCCGGTGGGCGCCACCGCCACCGCCCCCGTTCCCTTCCAGGCCTCCAACTGCTCCTCGCTCGGCTTCAAGCCCAAGCTCAGCCTCAGGCTGAAGGGGGGCACGAAGCGAGGCGACTACCCCTCGCTGCGAGCGGTGGTCACGCCCCGCCCCGGCGACGCCGACATCGGCTCCGCCGCGGTCACCCTGCCGAGGACCGAGTTCCTCGCCCAGAACCACATCGACACCGTCTGCACCAGACCTCAACTCGAAGCCGAAGCCTGCCCGGCGGGATCGGTCTACGGCCACGCCAGCGCGGTGACGCCCCTGCTCGAAGAACCGATGACGGGCAACGTCTACCTGCGCTCCTCCTCCAACCTGCTGCCCGACCTGGTCACGGTCCTGCACGGCCGCGGCGTCCGCATCCTGCTCGAAGGGCGGATCGACTCTTCCCACGGGGGGCTGCGCGGCACCTTCGAAGGCATTCCCGACGCCCCCGTCACCGAGTTCACGATGGTCCTGAACGGAGGTAAGCGCGGCATCCTCGTCAACGAGCGCAACATCTGCGTTGCTCCTCAGATCGCCACGGCGCGGTTCGTCGGGCAGAGCAACCAGGGCGAGGCGCTGAAGCCCCAGCTGGAGGCCAAGTGCCCGGGGCACAAGAAGGGCAAGCCCAACCACAGGCAGCGAGGAGGTAAGCGCTGATGCTCTCGCTCAGACGCGCGGCCGGCGGCGCCGGGTTGACGCTGCTCCTCGCTGCGGCCCTGGTCTGCGCCCCCGCTTTCGCGGCCCAGGTCGCGGCCCCCAGCCATCCCTTCCTCTTCTCGCTGGAAGGCTTCTTCGAAGGCCGCACGCCGATCCCGCCCCCCGCAGGCGAGCTCGAAGACGCCTGCGGCGTCGCCGTCGACTCCGCAGGCGACATCTACCTCTCCGACTACTACCACCGCACGATCGACGTCTACACTCCCACCCGCAGCTACCTGACCCAGATCGCCGACCCCGACCCCGACGGTCCCTGCAACCTCGCGGTCGACTCCGCAGGAAATGTCTACGTCAACAACTGGCACCGCGACGTCGTCCGCTTCACCGCCTCCGAATACCCGCCCACCGAGGCGACCGTCTACGGCTCCGCCACGCCGATCGACTTCCCCAGCTCCCCCGGCGCCCGCTCCACCGGGGTCTTCCTCGATCCCGCCACCGGCGATCTCTACGTCGACGATCGCACCTACGTCGCGGAGTACGAACCCTCCGGCGCCCTGATCCGCAGGATCGGCGAAGGCAGCCTCGGGCAGGGCTACGGCGTCGCCGTCTCGGACTTCCCCGCAACGGCAGGCCACCTCTACGTCCCCGACGCGACCACGAACACGGTCAAGGTCTATGGCCAGACCGGCGCCCTGGTCGAAGAAATCGACGGCGCCGGCACCCCGCAGCGGGGGTTCGCTTCGCTCGCCGACTCGAACGTCGTCGTTGACGACGCAACCGGCCACATCTATGTCGCCGACAACACCGAACCGGGCTTCGAACACCCCAAGGGGGTCGTCGACGAGTTCAACTCCGAAGGGCACTACCGCGGCCAGCTGCCCCGCGCGATCGTCGACGCCGAACCGATCGCCCTGGCCCTCGACGCCGCCGGCAGCGTCTACGCGACCTCCGGCAACGACGAAGAAGCCGCCCTCTACGCCTTCGGCCCCACCTTCCCCGCCCACGGCCTCGAAGTCGCGAAGACCGGCGCGGGAGAAGGCACGGTGACGAGCGAACCGGCCGGGATCAACTGCGGCGAAGCCTGCGCCGCCGAATACAACGCCGGCGAAGAAGTCATCCTCATCGCCGTCCCAGCGCCGGGCTCGGAATTCGCCGGCTGGACGGGCGGCGGCTGCTCGCTGAGCAGGACCTGCCACCTCACCGTCGCCGCCGACACCGGGGTGAGCGCCGAATTCGAAGCGCTCCCCCCGCAGCCGCTCAGCCTGCAGGGGCCCGGCGCCCCCAGCACCGCCGCGGCGATCGTTGCTCCCGCCGGTGCGGCAAGCTTCGCCGGCTCGCCCGCGACCCGCGCTCTCGCCAGGCACCATCGCCACCGCCGTCCCTCCCACCGAGGCCGTCATGGCAAAGAGAGGCCAGGGGGTCACTGATGCTGCGGCGCCTGATCTTCGCCTCAGCCCTCCTCGCCCTGGCCCTGGCGGCTTTCGCCCAGGCCGAGATCAAACAGCAGGGCGACCTGCGGGTCACCTTTCGGGGCGAGCTCACTCCCCATGCTCTGCCGCGCTCAGGTACCGCTCCGGTCAAGGTCGCGGTGGGGGCGAAGATCGCCACCACCAACGGCTCCAACCCCCCGCAGCTGCGCAAGATCACGATCGCGATCAACCGCAACGGCCGCTTCGACCCCGCCGGGCTGCCGCGCTGCAGCCTCAGGGACATCCAGCCCTCGACCACCGAAGACGCCCTGCGGTCCTGCCGTTCTTCCCTGGTCGGAGAAGGCAGCTTCTCGGCCAGGGTGCTCTTGCCCCAGCAGGCTCCATTCCCCTCCGCGGGCAAGGTCTTTGCCTTCAACGGGACCTTCGACGGCAAGCCGGCGATCCTCGCCCACGTCTACGGCACCAGCCCCATCCCCACCTCCTACACGATCCCCTTCCAGATCTCCCAAGGCAGGGGCACCTTCGGCACGGTCCTGAGCGCCTCCCTGCCACAGGTCACCTCCGAATGGGGCTACGTCACCGGCCTGCAGATCGTCCTCGGTCGCACTTTCAACTTCCACGGCCAGAGGCGCAGTTACCTCTCCGCGGGGTGCCCGGCGCCGCCGGGGTTCCCGGGGGCGAGCTTCGCCTTCGCCAAGGCGAGCTTCGCCTTCGCAGGGAGGGGGACGATTACCTCGGTCTTGAACCGCAGCTGCGGGGCGAGGGCGCTCCGAGAGCCCTGACGAGGCTCTCTCGAACGGATGGTCTGCCCCGCTGGACAGCGTCCTAGCCGATCGCTGGAGCGGGTTCGCGCCGACAGGTGCCATCGGCAAGATCTCACCGCTCGGCGGTGTTCATGAAGAATACGCGCTCGGCGGTAGCACGGGCGCCATCGCAGAAGGCCCGGATGGCAACTTATGGGATACGCAGTACAGCTCGATCGGGAAGATCACTCCGTAGTAGTAGTGGGACGTTCGCAAAGTGATTCAGGAGCGGTCGTCGCCGCCCAGCAGCCGCGCCTTCTCGGCGGCGAACTCCTCGTCGGTGAGGACGCCCTTCTCGCGCAGGGAGCCGAGGCGCTCGAGGCGCTGCAGGCGGGTGTCCTCGGCCTCGGCGGGGATGACGGCGGTCGCTGCCTCCTCGCCGGCGGCGGCTGAGCCCTCGGCCGGGGGGCGCCGGACTTCGGGCAGGCGCAGTTTCGCGGCGCGCTCGGGGATGTTGGCGCCCTTGACGGCGTCGACCACCCGGTCCCTGGTGCGGCCGAAGACGTCGCTGAACTGGGCGTCCGGGTATTCCTCGACGGTCTGCTTGCTCAGCTCGTGGATGCCGAAGGCGGCCATCGCGCCGACGATCACCGTGGTCAGGAACGAGCGCAGGCCCGGCGTCGGCGAGGAGAGGAAGTAGAAGCCGACGAGGAGCGCCAGGCCGGTGTAGACCCAGGCGACGTAGCCCTGCAGGGCCGGCGCGATCACGCGGCGGACCGAGCGGGCGGGAGCGGTCGGCGAGGAGAGCCAGCCGGCGGCGGCGAAGAGCACGCCGACGACGATCACGGTGGTGGCGATGCTGACCATCAGCGAGGTCGAGATCGACCAGGCGGCTTCGGCCGCCGGCTTGGCGCTTTCGGTGCTGACCAGCTGGTTGACGACGATGCCGCCGGCGATGTGGCGGAAGACGATCGAGGCGAAGCCGGCGGCGATCAGCCCGATGCCGCTGAACAGCACCGTCACCCAGCGGCCGTCGCGCGAGAGGTAGATCGCCAGGCTGAAGCAGAGGAAGGTGAGGATCGAGAGCAGCAGCGCCAGCCCCTTGATCGCGACCGCGATGTTCTGCGCGGTCTTCAGCTGGTCCGAGCGCAGGATCCGGATCTGGCCGGCGTCGGGCGGCAGCTTTTCGGCCAGGGTCGCGCCGATCCCGACCTGGTTGGCGAGGTTGGTCAGGAGGCTGCCGAGGTTGAGGCTGACTTCGCCGTTGGCGGTCGAGACCGCTTCTTTCTTGTTCTCGAGCACCGCGATCAGCTGTTCGTGCGCGGTCCGGTTCGCGTCTTCCCAGAGCGACTGCGCCGTGGACGTTTCCAGCACCTTTTCGGCGCCCTGGCCGGCGACCTGGCGCAGCCCGCCCGCCGCCGGGCCGGCCAGTTCCTTAATCTGGCTGGGGAGGACGTCTTTCAGTTCCTTCTCGACGTTGACGTTTTCGTAGAGCTGGTCGACCAGGTATTCGCCGACGGCGCCGCGGATCGTCGAGTTGTGCAGGAGCTTGCCGCTGGTCTTGACCCAGTCGGAGGTGTTGAGCGCCTGGCGCTCGATCCAGATCGCGAAGACGCTGAGGAAGGCCAGCACCGAGGCGAGGACGACGAGCGATTTGACCAGGCGTCGGCGTCCGCGGCTCACAGGGAGGGATGCTATACGTGAGCTATGAAGCTGGAGGGCATCCACCACATCACCGCGATCACCGAGGACGCCCAGCGCAACGTCGACTTCTACGCCGGCGTGCTCGGCCTGCGGTTGGTGAAGAAGACGGTCAACCAGGACAACCCGACCGTCTACCACCTCTTCTTCGCCGACGAGAAGGGCGACGCCGGCTCCGACCTCACCTTCTTCGAGTACCCCGGGGTGCCGCGCGGGCGCGCCGGCGCCGGCATGGTCCACCGGATCGTCTGGCGGGTCGGCGGCGAGGACTCGCTCGCCTTCTGGGCCGAGCGCCTCGGCGGCGCCGGGATCGAGTCGCGACGCGAGGGCGCCGGCCTCCTCTTCGCCGACCCGGAGGGGCTCGAGCACGAGCTGCTGCTGGTCGACGTCCCCGACGAGCCGCTGGTCGCCGACCACCCCGAGATCCCGGCCGAGCTCGCGCTGCAGGGCTTTCACGCGGTCCGTGCCTACAGCGCCGCCCCCGACGCCAGCGGCGCTCTGCTCGACGCGCTCGAGTTCGAGCGCGTCGACGGCGCCTGGGAAGCCCGCGGCGAGCGCCGTGGCGGCCGCTACCTCTACGACGAGCCGCCGGGCGAGCGCGGGCTGCAGGGCGCCGGCAGCGTCCACCACGTCGCCTGGGCCTCGACCCCCGAGGAGCACCTGCGGTGGCGCGAGAAGGCGATCTCGGCCGGGGCGCAGCCGACCCCGGAGATCGACCGCTTCTACTTCCGCTCGATCTACTTCCGCGAGCCCAGCGGCGTCCTCTTCGAGGTGGCGACCCTGGGGCCGGGCTTCACCGTCGACGAGCCGCTCGAGCACCTCGGCGAGAAGCTCTCGCTGCCACCCGACTACGAGCACCTGCGGGGCGAGGTCGAACCCAACCTGCGGCCGGTGAGGAACCCGCGGCTGGACGCGGAGGGGTGAGCGGCGAGTTCATCTGGCGCGACGCCGGACGCACCGTCGTCTGCCGCCAGCGCGGCGTTTCGCAGGCGCCGCAGCTGCTGCGCGAGCACGGCTTCGAGCCCTTCGAGCTGCTGAGCACGGCACGGGCGCTGGCCGGCGCCGCCGAGCTCGCCGCGGCGGCGAGCGCCGTGCACGAGGTCGCTCCGGGGACGGTGCCGGAGCTGGCCGCGGGGCTGCTCGACTCGATCCGCGCCGGCTCCCTGGTCGCGCTCGGCGGCGGCCGCACGATCGACGTCGCCAAGGCGATCGCCGCGGTCAGCGGCGCCCGGGTGGCGGCGGTCCCGACGACGATGTCGGGGGCCGAGATGACCGGCATCCACCGCCTTCCCGCCGGGGCCGAGTCGCGCGCCCTCGGCCTGGTGCGGCCGGAGCTGGTCGTCGCCGACCCCGAGGCGATGACCAGCCAGCCGGAGGCGCAGCTGCGGGCGAGCTCGATGAACGCGCTCGCCCACGGCGCCGACTCGCTCTACACCCCGTTCGCCAACCCGGTCTCGCGGATCTGCGCCCTGCGCGGCGCCGAGCTGATCGCCGCCACGCTCGACCAAGACCGCGACCAGCGCGACCGCTCCTCGCTCGCGCTCGGCTCGCTGCTCTGCGGCTACGCGATCGACTCCGGCCTCTTCGGCCTCCACCACGTCGTCTGCCAGACCCTGGCGCGGGTCTGCGGCAGCTCCCACGCCGAGACCAACGCGGCGATCCTGCCGCGGGCGATGGCGCTGCTGGCGAGCCGCGCGCCGGAGCAGGTCGTCGACTTCGCGGCGGCGATCGAGACCGACCCCGAAGACATCGAAGCGCGCCTGCTCCAGCTCGGCGGCGAACCGGCCGGGCTCGCCGCCGCCGGCGCCGACCGCGCCAAGCTGCCGCGGGCGATCGCCTCGATCCTGGTCCGCCCGGAGCTGGCCTTCACGCCCGGGCCGCCCGGCCGCGAGGAGATCGAACAGCTGATCGAGAGCGCCTGGTAACCGCGACGCCGCCGCCGTGTAGCGCTCTGCGTGACCGCTGAGCGTCTCGACAGCTACCACGCCTACACGCGCAAGCACAGCGTCAACTGGGCCCTCTACCTGCTGGCGAGGGTCTTCCTGACGCCGTTCTTCCTCGTCTACTTCCGCTACGCGCGGACCGGACGCGAGCACGCCCGCCTCAGGGGGGGCCTGATCGTCGCCTCCAACCACCGCAGCTTCCTCGACCCCTTCGCGATCGGCGGCTGCCTGCCCTGGCGGCGGCCGATGAACTACGTCGCCAAGATCGAGCTGTTCCAGCGCCGCTGGCAGGGCTGGATCCTCTCCCGGCTCGGTGCCTTCCCGATCCGCCGCGGCGAGGCCGACGAGGAATCGATGGAGACGGCGCGCCAGATCGTCGAGCGCGGCGGCGCCGTCTGCATCTTCCCCGAGGGGACGCGGATCCGCCGCGGCAGCCTCTCCAACCCCAGGCGCGGCGTCGGCCGGCTGGCGCTGCAGACCGGGGCGCCGGTGCTGCCGACCGCGGTGCTCGGCACCGAACACGTCCGCCGCGGCTGGCGGATCCGGCCGCGCAAGGTCAAGGTCAGGCTCGGCCGGGCGATGACCTTCCCCCGCGCCGAGGAGCCCTCGCCGGCGCTGGCGGAAACCGTGACCGCGCGGATCTGGCCCAACGTGCAGCTGCAGTGGGAAGACCTCGGCGGGCTGCCGCCGATGCGCCGCGCCGCCGTGATCGGCGCCGGCAGCTGGGGGACCGCGGTCGCGGTGCTGCTGGCCCGCGGCGGGCTCGAGGTCCAGCTCGGCGCCCGCAGCGCCGAGCGGGTGGCGGAGATGGCCGCGGCGGGGGAGAACCCGCGCTACCTGCCCGGGGTGCCGCTGCCGGAGACGATCGACGTCCGCACCGCGGCCGAGATCGAGCTCGACGGGCTCGACCTGATCTGCCTCGCGATCCCCTCGAAATCGCTGCCACAGGCGGTCGGGGCGATCGCCGACCGGGTCGGCGGCCGCTCCTCGATCCTGCTGCTGACCAAGGGCCTGATTGCGCCGCAGGGGCAGCTGCCGGCGGAGTACGTCGGCGAACGGGTGCGCGCCCGCGCGATCGCCTGCCTCGGCGGCCCCGCCCACGCCCGCGAGGCGGTCTCCGGCTCGGCGGCGCTGGTGCTGGGCTCCGCCGACATCGACCTGCGGGTCCAGCTCGGCGAGGTCTTCGACCGCGCCGGCCTCGTCTGCGAGCGCTCCGGCGACGTCACCGGGGTCGAGATGGCGGGCGCGGCGAAGAACGCCGCCGCCCTCGCCGCCGCCGCGGCCGAGCCGCACGGGCTCAACGCCGCCGGCATCGCCACCGCCGAGATCTGGCGCGAGTGCATCGGCTACGCGATCGACCGCGGCGCCGAGCTCGAGACCTTCTCCGGCCTGGCCGGGGTCGGCGACCTGACGGCGACGATGATGGCGCCGACCGGGCGCAACCGCCGCGCCGGCGAGCTGCTTGGCACCGGCACCCCGGCGGCGGAGATCCCGGGGCTGATCGGCCAGGCCTCCGAGGGGCTGGACACGACGCCGCTGCTGGCCGCGGCGGTCGCCGCCGCGGGTTGCCCGGCGGAGGCCCTGAACGGGCTCGCGGCGCTGATCCGCGGCGAGATCGGCGCCGAGGATTGGGTCGCCGGCCTGCGCCGGGTCGAGCGCGCCAGGCGGGCCGCCTGATGGCCGCCGAGCGGGCACTAGGCTTGGCCGGTGAGCGACCCCACGGAGAATGTCGAGCCCGGCGACCTGGCGCCGGCCGCCAAGGCCGAGCTCGACCGCGCCTTCTCCGACTTCTACCGGGCCCACCTGCGCGACGTCTACTCCTACTCCTACTACCGGGTCGGGAACCACCACGACGCCGAGGATCTGACCGAGCAGGCCTTCCTGCAGGCCTACCGGCACTTCGACCGCGCCCGCCGCGAGTCCGCCGGGCGGCCGCTGCGGCCGTGGCTGATCCGGATCGCCCACAACCTCGCCTCCAACTACTACCGCGACCGCGCCCGGCGGCCGCAGACGCCGCTCGACAACGCCGACCCGATCGCCGCCCGCCACGACACCGTGGCGATCGCCGAGGGGCGCGAGGAGCTGCGGCAGGTGATGGCCAACCTCGAGCACCTCTCGGAGGACCGCCGCGAGGCGCTGATCATGCGCTTCGCGCTCGGCATGGACAACCGCGAGATCGCGCGGGCGCTGGGGCGCTCCGACGGCGCCACCAAGGTGTTGATCCACCGCGCGATCAAGCAGCTGCAGGAGGAGATGAGCGATGAGCGGCCCGAGTGAGCGCTCCGGCGCCGGCAGCTGGGAGGACGTCGAGCAGTTGCTCGCCGACGCGCTGCGCCCGATCGAGCCGCCGGAGCGGCTCTCGAGCCGGGTCGAGGACACGCTCGCCGCGGTCACCCAGGCGGCCGCCGAGGAGCTCTCGGACTGGGCCGAGGAGCTCTCCGAGGGCGAGCTGCGGGCGCTGCGCGACCCCCGCAACTGGGTGCGGCCGGTGATCGCCGTCGGCGCCGGCGGTGTCGCGACCGGGGCGCTGGTGCTGATCGAGCTGCGCCGCCGCGGCAGGCGCCAGGGCGAGAGCGGTCTACGAGCCCTCGGCAGCGGGCTTCGCTCGCGGCTTTAGCCGCGGCGTCCCCGCCACCGCGGCGAGGCCGAGCAGCCCCAGAGCCAGGTGCAGCCAGCCGGCCGTCCCGGAGAAGTCGGAGATCGCCAGCGCGGTGTAGAGGGCGCCGGCGCCGAGTGCGTAGAGGCGCGGGGCGCAGGGGGCGGCGAGCAGCCCCAGCGCGCCGCTGCCGGCGTAGAGGAAGTTGAGCCCGGAGCGGTCGTGGAAGAAGCCGGCGAGGCCGAGGACGACCAGCAGCGCGCCGACCGCGGTCGCGTAGAGCCGGGCTGGGCTGGCGGCCTGCATCGGCGCCGATTGTAGGCTGCCCCTCCCGATGGCCGAGACCTGTTACCGCCACCCCGACCGCGAGACCGCCGTCTCCTGCTCCTCCTGCGGGCGGCCGATCTGCCCCGACTGCATGACCCCGACCCCGGTCGGGATGCGCTGCCCGGAGTGCATGCGGCAGCGGACCAAGGTGGTGCGGGGCGTGGGCCAGCAGGGCGCCGGCTTCTGGCGCTCGCCGGCTACCTTCGTCCTGGTCGGGGTCAACGTCGCCGTCTACCTGATCGAGATCGCCGGCGGGGGAGGGGGGCTGAACAGCATCAGCCCGACGATCTACTTCAACTACGCCCTCCACGGCACGGCGGTGGCGGAAGGAGAGTGGTACCGGCTCGTCACCGGCGCCTTCCTCCACTACGACATCACCCACATCCTCTTCAACATGGTCGCGCTGTTCTTCCTCGGCCGCCTGGTCGAGCCAGCCCTCGGCACGCCACGCTTCCTGGCCCTCTACTTCGCCTCGCTGTTGGCGGGCTCCTTCGGCGCCCTGGTCTTCTCTGGCGCGGCGGCGTTCACCGTCGGCGCCTCGGGGGCGATCTTCGGCCTCTTCAGCGCCGCCTTCGTGATCGCCTGGGGCCGCGGCCTCGGCCTGATCGCCCGCGAGATCGGCTTCCTCCTCGTGATCAACCTGGTCTTCACCCTCAGCGTGCCGGGGATCAGCATCGGCGGTCACGTCGGCGGCCTCGTCGGCGGCGCGATCTGCGCCCTGGCGATCGTCGCCGGTGAGCGCGGGGCGCTCGGGCCGCGGCACCGGCAGGCCGAGTTCGCGGTGATGGCGCTGGTCGCCATCATCTCCGTCCTCGGCGCCCTCGCGGTCGCCTGACTACTCAGCGCGGCGAGGGTCTGGGCGCGGGCGCCCGCAGCGCCGTGAAGGGCGTGTTGCCGGGCGCGTCGATCAGGTCCGGGTGGAGCAGGTGCCCGAGCAGTTCGACGCCGTCGATCAGGCGCGGGCTCGGTTCGGCGAACGGGGCGGAGGCGACGGCGAAGACGCGGCCGGCGCCGAGCCCGGCGATCCGCTCCCAGTGCTCCATCGCCTGCGCCTGGGCGTCCTCGATCGGGCCGTCGAGCATGACCACGACGACGTCGGCGCGCAGGCTCGCCAGCGCGCCCCAGCCGACCTGGGCGGGGGCGAGGCCGGGGTCGCCGGCGACGTCCTCGCCGCCGGCGATCGAGATCATCTCCGGGATCCAGAAGCCGGCCACCCGCGGCGGGTCGATCCGCTCCAGCGCGATCACCCGCGGGCTGGTTGCGCCGCCCAGCGCGCCGCGCACGGTCGCCAGCCGTCCCTCCAGCTCTCCGCGCAGCTCGTGGGCGTCCGATTCCATGCCCGTCGCCTCGCCGCGGCGGACCACCTCTTCGAGCATCTCACTGAGCGTTGCAACGTGCGTCATTTGGTCAATATCGCATTTATCCAAAAAGCCAAGAGATCGGGCAGCTATATTGCGTGCGCCGAATGGCCGAGGACGTCCCAGCCCGAAGTACCGGGCCGCATAGCCGATGAGCGTCCTCCTGCTCGTCCTCCTTCTGCTGTTGATTGCGATCAACGGCTTCTTCGTCGCCGCTGAGTTCGCGCTGGTGCGCAGCCGCCGCGGCAAAGTCGAGCAGCTGGCCGAGGAAGGCGAAAGCGGCGCCGAGGAGGTGGTCGAGCAGCTCGACAAGATCGAAGAATCGCTCTCCGCCTGCCAGATCGGCGTCACCGTCGCCTCGATCGGGATCGGCTTCCTCGGCGAGCCCTCGCTCTCGAAGCTGCTGGAACCGATCTTCGGCGGCCTCTCGCACGAGGCCGCGGCGGCGATCTCGGTCGCCTTCGCCTTCATCATCGTCACCGCCGTCCACATCAGCATCGGCGAGCAGGTGCCGAAGATGCTGGCGATCGCCAACGCCGAGCGCACGGCGCGGCGGGTGGCGCGGCCGCTGAACTGGTTCCGGGTCGCGACGGCGCCGGTGACGATGGCGCTGAGCGCCGTCTCCAACTCGATCGTCCGCCTCTTCGGCGTCAACCCCGGCGACCTCGAGCAGCGCCACACCGCCGAGGACCTGAAGCAGATCATCGACAGCTCGCGGATCGGCGGCACCCTCGACCCCGGCGAGGCGGGGATGCTGGGCGGCGTCTTCCACCTGCACGAGCAGGAGGCGCGCGAGGTGATGACGCCGATCC
>CAZIOS010000023.1:0-41714 GCA_964540905.1 uncultured Conexibacteraceae bacterium | reverse complement strand
CCGACAGCGATATGCAGAGTCAGCTCGCCGCCGATCCGAGACCAAACCGGCTGGGTCGGACGTAGCCGCCGACCTCGGCGAGCGTGACAGTGACGGATATGCAGCGTTTCGGGCACTCGCGCGCATGAGTGCCCGAAATCCGAGACGGCGGTTTGATCTCGGCCATCGAGCCCAATACCAGCCCTCCGGAGCCTCCCCCGGTCAGCCTGAAAAGCCCGATCACCGAGTGGCGAACTCATTGCTTTACCGCGCCCCTTGACCAACGCAGCGCATTCTGTTAGACAGTTGCCTTAGTCGAATGACTAAACAGAAGGAAACAGATCCAGTCGCCCCTGCGGATCAACGCCTGAGCCGCGAGGACAACGTCGCCGCGTTCCTCGACGCTGCTGAGCGTCTCCTTGTCCGCGAGGGCGCAGCGGGGATCTCGACCCGCCAGCTCGCCGCTGAGGCAGGGCGCAACCACGGCCTCGTCCACTACTACTTCGGCTCGGTCGACGAGCTGATGTTGCAGGCTCTCGAGCGCTTCACCGACCGCGTCCTCGAGCGCCAACGGGCGATGTATGAGTCCGACCTGCCCTTCATCGAGAAGTGGCGGGCGGCGATGGGCTTCATCGAGGAAGACCTCGACTCCGGCTATCCGAAGGTTTGGGCCGAGCTCGAAGCGCTCGCCCGCAACAACCCCGACCTGCGTGCGCGCCTGGTCGAGGTCGACGACCGCTGGCGCTCGCTGCTACACGACGCCTGCTCGCAGGCGATCGCCGAGTACGGCCTCGATGACGCGGGGTTCTCGGCCGAAGCCTGGGCGACCCTCGTCATGCAGTTCAACAAGGGACTTCTCACCGAGCGACTGCTCGGTTTCGACCGCGGCCACGCCGAGATGCTCGCGGCGATCGACGCCTGGCTCGTCTCACTGGATGCAGGAAGAACGACCAAATGAGATTGAACGACAGGAGGCAGTGATGACGACGATGACACAACCCGCAGAGCTCGACCCAGAGAAGCTCGAGCAGTTCGTCTTCGGCGCGGTCAGGGAGGTCGGGGCGACCCTGAACGCCGCCCTCGTGGTCATGGGCGACAAGCTCGGCCTCTACCGCGCCCTCGCCGGTGCCGGTGACCTCACCCCGATCGAGCTGGCCGAGCGCACGGGGGCCGCCGAGCGCTACGTGCGCGAGTGGTTGAACGCGCAGGCCGCCGGCGGCTACGTTGCCTATGACCCTGAGAACAGCACCTACTCGCTGCCGCCCGAGCAGGCGGTGGCGATGACCGACTCCTCAAGCCCGGCATACCTGCCTGGCTTCTTTCAGCTCGCGCTCGGCACGGTGATCGACTCGCCGCGCATTACCGAGGCCGCCCGCAGTGGCGAGGGCTTCGGCTGGCATGAGCACGGCCACGACGTCTTCGACGGCTGCGAGCGCTTCTTCCGCCCGGGCTACAACGCCAACCTCGTAGCCGCCTGGCTGCCAGCCCTCAACGGCGTGGTCGAGAAGCTCGAGCGGGGCGCGCGGGTCGCCGACCTGGGCTGCGGGCACGGCTCCTCGACGATCCTGATGGCGCAGGCCTTCCCGGAATCCCACTTTCTCGGCGCCGACTACCACGCCGGCTCGATAGAGACGGCCCGCGAGCGCGCCGCCGATGCCGGCGTCTCGGATCAGGTCCAATTCGAGGTCGCTGATGCGGCGAGCGAGCACGATCGGGGCTATGACCTGGTGACGATGTTCGACTGCCTGCACGACATGGGCGACCCCGTCGGAGCGGCCGGACGAGTCAGGGAGATGCTCGCCCCCGACGGCACCTGGATGATCGTCGAGCCGATGGCCGGCGACAAGGTCGAGGACAACCTGAATCCGGTTGGCCGAGCCTTCTATGGCTTCTCGACCTTCCTCTGCACCCCGGCCTCGCTCTCCCAGGACGTCGGCCTGGCGCTCGGCGCCCAGGCCGGCGAGGCGAAGATCAAGGAGGTCGTCGAAGAGGCTGGCTTCAAGCGCTTCCGCCGCGCCGCCGAGACGCCGTTCAACCTGGTTTTCGAGGCCAGGCCATGAACGGCGTGGCGACGGCCCGGGCGCCATCCCGCGGCCGCGGGGGCGAACAGACTCGGGCCCGCTATCCCGACGAGGAGGGCTACGTCGAGCGCGACGGCCGGCGTCTTTTCTATGAGGTCTATGGCGAAGGGGAGGAGACGATTTTTCTCCTACCGACCTGGTCGCTGGTCCACTCGCGCCACTGGAAGATGCAGATCCCCTACCTGGCCCGGCACTTCCGCGTCCTGGTGATGGACGGGCTCGGCAACGGTCGCTCCGACCGCTGTCACGACGCAGCCCGTTTCGCGCCGTCCGAGTTCGCCCGCGACTGCCTGGCGGTGATGGAGGAGACCGGCACGGATTGCGCCGTGATGGCGAGCCTCTCCACCGGCACCCAATACCAGCTGGAGATCGCGCGCCTGGCACCGGAGCGGGTCCTCGGCGCGGTCTTCGTCGGCCCGATGTTCCCCTACACGCCCTCGCACCTCTCGCTCTGGACCCACCCCCGCTACCGATCCTTCTTCCAGTGGAAGGCGCCCTTCCACCTCTGGTGGGGGAGGGCGAACGCGGACCTCTGGCGCAAGGACCCAACCGCCTTCCCGGAATGGTTCTTCGCCCGCAGCTTCCCCGAGCCACACTCGACCAAGCCGATCGAGGACACCGTCGGCTGGGCGTCGGAGATCGACCCGGAGAGCCTGGTGGCGACCTCGATGCATGGCGAGTTCCTGATCGGGCGGCGCGAGCTGCGGCGCCGGGCGGGTGAGCTCGACTTCCCCGTCATGGTGGTCTCCGGAGAGGACGATCGGATCGCGCCGCCACGCGACGCACGCGCCCTCGCCCGGCTCTCGGGCGGCGAGCTCCGGATGGTCCCCGACGCCGGCCATTTCCTTCACGCGCGCAAGCCAGTCGGCTTCAACCTCGCCCTGCGCGACTTCGCCGAGCGCGCGTTCCGCGAGCCACCCAAGCGCGACGACAACGCCTGGCGCCCGGACGGCCGCCCCCGCGCCCTCTTCGTCTCCTCGCCGATCGGCCTCGGTCACACGCGCCGCGATGTCGCCATCGCCCAAGAGCTGCGAAAGCTCGAACCGGATCTCCAGATCGACTGGCTCGCCCAAGACCCGGTCACTCGCGTGCTCGCCGCCGAGGGCGAGGGCATCCATCCGGCGAGCGCCCACCTCGCCAGCGAGTCTCACCACATCGAGTGCGAGTCGGCCGAGCACGACCTCCACGTCTTCGAGGCGCTCCGGCGGATGGACGAGATCCTCGCCTCCAACTTCATGCTCTTCCACGAGGTGGCGGCCGAGCGGCGCTACGACCTCTGGATCGGCGACGAGGCCTGGGAGCTCGACTACTACCTGCACGAGAACCCGGAGGAGAAGCGGGCGCCGTTCGCCTGGCTCACTGACTTCGTCGGCTTCCTACCGATGGAGGACGGCGGCGAGCGCGAGAGCTTCCTCACCGCCGACTACAACGCCGACATGGTCGACCACGTCGCCGCCCACCCAGAGGTGCGCGACTTGGCGCTCTTCGTCGGCAACCCCGACGACATAGTCGCCGGGCGGCTCGGCCCCGACCTGCCCGGGATCCGCGACTGGACCGAGCGGAACTTCGACTTCTCCGGCTACGTGACCGGCTTCGACCCGATCGCACTCGCCGAACGCGGCCGCTTGCGCGACGAGCTCGGCTACCGCGACGACGAGCAGGTCTGCATCGTCACCGTTGGCGGTTCCGGTGTCGGTGCCGATCTCCTGCGCCGCGTCATCGCCGCCTACCCGAAGGCCAAGGAGGCGGTCCCCGACCTGAGGATGATCGTCGTCGCCGGTCCACGGATCGACCCCGACTCGCTGCCCACCTACCCGGGGTTGGAGGTGGCGCCCTTCGTGCGGGACCTCTATCGGCACCTCGCCGCCTGTGATCTGGCCGTGGTGCAGGGCGGCCTGACCACGTCGATGGAGCTGACCGCCCAGCGGCGCCCCTTCCTCTACTTCCCACTGCGCCACCACTTCGAGCAGAACTTCCACGTCGCCCACCGCCTCGATCGCTACGGCGCCGGCCGCCGCATGGACTTCGACGAGGCCACGCCCGATGTAATCGCCGCCGCCATTGCCACCGAGATCGGAGGCGACGTCGACTATCTGCCGGTCGAGACCGACGGGGCGCGGCTGGCGGCCGAGCGGCTGGTCGAGCTGCTCTGAGGCGCGCTTGGCCTCGCTCTCACCGGGGCTCAACGCGATCAAGGTGTCCGGGCGCTCAGGCTCCCAGCCGAGGTCGTGTATTAGCCGCAGGTCTTCGCCGAACTCGGCGGCCAGATTTGTCAGCGTCACACCCTCCCGGCGAGCAAGCTCAGGCGGGTCTTGGCCGAGGATGAAGAGGTGTCGGCGAAGGAGCCAATGAAGCGCCTCGCGCTCGCCCTGGCTGATGGTGAGGGTGGCCGTCATGTGCGCTCGCCGGACCTCGGGTTGAGTTCAGCCAGCAGGCGCTCGCAGGCGTCGCGGCCCTGCTCGAAGCGCTGCTTCGTTTCGGCGTCCTCCCGGCTTTCTTCGGTGTCGCCGAGGACAAGGCCCGCTTCACCCTGCAAGCGCTCCAGCACTTCCATGAGGTCGTGAAGCGGCATCGTCAGCTCGACGCCCTCGCGCCCCTCGTCCTCGCCCCAGCCGAGATCCTGCATCAGGCGGACGTCTTCGGCCAGCTCCAACCCGAGCTGCTCAGCCTTGGCGTAGTCCTTCTGATGGAGATAGTGAACAAGATCGCCTGCCGACTCCAGGTGGTTGCAGGTCACCTCGTATAGCCCATCGCGCTGCTCGCGGTTGATCCTGATGGTGGCGGGCACTGGCGCCCCTCCTCTCGGTAGAGCACCGAAGCCGGCCTCGGTGCCGCCCCGGTGGAGGCAACGGCGAGTACCGTTTCCGTTGCATCGAAGTCTCTGGCTTCGACGCCGGCCCCGGGACGTTCCACCGCCGCCGGGGCACGTTTGCTTATGTCGGCCGGGCGACCGTAGCTCCGCCGCTGGCGCAAAGCGAGGCGGGGTTGGTCGAAATCGCCGCTAATCGCCGCGCATCGGCGTCATTCTTAGGCATAGTGCCTGAAATGGAGGCGATATGCGGGGGTGGTTTGATTTCCCGGATGCCCCGCCTGAACGACGAAAGCCCGCTGTAGAGCGGGCTTTCGCGGCAAGCGGCTGAAGGGATTCGAACCCTCGACCTTCTGCATGGCAAGCAGACGCTCTAGCCAGCTGAGCTACAGCCGCGTATATGTCAATTCTGGCTCTCCGATGCGGTTATCTCGTCTTCGGCGACTAGGACCGGGAACGGATCGAATTGCTCGGTCTCGCCCCTTGCGCCCAAATGCGCCCAAACGAGCGCCGCATCGAAGGCTTCAAGATACCGCCCCGAGAGCTTTTGCCGTCGCTTGGCTGCCCGCTGGTAGATCCTGAACGTAAACCGAGCGTCCTTGTGGCCAAGCTGTTCGGCGATGAAGATCGGGTCGTCCCGCAGCGCTGCCCGGAGACTCGCGTACGTGCGCCGCAGGGAATGAGGCGACACGCTGCCGATCTCCTCGATCCCTTCGTCTTTCAGTGCCTCGTTCGCCGCCTTCACGGCCGTCCTCAGTCGAGCTTGGACATTGCGGGGCGTCTGCCTAGACCGCTGGCCGTTTCGCTCTCGACTGACAAAGACAGGATCAGTGGGAGCCGTCCTGGGACTCCTTGCGCGCCAAGTCGCCAGCTCCTCCCTGAGCCCAATCGGAAGATCAACCTCCCGACCTTCGCCTGCGGCGGTCTTCGACTCACGGACGATCAGGGTCCCCGTAGACAGATTCACGTCCCGCCAATCGAGCGCTACAGCCTCTCCGACTCGGAGTCCCGCGCCGGAGAGAGTCGCAACGACAGGACGAAAATCGCGATCAGCGGCGTCGATCAAGGCCATCAGTTGCTCTGGCTCAACCCACGTCCGTTTCGGTTCGGTGGACTTGACCCGTCGCCGCTTGCCTTTGGCAGTGTTTTTGTCGATATGCCCGTACTCGACGGCGACCTCAAGTATCTGCGCCAGCCGCGTCAAGGTCTTGTTGATCGCGTTGGGCGCCAACTTGGCCTCTTGAACCTTCCAGGCTCGATAGGCGTCCACCTTCTCAATCGTGATTTCCCCGAGACGCATTTCGGCAAAGAAAGGGAGCAGATGAAGCTCAAGCGCCCACTTGTAGTCCACGATGGTTTTCGGACGCAGTTCTGGGGAGATCGCAGCTAACCACTGGCTCGCGAACTCTATGAACGCTGGTTCGGGCGCGTTGACGACAACCGGCTCTCTCTCGGGCGGTTGCCAGATGCCACGTCGCACATCGGCCAGCACGTTCGCCAGCTCGGCTTCGGCTTTCTGGCGGTTCCATCCATCCTCGGGTTTCCCGAGATTGATGTTTTGCCTTTTGCCGTTGGCGCGGAAGCGAATCGCCCAGCTTCTGCGGGCGCCTCGTGGCTCAACAACGGAGCCAGTCGCCGGCCGCGCCATCAGCGAACACCGCACATAGAATCGAGAACGGACATGGGAGCCTTAACCTCCTGTGTCTAGGCCCTCGGCTGGCGTTACAGCGCCGCCGGGGGCTGCTTGTTGTTTAGGCAGCATAGGGGCTCATGCCTCGAATCTCCAGAAGACCCGCGGCGGCACCCTCTCGCCGCCGTCTCCTGGTCGGTCTCGCGGGAATGTCGGCGGGGACCGTCGAGTTGGCTCCTTCGAGCTTGGCCGGATCGAAGCGCCACGGGGACTTCGGGCCGCTCCCTAGCCTTTCGCCGCCAAGCTCCTCCGCATGGTCGTAGACGTATTCCCGCGAGACGCCGAGCCTCTTGGCGACGGCGGCGGCGTCTAGCTTCTCTGTGACTTCCACCGCGAGCTGCTGCCGCAGATCCTCGACCTGATCAGCGGTGAGGTCGAGAGCGACGTTGCCGATCTGGACCCTCATGCGGGCGCCTCGACTGCGATTGTCGCAAGCTCGGAGAGTCGCTGGCGCTCAGTGTCGATTGCACGTTCGGTCGGCCCGTGACCAGGCTTCTGTTCTCGCTGAGCTTCGAGGACACGCAAATTCTCTTCCACTCGCTGCTGTTCGATCTGCGCCGCCTGAACTACGGAACCGCTTGAAGGAGCAGGTAGGGAGGCGGGGGGAACATGGCCGTTGTCGTTGCTGTTCTGCTGTTGAAGAGAAAAGCCCCCTGGGGGGTTTGGGGGGGCTTTCTTTTCCCCT
Source organism: uncultured Conexibacteraceae bacterium (assembly GCA_964540905.1). Taxonomy (GTDB): domain Bacteria; phylum Actinomycetota; class Thermoleophilia; order Solirubrobacterales; family 70-9; genus VAYN01. Next base: position 34,470 of record CAZIOS010000023.1, on the reverse strand, counting down.
TCTTTTTCATCCGTTTTGTTCTTACCTTCTATTTCCTCGGTCACAGTGACGGGTAGGTCAGGGTGGTTTTGACGGCTAGGTGGCGTTGCGTTGACCTCTTGGCTGCCGAGATTGACGCTTAGATCGTCTGGGGCACTCTTGCTACCCGTCATGCTGACGCTTAGGTCGAGGCCAGGGAACGAATAGCTATTGGAGGTTCGGCGACCCCTATAACGCCTTTCAGTCCAATCGATCAGACCTTTTTCCCGCAAGCCCTTTCTGGCTCGCTGAACGGTTTTCTCCGAGAGGTGAGTACCAATCGTGATATCGGCATCCGAGGGAATGCATTGGCCACTGTCGTCGTTGAGCCGCCAGAGCAGCCAACGAATTACCTCAAGCTCGTTGCTGTTTAGGCCCTCGAAAGGTGGGAGGAGTCGTCGGTTTTCTATGTCTCCTGGCGTGGTCCGATACGCAGCTATAAGGCCCGTCAAGCTCATGCGGCCCTCTGCTTCCGGGTGAAGACTGCTGAGGACTTGAAGACTTCGACGTTGCCGCCCTTGATGACTTTGAGTTCAGAGGACTTGCGCGGGCCGCGGCGTCGCGGTTTCTGCGTCCGTGCCTCCTCCTTGAGGACGAAATCGCCCACCGGGACTCGGCGAACGATGTCGAGAGCATCATCCTGTTTCCACGGCCGGGGGCGAATGTCGGGGCCTTGGTAGACCAGGCCCCGTGACGGGCAGACGACCCAGATTTCTCCGGACGCTGGTTCCCCTGCAGGCACCCCCAGTTCGCGCCGCCTTGACGGCTCCTCTGGAGAGAAGAAAGCCGGCGGAAGCTTGTCCGCCTCTTTGTATTCCTTCTTGCGCTGACGGCAGCACTTTTTGGGACAGTATTCGGCACCGCTCCGAGCCCAGAAGAACTCTCCGCAGAAGCCACATATGTGGGGAGCAGCGTGCCCGCAATTGAGGCAACGCTCTACGTCAGGCGCGGGCTGGATCTCCTCGCCACATCCTTTGCACGGCATCGGCTCCAGCTTCGTTGCCTGAGCTTTGTAGAGCAGCCGCCGTCGCTCCAAGGGGGGGAGTTCCAGAACCTCGCGGTAGCTGAGCTTCGTGACGGCGCTCATCGCTGAGCCCCTGCGAAGGGCCGAAGACGCCAGCGGAAGTGGGGCGATTCCCCTTCAGGTTCGCCAGGGTCGCCGTCTCGCGACGACGACGTGCGGAAATGTCGAGCAGAACCGTGCCGGCGGCGCCGGGAGCGTCCCTGCGGCCGGAAGGTCGCCCGCAGCCTGGGAAGGCCGCAGGGAGCCTGTGAGCGCTTCTGCGGCGGCACGTAGGCCGCACAACACCTGATCCAGTGGGATGCCTCTTCCTTGACCTCTGGAGGAGCCTCAGTTTCTCGCTCGATGTAGTCGAGCAGAGTCAGGATCGGACGATAGGCTTCGGCTTCGGCTTCCTCGCGAGAATCGCAAATGGCTTCAGCGATCCGCACACGGTTTCTCGCGCCTCGCGCTACCCGTTCGTTGTCAGCCTGCGCCGCTAGCTGAGCCTGGGGGGGTTCCATAGGGCTTTTCTATTCACTGGCAGATTCATCTCAACTCCTGAGTCGTATTGAACTACGTCGCCCGGTTGGATTTCTGGTGAGCCTGATGGGAGTGGGCACCAGCGGCCCCACAGAAGACCGCTGGTGCCTTCCCAAGATGGTTCTGCCAGGAACCCTCGGAACAACCAAAAGGCTACGGGCGACCTTACGGATAAGCGCGAAACTCGGAAAGTCGCTGGGAAAGGATCGCGTTTAGCTGAGAAATTGTCGGGGGCTGACCCGAATCGACTACGCGACACGCGTAGCGCGATGCCACTCCTCCGTCCCCCTTCGCATTTGGCTTTACCAAGGCCATTTGGGGGTGGTACAGACCTTGATGAGACGGTCAGCAGTTGGGGTGGTGATCGCTCAAGCATCGACAACAACATCGACAACAAGCATTCCTGCGTTGGTGCGCGTTGGCTGCACTGACAGACGTACGTTGGTTGCCACAACGCCTGACGCAATGCGGGATAGCTCCTACGCGACAACCAGGCGCGCTAGGCGTGTGCCCATTGCTGCGCCCATTGCCTCACGTTTTTAGTTCGCAACGGCCCGTGCTTCGCGCCTAACAGCCCTACGCGCTTTCCGCGCTGAATCTCCTGCTTTGCTGCCTCAACTGCCCTTAGACGCGCTTACGCGGCTTCTGGCAAAGCTTCTGCCGGTAGCTCAACTGCGCTGCCCTCTACGTCAAAGCCACGCGCCTTCAATGCCCGGATGATCTCCGTAGCTGACCGTTCTGGCCTATGGGTTGCCTCGCCGTCGAGCAACTGCGCTTTTTCGGCGTGGATGCCAGTCCCAATGTCGGCCTTCCCAAGTGCCTGGATTGCGTCCTTCGAGGTCATCGTCTCCACTTCTCCTTTCAGGCGCTCGGTGAGCTTGGCGGCTAGTTCAAGCTGTCTGCGTTCTAGCTGTCGATGCTCTTGGGCGGATTCCTGGCGCACCTTGGGGAGCACTTCTGCTCGGACGCGCTCATAGCGGTCTCGGTGGGTATGGGTGCGCCACTTTTCAAGGGTGCGGGGAGGGATCTTTACGCCGTCCCCTTTCAGGAGTTTGACTGCGCGGGACGCAACGCCGTTCTCCGATGCAAGCGCCAGTAGGCCACGCTCGATTTCGTAATCGCCGTATGGCTTGCTCATGGCAGCGGTCTTCCTCCAATCGTTCCACCGATTGACCCTCCCCCGATTGAACCGCCGCCAATCGGACCCCCTCCGATGGTGCCGATGGAAGACGATGGTCCTCCAATCCCCCCGGCAATAGCGGGCCCTCCAATGCCACCACGGATGGGCCGAATCTTCGTCTTCTTGACGTTCTTCCAGGCGTTTTCAAAGGCTTCACGGATCTCGTCTTCCACCGCCTTAGGGATCTTCTTGTCGGGTGGATAGAACGGTTGCTCGACCCCCTTGATGAACGCCGCTGCCAGTTCGGACTTGTTGATCTTCTTCGTCGCCTCTGCGAGTTCACGCTTCCTAGCGGCAGGATCGGGGTTGGGTCCTCCGTTATGGCCGTAGAGAACCTTCTGAAAGAGCGGAGATTCGTAAATGCTTGGGAGATGGCCTTCGCCGTACTTTTCGGCGAACTCTTTTTCAAGGTGTTTGGTGTCGGCGAACTGGGAGGAAGTCTGCCCGATGAAAGGGTCAAGGAATGAGCCCACCTCCTTGAGCGGATCGAGCTTTTCGTAGGCTTTGGACGCGGGAGACTTGCCAGAGCCGTCCAACCCTGCGAAGCGCGCGGCTGGCGAAAGGGCAGCCAGTTGACTTAGGGCGTACTTCCAGCCGTTCTCTTCGGTGGGTCGCCCCGTGTAGAAGTCCTGACCCGTCATGGCTTCAAGCGGGATCGAAAGTCCGGGCTGAATGTCTCCTGCAAGCTGAGACGGGTTGTCGGTGAGCGCCGCCTGCTGAAGCGTGGAAAGACCGGGGAAAGCTCTCTGTCCGAATAGGCCAACGGTCGGTTTCTTTCCGGGTCCATTTGGAATTACCGGCTGCGTGTAGTCCAACAGGCTCGGGACCGACCCTTTTTCCGCAGCGATCTTCTGCAACTCCTGGGCGTTCACCTGGCCGAGCATGTTGAGAGCGGTTGAGACGACCGGATGGTCTAGCGGGAAGTGGTAGAGCATCCAGGCCACGGAGTAGCGCTGGAACGGGTAGAAGATCGTCAGCGGCGCGAAGTGTTTCTCCATGACCGTGAAGCTGTTCCAGTTGCCGGCCATGTCGTTCATCGCGGTCACGAGCTTGTCGCCCAGTCGAGGGTGCGAAGCCACGTAGGCGTCCTGCTCGGCGCGGCTCATGCCCTCCATGGCCTTGACCGCCTCTTTCTCGCCCTCGAAGAGGTTGTTAGCGCCACGACGCCAGATGCGGAAGCCCTTCTGTGCGCGCTTGAGGTCGCCGTGGATCTTCGCGTCTGCTGCGATCTCTCGGAAGAGACCCGCGCGGCCTCGGTCGATTTTGCCGAGCGTGTTCCCGTTGACGAGGTTCCAAGCGCTGCGCCATTTCGGGTAGCCGCCGGCAGCGCGGATCGGGTCAGTGAAGCCGCTGGCTCTCAGCTCTTTGGTAGCCGGCGCTCCCAACACTCCCACCGATGAACCAACGGCCGAGCGGAAGTCAGCGCGAAGCTCGCTGGGCAGCTTGGAGATGCGCCGCAGATTTGCAATGGCAAGTGGGACGTGGACGATGTTCCGGCCAAGCGCAGCGGCCAACGGTATCGCCTCCTGTGGAACCTGGATTGCCAGGAAAGCCGGCGAGTTGAGGATCGTGCGCGTGGCGAAGTTGGACGTGTGCGAGAGAGCCTGTGAGACCTTCCCTAACGGCGCGAAATGCCCCATAAGCTCGTGTATCGCCACGGAGTCCATTGGCACGTACTTCTCACCTTTGGTGCCCTCGTTGGACGCTATCTCGCCACGTAGCTCCTCAGCGTTGGACTGAGCGAGTTTCTGGCCGTGTTCGATCTCCTTGTTCAACTCCGCGTAGAAGCCCTCTGAGCTTCGCGCGTAGTCGCCCTCAAGCGCTGACTTGAGCATTTGCGGTCGGACAAAGATCGTCCCGGCGGGAACTTCGTGCTTGTTGATCGCACGAGCCACACCGCTCAGCGTTAGCTCCCGTTTGCCAGCGACCTTGCGACTGGCGCGGTCGAAGATCCGAGTCAGTCCCTCGGCGACGGCTCGACGCATCCTCGGCGCTTCTACCGAGTGATGCAGCAACGACTCAAACGACGACTCCGCGTTGCCACTCGCGGCGGCTTTTCCAGTTGACGGCCAAATCTTCGTGATCGGCACATTGCCACGCGCCCCGAAGTCCGGTGCTTTTTCTGCGCCCTGAAGACCGCTGGGGATTGCGTCGGCGACGTAGGCGGCTGGCTTGCGGTAATGGAACTCGCGATGCGCTGCGGCCATCTCTTTGGCGAAGGCATCGCGCATCTGCGGGGTGTAGGCGACAGCTCGCGTAGTCGAAACGCCACCCTCGGCGCCACCGTGCTCCGGCGGCTTCATCAGTCCCTTGAGAGAAAGCATGAGCCCGCGCTGCTCGCGCTCTAGTTTCTTTGCCGCTGCGGTATCGCCACGCTGGCGCAGGACATGTAGCTCTTTCTCCCGCTCGACGGCGAGGTCTAGCGCCTGGGCGCGCGTCCACTGACCCTTCTTCTTCGGCAGGTACTTCAGGCTCTCTGCCGGTACACGCTCCTCAGGGAGCAAGATGCGCTCGCGGCCTTCGCGCTCAAGTCGTGGGTTGACGATGCTGTTCGCACTTGCCAGGTAGCGATTGCGCTCGGAAGTGCCCACCTCCTCGGCTTGATCGTTGAAGGCATGGACGGCAGCGAGAAAGTGCTCATCGTGGAAAAGTTCGGGGTGGTCGAGGATCCATTTGGTTGCGTGTCTATCGAGATGCACCCCAATGGGAATGTCGCCGTGCTCAATCGCTCCGAAGCTGTCATGGAGGGCTGCCACCTGAGCGATCCCCGTTGCCTCGTCGTGGGAGATCCCGTACTTGGCGAAGATCCGCAACACGTCTCCGGCGTTCTGTGCGCTCTGATCGGTCAGCTTCGACTTCTGGAGATGCCGGCGGATTGCCTTAGCAGCGTCCTTGCCGTGGTATTCGCCCTTTTCCTGCATCCGGGCTACGTCGCGCGCGACGGCATGTCGCGAGCGCTGTTTCTCGATCAGGTTTCCAGTTCGCCGAAGTACGTAGTTCTCTCCGGGTCGCGCCGTATCTGCAACGGATTGCCGGATTGCCTTTTCGGCGTCTCCTCGGTGTTTGAGAACACCTTTCTTCGGGACGAAATCGCCGGCTTCAGTGGCTTTCGCCTCGGCCGCAATGCGCTTATCTCGCGTCCCGGCGCGGTGGGCCTCGACTACATCGCGAATTGGCGCTCGGATGCCCTCCTCATAGGTCTTCGATCCTTTCAGCGCTTTGATCACGTGGGGAACGGGCAAGAAGGGAGTGAGCCCAGTTTCAGTGAGCGTCGTGTGCTCCACTTTTGAGGGATCGCCAGAAGCGAGGCCCCCGATCATTTTCTCGGTGCCTTCCTTGTATTTTTCGCCCAGTTCCTCCAGCGGGTCCAGGTTCCCTTGCTTCGCCGATGAGACGGCAGCGCCAGCGGTGGCCAGCGGGAAGGTCAACAATCCAAGCGCTCCGTGGCCCGTCGTTTCAAGCGTCTGCTTGGGATGCTCCCAGAGCGCATCTCCGGTTCCCTCGAAAAAGGCGCGGGCTCGCTGGCCCGGGTCAAACCCGTTGACCGTGATGGCGCCAGGGGGAAGTGCTGCGGCTGCCGGTAGTCCGGTTCTCACGGGGTGGTGGATAGCGGTACGTCCTGCGCTCTTGGCAGCCGCCTTACGTCCCTCTGACGTAGAGGCTGCAGTTTTCATCCTCGCTGGCGCTTGGCGCAATTTCTGGGGCGATTCTTTGAGCCACCGAAGCTTCCGCAGAGGGACTTCCTTCGCGGCTCTTGCGTCCTCTGCAACCTGCTTGGGAAGACCCTGGAGCCTAGAGGCCGTTCCCTTAGCTGCAGCCTTCAGAGCGTTTTCAGCAGCCACGGCGCCGGCGGTGGCCTCTTTGGAACCGGCGCGAGCTGCGCCGCTCTTAAGGAGTGCCCCAAGACCCTCCTCGGCTGCATCTGCTCCGAGCTTCGCCCCAGCACCCAACCCTGCGGTTGCAGCAGTGGAGATAGCGAATTCGGCCAGGGGGTCGGCGTGGATGCCTTCCCGTTCGGCGATGTATTTCTCGCGTGCTTTTTCGACGGCTTTGACCGCCTCGGCTCCGTATTCCCGATGAAGGGACGCGGGAGGAGTGAGACCGTGGAATTTCGCATTCTCGATAGCCGTCGCCGGACTCTCAGGAGGAGCCGTCAGGAGTTTGAGCACCTTCGCTAGGTCGGGCTTCGTTGGAGAAGTGACGCGCCGTACCGGCGTCCGTCCAGGAGCCACCGTCCGATGTTCGTTCGCCGTCGCTTCCGAACGGATCTTCGGATTGGAGGACTGCGAACGGTAGGGGCCTGCGACTTCACGCGGCTTTGGAGGGGGCTTGCCACCACCCTTCGCGGCTCTGGCTGCGGCTCTCGCGGCTGCGTTGAGGGGTCCGAAGGCCATTTTAGAAGAGGCCCGGAAGGTGGGCGGTGTGTTCGTACCTTTTGCGAATGACTGCAACGGCTCTGGCAGCTTGAGTAGGACTTACTTCACTTTCCTTCTCAAGCGCCCGCTGAAGTTCGCCCCAATTCTTCCACTGCTTCTTTTCGTACAACGCAACTGCGGCGTGCCAAGCATTCGTCCACGCTTCATGGCGCGTGGCCTTCTCGTCGGGAGTAAGACCGCCTCCGTTTTCATGCGCGGCTTTATTTTCGTTGAGTTCCCGCTGCTTCCAACGGTTTTCAATTTCCCTCTGGGTTTTGCCTTCGGCCCGTTCTTCAGCTTCAATTTTCGCTTGCTGGGCAGCAGTGGCCTGAGCGGTGTTGAATTCCTTGTTCTTGAGACCGAAGGCTTCTTTCTCGGTCTCACCTTTCTGTGCGGCTTCCTTCAGTTTGTTGAAGTCTTCGACACGCGCCTCTCCCTTCGCCTGCTGGGCCTTTTGCAAGTCCTGTTTGATGTTCTGGCGCCGGTTTGCCTCCTGCTGGCGCTGGAAGATTCCCTCGTGGGTAGCGTTGGCGGCTTGGTTGCGGAGGAAGGCTCCTTGCGAAGCTCCCGCTTGGATGATGGGAGCGGACAAAGCAGCTTGGGCGTACGCCCGTTGAGTTCCCGCCGCTGCGCCTTCTTGGTCGGTTGGGGTGAAGGCGGTCGGAGCAGCGCCGACGAGTTTGGCGAATTCTCCCTGTTGAGCCCCGATCTGAGCCTGGGAGGCCAGTGAGCCTTGGTTAGCCGTTTCAAGCTGTTTCTGAAGAGCTGAGTTGGCGGTGGCTGAGGCGGCGCTGGCTTCCGCCGCGTCTTGGCCGATCTGCTGGTTGAGCTGGCCGTACCATTCGCCGATCTGGCGCTGCCGCTGGCGCGAGGCGCGCTCTTCGCCCCGGATAGAGCTAATCAGTGGGTTAGTTGCCAAGCCGGCTTCTGCCGCTGCCGTGCGTTTGGCTTCTGCCTCAGAATTTGGCCCTTCGTACCACGGGGCTGAAGGCGCACCACCCCCGTTGCCGCCAGGCGCCTTGTTAGTGCCCCTGTTACCGCCTCCCGATCCGTTGGCGCCATTCCGACGACCGGGAAGTTTGGGGTTATTCAGCCCCTGTCCTCCGATGCGGGGTGGGCCGGCAGCGGGTGGCGCAGCGATGCCGCCGTTGCTGTTTAGCGCTCGTGCGACGCGCTGATGGGTTGAGAGCTTCACTTCTTCTTCCCCTGACTGAAGGCGTCGATCCTCTCGGCTGCGTCCAGTAGGTCTCCCTCGGATGGCGACCTGGCCTGCTCTCGCATCCAGTCAGCGACGATCTGGAGATTTGCCCGCGCGTGACGGCTCCCAGAGGCCAGCTCGGGCATCTTGTTTCTGAGGCCAACGCGGATAGTCAAGTTTTGCTCCCTTCGAGGGCTGTTCGATCTCTTCTGATCCTTGCAGCGGCCTGACACTTAGAGGGCAGCCATGTAGCCTTTCGCCCTGTGAAGGGGGTCGCGCTTGGAACTGGAGCCTTGGCAATCGTCCTATTGCTCGTCGGGGGATGGATCGGTGGCGAGATGCACTACCACAACTGCTTACAAGCAGCGGAAGCGCGCTATCCAACCGCATACGCAACTGGCTCTGAAGCTGGCCAGTACGGCGATTGGCGAGCGAAAGAACCCCGTTTCGTCTTTTACGAAGCGGCCAAACGCGAAGAAGCGATCTCCAACTGCTCGCGATGGCCATGAAGCGCGCGCTGCTACTTGCCGTGGTCTTGCTGGCGCTGGTGCTATTCGGAGTGAGTTGCGGAAGTTCAAGCGAAGTAACCGAAAGCGACGTAGCTTCTCTTCTAGATCAACGAGCCGTTATTTCAGGGGCGATTTGTGCGAAGGAAGACGGCAGAAAGTTCGTGTGTCAGGTCCATGTGGAAGGGGAGCCGGTGGTTCTCAAAGTGACGATGCCTGAAAGTGGCACCGACCTCGTTATCACGGGATGCAAGCAAGAACCCACTATCTACAAGGTTTGTTCTAGCCTGCCGTGAAACGAGTTCTGTTGCTCACCGTGGTCTTGCTGGCCTTTGGAGGTCCGAGCGTACAAGCGCAACTTCCACCGCTAACGAAGGCACGGGCATGGAGAGTAGCCGAACATGCGATTGCTTTCCCTAAGGCCATTACTGGATGTCATCGGCTCTCACAACGCCGGTTCCGTTGTCATCTATATATCCGAGGATCAGAATTGGAAGCTCCGGCATATCCAGGGGACAACGTAGAGGGGTATGCCTGTGGGATGCGTGTGTGGGAGAGAGCAAATGGCACCGTACACGCTCGTCTTCGTCGCTGTTAGACCCCAGTTGCTGAATGAACCTCAGCAAAGAGCTTCCGTTCCTTCGCGGTAACGGAGCCCGACGACGACTTGAATTGCACTGAAAGCGTGTAGGTCCCGGCCGCGGCGAAAAGTTCCATCGGTCCGGTCGCGATCACCATGCCGGTAGTAGCGTCGGGGGTGCTACCCCCCACACTGTTTCCTTCAAGCCCCAAGCTTGCGCTGTGGGTATTCACGATGAGGAACGACGTTCCAGCGCCGGTGAGGGGGAGTTCCACTTTTTCCGATATGTGATTTTTGACTTGGTTAGTGCTGAGAAAAAGAGCCACGGCGCCAGCACTTTCGACCGACTGTTTCACATGGGCGCGGTAATTAAGAACTATCTTGCCGTTCGTGGGAACTACGATTCCGGAGATTTCATCTGGAGTCGTCAAAGTTCCGAAGGCCGTATTGGTTCTGCTTTCTTCTCCCGCGATTATCGTGGGCGCATAAACTTTTACCTGCCGTGGATTTTCAAGAGACGCATTGGCAAGCTTGTTTTCGCCGTTCAGAAGCGAGTTGAACTGTTTGACCAGTTCCACGATTTTCGGGTCGCCCGTCGCATTCAGTTCGCCGATAACTGGGTTTTCTAGCGTACCGGTCATTTCTCAGTCCTTTGGTCAGTCTGCGTATTCGACTTCACTGGCGAATCCGATCCAAGCCGTTGTGAGCCGTCTCCAAGTCGGGAGTCACCATCGGCAAGTCGGCTGGGTTTCTTGTCGGTCATAGGACGCTCTCCTCGGCGTCTACGGGGGGATTCCATGCGTCCTCGACGTGCTCGGCCGTGAGGGCTTCTCGCTCTCTCTCGTCGGACGTACGGCTGCCGGCCTCGTCGCCGAAAGTCTCTATGAGGTCTGGAACCTCTCCGTCTGGAATGCGCTGCCAGTAGTCCTGAATCTCTTTGGAGGTCAGATTTCGCCCGGTGTGCTCCTGTAGACGTTCTATTTCCCGAACAAAGGTATCCCTGTGTTCGGTTTGGGCTTGCTCTGCCTGAAATTGAGCTATGAGCTGTTCGGCTTCGCGCTGGCGAACGTCGCCATACTCGCCGTTGGCAGCCTCGATAACTTCGTCTTCGCTCTGAAATGGGAGGCTCATACGGCGGCCATCTCTTTCTGTTTAGTGGTGACTTCCTCGCGAGCTTTGATCGCCTCGTCAAGCTCCAGGCCGATCTTGCGCCAGCGCGTCTTCCCGTCCTCCTGCCAGCCGATTTCGTAGACGCGACCCTCGTCGCGATCCTCGAAGTAGACGCCGGGATGGTCGGGAACCCTCGTGCGGCGGCGCTTTTTCTTTGAGTTTGCCGCTGGAGCGTTCGGACCGAGATGGCCTTTCAGGAGTTCGACCGTCTCCGTCAGCCTCTCGCTCGTCTCCTGCGCTTCGGCCAGTCGGCCGCGCATTGCGGCCGCTTCCTGCTGGGCCTCAGCTACGGCCGCCATATCGACCTCGAAGCGAGCTGCATCGGCGCGAGCCTCGGCCAGCTCGGCCTGACTCGCAGTCACGCTCTCGCGGAGAAAGGCGATCACGTCCGCGACAGCGGCACCGACAAGCTCGTCTAGGGTCGTGCTCGGTGCCGGCGGTCGCACCCCGAAACCGCCGCCGAGGCGTTCCAGCAACTCCCGCTGCATTGGACCCGCTGCGTAGTTATCCAGGGAACCGCCCAGACAGGCACTCGTCTGACTGAGCGCCCAAAAGCGCTGATCCTGCTTCCCGCAAGTCGAGACGTAGCTAGCAAAGGCATTGAGCGCGGCGACGTGCTCGCGCTGCTCTTCGGGAAGGTTCTCGTCCCACTTGCGAGCCATCTGCTGAACGTGATTCTGGAGGCTGCTAGGAAGCTCCTGGCCCCACATTTCGAGAGTGGTGTTTTCGTCGGCCATCTCAGTAGCCCGGCATGTTCGTGACCGTCGCGCGGCAAGCGCCATTCATCGCGTCGAGGGTGACGCCGGCCTGTCTGGGTTCGGTGCTTTCGCCTTCGGCTAGGAGCGTGTGCGTCACGCCGTAGCGCACAAGGGTCGATCCCTGAAGCCCGAAGACCTTTTCCACGGGCACTTCAAGCGACAAGCTCTGCCCGGCGTTGATTTGGTGGGTGCTCGTGGTCGCCACGAATCGCCTCCTTGTGGGATAGGAATAAATCTCCCCGCAAGGCTACGAGTGGCCTGACACTTAGCCTTTTGAGCGCGTTACCGACTTTGCAGCGCTATCGTCAGGGGCATGAACGAGCAGGAAAAGAAGGAGATTGAAGCCGACTTCAAGTCAGCCCAGGAAGCATTGCTAACCGCTGCGGATTCCTTTGACGCAAATCCCGACTTCCAATGGACCGGCGCTCAAGTAGCCAGCGCTCTAAGGCGGTCAACTTCCAATCTCGACAAGGTGGCGGGCGAGTTCAAGCCATAGTGCCAAGCGTGAGTCGCTTGCGGGAGAACACTTCAGCCGACCCTCCTAAGTGCCTCATCCATTTCCCGGTCGAACCTAACGCGTTTGGTCTGGATCATCGGGTCTGAGGCCGCTTTTCGCGTCGGAATCGAGGCTGATTTCAGATGCTCGCGCAGCGCGTCCTTCTCGATTCGCCAGTCGTTGCCGTCCTTCCAGGCGAAGGGCCAATGGCCGCGCTCCAGACGGCGGTAGACGGTGGAGACATGGCGGCGCAGGAGTTCTGCGGCCTCATCCACGGTGAGGAAGTCGGGTGCGTCGGCCCAGCCACCCTCCGGCTCGTCTTCTGAGACGGTCTCAGTTGGAGGCGCCTCAGGCTTTCGCCGGGTCGTGATCTCATCCAGCATCTCCGCAACATCGGCGAGCCGCTTCTGCTCGTGTGGCTTCAGAGAGGGCGTCCAAGAGGCGCGAAGGATCACCCCCCGCGCCTCTTGAAGCTGGTCGTGTTCGGCTTGGCTCGGCTTATCCATCGGCCTCCTCCTCTGTGTCGATGTTTTTGAGCACGTAGCCGAGAGTGTGGAGCAGGAACGCCTCCTTCGCGCGGTAGTCGTAGCTGCCTTCTTCGGAAGTTCCGTCCAAATGGGCAGCGTGCTCCTGCACCTCCGTTCGGACTCGCCGCGCCCAAGCCACCGCCGCTGGCGTGAACGCGATTTCATGCTTGGAGTCCTCCTTGGAACTCCCGGGAAGGCAGCCCCACTTCAGCGCCCCCAGAACGTCGGCGCAGGCGAGAAGATCCTTCTCCTCCTTTTCGCCTTCTGTGCCTCCGTCGCAAAGATGGCGCTCCCCGATTGAGTTCTCAAGCCCTCGCCACGCCTCGCGCTTTAGGGCGCGGCAATGCTGCTTCGTCAGGACTACCGTTTTCAGTCCCATGAGTCTCTGTTCCTCCTGGTTCGATCCGATTCGACCGGAGAACAGGCAAGGATGCCGTGGGCAGGCGTAGAAACCTGCGGTAGGCGTCGGTCGCTCTGTTCGGCCGGTCGCTTAGGGGGCTGAAGGTGTGTGATCACCTTCGGTCCCCGCCCTTCGACCTTATGCGGGCCACGGGGCACTGTCAAGTATTTAGCCACAGCCTCGATTCTGCGCCCGAATGTCTCCGAATCGTGCCTGAATACCCCGCAGAACGGAAGTCGCATTCGGAGGCAAATCGCGGACTTATTGGCTCTGTGGAGCCGAGAACCCCGGATTGCACCGTACGCATGGCAAGCAGACGCTCTAGCCAGCTGAGCTACAGCCGCGTGGGACCGTCAATTTAGCGTGGAAGCCAGCGCTGGTGCCTTGCCGTCTAGATTTTGTCGATGCGAGGAAGGCGATCTGTCTCTGTCCGTTCGTCCTCTTGGCACCCGCGTGTCCTCGCTGGGCTGATCGGTGCGATCGCGGTACTGGCGATCGGTCCGGCCGCCGCCGCAGCGTCGCCGCCGTCGATCTCGGTCCAGGGCAACCACTTCGTCAACGGCGCCGGCCAGACGGTGCGGCTGCTGGGCGTGAATCACGCCAGCTTCGAGTACGCCTGCGTGGACGGGTATGGCTACGACGACGGGCACATGGACGCGCCCGACGCCGCCGCGATCGCCGCCTGGCACGCGACCGCGGTGCGGGTCCCGCTCAACGAGGACTGCTGGCTGGGTCTCAACGGCCAGCCGAACAGCTCGCAGAGCTCTGAAACGCTGACGCAGAGCGGCTACCAGAAAGCGGTGGAGGAATACGTGGAGGACCTGAACGAAGCGGGGCTGTACGCGATCCTCGACCTGCACTGGAGCGCGCCTGGTTCGCATGTCGCCGACGGCCAGCGGCCGATGCCCGATGACCACTCAGCCGCATTCTGGACCTCGGTGGCCTCGACGTTCAAGCTCGACCCGGCGGTGGTGTTCGACGCCTTCAACGAGCCCTACTCGCCGGCTGAAGTCAACGACCCCAGCCATCCCGTGGGCTGGTCGTGCTGGGAGTCCGGGGGCTGCACGGTGCCGACGGTCGCGGACGGCAATCCTCCCAACGGCACCACGTATCAGGCAGTCGGGATGCAGGCTCTCGTCACCGCTATCCGCAGCACCGGCGCCCGCCAGCCGATCCTCCTCGGTGGGCTCGGCTACGCCAACAACCTCTCCGAATGGCTGAGCCATGAGCCGTCGGACCCCGACGGTCAGCTCGCCGCCTCTTTCCACAACTATCAGGGGGAGGCCTGCGAACGCCCGTCTTGCTGGAACGCCGAGGTCGCGCCGGTGGCCAAACGGGTGCCGGTCGTCACCGGCGAGTTCGACCAGGACGTCTGCGGGCCCAGCGGCTTCGACGACGAATACATGAACTGGGCCGACGAACACGGCGTCAGCTACCTCGCCTGGGGCTGGTGGGTCCTGACCCAGCAGGAGATCGGCGATGACGGCTGCAGCGCGTACTACCTGATCAGCGACTACTCCGGGACCCCGGCGGCGCCGAACGGGGTCAACCTCCACGGCCACCTGCTGGCGCTCGCCGCCGGCGCTGGCGCCGGCGGCTCGGGCGGCCCCGGCCCGCACGCCTCTCACGTGCTTCGCCTGCTCGCCTTCCGCGCCTGGGTCGCCTCGGACGGCTCCTCCCTGAAGCTCCTGCTGCGGTTCGACCAGAAGGGCCACGGAGTCGTCCGCGCCGCCACGGTCAAGCCGTTCGCGCTCGGAGCTCGGCGCCACCGGGCGCCGGTGTCGCTGGGCTCGACCCGCTTTGAGGTCAGCGCCGGCAAGGACAAGACGGTTGGGCTGGGGCTCTCCGGGCCGTCGCGCACGTTGCTGGCGCGGCGCCACAGGCTCGAGGTGCGATTCACGATCTCGCTGACCGACGAAGCCGGCCAGCGGGTTGTGGCCCACCGCACGGCGACGCTCGAGCTAGTCGCGCAGCGCGGCTGAACGCTCGCTCGGGTCCCCACATAGCTGGGATCGCGCTTCAGCAGCCGTTTTCTTCGCCGAGGGGCCGCAGCGACTCGGTGCCACTGCGGTGGAATCCGGCCGGCAGGGGCCCGTACAGGACGTAGCGCAGTTGCGAGTAGATCGTCACGCCCCGGCAGGGGACGAGCGCGCTGAGGCTCAGGGTGGCTCGGGGGCGGTAGACCCGGCCCTGGGCGCAGTCCGGGGTGCAGCCGCGGACGTAGGCCCGTGCCTTCGCCCGCGCGGCCGAGCCGCCGTAGCTCTGCCAGCGAATGCCGGTGATCGCGAAGGTCCCGTCGGCCGAGAGGCCGATCGCGTGGGGGCGGTAGGCGAGCTGCTGGCTGACGATGTCGCGCTCGACGTAGACCTTGCGCGGGGCGCCGCTGGCCACCGTGACGAAGGCGACGCCGATGGCGGCGACCAGCACCGCGACGATGGCGAGGCGCCTGAGCACGGCCCCAGCCTACGAAGGCTGCTCGCCGCGGTCAACCTCGGGCGCGATCGAAGCGACTCGCGCCGCGGCGCTCAGCTCTGGCCGGCCGACGAGGACCAGGCCAGCATCAGCACGACGACCCCGAGGAAGGCCACCGCCGCTCCCAGGTACTCGAGGACGGTGGCGGCCTGCTGCGGCGCTGCCGGCGGCGGCTCTTCGCCGCGGCGGCGTTCGGCGTAGAGGCGGTCGCGCCGGCGCTCGGCGCTGCCGCGCTTGATCTGCAGGCCGGTGATCCCGATCGCGAGGCCGAGCGCCAGGACGAGGGCGCCGAGGAGATAGGGGTCGATGGGCCAGTGCAGCGTTTCCGGGATCACTCAGGATTCGATCGTGACCAGGGTGCCGACGGGGGTGTAGGGCCAGACCTTGGCCGCGTCTTCGAGCTGCATCTCGACGCAGCCGAGGCTCTGGGGGCTGCCGTAGGAGGGACGGTCGAAGGAGTGGAGGGCGTCGCCGCCGTTGAAGTAGCTGACCCACATGATCCCCGGGTCTTCGTAGTGGGAGCCGTCGGGGTTTTCGCCGCTCATCGTCGTTTCTTCGAGGTGCTCGAAGACCGGGAAGGTGCCGAGTTCGGTTTCGGCGCCGGGGATGCCGGTGTTGGCGGCGGCGGTGAAGATCGTCTTGCCGTCGTGCCAGAGGGTCACCTGCTCCGGCAGGGTCTCGCTGACGGAGACGTAGCTGTAGCCGTGTTCGGCGTTGTGCTCGCCGGCGATCGACGCCTTCAGCAGCGCGTCCCAGACTTCGGCGCCGGCGCTGCCGTCGATTTCCATTTCGTGCTGGTCCTCGAACATCTTGATCGCGCCTTCGGTGGCGGCGTTCTCCTTGCCGGCGGACCAGGCTTCGCGCAGGCCCGAGGGGACGTTTCCGTAGCGCCAGGAGAAATGGCCCTTCGGCGGTTCGACCGCGGCGCGCAGCTCAGCCGAGGGGGTGCGGGCGACGGCGCCGCCGTCGGGCTTCCAATCGACCGGCAGGTAGCCCTGTTCGGCCAGCAGCTGCTGCAGCCGCAGGGTCGAGCCGGGCGGGATCGTCCATGCGATGCTGCGACCGCGATGCAGGCTGCCGTCGGCGGCGATCACGTCGACCGGCTTCGGCAGCTCGGCTTCGAGGTCGGTGCTGAGGCCGGCGCCGTAGCCAGAGGGCCGGAACAGCAGCGTGTGGCTGTCGACCCGCTGCCAGTGCCCGGAGGCGTCGGGCGAGAGCGTCGGCAGCGCCGAGCCGAGCACCTTGCCGACCGGCTTCGAGAAGGTTAGGCGCAGCGGCGTCGCCGGCGAGACGTCGGCGCCCGGGGCCGGGCTGGCGGCGACGCTGGGCGAGCCGCTGGCCGGGAACCAGGTGACGCTCTGCGGCGTCCCCAGCCGCTCCCAGGAGCGCGGCGCGGCGGCGATGACGACGGTGCCGGCCGCCTCCTGCGCGCCGAGGCTGACCGAGCTGTGCGGGTGCGAGAAGGTGCGGTGGGTGAGGTTGCCCGGGGTGCCGTAGGCGACCGAGCGCACCGGCCGGTCGAAGTGGATGCGCGGCGGCCGCGAGGGGTCGACGGTGAGCCAGCGGCTGCGGACCCGGGCGACCGGCGCCCGCAGGGTCAGGTGCTTTTCCTCTTCGCTGCCGACCAGCCAGCCGACCAGTGCCGGCCGCTTGACGACGACGTCGACCGAGATCGTCTGGCCAGGGCGCAGCTGCCGCTTCGGGACCAGGCGGCCGCCGTGGACCGCGACCGGGATCGGCTTGCCGCCCGGGCCGGTGGCGTGGACGCTCTCGACGCTGCCGCCGAAGGCCTGCGTTTCGATCCGGGCAAGGGCGCCGGGGTCGGAGCCGAGGCTGGCGCCGGACATCGCGAAGGCGGCGACGGCAAAGCCGACCAGGAGGATCGCGACGACGCCGCCGGCGACCAGCGCGATCTTCAGCCCGCGACTGGTTCCAGGCTCGGGAGACGTGCCGGGGTCGGTCGACGAATCCTGGGTCACCAATCAGAGGATAGGGGTGTGGGTCGGACTCCTCATATGGGGACGTGGCCATGCAATTTCGATGGCTTGGCAGAATGCACCGCGTGGCGACGCAGCGGCGATACGACCTGGCCCTGTTCGGCGCCACCGGGTTCACCGGCGGCCTCACCGCCGAATACCTTGCCGCCAGCGGTCCCGCCGGCCTGCGCTGGGCGCTGGTCGGGCGCAACCGGGCCAAGCTCGAGGCGGTCCGCGCCCGCCTCGCGGCCGGCTCCGCGGCCGTCCCGCCGCCGGATCTGATCGAGGCCGACGCCGCCGACCGCGCCGCCCTCGCCGACGTCGCCGCCGCGGCCAAGGTCGTGATCACCACGGTCGGTCCCTATGCCCTCTACGGCGAGCCGCTGGTCGCCGCCTGCGCCGCCGCCGGCACGGATTACGTCGATCTCACCGGCGAGCCCGAGTTCGTCGACCGGATCTGGGTCGAGCACCACGCCGAGGCCGAGCGCAGCGGCGCCCGGCTCGTCCACTGCTGCGGTTTCGACTCGATCCCGCACGACCTCGGCGCCTACTTCACCGTGCAGCAGCTGCCCGAGGGGGTGCCGCTGAAGCTCGACGGCTACGCGCGGACCAACGGCAGCTTCTCCGGCGGCACCTACCACTCGGCGATCAACGGCTTCGCCCGCGCCCGCCAGACCATGGCCGCGGCGAAACAGCGCCGCCGCGACGAGCGGCGCCCGGCCGGACGCGAGGTCCACTCGGCGCCGTTCGCGCTGCGCCGCGAGCCGCGCTTCGGCGGCTGGGCGGTGACGCTGCCGACGATCGACGGCTCCGTCGTCCGCCGCTCAGCCGCCGCGCTCGATCGCTACGGGCCCGACTTCACCTACGGCCATCACCTGGTCGCCAAGCGCCTGGCGACGATCGGGGCGATTGCCGGCGGAGTGGGGGCGGTGGCGCTGATGGCGCCGCTGCCGCCGACTCGCAGGCTGCTGCTCGGGATCAAGTCGCCCGGCGAGGGACCGGGCGAGGCCGAGCGGGCGCGGAGCTGGTTCAAGGTCAACTTCGTCGGCGAGGGCGGCGGCAAGCGGGTCGTCACCGAGGTCTCCGGCGGCGATCCGGGCTACGGCGAGACCTCGAAGATGCTGGCCGAGTCCGGCCTCTGCCTCGCCTTCGACGAGCTGCCGCCGAGCGCCGGCCAGGTGACGACGGCGACGGCGATGGGCGATGCCCTTCTCGCCAGGCTGCAGAGGGCCGGGATAGCCTTCCGGGTGTTGGAGCCGGCCGCAACCGACCCAGGGAGCTGAACGTGTCGACCGAACACCTCGACGTGCTGATCGTCGGCGCCGGCCTCTCCGGTATCGGTGCCGCCCACCACCTGCAGCAGCGCTGCCCCGGCACCACCTACGCGATCTTCGAGGCGCGCGCCGACCTCGGCGGCACCTGGGACCTCTTCCGCTACCCGGGGATCCGCTCCGACTCCGACATGCACACGCTCGGCTACCGCTTCCGGCCCTGGACCGAGGCGAAGTCGATCGCCGACGGCGAGTCGATCCTGGATTACGTGCGCGAGACCGCCCGCGAGGGCGGCATCGACCGCAGGATCCGCTTCCACCACCGTGTCGTCAGCGCCGAGTGGTCCTCCGAGCAGGCCCGCTGGACGGTCGAGGCCGAGCGCGCCGAGAGCGGCGACACGATCACCGTCACCTGCGGCTTCCTGCTGATGTGCAGCGGCTACTACCGCTACGACCAGGGCTACACGCCCGAGTTCCCCGGCATCGAGCGCTTCGGCGGCACCGTGATCCATCCCCAGCACTGGCCCGACGACGCCGACTACGCCGGCAAGCGCGTGGTCGTGATCGGCAGTGGCGCCACCGCGGTGACGCTGGTTCCGGCGCTGGCCGAGCGGGCCGCGCAGGTGACGATGCTGCAGCGCTCGCCCACCTACGTCGTCTCGATGCCGGGCGAAGACGGGCTGGCGCTGGCGCTGGGCCGCTTCCTCCCGGACCGCGTCTCCTATCCGATCGTGCGCTGGAAGAACGTGCTGCTGCAGATGTTCAGCTACCGGCTCAGCCGCCGCCGCCCGGGGCTGATGAAGAAGCTGCTGCGGCGCGGGCTGATCAAGGAGCTGCCGCCCGGCTACGACGTCGACACCCACTTCAAGCCCAGGTACGACCCCTGGGACCAGCGTCTCTGCCTGGTCCCCGACGCCGACCTCTTCCGCTCGATCTCCCGCGGCGAGGCATCGATCGTCACCGACCGCATCGCCAGCTTCAACGAGCGCGGCATCGAGCTCGAGTCGGGGCGGGAGCTGGAGGCCGACGTCGTCGTCACCGCCACCGGCCTCAACCTCCTCTTCCTCGGCGGCATGCGGCTGGCGATCGACGGCTCCGAGCCCGATCTCGCGCGCGCCTTCACCTACAAGGGGATGATGCTGAGCGACGTCCCCAACTTCGCCTTTACCCTCGGCTACACCAACGCCTCCTGGACGCTGAAGGCCGACCTCACCTCCGAATACGTCTGCCGCCTGCTCAACCACATGCGGGCCGGCGGCTACGAGCGCTGCATGCCGCACGTCAGCGACCCCTCGGTGACCGAGGAGCCGCTGCTCGACTTCAGCTCCGGCTATGTCCAGCGCTCGCTGGCCGAGCTGCCGAAACAGGGCTCGAAGGAGCCCTGGAAGCTGAAACAGAACTACCCGATGGACCTGCGGGCGCTGCGCTACGGGCCGGTCGAGGACGGCGCGATGCAGTTCTCGCGCCATCCCGCCGTCTCCCTCAGGCCGGCGCGCCTCCCCGCGGACGCCGCGAGCGCATGAGCGCGGCGCCGCCGGCCAGCAGGCCGAGGGCGCCGATCACCAGCGCCGCGATCGCCAGGCCCTTGCTGGCGCCGCCGTTGGAGCTGGGGTTCGAACCGCCGCCCGCCGCGCCCGCCGTCGAGCTTGGGTTCGGCGGCGCCGTCTCCGAGCCGGCGACGTCCTGCAGCACGCCGCCGGGGGCGGTGACGTCGATCTGCGGCGCCGGGTTTTCCGAGCTCGGGGCGCCGATCCAGCGCACGACTTCGCCGTTGTCGTAGTACTGCAGGACCTTGAAGGTCAGCTCTTCGCCCTGCTTGCCCGGGATCTCGGTCGAGATCGGGAAGTTGAGGAACTGCCCGGGCGGGATCTTTCCGCTGGTGCCGCTGCCGGTCCAGACGATCTCGCGCACCTGTTCGGTCTCGACCCCGTCATCGGTCTTGACCGGCTTGGCGAGCTTGGTGGTGACGATCTTCGGCGTCCAGCCCGGCATGTATTCGGGTGAGACGTCGATGAAGCCGGGCGGCACCTGGACCGCGAGCTTGACCGTGTTGGCGTTGTCGGTCTCGTTCGGCACCCGGATGTCGAGGGTGGCGAAGGAGCCGCTCGGAACCTCGTTCGGGTGCAGGCTCACGTGGGCCTGCGCCGCGGCCGGCGCCAGCAGCGCCAGGGTTGCCGCGGCGACGGCAATCGAAATTCGTCGCATCTGTGTTCCTTTCGGTTCGGTTGGCTGCACGGCGGTCAATGGACCGGCACCTCGACCGTCTTCGAGTACTGGTCGAAGGCCGAGACCCGGACGACGACGGTGAGTTCCCAGTCGCCGGCGGAGTTGAGGAAGGCGTTGGTGATCGCGTAGTGGCCGGCGCCGGCGAACTGGGGTTCGAGCGGCAGCGAGATCTGCTTTTCGGGCAGCGCCGCGGTCACCGAGAACTGCTTGATGGGCGTGAACGGCGCCCCGCTCTTGGCGTCGAACATGTAGATGTGGATGCCGTTGGCGCCGACCTGCGCCGGTTCCAGCGTCATCTCGAGCTGGATCGGGCCGAAGGTGGTTTCGGTCGAGAACGGGCCTCCCTGGGCGCTGACCGGGGTCGCGTAGCTGGCCAGCGCCGCCGTCACCCCGAGCACGACGACCAGCAGCGCCACCTCGGCCCGCAGCGCCCGGCGCAGCAGCAGGCCGGCGCGGCCGGGCGCCTCGCCGCCGGCGGCGATCCGGTTCAGCCGCGGCAGCGAGCGGCGGCGGTTGTAGGCGCCGATCCCGATCAGCGTCAGCAGCAGCAGGAACTTGGCCAGCACCGCGCGGCCGTAGCCGGTTTCGATCAGGGCGTCGAGGTGGCGGACGTAGACGTAGGCCTGGATCAGCCCGGTGACGAGGATCGCCCCGACCGCGATCAGCGCCACCCGCGAGAAGCGTGAGAGGGCGGCGGCGAGCAGGCGGCTGCGGTCGCCCGGCTCGAGCTCGCGGGTGGCGCGGGGGGCGACCAGCAGCAGCGTCGCCAGGCCGCCGAGCCAGACCGACATCGCGCCGACGTGGATGACGTTGACCGGGAAGTCGAAGGCCACCGGCGACTGGGTGCTGCCGTGTCCCGCCAGCGCCGGCTCGAGCACGACGTAGACCAGCGGCACCAGGGCCAGCAGGGCGCCGGCGCGGTGCGACCGCCCGTCCGCCGCCGGTCTCAGCGCCAGCGCCGCCAGCGCTCCGAAGGCGAGCCAGGCGAGAACCGTCAGGCCCCAGACGGTGCCGAATTTGGTTTCCAGCGTCTCGCGCACGATCGTCTGCTTCAGCGCCGAGAAGCCGGAGATGCCGGCGGCCTCGGCGCCCTCGAGGACGATCGCGGCGGCGGCGCTGAGGACGCCGAGCGCGGCGGCGGCCAACGCCAGCCGCCGCAGCCGGCGGCGGAAGGCGCGCGAGGCCGCCTGCCAGCGCTCGCCGGCGCCGCCGAGCGCGGTCAGCGCCGGCAGCCAGGCGAGCAGCAGGAAGCAGAGGCCGCCGACGGCGAGCGCCATTGCCGCGTACTGGAGCCCGCGGGCGAGGCCGAAGGCGGTCTCGGTGACCGGGCCGCTGCCGGAGCCGCTGGTCAGTTCGGCGACCGACTCGGCCGGCTCCTTGCCGGGCTTGCCGATCGAGAAGACGAAGCCGCTGGAGACGATGTGGCCGTCGGCGGAGACGACCCGGTAAGTGGCGGTATAGCTGCCGTCGGGCAGGCCCGGCTTGAGGTGGACGCCGAGGCGCGGGCCTTCGCCGTTGGGGTGGAAGGCGTCGCCTTCGTCGACCCGCGAGCCCTGGGCGTTATAGACACGGACGGCGCCGAAATTGCCCTCGACCGGCTCGTCGAAGCGGAAGATCACCGCCGGCGGCTCCTGCTTGACGACGGCGCCGCGCTCGGGGATCGTGCCCTCGAGCTGGGCGTGGGCGAGCGCCGCGGCGGGCGCCAGCAGCGCCGCCGCCAGGATCGTGGCCAGCGCCAGGATCGCCCTGTTGCCGCGCCCCGTCACCAGGCCTCCTTGGTCGGCTCCGAGGGCGGCCGGTCCGTGCCGGTCTCGCCGCCTTCGCCGTCGTCGTCGCGCCGTCGCCGCCGCACGACCAGGACCAGGGCGCCGCCGAGCAGGACGATCGCGATCCCGGCGACGATGAACGGGGTCTTCGAGGTGTTGGCGGCGCCGACCCAGTAGAGGGTGCCGTCGATCTGGCCCCTCTTGCCATCGACGCTGATCGGGATTTCGTAGTCGAAGATCTTCGTTTTCTTGCTCTTGTCCTTGACCTGGGGCGGGGTCGTGGTCGACATGTAGTGCATGCGGTGGTCGTGCCAGATGAAGGTGCCGGAGTCGTCGAAGGTCTTCCATTGCGGCGGCGCCTTGGCGTTGGCGATCGGCGGCACCGTCACTTCGGCGAAGCGGTTGTCGTTGAGGTACGTCGCCGGCGAGCGCTGGTTCACCTGCACGGTGCCGTCCTTGAGGATGCGCGCGTAGGGCTCGCCTTCGTAGCCGTAGATCACGACTTCGTGACCGTGCTGGTCCATCAGCTGGAAGTAGCTGTCGTAGTCGAGGACTTCGAAACCGACCCCGGGGACCCGCGGCGTGACGCCGTCGATCACCGAGCGGTAGTTGGGGTTGCCGCCGTGGGCGAGCGCCGCGGTGGGGGTGACCGCGAGCATCAGCACCGCAAGCGCCGCAACCAGCCTGGCGCGCTTCATCTCGTCTCCTTCGTCTTGGCAGGCGCCCGCGGCGCCGTGCTGGCGTCGAGAGCGCTAGGGGGTGAGCGGGACGGCCAGCGGCGGCGGGCCGCGCTCGGGCCGGCTGCCGGCGAGGAAGGCGAGCCGGGGGGAGAGGCCGCGCCAGCGCGGGCGCAGCGGCAGGATCGCCGTCGTGGCCCGGGGCCGCGCGCCGCGCCGGGGGGCGGCGAGCCGCAGCACCAGCTCCTCGCCGGGATAGCGGCCGCAGGCGAGGAAGACGGCGAGCAGGATCGCCGGCAGCGCCCCCAGCACCTCTTCCGGGCCGCCGCCGAGCAGGGTTGCCGCGACCAGCAGGGTGACGACCGCTCCCGTCGAGAGCGGGACGAGCAGACGGTGTTCGCAGAACGCCTTCAGCCGCTTCGGCAACATCACCGGCAGGGCAGTCTAGTCAGCCGCGGCGGCTGCCGAGCGCGCCGCCGGCCGGGTCAGCAGTCCCGCGCCGAGCAGCGCCAGCGCCCCCATCGCCGGCAGCGGCAGCGCCGTCGAGATCGCCGCCAGGCCGCCGCCGGCCAGCCCGGAGAGCCCCTCGGCGCCGACCTGCAGCGACTGGTTGGCGCCGAGCGCGCTGCCCTGTTGCTCCGGCCCGACCGCACCCGAGATCATCGCCGCCATCGAGGGCAGGCAGACCGCCAGCGCCAGGGCGCAGGCGCCGAGCGTCACCCACAGCGCCCCTTCGGGATGGGGGACGACCACCGCCGCCAGGCAGACCGCCAGCGCCGCGCCGAAGCGCACGGTCAGCGGCCGCGGCTGCAGCCGTCGCGAGAGCCAGGCGACGAGGCCGAGGTTGGCGACGACGATCGGCACCGCGACCCAGGCGATGAACTCCGACTCGCGTGAGATCCCCATCCCGAAGTGGTCGACGAGGTAGATCGGGTAGACGCGGAAGAAGCCGAAGATCGCCAGGTAGAGGGCGAAGTTGGCGAGGAACAGCGGCCGCAGCCGGCCCGGCGCGAAGGCGGCGCCGACGTTGGCGAAGGCGCGGCCGAGGCCCAGCGGAGTCCCGGGGGCGGGGGCGTGGGTCTCGCGGAAGCGGGCGGCGGTCAGCGCCAGGGTGCCGAGCAGCAGCAGCGCCACCGCCCAGTAGGGGGTCGGGTAGCCGAACCAGGAGGCGAGGCCGGGGTCGGCGAGCTTGCCGCCGGCCAGCGGCCCGACCACGTAGGCGAGGCTGGAGCTGAGGTATACGTAACCGAAGAGGCGGCTGCGCTGGGCCGGCGGGCTGATGTCGGCGATCGCGCTCTGGGCGATCGCGATGTTCGCCTCCGAGAGGCCGGCGAGCAGGCAGGCGACCATCAGCAGCGGCAGGCTCTGGGCCTCCAGCGCCAGCGCGATCAGCGCGTAGCAGCAGGCGCTGGCGAGCAGCGTGCTCAGCAGCACCCGCCGCCGCCCGAAGCGGTCGGAGAGGGCGCCGAGAATCGGCGAGCCGACGAACTGGGCCAGGGGGTAGAGCGCGAGCAGCACCCCGAGCACGACGGTCCGCTCCGAGATCGAGCTCGAGCGCGGCAGCAGACCGCCGTCGTCGGCCAGGATCAGCGGCGTGAAGACGGTGATCATCAGGCTGTAGCCGACGAAGCCGATGAAGACGACGAGGTAGAGCGGCAGCACCCGCCCGATCGCCACCGCCGGCTCCGCCGCCAGAGGCTGCCGGTGTGCCGAGTCGCTCACCCGGGTACCCTACGGCGCGATGGACGACCAGCAGGTTCTCAGCCGCATCGACGAGCTCGTCAAGGAGGAGGAGTCGCTCCTCCACCGCCACGAGAGCGAGGGCCTCAGCGCCGCGGAGGAGGCCCGCATGGGCGAGCTCAAGGTCCAGCTCGACCAGGCCTGGGACTACCTGCGCCAGCGCCGCGCCCTCGAGCAGTACGGCCTCGACCCCACCGACGCCAGCCAGCGCGGCGCCGGCACGGTCGAGGGCTACGAGGGCTGACCCCCCGCCGCGCCCCGGCGGTCCGCATCCCCGCGGGCGCCGCTAGGCTTCATCCCGCTTCCCCGGCGCCCTGGCGGAGTGGTTACGCAGCGGCCTGCAAAGCCGTTTACACCGGTTCGATTCCGGTGGGCGCCTCTGGCTCTGGCAAGCGCTTTGCGGCTCGCCAGAGCGGTTTGAGCGTCCCTGCAGCGCATAGCTGCCGCGAGCACGGGCGCGTGGGGAGGGGAGGCGTGCCCACCCTCCGTCCGTTGAAGAATTTGGTGATGACGCCCACGATTCTTCGACGAATTTCTGCGGCTGGCGCTTGTGCGCAGCGGAGCGGAGGCGTAGGGTGGCGGCCTGATGAGGGTCAAGCTCGCATTGGGTCTCCTTGCCTGCGCCGTCGTCGCGCCGGTCGCGGCAGCGCCGCTCGCCGTCGCCTCGCCCACCGCCACCGCTTCCACCGCGCCCTGCACCACCGCGGGACTTGTGATCTGGATCCCCGACGGGCTCGGCAACGGCACCGCCGGCAGCATCTATTACCGGCTCGAGTTCACCAACCTTTCGGGGCAGACCTGCACGCTCTCGGGCTTCCCCACCGCCGTCGCCATCGGCCTCAACGGCCAGCGACTCGGCCAGCGGGCCAAGCCCGAACCCGGCCAGAAGCCCCGCCTCGTCAAGCTGGTCGCAGGCAGTTCAGCGACCGCGCAGCTGCGGATCGTCGAGGCCGGCGCGATTCCGACCGCTACCTGTCACCCGGCGATGGCGGCCGGGCTAAGCGTCAGCCCGCCTGGGCAGGCGTCCTCGCGCTCCGTCCCGCTCCCTTTCGAAGCCTGCGCGCGGGGCACCAGCGTCCTCTCGGTGGGCGCCTTCAAGCCCGTCAAGTAGGGGAGTGGGGGAGGGGTCTCGCGGCGGCCGCCGCGCTCATCGAGCCCAGGCTTACCTGAAGGCGCACCCTTCGATCTTGGTGAGCGCGGCCGCGGGCACCTTGACCGCGTGCCAGACGACGACGTTGTCGCGGGTGGCGCTGCCGCCGCTCGTGCCGTGGGCCAGTTCAGCCTCGATCCGGTGCGACTTCGCCGCCGTCGCCGCGGAGGAGTAGAAGGAGACGATCACCGGCTCGGAGATCCCATCCAGCTTCATCGCGAGTCCGTTCACATAGCCGGGCGCGCTGCCGGTCGTTGGGTCCAGTTCGCCGAAGTGGGTCGAATCCGGCACCGGCTTGAAGCCGGCCAGGAAGAGGCACTGGAACACCTGCTTGGAGTTGCGCGACGCCTGCGCCGTGGTCGACCCCGAGGAGCCCCCGCAGCCGGCCAGCAGAGCCAGCGACAGCAGGCCGATGAGGAGCGCCTTTTTAGCCAGCGGATCCCCGTCACCGCGAAGGTGCCGTCGGCCGAGAGTTCGATCGTGTGCGGGTGTTGGGCGGGCTGTTGGGTGACGATGCCGCGCTCGACGAACACCTTGTGTCCAGCCGGGCCAGCCGCCGCGCAGACGCCGAACACGCTGCCGACCAGCGCCAGCCTCCACGATGAGCAGTAACCGCTTCCGCACGCCGCGATCCTCGCAGCCGACCCCGAGCCGGTCAAGCTGAGCGTCAGCTTGCTTCGTCTATCTGGGCTTACTACAGGGAGGAGAGGACTCCGACCTCACAGCGGACGACCCGGTCCCGAGCGCCCTGTGCAGGAGCTGCTGTGCGAGCTGCGAGCCCCCTTCTCGGCCGCCAGCGGTGGGCGCCTCTGGCTCTGGCGCTGTCAGCGGACCTGGAACTTGCCAGCGGCGAGATATGCCTCCAGCAGTGCCAGCGCCTGTGCAGCGGGTGGGTCGAGTGGGGCGGGCAGCTGGTCAAGGGGGGCGAACCGGACCGCGGTCATCTCGTCCATGTCGGCCTGCGGCTCGCCGCGCCATCGTCGCGCCAGGAAGCAGAGCGCGAAGCAGTGGGTGACGTCGCCATTGGGGTAGCTGACCGTATGCAGCTCCGCCTCGGAGAGGCAGGCGAATGGGACCAGGTCGGCGGGGGAGACCTCGACCCCGGTCTCCTCGGCCAGCTCGCTGACCGCCGCGGTGGCGAAGCTGCCCCCGACCTCCGCCCCTCCCGCCGGCAGGCACCAGACGCCGCTGTCCCGGCGCTTGGCGAGCAGCACCTGCCCGTCCTGGCGCTGCAGGGCGACCATCGCCCCCGGCATCAGCACCAGCTCGGAGCCGACCTGCTGTCGCAGCCGCCAGAGATATGAGCCGACGAAGGACAAGGGGCGGGTCGGATCGTGCGGGCGGCTCTATCGATGCCGGGTGTGGATCGCGCACGTCTGCCGGTGACCGCTGTGGAACCAGCACTGGTCGCTCACCCAGTGAATGCGATACCTGTCATTCCAGTAGACGAGATCCCTGTGGACGAGGTAGTAGATCGTGATCGTGCCGTAGTAGTCATCGCCACCCTGGTACCAGGACACCCCGCACTTGACCTTTTCCCTTTCGACCCGTTCGCAGCTGACCCGTTTTCCCGACCCACGCCGATAGCGAGAGCGAAAACCCTCGCCGAGGCCCACGGCCACGAACTGCCGGGTCTTCGAGACGGTCAACAGCGGCAGGGTGGGCTTGGTGGGGGCCTTGACGGTCGGGGTGGGAGCACTGCCTTCCACCGCTGCGATCCAGCGCTCCACCCAGGATGAGATTTGGTCGACCCGGGTGAAGACGTCGGGGAGGGACGGATCGCAGTCGGCGCCGAGGCTGGTGATGCCGACCTCGACGAGCGATCCGGCCGAGCCGGCAAGCGCCGGTCCACCGCTGTCCCCGTGGCAGGTGGCGACCGGGTGGGCGGGGGAGGAGACGGCACAGATCTGGCTGGCCGGCGAGAAGAACGGGTAGTACTTGCCGACCCGGCTTCCGCAGTAGGTGGATCGCTGGAGGACGGTCGACCCCCACTGGAGCGCCGCTGGGGCTTCCTGAGACGAGGGATCCGTCAGCCCCCAGCCCGCGACCAGGAGGCGGGTTCCCGCCGGTGGCGAGCCCCCGCCGGGAGGGGCGATGGCAACCGAGGGCGCCGAGGTGGGCTTCGAGAGAACCAGGATCGCCGCGTCGCCCTGAATCCTCGAGGGATCGAAGCCCGGATAGAGAACCGCCTGCGACACGGTCGATACGTTGCTCGGCTGCAGCGTGCTGAGATCGAGCGCGCCGGTGGCGACCAGGTAGTCCGCGGACGGGGTGACGACTCCGGTTTCCGGATCCTGCACGCAGTGGCCCGCCGTGAGGATGATGCGGGGCGCGACGACGGTTCCACTGCACGCGAACGTCTCGGTCGGTTCTTCGGCTTCTATGTAGGCAAGCCAGGGGAATTCTCCCGCCGAGGCCGGCGAGCCGCCGACGATGGAGGCGTGTGCGTCGGTGGAGCGAGCGTGCCCTGGCATCCCCAGGGCTGGCGCCGCGGTTATCGCCAAAGTCAGCCAAGCCCAGATCGCGACACGGACGACAGAAGGACGGCAACGCCGCGCGGTACGTGCTCTCCCCGGCATCATTTTCATCTCCAGCCTAGATGGTGTGCGGGCCTCAGCGTCTCCAGTTCGGCCGCAGGTAGGCCTCCTCGAAGCCGGCTCTGAGGATGTTGCGGTAGCTGGCGGCTGGTCGGCCGGGGGTGCGGGCGCCGGTCTCGACGAAGAGGGTGCGGCAGCCGGCGGCGCCGGCGTCGAGGATGCGGCGGCGCAGCAGGGCGAGCTGGCAGCCGTGGCCGCGGGCGGGCTCGAGGGTGGCGGCGACGCCGAGCTCGGCGGTCTCGCCGTCGACGAGCATCGCTGCGCAGGCGGCGGCGGTGCCCTCGACGCGGGCGAGGTAGCAGCGCCAGCCGTCCCGTCCCGGCAGGCCGGCGAAGAAGCTCGCCGCCCAGGCGGGGAGGCCGAAGCCGGTGGCGGCGATCATTCCGAAGGGCTCCTGCGAGGAGCCGTCGAGCTCGACCACCTCGACCCCGGCGGGTGCCTCGAAGCGC
Organism: uncultured Conexibacteraceae bacterium; assembly: GCA_964540905.1. Taxonomy (GTDB): domain Bacteria; phylum Actinomycetota; class Thermoleophilia; order Solirubrobacterales; family 70-9; genus VAYN01. The sequence continues at coordinate 5,355 of CAZIOS010000023.1, read as the reverse complement.
GGCTCGTGGGCGTCACGGACGAACTTCATCCAGGGATATGCGGGCTCGTAGCCACGGGCTCTGAGCAGGTCCTCGGCGCCGGCCGACGCCGCCATCCCTGGGTTGACCGGCACGTAGCACCGCGCCCCAGCCGACTCGACCCACTCCAGCGCTGCCTCCAGGGGGCCGTCGAGCGCCCCCGGCACGGTCGCGCCGAGGACAAGGTTCGGTATCTGCGCCCCGGGCAGCGCCCGGACCAGGCTCACCTGCACCGGCCCGAACCGCCGCAGCTCGATCCCCTGCTCGGCGGCCACCGCGGCCGGGACCGAGCCCCAGATCTCGGCCCAGAATCGCCGCTCGACCCGATCGAGCACCCCAGGATCGAAGCCGACCCCGCTGTCGGTTTTGCCAGTGGCCATGCGCTGCGGTCAGCCTAAGCCGCCGCCGCGCCCGAGGCCAGCGGCCGCATCTGTCAGCCTGAGTCCGTGAGCGCCGTCACCGCCACTGAGCCGGCCCGCTCCGCGAAGCCGGGGGCGCGGATTCCCGAGGACCAGATCATCGTCCTCTTCGGCGCCACCGGCGACCTGGCGAAGCGCAAGCTGCTGCCGGGGATCTTCCACCTCGCCCAGGTCGGGCTGATGCCGCGGCGGTTCCGGATCCTCGGCACCGCCCGCCACGCGATCGAGCTGGAGGAGTTCCGCCAGCTCGCCCGCAACGCGATCGAGGCCTCGGGCCGCGAGGACCTCTCGCCGGCCACCTGGGAGCCCTTCGCCGAGTCGCTGCGCTTCGCCGCCGTCGGCGACGGCTTCGCCGAGCTCGACGACGCGGTCGCCGCCGCCCGCGAGGAGCTCGGCGGCGAGGCCGGGCTCCTGCACTACCTCTCCTTGCCGCCGCAGGCCGCCGCCGGCACGGTCGAGGCGCTGGGCGCGGCCGGGCTGGGGGAGGGGGCGCGGGTGATCACCGAGAAGCCGTTCGGCACCGACCTCGCCTCCGCCCGCGCGCTCAACGCCCACCTGCGGTCGGTCTTCGACGAGAGCCGGATCTACCGGATCGACCACTACCTCGGCCGCGAGGCGGTGCAGAACCTGCTGGCGCTGCGCTTCGCCAACGGCATGTTCGAGCCGGTCTGGAACCGCAACCACATCGACCACGTCCAGATCGATGTCCCGGAGACGCTCTCGATCGAGATGCGCGGCAGTTTCTACGAGGGGACGGGAGCCTTCCGCGACATGGTCGTCACCCACCTCTTCCAGGTGCTCGGCTTCGTCGCGATGGAGCCGCCGGTCTCGCTCGAGGCGAAGGCGCTCGGGGTCGAGCGCGAGAAGGTCTTCGACTCGATGTCGCCGCTGGACCCCGCCAACGTCGTCCGCGGCCAGTACGCCGGTTACCGCGACGAGGAGGGCGTCGCCGCCGACTCCGACACCGAGACCTTCGTCGCGATCAAGGCCTTCGTCGACAACTGGCGCTGGGAGGGGGTGCCGTTCTACCTGCGTTCCGGCAAGCGCCTGGCCGAGAACCGCCACCTGCTCACGGTTGCCTTCTCGCAGCCGCCGCGGCGGATGTTCCCGCTCGACTGCGAGCAGATCTCCGAGTCCTTCGACTACGACCACCTGACCTTCGAGCTCGGCGACCCGGGCAGCATCATCGCCTCCTTCTTCGCCAAGGTGCCAGGCCCGGCGATGGAACTGGGCACGGCGCACATGCGCTTCAATTACGAGGACTCCTTCGGCGGCGTCGCCGGCGCCCTCGATGCCTACGAGCGCCTGATCCACGACGTCATGGTCGGCGACCGCACCCTCTTCACCAGCTCGGCCGCGATCGAGCGCCTCTGGGAAATCTCCGAGCCGGTCCTGGAGGCGCCGCCGCGGGCGCTGCCCTACGAGCCCGGCTCCTGGGGGCCGCCGCAGATCGAGCGGCTGATCGCACCGCGCCGCTGGCACCTGCCCAGCGACCATCTCTGATCCCCGCCCCGGGAACGGAAAAGGGCCCCGTGAGGGGCCCTCTTGTTTCCGAAGGACGTACCACCAGAGAAGTTGAAGTCCGCTGGCTCGTCGGTCCTCGAGCTTGGAAGTTCTAACCGTTGCTGCTCGCGCGACGCTCCTATAAACACCGGAGGGATCGAAAAGTTGCACCAATCTCATCGGTCGCGCAGGCCGCTGCCTTTAGCCTGCAGGCGGCGCTCGGCTCCTTCCCTTTGCCGCTGCTAGATTCAGGCGCCCGGGGCGTTTAGCTCAGTTGGGAGAGCGCCAGCTCGACAAGCTGGAGGTCACTGGTTCGAGCCCAGTAACGCCCATCGCTCACCGGGAGCGTCTGCGCCCGCACAGGCACGCACTGCCGCCCCAGACCAGGGACGCAGGGCGGCGGTGCGGGGTGGTTCGCGGTCATTTGGGACGCAGGAGTGACGCAGTTGGCGCCATCGGAGTGACGCAGGTGGCGCCGCGCCGCCGGCTGCGGGATCGGTCACCGTCCCGCACGCTGGCCGCCGCGAGGTCCACGAAGAGCTCGAAGCCAACGAGCGCTACGTCTTCTCGCTGCTCCGCGACCCCGAGCCGGCAATGGAGTCCGCTCCGGTCGGTGATGCGCTCTGCTGGGCGCCGGGCCTCGGCGAGGCGATCGTCACCCGGCTGCTCGCCGAGACTGAGTCTCATGGTCTGCAAGCTCGCCCTGCTTCTCCGCCAGCGCCATTCAGACCCCTCTCGGAGTTCGGCTACTCAGTGCCTTCTCAGGACTCGCTGCCCGGATTGATCACCTCGGCGATTTGTTCCGCCATCTCGTCGATCGTGAGGTTTTCGGTGTTCAGTGCGACCCGATCGACGAGCGAAAGGCTGTGATGGAGGAGTTCCTCCTTCGTAATCGCGTGCCACGCTGGCTCCAGCTGGGCCGTTCCCATCTAACCCGGCATGAAGGAACTCGATCCGCATGGGGGTTTGAGGCTAAGCCACGGGCGAGTGGCGCAGCACAACGATTCGGTAGGCCGTGGTGGCCTTCAGAAGGTGCCCGCGTAGGCGTGTTCGCCCCAGACATGGGGTTCGCAGAGGGCGATGATGTCGGAATCGTGCATGAAGGCAATGCCGACGATGTCCTGCAATGGGCTCAGGTGGTGGAGCCTCGGCAGGTAGAAGACTAGGTCGCCGTAGTGGAAATGCGGGACGAAGGTCGCGCCTGGCGCCAGGGTAGTCCCGTACCAGTGGGTCGCGAAGGTGAGGTTGTTGGGTTCGTGGGGAATGGTGTCGTAGGCTTCTTCGGCGTCGGACGGGATCGCCCATACCCCGGTGCCACGATAGGTCGTATGAATCGGCTGGGCCACGGTGGGACTTCCGATACGGGCCGGCGTCCAGTGGGCGCTGTCGAAGCGACGAACAATCAGCCGGAACTGGTCCTGGCTGATGTCGAGATCGCGGGTGTTGCTGCCGTTGTGGATCTTCATCTGCAGCTTGACCTGGACCTGATCCCGGACACCAGGCACGATGCACCATTTGGTCACGTGGATCCAAGCATGGATGTCATAGGGGTTGCGCCCGGTGGGACACACGAAGCCCGAGGCTTTTGCGATCGGCGGCGCCTGCGTCGGCGACCTCGCTTCTTCGGCAACGGCGACGCCCGCGCCTAGGGAAAGGCAGCAGACAATGGTGAGTGCGCAAAGGACGAGGACGTTGCGAGACAACATAGTTTCTTTTTACGACTATAGAAGTGCCTCGCTGATCTTAACCAATGTTCAGCGGACGAGGACGGCTCCATGCGCACTCGCATCGAAGCCGGCTGGCCACTTGGTGCGCGCCGTGTACTGCGCTCCTTTGAGTTCGGCACCCGTCAGCTTTGCTTCGCGCAGGTCAGCGCCGGCGAAATTGGCTTCGCGTAGGTCCGCGTATTCGAGTCGCGCGGCTTGCAGTTTGGCCCTCTCGAACTGGGCGCGGCGAAGGTTTGCCTGGACGAGGTCAGCTTCTTCAAGATGCGCCTGTTCGAACCTCGCCGCCGGCATGACCGATTGCGCGGCCTGTATGGCCCTGAGTTCCGCTTGGCCGAAGAACGCATGGGGCATTTCGGCTTCTTCCATGTAGGCGAGACGAAGGTGGGCGTGCTCGAACTCGGCTCGCGGTAGCGACACCTGTCCGAGCTTGGCGCCGCCCGCCTTAACGTAGTCGAAGTGAGCCCCCTCGCCTTCCGCGCTTTCAAGGTGAATCCCCTTTAGGTGCGCGCCTTCGAAGCCGGTTTCGGTCACGTGCGCACCTTGGGCTTCGGCTTCGGTGAGATCGGCACCGGTGAGGTCTGCGTGCTCGAGGTGGGCTCCGGACAGGTTGGCTTCGCGCATCTCCTTGCCACGCAGGTAGAGGTTCCGCAGGCTTTTCTTTTCGAGGTCTATGCCTTCGAGGTCATGCTGCAGGCTCAGGGTCAGTTGGAAGCTCTGCTGTTCGCGCTGCTCGGTTTCTCGGCGTGCCTGTTCGCGACTCGCGTCGTCGATCGAGCTCTGGAGTTCCGTCTGGCACCAGCCGATCGCCGCGGCGATCAACATCCCGACGAAGAGGGCTTGGCCGATCTCGCTGCCTGGCACTTCGTGGTCGCGAAGCATCAGGCCGAGGCCGAGGAGGAGTAGGGCAACGATGGCCGCGCCCAAGACCGCTCCCAGGACCGAGACGTCCCAGTGGTTACGGACGAAGACGAATGCAGCGACCGTCGCCGCTGCCGACAGAACGACATACCCAAAGCGCGCCACTAGCAGACCGTACTACCAGAGCGGTCTGGAGCTAACGTCGGCTTGATGCAGAGAGAGAATCAGATGCCGGTCGGCTTTCCGCCCATCAGGTTCAGCACTCGATCCTCTCTCCCTCAATCGCGCGCTCTCGCTGACGATCGTCCTGGGCATCAACGACGACCCGCGCTACGAGCAGGCGGCACCCCGCTTCTTCGAGCGCTACGTGGCCAATACCAACCCGACTCCGAGCAGGGGGAGAAAGGTCAGGGATCAATTGATGAAGCTGGGTAGGCTCGGTCCGCCAGCGTTGAAGTACGGGCGCCGCTGAAGGCCTACGGGTGCTATCCCAGCAGCTCGCGGTACTACTGCCCGTGTTCGACGCCGGCTGGCAGGCGGATGATTGAGACGCCGATCAGTGCCCTGCCTCTCGACGGCGCCCTTGAGAGGAGCGGAAGTTGCGTCCGGCCCTGATGCCCTGCCGGGTTCGCCATCGAGCTCGCTCGTTACTTCCCGGCGACGCGGAATCCCTTTCCGGAAGGCTTGATCGCGCCCTGGGCCTGAAGCCGTCGCGCCACGATGCGGGCCTGGCCGAGCGAGACGCCCATCGCCTTCGCGATCTCCTCGATCGAGACCTTCGGGTTCGCCTCGACGGCGGCGAGGAGCTGCTTGGGCCGCTGGCCGCGCGG